>NZ_JAGPOX010000260.1 GCF_019038435.1 Nocardia alni
GCCGGACGCGGCGCCGCCCTCCTCCACGAGGCATCCAGCCCCCACGGACTGCCGACGGACAGCCCCTTCTGCGACGACGCCGTCCTGACCGCCTGCCTGACCGCCCGCCCCCACGAAGCAGGTCACCCCTGGGCTTACAAACCTCTGCTGGCCGCCGCGATGGACGGCCTGGTACCCGAACACATCCTGCACCGCACCACCAAGGACCACTGCGGCCCCGACTGGTACCTCGGCCTGCGCACCCACCGCCGTCACCTGTCCGACATCGCCGACACCTCACACCTCGCCGCGTCCGACCTCGCCGACCCAGAACTCCTGCGTCACGCGCTGATCAGCCCCGACCTGAACATCGGCGGCGCCCCGGAACTGGAGAACACCCTGGCAGTCGAGACATGGCTGCGCGACCTTGCCGCCCACCCCGACCCACACGAGGAGCACCCCGTTGACAAGTCTGCGCACTGACGTCGCCTGCTGTCCCACCGACGAAGGCATGGTCCTGCTCGACGAACGCAACGGCCGCTACTGGCAACTCAACGCCACCGGCGCGACTGTCCTCCAGGCACTCCTCGACGGCGCCAGCCCCCAGCAGATCGCCGACCGACTCGCCGCCACCCGGCCCGTCCATCTCGATCGCGCAGCCGCCGACGTCACTACCCTGCTCGACCGCCTCACATGCTGCGGACTGGTGGTCGATGCCCCGTGAGCCAGATCCTCGACACCGAGCCCAACCGTCCCCCGCTCGGCCGCCGCACTGCCGCCCGCACCGCCGTTGCCGCCGCTCGGCTACTGGCCCACCTGCCGCCCAGGCGTTTGCAGACCCTGCTACGGGCCGCGCGCCGCGGAGCGCGGCCCGCCGACCACGCCACGGCTCTGAAGGCCCGGCAGGACGTCATGGCCGTCAGCGTCCTGTGCTCCGGGCGCTACTGCCTCCAACGCTCCCTCGCCACAGCTCTGTTGTGCCGACTCGGCGGCACCTGGCCAACCTGGTGCACCGGAGTACGCACCCCGCCATTCGCCGCTCACGCCTGGGTCGAAGCCGAGGGACAACGGGTAGGCGAACCCCCGGACACCGCCACCTACCGCACCCTGCTTACCGTCCCCCCACGCTGACACCCCCGTGCCGGGCCGTTCCTCCTCCCCGGCTTCGTCCGGGTTCGCCAAGCGCCATTCCCCCTACCATCAGTGTTCCCATCCCTATCCGGTCAATCACCCGCTGTCGGATGAGAACTCATCCCTGCTGCGTGCCCGGGATCGGCATGGAGAACCTCGGTCATGCAATCAGCGCCCTTCTCGTAGTCGACGACGCACGAGAAGCTGTGGTGCATGGACATTTTCGTCCCGGATACGCGGAGCAATCGCACGCACGCACCCTCGACCGGAACGTTCGAGGTCAGCCGTGCCGGCCGAGACTTCCTGACCGGAACCGGAAACCGGAAATCTACCGCGAAGCGCCGAGTCGCGCAGTGTCCCTCTACGCATCCCTTTCGCGCACAGTGCAACTCGGGCAATCGGGTAGATCGTGATCGTGGTCCATACAGCGAGCGGGACGAGACCTGCGGCGCGGTCCATTTCGAGGCCGATCCCGAAGACGTCCCTCTACGGCGGCCCGCGTCGGTAACATGACCCGTAGAGGTCGAGACGGGGGTTACCAGTTGCTAGAGTTGGCCAAACTTTAGTCTGGACGATCGGGGGTTCTGCATGCGAACCGTAGCTGTTGTAGCTGGGCTGTGCGCTGTGCTGGCGGTGGCTGGGTGTAGTAAGTCGCAGTCTGGTCAGCCGCAGGCGGCTGCCACGACGACGCTGTCGGAGGCGCAGCTGTGGGATCCGTGCAGTCTGCCGGACAGTGCGGTGGCAGCCACCGGTGTCGATCCGAGCACGAAGGACACGAATCCTACGGAGGTCGCACAACCTGGATGGCGCAGTTGTAGATGGCGAACCACCGGATACTTCATGACAGTTAATTCGACGTCGCACACAATGGACGAAGTACGAAACAATTCTTCGCTCAGCAATATTAAAGGAGTGGACGTACCAGGTCGGCAAGCAGTTAGCTACAATGACGGCTCGTCTGATGATTGCGGCGTAGATTTTCCTACATCAAAAGGTCTTGTCGAAGTTATCGTAAGGAAAGCGTACGGTACTGCCGCTACTGAAGACTCTTGCGTCATTGCAGTTCGGTCGGCTACGACCCTGAATCAATCAATTCCGCAGTAGTTGGCGTAGCAGAAAATTGTAAGCGAGGAATTCATGGCTGACCAAAATGACATGAAGCAGCAATTTGCAAACCTTGCGTCCGCTGCGCAGTCAGGGAAGTTACTGATCGAGGATGACACTGCAGAACGGTGCGCAAAGCGCTGCAATGCGTACATTCAGGAACTGCAAACGCAGATGACTACGGCAACTGATTTAATCCATCAGAACTCTTTTGGAGACTTGGGGTCTGCAGGGAAGTATGCGCGGAAAATTCACGATCTCGGCTCCGGCGATTCTCCCGGCTCATACGTAGGTGCTGTAAAACAGCACATTGCAGTCCTCCAGCAGATGGCCGATATGTTTAAAAAAGCTGGTCAGGCATTCAAGAACTCGGATTCCGAGACACAGGCAAGGATCAGGCAGACCATGCAAAGCCTTAACGGTAAATAGTAGATACAAGGGGGAGTGATGGTCAGCTTCGGCGAGTTCATCCATAATCTGGAGAGTCAGTTCAGCAGCAGCGTCAGCCCCACCCAGAGCGAGCAGGACGCCGGGACGAAGGGGCAACGGGACCGGTCGGCGGCCCAAGCGCAGAACACTACTCTGTCGCAGGAATTTCACGGTGGGTACTTGCCGAATGTGGTGTCGGATGCCATGGAAAATTTCGACACGATGTCACATGACCGGATCATCCAATATCGAGGGTCTATCGATCCGAACGGCATGAACGCCAGCGTGGCCGCGTGGCAGAAGCTGGCCAAGGATACAGGAGATAAGGCAGAAGCATTTCGCAGCGATATTGAGGGTCTGATCAACAACGGCTGGGCGGGGGCGTCTGCGGAGTCGGCCAAGGCTAACGTCCGTAAATATGCGGAGGATGCCAAAAGTCTCCAGCAAGCCGCAGACTTGGTGGCAAATAAGCTGACCGCTGCGGAGGTAACGGTAAATCAGGTCAAGAATCAGATTCCTGATAAGCCGGCGAGTCGGTCGCATTCCTGGACCGGGATTATTACCGATGTTGTGGCGAACACTGTTCTTCCGGGTGCGGGTGCGACGACGCTGGGTGGGCAGTTGATGGCTGATCATGGTCGTACCAATAATGCTCAGGCTGAGGCGCGGGCGGTGATGAACAATGTGTATGCCCGGTATCTGCCCGAGGCGGATACGAACGTTCCCTCGATGCCGGGTGTCACTCAGGCTGACAACGCCCCGAATGTTCCCCCGTCGTCTCCGGGACCGGGACCAGGTCCGGGTCCGGGTGTCCCGGGTCCTGGGCCGGGTCCTTCGACCGCGGGCACTCCTGGTCCGGGTACTTCCACCGATACGCAGCCCAGCGGTACCGGTAATGCGACCAGCCCGTCGAGTCTGAACTTGCCGGATGCGTTGACCGGTCAACCGACCGGCGCGACGTCGCCTTCGTCGTTGAGTCCGTCCACCGCGACGGCGGGGTACGACGGGTCCGGGCTCGGTGGCCTGGGAGGTGGCGGCCTGGATGGTGGCGGTGTGGGTGGTGGCGGCCTCGGTGGCGGGCTGGATGGTTCCTCGGCCGGTGGCGGTAAGGGCGGTAGTGTGCCCGGTGCTGGTTCGGTGGGTGGAAAACCTGGTGCGGGGACAGCGGGTTCGCTGGCAGGCATGTCGGGCGCGGGGTCGCCCAGCGGCATGATGGGCCAGAAGGGTGGGCAGAAGGGTGAGGGGGACGGTGAGCACCAGACCCCGGAGTGGCTCAAGGGCATTCAGGAGGATCTGCTCGGTCCCGAGGTGCGGCACCTTCCCGGGGGTGTGATCGGCGGGGATTACGCCGAGTGAAAAGCTCTGTTGCGCAACTCCCTTTGCCGTGCCGATCGATGATCCGTGCCGCGGTGATCGTGTCATCGACCGACCACTCACGCCACGCTTCTTCGCTGGACGCGGCGCCGGGTATGGTGAGGCGAATTTATCTCGACGGTTCGGGGGGCGGTAATGCCGACGGCTAGTGCGTGGAAGTTTTCGCAGCTGGAGTTCTTCATCGCCTGGCAGGCGGTCGGCCGCGACCGGATGCCGTTTCCGATCGAATTCCACTCCGCGGCCGAGACGCGTTCCGACCTCGAGCGCGAATCTGCCGGTCCGAGAAGCGCACTCGTCGAGCGGGTGAGTGCGGACGAGGGCATCTTCCGTGCCTTACAGGCATTGGCCCAGCCGCGGGTTCGCTTGGAGGCCTTCGGTTTCCGTCGAGACGGACGCGACCGCATGGTCCGCATGCACGCCGGAATCGATGACAGCGCAGCGGGAGTCCTGGTACAGGAGCCCGGCCCGGGCGCCGACCCCGACGCGGCCGGTGACATCCGCCTCTACCTGCACTCGCCCACCTCCGCGATCAAGCGCGTGGTGTCCCTGCTGCCCGACGTCCCGCCCGGCACGGCCCACGGCGTCTCCATCAACCGCCTGGACCTGGCCCCGTCGGAAACCTGGAGCCCCGCCGACCCCAACAGTGCCCGCACCCAGGCGATCCGCTTCTTGCGCCAGCCCTTCCGCACCTACATAGAGTTCAAGGTGGACCTGGGCGCCGCCCTGGACGGCTGGCAGGAGGGCGGCGAATACCTCCAGGTCGTCGACTTCACCGATCAGGGCCGCTACCTGCTCACCCTCGCAGACCGAGTCGAAGCCACCCCCCTGACCGCGGAGAAACTCCAAGCATCCCTCCAACGCCTGGCCGACCGCGCCTTGGAGCGCGACCGCCACTCCGCCTGGCGCTGAAAATGACTGATCCAGCGCGGGATCGCCTGGTCTCTGGGGCGCGTGCCGAATCCCGAGAGTTCCCGGACGAACCAGTACACGCGGATTCGTCGGTGCGGTCCGGGCTGTCCGAGTTGGTCAGGATCTCCGAGGACCTGGGGCTGTACGACGACATCGCTTCGGAGCCGCTCAGAAGACATGGCTGATGCTCGAACATGTTGGTTCGCAATTGGTCTCGCAGATGGAATGCGTCAGGGCTATCCGCGGCGGAAATAAGGCAGCATGGGGTGTATGGAGTTACTGACACCCGATGAATTGCCGCCGACGAATGGTTACAGCCATGTGGCGGTGGTGCCGGCGAACAGTCGGTTGGTGTGGACGTCCGGGCAGGTGCCGGTGGGGGACGATGGGGTTGTGGCCGGGG
>NZ_JAGPOX010000261.1 GCF_019038435.1 Nocardia alni
CCCAGCGCCCCCAAACCACCCGCACAAGACACCCCGGACGCGGCCAACGAATCGACCGTGCACCTTCCACCCACGAATCCCCCAGAGCCGCAAGACTAGTCACCGACAGCGGCGGGCTAGCCTCCGACGCGGAGGATCGTCACCAACCAGGCCGCCACGCCGTTCTCTTGAAACGTCGTGTGAATACGGTCCCGCCCGATATCGGCGATGGCCCATCCGGTCGCCGGGGCGAAGGCCGCCTCCACCTTGTCCCTGCTCACCGGATGCGGCCCGAGCTCGGTGCCGTCATCGCTGAAGCACAGCACGTACAGGCTCGCGCCCGGCGCGGTGACCGAGGCCAGACTCGCCACGTATCGCGGCCGTTCATCCTGGTCACAGCTATGAAACAGCCCGCAGTCCAAGACCGTGTCGAATCGCCGCCCGAGCCGCCCGAGATCGAACGCGTCCCCCTCGACGAACTCCACGCCCAGCCCACGCTCGGCCGCCTTCTCCCGCCCCAGCGCCAGCGCGGTCGCCGCGACATCGACGCCCACCACGTCCACCCCCAGCGCCGCGATGAACAGCGCGTTCTCTCCCGACCCGCAGCCCGCGTCGAGCACCGTCCCGGTGAACCCACCGGCCTGGGCCACCCGCACCACCGCCGGCTGTGGACCCCCGATATCCCACGGCGCGGGCCCGTCCCGGTACGAGGCATCCCACGGTTGTCCCGACATTCGCTCATGGCTGGTCGGCGACCGCCCACCGAACGAACCGGTCGATGTACCCGATAGCTCCGACATCATCGCCTCCTCGACCCGCCGATCCTCTCGTTTCATCGTGACACGTCGGCCCGCCGCGCACGTCCGTCTCGGCTTCTCCAGAGGGTTCTCGGGCCCCAGCGACCATGGCGCCGACAATGTCCGGAACTTGCAGCTCGATGGCCGAAAATCGCTTGTTTCGGATGGAGGCCGCAGCCACGATGATCCGGTGACCGCTCAGTTGCCCGTACCTACCCGGGCCGACTCCGCCAATTCCGTCGCGACCGCCGCGGCCGTGGTGACGGCCGTGATCCTCTGGGCCTCGGCGTTCGTGGCGATCCGTGATATCGGGGCCGCGTTGGGGCCCGCGCCGCTGGCGTTGCTTCGCACCGCCGTCGCGGCCGTCGCGCTGACCGTGGTCGTGGTGGTGAACAGCCGGGGAAAACCGCGGATTCCCAGGTCACCGAGGGCGCTGGGGTTGATCGCGGGGTACGCGGTGGTGTGGTTGGCGGGATATACCGTGGCGCTCAACGCGTCCGAGCGGCATGTGGACGCGGGAACTGCGGCGTTGCTGGTGAACCTGGCCCCGCTGCTGGTGGCGTTCGGGGCGGGAGTGCTGCTGAAGGAGGGCATTTCGCGGATGCTGATGCTGGGAGCGCTGGTCTCGCTCGCCGGTGTCGGCACGATCGCCGTGGGCAACACCGCGCATCGCGACGTGCTCGGGGTGCTGTTGGCGCTGGTGGCGGCAGTGCTCTACGCGGCGGGCGTGCTCGTGCAGAAGGCGGCGTTGCGCTACGCGGACTCCCTGGTGACGATCTGGCTCGGCTCGATCGCCGCCACCATCGCCCTGCTCCCGTGGGCGCCGCAGCTGGTCCACCAGCTGGCCGCCGCCCCGCCGCACGCGGTGATCGAGGGTGTCTATCTCGGATTGTTCCCCACCGCGATCGGTTTCGCGGCGTGGTCGTATGCGTTGAGCCGCACCGAGGCCGCGCGCCTGACGGTCAGCACCTATGCGGTCCCGGCGGTGTCGGTGCTGATGTCGTGGCTGTTGCTGGGCGAGGCGCCCACGGCGCTGGCCCTGATCGGTGGCGCGGTGTGTCTGGTCGGCGTCGCGATTTCGCGCCGAGCCCGGCCTCCTGCTGCATTTTCAGGGCTCGATCGTCCGGTTTCCGCCGAATCCGATGGGAAATTGTAGCGGGAGGCCGGTTCTCTCATTCGCGAGCCAGAATCTCGGTCAGTATGTACCGCAGCAGCCGGGCGGGGGCCGGTGGCATGGTGAGGATGCGGGCGGCGATGGTGCCGTCCGGGCGGACCAGTACCGCGCCGTCCGGTGCGATGCCCACCTCGTCGGCCCAGGGACGATGAGCGTTGTCCGACAGGGGGATTGCGTGTGAGTCGAGTGGGATGTGCAACTCGGCGGCGGCATCGGCGGCCGCGGCGATCCAGCGGTGACTGCCGCCGATCAGCACGTAGTGCGAGCGCACCAGGTCCAGTGTGGACACGCCAGGGGCGAGCCGGTGCCGCGGCAACTGGATGCCGGGCGTATCGCCACCGGCGATGAACAGCTGGACTCGCTCTTCGACCACACCTCATGGATACCGCATGCGCGACCGAGTCCGCGCGCACGAGACATCGCCATGTTTCCGATCATCGCCGCACGGCCCTGGAATGCGGATGATATATCCAGTAAATAACCGATTTGTCGGCTCCCGACGCTGATTCGCGCCGCAGATGCGGCTATGCTACGACCCATGCCGGAGTTTCGGCTCAGCGAGGTGGCGCGCCTTCTGGGCGTGAGTGATGACACCGTCCGCCGATGGACCAAACAGGGCCAGCTCGCCGCTGTCACCGACAGCTCGGGGCGCCAGGCCGTGGACGGCGTCGAGCTGGCCAGGTTCGCTGTCGAACTGGCCGATCGCGACCGCGTCGGCGAGCGATCCGGTACCCAGTCCGCGCGTAACCAGTTCCCCGGGATCGTCACCAATGTCACCCGGGACACGGTGATGGCGCAGGTCGAGATCCAGTCCGGACCGCATCGCGTCGTCTCGCTGATCTCCCGGGAGTCCTGCGACGAACTCGGCCTCGAGATCGGCGTGCCGGTGGTGGCCGCGGTCAAATCCACCAACGTCGTCCTGCATCTCGACTAACCGACCGAAACGTCCGCCCCCAGATTTCCAGCTATCCATCACCTTCGGGAGGTTCGCCCATGCGCCGTCGAATGCTGTGGCCCGCGATCGCCGCGGCCGTCACCGTGCTAGTCGCGGGATGTTCGAGCTCGTCCACCTCGACGAGCACACCGTCGAGCACCGCTCACGGCTCCGGGAAGGTCCAGGTGCTCTACGCCGGATCCCTGGTCAACGTGATGGAGAAGACGGTCGGCCCCGCCTTCTCCTCCGCCAGCGGATACACCTATCAGGGACGCGGCGCCGGCGCGGTGCAGCTGGCCAACCAGATCAAGGCCAAGACGCTGCGCGGGGACGTGTTCATCAGCGCCTCGCCAGGACCCGATAAATCCCTCGAGGGCGCGGCGAACGGCGACTGGGCCTCCTGGTACTCCACGATCGGCACCAGCGCGCTGGTCCTGGCGTACAACCCGAACAGCAAGTTCGCCGCCGATCTGAAGTCGAAGCCGTGGTCGCAGGTGCTCACCGAGCCCGGTATCCGCATCGGCCGCACCGATCCGAAGCTCGATCCCAAGGGGCAGCTCACCGTCGCAGCACTGAACGAGCAGGCGAAGACCGCCAACGACCCGTCGCTGGCGACGAACGTCGAGAACGCCGCGCAGGTCTTCCCCGAGGAGGAACTCGTCGGTCGCCTGGAGTCCGGCCAGCTCGACGCGGGATTCTTCTACACCCTCGAGGCCACCGCGACGAAGCTGCCGACGGTCGGGCTGAACCTGCCCGACGCACACGCCACCTACACCGTCACCGTGCTGAACAACGGCCCGGACGCCGCGGGCGGTATCGCGTTCGTCAAGTATCTGCTCGGCTCGCAGGGCCGCGACCAGCTCACCGCCGCCGGTATGACGCTCACGCCGCAGCCGGCCCTCAGCGGGCCCAGCTCGGCGGTTCCCGCAGATCTGCGGGAACTCGTGGGCGGCTAGGTGCTTCGCACCCCCCTGCCCTGGCTCGGCGCGCTGCTGGCCGGATATCTGGCGATCCCGATCGCGGCCTTCGTGATCCGGTTCGCCCGCACACCCGGCGGACAGCTGGCCGCGCCGGGGCTGGGGGCGGCGCTGATCACCTCGCTGATCACCGCCACCATCGCGACGGTCGTCGTCGCGGTGCTCGGGATACCGCTGGCGTACGTATTGGCGCACGCCCGAGGGAAGTTCGCGGGCGCGATCGGTCTGGTGGTCCAGTTGCCGATCGCTCTGCCCCCGCTGATCAGCGGAATTCTGTTGCTGTACATCGTCGGTCCGTACACCTGGCTCGGTCAGCGGTTCAACGGCGAGCTGACCGACGACGCCACCGGCATCGTATTGGCCCAAATCTTCGTCGCCGCACCATTTCTCGTCGTCGCGGCTCGCAGCGCGTTCGCTGCCGCGGATCCGGCGCTGCCCGGGGTCGCGGCGACCCTGGGCTACGGCCCGCTGGCCCGTTTCCTACGGGTCGCGCTGCCCGCGGCAGCCGACGCGCTGCGGGCCGGGCTGCTGCTGGCCTGGCTGCGCGGGTTCGGCGAGTTCGGCGCGACGGTAATCCTTGCCTACCACCCGTATTCGCTGCCGGTGTTCACGTTCGTGCAGTTCGGCAGCGTCGGCCTGGCGGGCACCATGCTGCCGACCGCCGCGGTGCTGGTGAGCGCGCTGGTGATCACCGGGCTGGCCGCGTGGTCGCCGCGCCGGCTGTGGCGCTCGCGCACCGGGGCTCTCCCGCAAGCGCGTGCCCCGCAACCGGTTTCGAGTGCCGCGCTGGATTTCGAGGTGGCTGCCCACCAGGGGTCGTTCCGGTTGCGGGCGGCCCACCGGCAGCTGGGGCGGTCCCGTCATCTGGCCATCCTCGGCCCGTCCGGCGCGGGGAAGTCCCTGACCGTGCGCGTGATCGCCGGACTGCACCGACCGGATTCCGGTCACGTGCGGCTGGGCTCGCGAGACCTCACTGCGCTCCCGCCGGCCGCGCGCACCATCGGCTATCTGCCGCAGGACCCGTGCCTGCTGCCGCACCTGAGCGTGTGGCGGCAGGTGACCTTCGGCGTCGGCACCGATCCCGCTGTCGCCGCGCACTGGATCGGGCTGCTCGGGCTGAGCGAGCTGGTGGACCGCCTCCCCCACGAACTGTCCGGCGGGCAGCGCCGCCGCGTCGCCCTCGCCCGCGCCCTGGCCCGCGAGCCGCGGCTACTGCTGCTGGACGAGCCGTTCACCGGCCTGGATACACCGGTGCGCAACGAGTTACGCCGCGAACTGCGCGCGCTGCAACGCGCGACCGGCCTGACGACTGTCCTGGTCACGCACGATCCCGACGAGGCCGCCCTACTGGCCGACGAGATCCTGCTGATAACCGACGGAACCGTCCTGCAATCGGG
>NZ_JAGPOX010000262.1 GCF_019038435.1 Nocardia alni
ACCGAGACGGGCGTCGGAATGACCGGGGCGGCCGCTGAGTCGGCCAAGACGGGCTTCGCTACGACCGAAGCGAACTCGGGCGGCAGTCGGCTTACGGGGACTTCGCGAACCGGAGTGTTCGTCCGGGACTTCGGGGACGACTTTCCCGATCTCGGTCGGCTGCTGCGCGAACCGGGCGCGGTGATCATGGTCGGTGAGCGCACGGCGACCGTGCGGGGTGCGCTGTCGGCCGCCACGCGCTTGGCCGACGACACCGGCGCCGCACTGGCCTGGGTGCCGCGCCGCGCGGGCGAACGCGGCGCGATCGAGGCCGGTGCGCTGCCGACCCTGCTCCCGGGCGGACGCCCGGTCGTGGATTCCCTTGCGCGCCAGCAGGTCAAGGACCGCTGGGATGTCGATGAGCTGCCGGCGTTGCCCGGCCGCGACACCGCTGCCATTCTGGCCAACGCGCCCACCCTCGGCGCGCTGGTGATCGGCGGGGTCGAGGTCACCGACCTGCCCGACCCACGCGCCGCCCTCGCCGCCATCGACGCGACCCGCTTCGTGGTGAGCCTCGAACAGCGGCGCAGCGAGGTCACCGACCGAGCCGACGTGGTGTTCCCCGTGGCCACCGCGATGGAGAAGGCGGGCACCTACCTCAGCTGGGAGGGGCGCCCTCGCGAATTCGACGCCGCCCTGGCCGATCCCACGGTGCGCCGCGAGGCCGCGCAACTGGCCGACCATCGGGTGCTGCACGCGATCGCCGACGAGATGGGCATCGCCCTCGGGCTGCCCGATATCGCCTCGGCCCGAGCCGATTTGACCGCCCTCGGCATCTGGGACGGTCCGCCGGCCGTCACGCCCGTCACCGCGGCGCGAGAGCTGCCCCAGCCTCCTGTCGGGACCGCGATCCTCGCGGGCTGGCGAATGCTGCTGGACCGCGGCCGTTTACAGGACGGCGAGCCGAATCTCGCCGCCACCGCCCGCACCCCCGTCGTGCGCCTGTCCCACGACACCGCCGCCGATATCGGCGCCAGCACCGGTGATCCGGTACGCGTCGGCACCGACCACGGTTCGATCACGCTGCCCCTGGAGGTGACCGATATGCCCGACCGAGTCGTCTGGCTGCCGCTGAACTCCCCTGGCTCCCAGGTGTACGAGCAACTCGCCGTCACCCCGGGCCACCTCGTCCGCATCCGCCGGGAGGACCACCGTGAATGAGCCTGTGACACAACGCCACCAGCCGCCGCCCGCCAAGCACCTGGCCGCTCCGTGCAGACCGGCCGAACGCCATCTCCGGATGGGCCGGATCGATGGTTCCCGACCGCATGGAGGCCGGGGAGGTGCGGGTATGAACGGCCCTCAGCGATGCGAATCGAGCACGACAACGCGCCTCGCGCCCGACACAGCCGAGCACCGGCGAAGCCGCGTCCCGGTAGGCACGTTCGTCACGGCGTGCCGCGGCGGCAGGAACGCGCGCAGCGAGCGACCGGCAAGCACAGTCCAGCCCTCTCTCATGCCGGAGCACAGCAGCGGCAGGGGTGAAGCACGACGAAGCGAATCGTGGGCTCGGTGCTGCACGCGTACGACGGGGCCGAGCGGCGAGGTGGAGTCATGACCGACCTGAGCGCGTTCGGCCGCGATCCGTGGTGGCTGGTGATCCTCAAGTGCGTCTTCGTGTTCGTCTTCCTGATCACGATTCCGCTGATCGGCGTGTACGCCGAGCGCAAGATCGTGGCGTTCATGCAGATGCGGGTCGGGCCGGATCGGGTCGGGCCGAAGGGGACGCTGCAGTCGCTGGCCGACGGGGTGAAGATGCTCCTCAAGGAGGACATCGTCCCGACGATCGTGGACAAGCCGATATTCATTCTGGCCCCGATCATTTCGCTGGTCCCCGCAGTGATGGCGTTCGCGGTGATGCCGTTCGGGCCGATGGTGTCGATCTTCGGCACGCGAACTCCGTTGCAGCTGACCGATATGCCGGTCGGGGTGCTGTACATCCTGGCGATGGCCTCGGTGGGCGTGTACGGGATCGTGCTGGCCGGATGGGCGTCCGGGTCGACGTATCCGCTGCTGGGCGGGTTGCGCTCGACCGCGCAGGTGATCTCCTACGAGATCGCGATGGCCGCGTGCTTCGCGGCGGTGTTCCTGCTGACCGGCACGATGTCCACCTCCGGGATCGTCGCGCATCAGTGGGGCACCTGGAATGTCTTCCTGTTGCTGCCCTCGTTCGTGATCTACGCGGTCTCGATGGTCGGTGAGACCAACCGGGCGCCGTTCGACCTGCCCGAGGCCGAGGGTGAACTCGTCGGCGGATTCCACACCGAGTACTCCTCGCTCAAATTCGCCACCTTCATGATGGCCGAGTACATGAACATGGGCACGGTCTCGGCGCTGGCGACGGCGCTGTTCTTCGGCGGCTGGCACGCGCCGTTCCCGATCAACCTGTGGGCCGGAGCGCAATCCGGATGGTGGCCGCTGCTGTGGTTCACCGCCAAGGTGTGGATCTTCCTGTTCGTGTTCATCTGGCTGCGCGGCACGCTGCCCCGGCTGCGGTACGACCAGTTCATGAACCTGGGCTGGAAACTGCTGATCCCGACCTCGCTGCTGTGGGTGATGGTCGTCGCGGTGCTGAAGGTGCTGCAAGACAACGGCTATCACGTGCAGACCGCCGGACTGGTGATCTTCGGCATCGCGGTCACGCTGCTCCTGCTGGGCGCGGTCGTCCGGGCGGGCCTGCGCCCGGCTCCCGATCCGGAGCCCGCCGCCGCGCAGCACTACTCCAGTTTCCCGACGCCGCCGATCCCGACGATCGCTGCCCGGCAGGGCCCGAAACCCGGTGTGCTGGAACCGTTCGCGGGCTTCTGGGTCACCTTCGTGACCATGTTCAAGAAGCCCAACACCGAGTTCTATCCGGAGGTCAAGACGCCGACCGCACCGCGCTATCACGGCCGCCACCAGCTCAACCGGCATCCCGACGGCCTGGAGAAGTGCATCGGCTGCGAGCTGTGCGCGTGGGCCTGCCCGGCCGACGCGATCTACGTCGAGGGTGCGGACAATACCGAAACCGAACGCTTCTCCCCCGGTGAGCGCTACGGTCGCGTCTACCAGATCAACTACCTGCGCTGCATCGGCTGCGGCCTGTGCATCGAGGCCTGCCCGACCCGCGCGCTGACGATGACCAACGAATACGAACTGGCCGACGACAACCGCGCGGACCTGATCTACGAGAAGGACCGCCTGCTGGCCCCCCTCGAGCCGGGCATGATCCTCCCGCCGCACGCCATGGTGCCCGACACCACTGAGCAGGACTACTACCTCGGCACGATCGATGTGCTGGGGAGCCTTGCAGCCCAGCCGGATTCGGGCATGGGCCACTACGACGGTCCCGGCTCGGAGAGAACACCAGCAACTGCCGGTGCGGAAGGAGCGACGCGATGATCCTCGAACGAGAACCGGCCTCCCGCTACATTCTTGCGGCTCATCTGTCGGAAACCGGAGTTTCGAGCCCACAAAATGTAGCAATAGGCCGGACTCCGACCACCACTCGTCGATCCCTCGTCCACGCGCCGTCATCTCGGCACGCCGCTACTCGCCATCCCGGCACGCTCGACGAAAGCACAGCTGAAGGAGGTCCACGATGACCGCCGTGCTTGCCGTGGCCACGAACCACGGATCCGCCGGGGAGGCGGTGCTCTTCTGGGTGCTGGCCGTCGTCGCGGTCGTCGGGGCACTGGGCATGGTGACCGCCCGCAAGGCCGTGCACGCCGCGATGTCCCTGGCGGCCACCATGATCACGCTGTCGGTGTTCTACATCGCGCAAGACGCGCTGTTCCTGGGCGTGGTGCAGATCGTGGTCTACACCGGCGCGGTGATGATGCTGTTCCTGTTCGTGCTGATGCTCGTCGGCGTCGACACCTCCGAATCGCTGCGGGAGACGTTGCGGGGCCAGCGAATCGCGGTGATCGTCGTCGGCATCGGCTTCGCGCTGATACTCATCGCCGCGATCGCCAAGGGCGTGCACGAACACCGGCCGCCCGCGAGAGCCGGACTGGCACAGGACAACATCAACGCGCTGGCCGACCTGATCTTCGTGCGCTACGTGTGGGCGTTCGAACTCACCGGCGCATTGCTGATCACCGCCACCATCGGCGCGATGGTGCTGGCTCACCGGGAACGGTTCGGGCCCAAGTCCGACCAGAAGGACCTGTCCAAACGTCGTGTGCTCGAGGGGACGCAGGTCACCCCGCTGCCTACTCCGGGCGTGTACGCGCGGCACAACGCGGTGGACATCCCGGCGCGGCTCCCCGACGGCTCGTTCGCCGAACTGTCGGTCAGCACGATCCTGCGTCACCGCCGCAATCGCGCCAATACCGAGGCCGCGGTGGTCGGGATCGGCGCGGGCAACGATGGAACCGATACCACCCCGGGCAACGACTCCCCCACCAACGGCTGACAGAAGGGCTCTGCGGTGAATCCGGACAACTATTTGTATCTCTCGGCCTTGCTGTTCACGATAGGCGCGGTCGGAGTTCTGGTGCGGCGCAACGCGATCGTCGTGTTCATGTGTATCGAGCTGATGCTCAACGCGGTGAACCTGGCCTTCGTCACGTTCGCCCGTGAGCACGCCAACCTGGACGGTCAGGTGTACGCGTTCTTCACGATGGTGGTCGCCGCGGCGGAAGTCGTGATCGGACTGGCCATCATCATGACCATCTTCCGCGCCCGTCGCTCGACCTCGGTCGACGACGCCAACCTGCTGAAGTACTGATATGGGTACCGCGCAGATGCTCTTGCTGCCGATCCTGCCGTTGGCCGGTGCGGTGATCCTGCTGCTGGCCGGGCGTGCCAGTGACGCCTGGGGACACCTGCTGGGTGTGCTGGCCGCACTCGCGTCGTTCGCGATCGCGGTGTGGGCGTTCATCGATATGCTCGGGCGATCGGGCGCTTCGCGCGCCGTGCAGCACGACTTCTTCAACTGGGTTCCGGTCGCCGGATTGCAGGTGCATTTCTCGCTGCAACTCGATCAGCTCTCGATGTGTTTCGCGCTGCTGATCACCGGTGTGGGCTCGCTGATCCACATCTATTCGGTCGGCTACATGGCGCACGATCCCGGCCGACGCCGATTCTTCGCCTACCTCAACCTGTTCCTGGCCGCAATGCTGGTGCTGGTGCTGGCCGGGAACTACCTGGTGCTGTATCTGGGGTGGGAG
>NZ_JAGPOX010000263.1 GCF_019038435.1 Nocardia alni
ATCCTCACCCTCCCCCACGCCGACGATCTGGAAGCCATCATCGAGCGCATCGGCCGCTTCCTGTCCACCTACCGCCAGTAGGCTCACCGTTCCTAGCCCGGTGCGTATCTCAGCGCTGCGCGCTCGCGGCCGGATGAGCCGGGCCACCCCTTGCGATGGCACTGCCTGCGTCATTGCATCGTGCGCGTCTATGACATATTCAACCTTCGCCCTGCACCGATGGCACCATCGTTGCGTCGATGCGCTCGAGCTGAGCCGCTGCTGCGGAGATTATCTCCACGCTCCTCTTAAGCCATGCCAGGCCGATCCGCTGGGTGTCGACCGGCCGCAGTAGAGATACAAGCCACGAAGACGAAGCCAGCGGTGGAGCGAACCGGCGACCCCAGATCGCGACACTGGCGCTAACGGTGTTTCCGGCGTTGTCTCTCAGTAGGTTTGGGCGTCGGCGATCATCAAACGATCAACGCCGGTCGCGTCCTCGAACAGGGTGCGCGGCAGCTTGTTCCGTCATCCCGGCGATGGTGTACCCGTCCGGTGCGAATCTCCTCGCCGCCGCGGGGCTCTTGCCGCTACCGTTCCCAGCCGGAAGGTATCGGCACAGTTGACCTGTCGGGCACGCCGGGGTGTTCCGCTGCCCGGCGCCGAGCACGCGGCACGCCTCGCCGGCGAACTCGCGGCCGACGGGGCGCTGGGCAGTGCGATTCACACGGTAGCGTGACAGCGGTGAGCGCAGCGGCCGAGGATGCGGGGGCGGGCGGCCAGGTGGCGGTGCCCGAAACAGTGCGGTCCGCACTGCGGCGCGGGGTACGCAGCGTGCTGGTGGACGCGGCCGCGCTGCGGACGGTGCGGGAGCGGTTCGACGACGAGCAGGCCGCGGCGTTGGGCCGGTATCTCGAGGCGTCGCAGTCGCCGAATACGGTGCGGGCGTATCGATCCGACTGGGTGGCGTGGTCGGCGTGGTGTGCGGCGGAGGGGCGGCAGGCGCTGCCCGCCGAGCCCTTGGACGTGGCGGTGTACCTGGCCGCGGCGGCCGACGCACGGAAAACGCAGGGCAAGTGGGCTTTCGGAGCGGCGACCCTCGAGCGCAAGAGTGCGGCGATCGCGGCGGTGCACGCGGCGAACGGGTTGCCCTCGCCGACCCGGTCGGATGTGGTGCGGTTGACCCTGCGCGGTATTCGCCGGACGCGACGCACCCAGCCGCAACGCAAGCGTCCCGTGCTGCTGCACACCCTCGCGCAGCTGCTGGACGGCTTGCCCGAGCCGGGCTGGCCGAGCGAGCCCGCCCGGCGTCGCGATGCGCTCGTGCTACTGGTCGGCTTCGCGGGAGCGCTGCGGCGCAGCGAGATCGCGGGCCTGCGCATCACCGACATCCGAGTCGAGACCGATCACGCCAGCGGCGAACCGGTGCTTCTGATCCAGCTCCCCGCCACCAAAACCGACCCGACCGGCGCGGCCGCGCAGCGGGTGGCACTGCCACGCGGCCAGCGCCCCCGAACCTGCCCGGTCTGCGCGTGTGCCGACTGGATTCGCCTGCGCGAGGCCCATTTCGAGCACGGCGCACCCGCCCTGCGCACCTGGCTCGACGCCCAACTCTCCCCCGACCCCGACATCCACCGCTGCCACGGCTACACCGGCACCATCCTGACCGACCCCGAACTCCCCCTGTTCCCGAGCATCTCGCGCCACGGCGGCATAGCCTCCACTCCGATGTCCGGCCGTGCGGTGGCCGAACTGGTCAAACGCTATGCCGCCCGTGCGGGACTGGACCCCGCCCTGTTCTCCGGCCACTCGCTCCGCGCCGGCTTCGCCACCCAAGCCGCGCTGGGCGGCGCCAGCGACCGCGAGATCATGCGCCAGGGCCGCTGGGCCAACCCCCGCACCGTCCACGGCTACATCCGCACCGCGAACCCGCTGGAAGACAATGCCGTCACACGCCTGGGCCTGTAATCCTGATGAATTGCATTTAATGCAGCACGGGAGTTGAAGATAATGAGACATCAATCCCATTGTGCGAATCGGCGTTTCATGGCTTGCGCCAACAAATTTGCCTCACATCAACGCGGTGACCTGGGATTATGACACAATAAATCCACGATTTCATGGCCTATCTTGATTTTTGGCGGTGAATGTGGCCGACATTTACAGAGATTTGACACCTGCGGCAAGCCGGTAAGGTCCGATTCATGGAGTGGAGTTTTCTTGCGGCCGAAAAGCTTGTGGTCGCATTGCGTGCCGGTGAAGTTAGCTCGGTGGAACTGACCGAGGAGGCAATCGCCCGTATCGAGCGCGACGACAAGGTGATCAACGCGATCTGTGTGCCGGATTTCGATCGGGCGCGGGCCGCCGCGCGCCGTGCCGATCAGGCGCTCGCCCGCGGCGAGGATCGCCCGTTGCTCGGTATTCCGGTGACGGTCAAGGAGTCCTACAATATCGCCGGGCTGCCCACGACCTGGGGTATGCCGCAGTACCACGACTTCGTGCCGGACGAGGACGCGGTTCAGGTGTCGCGGCTCGGGGCCGCCGGCGCGGTCGTGCTCGGAAAGACCAATGTGCCGCTGGGACTACAGGATCTGCAGAGCTTCAACGAGATCTACGGCACCACCAACAATCCGTGGGATCACGATCGCACGCCGGGCGGGTCCTCCGGTGGATCAGCGGCGGCCCTCGCGTCCGGATTCGGTGCGCTATCCATCGGTTCCGACATCGGCGGTTCGCTGCGCACACCGGCACATTTCTGCGGCGTCTACGCGCACAAGCCGACACTCGGTCTGGCGGCTCCCCGGGGCATGGTGGCGCCGCTCGGGCCGGCCTTACCGACCGACCTCGACCTCGCCGTCGTCGGTCCGATGGCGCGCACCGCCCGTGACCTCACGCTCCTGCTCGACGTGATGGCCGGACCGGATCCGCTGACGCTCGGTGTGGCACATGGTGTGACGCTGCCGCCGGCGCGCCACGAGCGGCTCTGCGATTTCCGTGTCCTGGTCCTCGACGAGCATCCGCTCATCCCGACCGGGTCCGCGGTGCGGGCCGCGGTGAACCGGGTGGCCGATGCGCTGGTCGACGGCGGGGCCCGCGTCGAACGGCACAGTCCGCTGCTGCCCGACCCGACCGACGCCGCGGTGCTCTACATACAGTTGCTGTTTTCGGGCTCGGTTGCACGTTTTCCCGTCGCGGCCTACGAGGAACTACGCACGCGCGCAGCCGGACTGAGCGCAGACGACCAGAGTCTCGACGCGACGCGACTGCGCGGCATGGTGTTCACCCACCGCGACTGGATCGAAGCGAACAACCGCCGCGAACTCCACCGCCACGCCTGGCGACAGCTCTTCGCCGAGTTCGACGTCGTGGTATGCCCGATCACGCCCACTCCCGCCTTCCCGCACGACCACAACCCCGACCTGCTGCAACGCCGGATCGACATCGACGGCGTCGAGTACCCGTTCTTCGATCAACTCGTCTGGGCCGGCATGGCCACCATGCCCGGTCTCCCCGCCACCGCCATCCCCGCAGGCCGGTCACCCGAGGGCCTGCCGGTAGGAGTGCAGCTCATCGGCCCGATGTTCGAGGACCGCACCCCGCTACGACTGGCCGAACTACTCGAGCAGAAGATCGGCGGCTTCCAGAGACCGACGCAACGCTCGCACGCCGAATAGCCCACGGCCGCAATTCCACTACGCCGCCAGCGGACACTTGCACCCCCTGCAACCGGACGTCTCACGGCTCATGTTGATCAGGTCGTTTCTGCTGACTCGAGCCCTGTTTGCCTGCGCGATCCACCCCGGCACACACACAGCTTTCGGCTCCATCAGTATGCCATTCTCGCGCGGCGCGGGGGACAATGTTTCCCAGGGGAAAGGGGAAATCATGCGCACTGTGTTCTGCGCCGCCGTCGTTACTGCGGTGACTGCAGCTTTCGCCGTGGTCACCGCGCCGGTGGCCAGCGCCAACGCCGAGAGGGTTGAGGGCCCGGTGACAATCCGCGTCATCGGAGAGGGCCTGACTGTCGTGGAGACCATGACGTTCCTCCAGGTCGACCACGATTTTCCCGGGAATCTTCAGGCGTACTACTTGATCGTGCCGCCCGGCCGGGATGTGAGCCGGGCGGAAAAACACTGGAGCTCGCACATCACCCAAGGTCCGCTGCGACCGGGTTTGGCGCGCGATAGCCACGGTCCGACCGGAGGCTTCCTGGATGGGACGCAAATCTGTGCCGCGTGGTGGGATCCGACTGGAAGAGAACACATTCCTGGGTTCCCGTGTGTGACGATCGGGAGATGACACTCTTGGATGAGGGTTGGAAGCCCGTCACCGCGGTCTGCTCACAGGGCGAGTTCACCTGGCGTCTGTGGTGCGACGCGCGGCGACCGTCGGCGGCGGATGTGATGGGGTGGCCGGACGACGGCGATTTTCTGGCCACCTTCATCGAGGCCAGCAATGGCGTGGGCAAGCTGATGAGCGGAGGGATTGGCGGCATGCGCGAGCCTGGTGAAAGGGTACGGTATTTCACCTCACGGGATGACGGATTTCCGCGGTTCGTGGGGGTTCGGTTCGCGCAGAGTGTGGACGATGTCGTGATCGAGACGACGAGCCGACACATCCAAGTCGATGCGGACGAAATGGAAACTCACTACGGCATGAAGTTTTTCGTTACACCGCTAGAGGAGGGCGAAGAGCTCGTCGCCGTCACCGGCGGCGGGATCCACCAAGTGCACCACAGTGTCGACTGGCTGCCCGAGGAGCCCAAGACCGGATACTTCCCGCTCCCGACCGACCCCAGCTGATCAGGTTGCCTGGAGCCACTCAGGAAATCGAATCTCCCACAGCTCCGAAGTTCAGTGAGCACACCGACATTCAGCGGATGCATACGTCTGCACCGCAAACCCGTTGATGACAACGCCATCTGCAATCCCGCATCACCCGCACCCTTGCATTCACCGCAACGATCGAACCCGAGTGGTCGATCCTGCGTTAGCACCTGATGTTGTGTTGTCGCGACTACCAGAGGGGCAGAAGACAGTTGGGTATATCAGGGAGTCGATCGTCGATCATGGGATTGACGTTGGGACGGCGGCTTGGGCGGGTGGGCATTGCGGTGGTCATCGGCGTCGGGTGCTCGGTGTTCGGCGGGCTGGGGATCGGTATGCGGCAGGCGGCGGTGGCGGAACCCCCGGTCTGTCTC
>NZ_JAGPOX010000264.1 GCF_019038435.1 Nocardia alni
GGCGTTTCCGGGGCGGGGGCCGCTTCCAGTTCGGCCAGCAGGGCGTCGAGGCGTGCGACGTCGTCGACGGCCTGCTGGTAGTCGCGCGACAGCCGTTCCAGCGCGTCGATCTCGGCGTGCTTGCGGGCCATCTCGGACAGCGGCATGGTCTGGTTGCGCAGTTCCTCCAGTGTGCGGTCCAGGTTTTCGCCCGGGCGCAGGGCCGCCCAGTCGTCGTGGCGCTCGACCGGTAGTCGTGCGGCCAGCGAGTCCCGTTGGTCACGTAGCTCCTCGCGCCGCGCGACCGCCTCGGCGCGCTCGATCAGCAAGCGGCCGTGCTGTGCACGCTGTTCGGGGGTGAGGTAGGCGGTGCGTTGCGTATCGTTCAGCGCGATCTCGCCGGCCGTGCCGTGTTGCTCGGGTGTGGTTGTCGGCGCAGCGGTTTCGCGGAACAGTTCCACCGAGAGCGGCTCCAACGGCCGCACGGTCACCTGGCCTGCGGGATCGGCGGCCACACTCCAGCATTCGATCGTGGCGTCCGGATGTTGCAGCGCGGCGGCGAGTTCGGGACCGGATTCCGATCGCAGCGCGGCGCGCACCAGCGCCTCGTGCGGGGAACCGTCCGTATGGTCCGACTGCGGGGCGGCCACCAGGATCAGGGGCGGGTCGCCCTCGAGCAGGCCGACGTTGTCCGCGACGATCCCGGCGTTCCTGGAGCGCAGGAGATCGTCGCCGGCGATCCGGCCGATCTCGTCGGTCAGGGCGAAGACGCGGGACCGGTGTTCGACGAAAGCCCTTGCCGCCGTCTCCAGCTCGGTGATCGCCGCCTGCCGGTCGGCCTCCTGTGCGCCCGATTCGGCCCGCAGGCGTTCGATCTCCGTCATATACCGGTCGCTGAGCAGTTCGGGCACGTTCGCGCCCAGGTCCTCGGACTGCGCGGCGAAGATCACCCGGCTGCGCAGCGGCGCCAGATCCCGTGTCAGCGCCGCCCGGGCCGTGGCCAGCGCCTGGACCTGCGATCGAGCCGGCTCCGACAGCTCGTGTATCTGTCCCTGCCCGATCCGTTGCAGCCGGTGCGGTAGCGCGCCTTCAGTCCGGACCGGCGCCGGTGTGCCGGCGCCGGGCCCTGCGGACGGGTCGGCAACCGTGCCGGGCGCCACCGCCGGATTCCGCGTGGGCGCGGAGGCCGCCTGCGGATCACGGTGACCGGCAAGCTCTCCCATTCGATCGGCATGTTCGGCCGCCATCCGGGCGCGCCACTCGGCCAGCTCCAGACGCTGTTGCAGGCTCCATGCTCGCAACTGGGCCTGCTGCTCCCGCGCCCACTGTGATTCATCGGAGTTCGATTCGGCGCCGGTGGATTCGGCGTCCGGCGCCGGTTCCGCATCGCGCCCGCCGGCGAACTCCCACATCCGATCGGCGTGTTCAGCGGCTCCGCGTGCCTCCCATTCGGCCTGCTCGGCCGCCATGCGCGCGGACCACGCCTCGGTGCTCTCAGGGCCGGGACCATCGTGTTCGGCCATCCAGGTGGCGTGCTCGCGCAGCGCCGCGGCATGGCGGGCGGCCGCGCGCGCGTCCCAGTCGGCGTTGGCCGCGCGCATCCGCAGCACGATCCGCGAGGCGCGCTCGACCGGGTCCTGCGCCGAATCCCCAGGGGTGGAACCGGTTCCGCGCGGCGGCAGTTCGGGGATCTGCGGCGCTTCGGAGTCCTGCGCCGCGGCTCGCGGTCGCTGTCCGGGGCTCTCGGGAGTCCGCACAGCGTCGGCGGGCCGCCCAGCCTCCGGCGCGACGTACCGCACCGTACGCACACCGGTGAGCGTGCCCTGGATCAGGACCTGCTGGAACTCGTTCCCATCGTAGACCGGCTTGAATCGCCAGTTCGCGCCCTCCGGCGGCGCTCCGGTCCGCCACTCCACGATCACGCCGTCGCGCTGCGCGAACGTCTCCGCGACACTGCGCACGCGCGACCACGACGTCGAATCGCTGACGTCCGACATGTTCCAGACGTGCTGTTCGGCCGTCGCATCGACGGTGCCCCGAGGCGCCACCCGGCCGGTGAGCGCCGCCTCGTAGGCGGGGTTGACCGAGCCGTCCGGCAGCAGGCGCGGGATGCCGCGATACAGCGGCGTCGCGCCCTCCCCGTCCGGCAGCTCGCCCTCGAACAACACGGTGCCGTCCGGGACCGCGTGCGAGTCGACCGACTGCGAACCCCTTTCGGGTGCAACGGACTCCGGCGCGGACGGTTCCGGAGTCTGTTGCGCGATCTCCGGTGTCGGCTCGCCGGGGCGGCTGAATCGGACGGTGACGCTGGTGTATTCGCCGGGTGCGCCCTCGAAAGCGCTGTAGGCCGGGCCGAGCTCCGCGGCCTCCTGCGGATCGCCGAAGGTGACCTCGGTGAGTCCCGCGCGTTTGGCCAGGATGCCCGTGAAAGTGCGCAGGGCCGCCTCCTCCGGGGTGAGCGAGAGGTCCTGGAGGCCGGCGTTGAACATGTCCAGTTGGTCGCCGAGGTAGCCGCCGGCCGACCAGATGTCCTGCACGGACCGGACCTGATCGCCGAGCGCGGCCTTCAGATCCGCGAACATCTCGAAGCCGGTCGGGGTGCCGGGGCCGACGCGGATCTCCGCGTGCAGCACGCCGTGCTCGTCGACATAGCCGCGGACGCCGAATTCCCTGCTGCCGCCGTAGAAGTTGCGGTAGGCCGGGGAGCCTGGGGTGTATTCCGGCTCATCCCGCGGCGCGGCGGTGACGGGCTCGTCCGGGGCGGCTGTGTGCGGACCGTGCGCCCGCCGCCACGCTTGGTGGTACAGATCCGAATAGGTTCGCCCGTCGCCGTGCGGCTGATGCGTCCGGACCAGCGGCTCCAGCGCGGCGACGCCGGCGGCATTGGCGATGCGGTCCAATTCGCTTGCGGGCAGCGAGGGATCGTCGCCGTGCGCCTGCTCACGTGCCGCCCGGTAGGCGTCGACGTAGGCCTGTTCCATCGGTGTCACCGGGAAATCCGGGCGGTTCAGCTGCGCGATGGCCGCGATTTCCATGGCGTGCGCGTCGGTTTCCTCAGCGAGCATCCGCTCCACATAGGGCCCCGGCTCCCCGCCGAGCAACTCCGCGTCGGCATGCGGATCGTGGCCGGTGGATTCGGCCGGATCGTCGTGCCGGTGCCCCAGATCGACGTGAACGGCGGCGTGAACCATCGCCGCCAGTTGCCGGGTGTCGCTGCCGCCGACATCCAGGGTGAGCCGGTTGTACGCGGGCTCGTAGCGGTCGCCGCCGACGGACGCGTGCCCGATCCGCACCCCGTGCTGATCCAGCACGCCGAGCGCCCAGCGGCCCACCTCGCTGCGGGCCAGTTCCCCGCGCAGGCTCGCCACCTTCTCCGCGGAGGCCGCCGCCGCGAGGTTCTCGGGCTCGATCGGCGCCACCGGCTCGTCGACGGCCTCGTGCGGCCGGTCGGTGACGTACACCCGGACCTGCCCGTCGCGCCGAGTCCGCACGTTGACATACTCGCGCTGCGCCCCAGGACGATTCAGCGCCTGGCTCACCTGCGGCGGGGCCTCGCGCAGTACGCGCTGGTGGTCGCCCGGGGCGGCCGCGATCAGCACCCTGACCGGATCACCGGGCAGCACGGCGAAGTGGTCGCCGTACCGGGCCGCGCCGTCGTGACCGCGGATCTCGGCGGCGAGCACGTCGCCCGCGGCCCGTGCGGTCACCCGCACGGCCAGCCGGTCGAATTCGCCCTGGGCATTGTGGACCCGATCTCCCGCATCCACCAGCGACAACAGGTCGTGCCGGCGGCGCAGCAGCGGCGCGCGGGCGTCCACCGGCAGATCGTCGCGAGACAGCTCGGCCTCGACGAAGCGCAGCCGATCGGAGACCAGGTACCGCACCATGTCCCGGCTCATGGTGGGGTCGTGGCGATCCAGTCCGAGCCGGTCCGCGAGGCGGTCGTAGGCGGCGGTGTGCTCGTCGAGGCGAACCTGGGCGATGTGGCGTTCGATCGATTCCAGGCGCAGGGTATCGATCAGCTCGGAGCTGTCGGGGACGTGCCGGTAGTCGCTCGGCGACTCGGTGCTGCCGGGGGCCTGGAGGTAGTCGGCCGGCGATGCCTGCACCGGATGGATCGTGCGCCAGTGCTCGCTGTAGTAGGTGCGGTAGTTCTTGCCGCTGTCGTCGGTGAGGTTGGTGCCCACCAGTTCGTGCAGCCGGTCGACCGCCGCGTTGTGGGCCACGTCCTGTCGCTGTTCGAGCGTCAAGGGGTCGGCCGAGGCGAAGGCCGCCAGCGCGCGGTCATACGCGTCGCGGTAGACCGGTTCGAGCTCGTGTTCGGGGACGTGCAGCCCGGCCTCTCGTAGTTCGGCGGCCAGCCGGAACCGGCGACCGGTCGCCTCGGACTCCTCGGCGACCATCTCCCGCACGAAATCCGCTTCGGACAGATCACGCACCCGTTCGAGCGCCGAGGTGCCCGCGGCGAATCGTTCGGCGTGCACGCTCTCGTGTGCCAGCCGCAGCGCGTGCCCGACGAGATTCTCATCGGAGGTGTGCACGACGGCGGTGAGCGTGCCGCGGCCGAATCCGGCGGAGCGGCCGTCGGCGCCCGGCTCGTCGTCGAACTCGCCGCGGAACAGCCCACTGTCCCACGCCCGCAGAATCTTGCGCCCGGTCGGACTGTCGCGCAACAGCATTCGCAGTTGTCCGGCGTGGTCGTCGAGTGCTTGGCCGATCCGTACGGTGTCCGGCAGCGCCGACTGGGCGTGCTTGGCGTAGGCGCCCACACGGATCAGCGGGTGGACCGGACGGCCCTTCTTGTCGAACAGGATCGCGTGGGTACTGTGCAGTCGCATCGGTACGGCGGGCGGGTAGTCGTGCACCTTGCCGGTGGACGGGTCCCGCACAACGGTTTTGCCGTTCTCCCGTCCCATGACGTATGCGTGTGCGCCGCCGGTGTATTCGTCGACGACCAGGACGTAGTGGCCGTTGCCCTTCTTGCGCAGCCAGCGGTCGAGCGCGGTGTGATCGGTCGGGCGCAGCTGGCCGAAGGCGGCTCGTTCGAGTTCCTTACCGGTGACGCCCTCGAGGCCGACCTCGCGGTCGAACATTCGGATCCACTTGCTGCCGGTTCGCCGCTGGATCAGCTTCAGCGCCAGCTCGGCGCATTTGCCGCGGTTCGGGTCGTTTTGTGGCGCTTCGGTTGTCGTGGCC
>NZ_JAGPOX010000265.1 GCF_019038435.1 Nocardia alni
TCCGCCGAGGGCCTCCTCGGCCCCGGCCCCGACAAAACCGGCCCCACCCCGCCACGCGGCTGCACATCGGTCACCTGACTCACGTCACCGATGGTATGCAGCGGTAAGTCCGAAGCGGCTACGCGGCCTCATGATAGAGATGGTCGAAGACGCCCTCGCGAAGGGTGACGCCGCCGAGACGGGTTCGAACGACGTCCAGAAGTTCGGCGGGGACCGCCGGATCCTGTGAGGCGGTGCGGTGCATGTGGTAGAGCCAGCCCGAGGCTCGCAGCAGTTCGACGACCGCTTTATCGAATTCGGAGACGGCTCGCGTCAGGTCCAGATCGTTCACAATGGGTCCTTCATCGGGGTACAGCAATCCCCAAATTCTACCTGACCTGCGGAAATGCAGGTTTGCGGCGGCCGAGTGATCGATCACAGCCCTCAGCCGTTGCCGTATATCCGTTTCGGGACGACCAGCACCACCGCCCGGCGTTCGGCGGCCATCACCCTGTCGTACTCGTCGAAATCCTCGTGGGTGCCACCGGCCGCGGTGAACACCTCGCGCAGCAGCGACCGCAGCCGCTCGGCATCGATGCCGGGCGCCGGATCGTCCGGACCGGCGATCCACACCGGCCCCTCGACCGCGGCCCACTGCCAGCCCGCCCGGACCACGACGGTCATGTGCCCGCGCGCCCGGAGATTGTCCAGTTTGCGGGTGCCGCCCTGCACCACCATCCCGACCACTCGCTCGCCGCTGCCGGGATGGTCCAGGACCCCCGCGTTGACGAGCGAGGACTGGACCGTACCGTCCGCCCGCGTGGTCGACACCACGCAGAGCCCGTGATCAGCGGCGATGAGTCGCTCGAAATCCTGGAGATCCGTCACAACCGCGAGTCTACGCACTCGGGTGGTGCTGCGCTTCAAGCCAATTCCGATACCCGATATCCGGCGATTCGTGACGGTGAGTCCCCCCGACAACGCGCGAGGCGTGTGGGCGTGAGCCAGAATGTTCCCGCAACGTCAATTGCGAACAAAGGACAGAGATGCGACGAGCAGTGTGGATATTTGCGGCGGTCGGTACGGCGGCGCCCACGGCGTCGGCCGCTCCCGCGTTACAGGCCCCCAATGCGCAGTTCCAATCGTCGGGGTCGGGCTCGGTGACCGCGACCGTACACAACCCGAACACCCAGAAGGGCACGGTGTGCTGGGCGCAGGACACCGACAACGGCTCGGTCTTCGGCAGCGGCGGGGCTGATTCCTACGCCGGGCCCGGGCAGTCGATCACCGTGTCGCTGCGGAACCTGTCTGGCGAGCAGGCCCACACACAGGCGTTCTGCGGCTATCACATCCCGGCGTCGGGCCAGTCGCACGACTACTCCTCGTCCACGCCGAACACGACGGTCACCGTCACCGGCGGCGGGGGCCTCGGGACGGGCAGCGCCGGAATCTGATCCGGCACAGCGTTCGGAGCCACCGGATGTCGTCGCGGGGCGTACCGCGACGGTCTGCGCGGGCCGCATTCCCGGCCCGCGACATCCGGTGGATACTTCCGGCCTTTACGGCGCTTCCAGGTTGTGCACGACCCAGTGCCCTTTTCCGTTGGCCTTCACGTCGTACAGACTGGCGTCGGCGGCGTCGAGAAGGGCTTCTGGGTCGGTGCCGACGGGGGTGACCACCGCGCCGATGCTCGCCGACACCTCGAGCGGATAGCCGTCCAGGATGATCGGCTCGGCGAACACCGACAGCAGCCGTTCCGCGATGTCGGCGATCCGTTCGACACTGGCCGGCGGCGGCACCAGCACGACGAATTCGTCACCGCTGAGCCGGGATACGAAACAGCCGCGACCGCGCAGCCTGTCGCGCAGGCGCAGGGCCACCGCCACCAGGACCCGATCGCCGACGGCATGCCCGAACCGGTCGTTGATGAATTTGAAGTGGTCCAGGTCCACGAAGCACAGTCCGGCCCGGTGGTCTTCGAGGGCGTCGTCGACGAGTTCCTCCATGCGCTCGAGCAGATAGCGCCGGTTCGGCAGGCCGGTCAGCGCGTCGTGCCGGGCCTGCCTGCGCAATTCCTCCTCGAGCAGATGCTGCTTGGTGACGTCGACCCCGACGGTCAGCAGATAATCGGGATACCCGCCGGACACCTTCACATACGAGATGGCGAACGACATCCAGCGAACGCTGCCGTCCACCCGCGTCAGCTTGCGATCGAGCAGAACCGTTCCGCCGCCGTCCGGAACGAGCCGCTCGTAGAGCAGCGCCCGGAAATCGTCTCGGTCGTCGGGATCCGCGAAGTCGTAGACCGACATCCCCAGGAGCGACTCGACCGGCACGCCGATGATGTCGGCCAGACCGCGATTGGCCTCGAGCAGCTTGCCGTCGGTGTCGGCCAGTGCGATCGCCATCGCCGTGTTGTCGTACAGGATGCGAAACCTGCGCACCTGCTCGTCCAGATCACCCCGGCCGATGGTCTCCCCGGAGAAGTTACGCCGCACCCGCCGCGCGTGGTCCATCTCCCGCTGATGCCCCTGTCCCAGGGCGGTCAGCAGTCCGGCCAGGCGTGCGTGCGCGTCGAAACGCTCGCTGTAGTCGGCCAACCGGAACAGCACCTGGGCGGACGCCGTCGGCACCCGGCTGTCCACCAGGCCCGCCGCCCACAGCGCCTGTCCGACCCGGGTTCCCGCGGCGGCATCGAAGGATTCGATCTCCAGTGCCATCGAAAGATCCGTGACCAGGCCGAACAGCATCACGTGTGGCGGGCCCGCGGGGCCGGACACAACACCGATAGTCGCAAGCGCATGCCCCCACAGCCGAGCGATTGCCACACTATCGGCGTAGTCCACCACAGTCCTTCGATACGTCCTGCCGTCCGGGACCTGTGCTATCGACGAACTCGGTTCCCACAGCCATAGATTATTCCGCGTGCGCGGCAATCGTGGCACTGTGCGTCGTGTTCGTTAGCGGAGTGCGATGAGACACGATGTCGGTCGGCGCCGGCTCGGGCGTTGTAGACCATGATATCGCCGGCATCGATCCGGGTATTCCCTACTCCCCCGGTGAGATCGCCAGGTAGGTGGTGCTCCACAGCTGTGCCGCATCGGATTCGGTGGCGTCCGAACCGGAGGCCCCGAAGGGGACGGCGTGGTAGCCGCCGCTGTCGAACCGCCAGCCCCACAGTTCGGAACTCTGCATCGAGGTGGTGGCGGCGATGGCCTGCCACAGCGTGTGCTGGGCGGTCCGCAGATGCTCGCGAACCGGTGGTGGCAGGTCGGTGCGGGTGAGCTGGCGTTGCAGACCGCTGGCCACCGCCGCCTGTACCCAGGACCAGACGACGGTGCCGTGGTAGTCGTGGGTCGTGAATTCGGCCTGTACGGCAGGGGTTTCGAACACCGGGTCGGCGACCACCAGACCCGCGCCGGTCATCAGGCCGAGCGGGAACGGGCGGATCATCGTCGTCACCGCCCGATCCAGGACCTCGGGCGCGGGCAGGCCGAACAGCAACTCGTAGCTGTCGTCCGAATGCATAATCGGGATCGCGGCGCCTGTGGCGTCCAATGCCACCGCCGGGAACGAGACGGGCTGCCCGCCGAGTGCGGTCAGCGCGTCGTGCGCCGGCACACCGATGGTTCCGGCGTAGGCGGCGATCGCGTCGTGGGCGCGGGCGTTGTCGACAGTGACCGTGAACAGCGGCGGCGCCTCGGACCGCCAGACCTTCGCCTCCCCGGTGGCCCGGGACAGCTCCTGCCGGTCGTCCGGGCCGAGGTACGGGTCGAGCACCCTGCTGTCCAGTAACCGCGCGGTTGCGTCGAGGGCCGCCGGAACCAGGATCGCGTTGACGTCGTACGGGTAACGCCCGCCGCCGAGGCCGTTGTCGCTGTCTCGCCATTCCCCGGCGGCGTGGCCGGGTTTCAGCGCGATCAGGGTGCTGTAGCGGGGGTCGTGTGCGAACGCCGCGGCACTCGACACGACCAGTCGCAGATTTCGGACCAGCGCGGCGCCGTCGGTACCGGACCGCAGGAAACTGCCCGCACGGGCGGCGCCGGTGTGCCCGTCCAGCAGATACGCGGCGGCGACCGGCGCGAGCAGGTAATTCTCATCGATCATGCTGTAGTCGAAATATGGTGCGGCGCTCGGCTTCTCACCAGACTCAGGGGGATTCAGCAGCGCCCACTCGGTGAGTTCCTCCTCATGGGCCACCTCTCCGCCGGGTCCGAGCCGGGCCAGCACCGACCGCAATCCCGACTCGGCGGCGTCCGGCGCGAGCACCGGCAGCAACAGCATCAGCGAAATCAGAGTGTCACGCCCGAAATACGTGTCGAAATGCCAAGATCCGGCGAGGAACTTCTCCCGGTAGGCCAGGAAGGTGAGAGTATCGACGGCGCTGGGAATGTCGCGCTGAGTCCCGTTGAGCAGTTCGGCGCCGGACAGGGGTGTGAGCGGAGTTTCACCCGATAATGCGGTCGCGCGCAACCGGATCCGGCCATCGGCGCCCGCCGTGATCGTCTCCGGCGAACTCACCGTTCCATCGATGACATCCAAGCCCAGGTGGTAGCCGGGCGCGCCGTCGAGCCGATCACGAGCCCACACCATCGCCGCACCGGAGGTCACGGGCGAGACCAGCACCTGCGCGGGCGCCGTACCGTCCTGGTCGTAATCGCGCAGCACCCGCACATTGGACAAGACCCCCTGCCGCACCGTCATCGCCGCCACGGCCAGCGAGGCGGTGAATTCGATGCCACGCAGCGCCCGCCCGCGCGCATCCGCCTCGGTCACCGCCCGCGGCGGCGCATCGAGCAC
>NZ_JAGPOX010000266.1 GCF_019038435.1 Nocardia alni
CGGTAGAGGCGGCGGCACAACCCCACCCGGTAGAGGCGGCGGCACAACCCCACCCGGTAGAGGCGGCGGCACAACCCCACCGGGAAGAGGCGGCGGCACACTCCCACCTCGGGCAGGAGCCTGCTCTATCCCAACCGGATAAGCGGTCTGCGCAGACTCGTTCGACGCAAGGGGCTGCATGGTCCCGTTCGGCGCGGCAATCGGCACGGAACCGGTCGGCGTGGGAGCGCGTACGACTCCGTCCGGGGGGACAGCCTGCGCGATCCCGACCGCACCCAGCGCTTGACCGGGCTCAGCCTGAACTCCGCTCTGTTCGATCTCGTTCGACACAGCGGCGTGCATACCCGCGCCTGGCACGGCGGACTGCAGATCCCCGCTGACGCTGTCGATTCGAGCAACGGCGCCAGGCGGAGCCGGATGTTCGGACAGCGCGGATCGAGCCGAAGGTGTTGCACTCCCCCACTTCACGGTTTCAGGTACACCGACCGACTGCGGTGCAGAGTGGGCTGCCGCCGAACCCAACCGAACAGTCTCGGCGACGGCCCCCTGACGCCCGGGTACACCATCCGGCACCCCCGGTTGCCCAGGAGCACCACCGACCGGCACCGAACCAGAAGGCGCCTGCGGGACAGGTTGATTCAGCGCCGCTCCCGGAGCAGTCCCGAAATTGCCGGGCTCCGCCGCCGCAAAGCCTGCGTCGGCAGGTCCCTGCCCCATGAGCTGAGCGCCCGCAAATCCCTGCGGCGACGACCCGCCCAAGGACCCCTGCGGTGATTCCTGCGGCAATGGCCGAGATCCTGCCTGGGGAAGAGGCGGCGGTCCCACCGGCCCTTGCGGCGAACCCACAGACCCCTGTGGCAAACGCTGGGATCCCGATAACGCCGACGGAAGTGGCGGCGGCCCTCCCGACTCCTGCGCCAATGGCTGACTCCCCGACGCCCCCTGTGAAAATGGCGCAGACCCCGCTGCCCCTTGTGATGAACCGGGCGACCCCTGCAACAGCGGCCTGGATCCGGATACGGATTGCGGAAGAGGTGGCGGTCCTGCCGGGCCCTGCGACAGCGGCTGACTCCCCGATGATCCTTGCGACAGAGGCAGAGACCCCGCCGGTCCTTGCGGCGAGCCCGCCAGTTCCTGTGGCAGAGGCCGAGATCCCGGTAACGCCCGAGGAAGTGGCGGCGGTTCCGCTGGCCCTTGGGTCGGCGGCGTACCGGTGGGTCCCTGTCCCAGTAGTGGGCCCGATGGAACCTGCGGTTGCTGAGGAAGAGCCGCGGGAAGGCGGTCGGCGGTTGTGGGGCGAGCAGGTTCCGGGTTGGGGCGCTGGGGCGGTGATGTTGGCACTACCGGGGGCGGTGATGCGGCTTGCTGCTCGACGATGCGGGAGCCGCAGCGGACGCGCGGATCCATTGGGGGCGGGGCATATTGCCAGAACGAGCCGTTGTACCACATCCACGAGGAGCCAGGATCCAGGCGCCACCAGTACCCGTCGGCTGTACTCAATACCGTCGACTGGCCGTACGGGGCTTTGGCCTCGGCGTCGGTGAATTTGTCATACCACGGTCCACTCACCGCGCCCCCTCACACTCTCACCACAGTCCGACAACACTATAGGCATACCGATACCCGAGCGGCCGCACGGGATTTCGGATCGAGGCCACGATGATCCCGATCACACTGCGCAACAACACCTTTCATCCACAATGATCACCGACTGTACGTCAGCTCCGACACCGGCACGGCCAGCTCGGATCAACACATCAGACAACAGCCGCACCACCCCACGCAGGCGCAGCCAGGACACCCACCCAGGTCCGACCACGATGATCACCTGCGATGCCGCGACCCCGATACCGTCCGATCAGCCCGACCAACGTGAACACCGCGCGCCCCCAGGCACCGGCCGGGATACCCAGGGGTCGACCACGCCGATGCAATGAGACGCCCCGATACCGTGGGATCAGGCAACAACGTGCGCACCACATGCCATCGGCATCGGCCGGAATACCCATAGGTCCGGCCGCGCCGATCACCCGTGATGCGGCAACCCCGATACGGTGTGGTCGGCTTGGGCCAGGGCCTCGGACAGTAGCCGCACCACGTGCCCACCCGAGAGCCGGTACAGGCGGGCTCGGCCGTCGGCTCGCTGCTGGACCAGGCCGACCAGGCGCAGCTTCGACAGGTGCTGGCTCGCGGCGGTGGGGGTGCATTTGGCGGCTTCGGCCAGGGCGCTCACACCCAGTTCGGTGTCGCGCAGGGCCCACAGCAGCCGCAGGCGAGTTGGCTCGGCAAGCATCGACAGCATCAGGACGGCCTGCTCCACCTGCGGATCGGTCAACCGGGCGTCGTGCCCGGCCTCGGTGGCCGGCGCGGTCGCCTTGCTGGTCATGGAGGCCGTCCTTCTATGTCGGTGTCGCTCCCAGTGTGACATCGCCGGGTACGTACCGCGCCGTCGCCATTTTCTCATCTTCACTTCTGCGAAGATGAGAGTATATTTCCGGATATGAGTTTCACCGCCCCCGCGCTGCTCGCAGCCGCGGCAGGTGTCGGCTTCGGCCACGCCGTCCTGCCCGATCACTGGGTTCCGCTGTCGGTGATCGCCCGCGCCCAGCGCTACCCGCTGCGCCGCGTGCTGCGACTGTCCAGCCTGGCCGGGCTGGCCCATGTCGCGTTCTCACTGATCCTGGGCGCGATCGTGATCCTGGTCGGCCTGCGATTCCGCACCGACGTCGAACGCAACGAGAACCTGGTGGTCGGCGGGCTGCTGATCCTGACCGGCGCGGTGTTCGCCGTGCTGGAACTGATAGGCCGAGGGCACACCCATGACCAGAATGGCGGTCACAGCCACGGGCACTCTCACGACCATGGACGCCCGCACAGGCACGCGGACGACCACGGCCACCCTCACGGACACCAGCACAGCACGATCCCGGCGACCACGAGCGCTCCCGATCAGCACGAGCACACGGACCGAGAAGGCCACGTCCACGAGCACACTCACGAACTCAGCCACGCACACACATCAGGGCACCCCCATGCTCACGACCGCGGTCATGCTCACGAAAACGATCACGCCCGGGGGCACGCGCATGAACACAGCCACGCGGACACACATGGGCACAGCCAGCTCGCGACCACCACGAACCCGGCCGCATCGAGCACGTCGCCACACAAGCCCAATCGCGGCCGCGTCGCGAAGCTGCTCGCATTCGCGGTGCCGTTCGGGGCCGCCGCTTCACCGGATCTGACCATCCTGCCTGTGTTCCTGGCGGCCAGCGCCCTCGGTATGGCCGCCGCGGTCGGCACACTGATCGTCTTCTCGCTGGTCACCGTGATCTCCATCGTCGGACTGACCATGCTGGGCGCGTTTGCCGGATATCAATTGCGCGGCGCCTGGGTCGACAAGAGCGCCAACCTGATCACCGCCGCCGTGCTGTTGATCATCGGAGCCCTGGTCGCCACCAACCTCATCTGACGCCAGGAATGCCGGGCAACCAAGGCGGCGGGCACACGGCTGCATAAGCGCTCCAGTCAGATGTCACCGCCGCACTGCTGAAGGCGCCATAGAACCCCTGGTGGTGTTTCGCCGATGCCACGAACCCGCGACGGCACCGAAGCCCCGGGGTCTGCCCCGCCGGCACGCGTATGCCCGGACCGGACCGGACCGGACGCGCTCCGCACCCAGCCAGTCGGCATTCGTGCCCCGCCAGACTCTGGCAGGACCAGTCGCTGGGCCGCCCGGGATCAGACGGTGTAGATCACCGAACATGTTGCGCCACATCGGGATCGGCCCGGCAGCTGGCCGGTGGATCCCGAGTGTGAACCGACGGCGAGATCAGTTCTGATCATTCACAGGCAACTGGCATTGATATCCAAAAGTTTTCGCATAATGCCTTGTTTTGATGACAACGAGGGCGCCGCCGGACAGACGCCCCATGTCGCAGGAGAATCATTGTGCCGACAGTTATTTCATCCCGCCCTCGCCGAATTCTCGCCGCCGCCCTGCTGACCGGAGCACTGATCGCCACCCCGACGGTGCTCGCCTACGCCGATTCCACCGGCACGGACTCCGGCGGTTCGACCAGTAGCTCGACCGACACGGGGACTTCGCCGGACAGCTCGAGTACGACGGACACCGGGCCGAGCATGAGTTCGCCGGATTCCGGGCCGAGCATGAGCGCACCGGACTCGTCGAGCACCCCGGACACACTGATCCCGAGCCCGCCCGATTTGGGTGGCGGGCTCCCGGGCGGCCCCGGCGGACCGCCCCCGTCCGGACCGTCCATCGGTCCGGGTGGACCGACGCCGCCGTCGATCAACCCGGGCGGACCCATGCAGCCGCCGTCGATCGGTCCAGGCGGACCCACACCGCCGCCGATCAACCCCGGCGGCCCATTCCAGCCCCCGCCGGGCGGTAACCCGGGCAACCCCTTCCAGCACCCGCCGGGCGGTAACCCGGGCGGCCCCATCCTGCCCCCGCCAGGCGTCAACCCTGGCGGCCCGAATCGGCCGCCGGTGAACCCCGGCGGCCCGAATCGGCCACCCGTGAATCCCGGCGGACCGATCCTGCCTCCACCGTGGGTCAACCCGGGCGGACCGAGGCGGCACGGACCGCCCCCGCCGCCCCCGGAGTCTTCACC
>NZ_JAGPOX010000267.1 GCF_019038435.1 Nocardia alni
GTCCAGCGGTACGGCAACCGCTTCCGGGCCGCATGCCGAGAATGGCGGCGGCACACGTGCTGCGTTCGGCGGCGGCGATGGTGGTGGCACACGTGCTGTGCCTGGTGGCGATGGTGGTGGTGCGGATGCTGCGGCTGGTGGCGATGGCCCTGGCGGCACACGTGCTGCGGCTGGCGATGACGGCAGTGAGGCGGCAGCCGTATTCCGGGTGGTCAACGAACATGGCCTGCACGCTCGGCCTGCGGCCAGGTTGGTGGCCGAGATTCGTGGGCGGGACGCGCGGGTCCGCTTGCGCAATCTGACAACCGGAGCAGGGCCGGTCCCGGGGAGCAGCCTGACCCGCGTCGCGGCGCTCGGGGCGCTGGCCGGGCATGAAATCGAGGTCGTGGCAACCGGTTCCGACGCCGGTGAGGTCGTGCGTCGGGTGACGGACTTGGCCGAGCGAGGATTCGACGAGGTAGCCGCGCCGCGCTCGAACGGTCCGCAGGAGGCTCGCGGTGTTTCGGCGCGGGCCGGATCGCGGACAGGGGCGGCCCCGGCCGGCGGAATCGACGGTGGTGCGGCGGAATTCGTCGGATCCGGTCCGTTCCCGGCGTCGGCGGGCATCGCGATCGGACCGATATGGCGGCCGGGTGCGGTCGAATTCGACCTGCCGACCGTTGCGTCCGGCCCGCCCGAGGACGAGCGCGAACGCTTGGACGCCGCGCTCGCGCGGGTGAGTGATCGCATCACCACCGCGATCGAACAGGCCGACGACGGATCGGGTGCGGGATTCGCGGACTACACCCGATCCGCATCGGCGAATCCACAGGCCGATATTTTCCGGGCGCACCTGCTGTTGCTCGAGGACGAGGAGGTGATCCGCGCTGTCCACGACCACATCGGCGAAGGCGCACCCGCGGAGCGCGCGTGGGCAACGGTACTGGACGACGCCGCAGCGGAATTGGCGGATCTACCCGACGACTACCAGCGCGCGCGGGCGGCCGATATTCGCGCGGTGCGCGATCAGGTCGTCGCGGCGCTACTGGGGATCGACAGTGAGATCGACAGCCGCCCGGGCATACTCGTCGCGGCCGACCTGACACCCGGCCAGGTCTCGGCGCTGGATCCCGAGGTCGTGACGGGAATAGCGCTCGCACAGGGTAGTCCGACAGCGCACAGCGTTATTCTCGCCCATGCCAAGGGAATTCCCGCGATCGTCGGAGCCGGGTCGCACGTGCTCACAGTCCCGGAAGGCACGACGGTGGCGCTCGACGGCGGCACCGGCCAGCTGGTCATCACTCCCGACGAGCGAACCAGAATCGAATTCACCACGCGGGCAAAGCAGCAGCGCGACCGTCTGCATGCCGCCCAGGCGGCGGCGCGACAGCCCGCCCGCACCCGCGACGACATCACCGTGCACGTGGCCGCGAATGTGGGCAGCGTCTCCGATGCGACCGATGCCGTACAGGGCGGCGCCGACCTCGCAGGTCTGATTCGAACCGAATTCCTGTTCCTGAACCGCGATCACGCGCCGTCGGTGGACGAGCAGGAGCAGATCTACCGGTCGATCGCCCGGACCTTCGACGGCCGCCGGATCGTCCTGCGCACCCTGGACGTCGGCGGCGACAAGCCTTTGCCGTACATCCCCCAACCCTCCGAGGCGAACCCGTTTCTGGGCCTGCGCGGCATCCGTCTGACTCTGGCGCATCCCGATCTGTTGCACGATCAGCTGCGGGCGATCGTCCGCGTCGCCGCCGAGCACCCGGTGAGCGTGATGTTTCCGATGGTGTCCCAGCTCGCGGAACTCCGCACGGCCCGCACCCTGCTGGATTCGGTGGTGAAATCCGAGGGGCTTGTGCGAGAAGATATCTCATTGAAGGTCGGCATCATGGTCGAGATTCCGGCGACCGCCGCCAAGACGCCGGTATTCGCCCGGCACGTGGATTTCCTGAGTATCGGCACCAACGATCTCACCCAGTACGCGCTGGCCGCCGAACGCGGCAATGCCGCCGTCGCCGCTGCGGCCGATGCCTTGGACCCCGGTGTGCTGCAACTGATCGACTGGGTCTGCCGCGGTTCCGCGGCCACCCCCGTCGCGGTCTGCGGTGAGATCGCCGCCGACCCGGCCGCGATCCCGGTGCTGCTCGGCCTCGGCGTCACCGAACTGAGCGTCGCCCCACCGGCTGTCGCCCTGACCAAGGCCACGATTCGCGACCTGAATCTCCCCGAGTGCGTCGAACTCGCCCGCCGAGCACTGCGGTCGGAATCTGCTGCCGAGGTTCGTAACCAACGGTGATCTCCCGCTGGTCCTACAGGCCACCAGCGATATCCCGGACGACGGCACTTCGGTCGCGGACAGTGCGACGCCGGATCCGTCGAGGACGGATCCGGCGTCGTGCGGTCGGGTACCCCGGTTCGCCTACCCGACCGGTCCCTGGGCGAGTTTCATTTGGGCGGTCTGGTTTTGGCCGTTCGGATCGGTGAACCGGATCGTGACCGTGTCACCCGGGTGATACAGGTCCATCGTGTTGGTCAGTTGCGTCGCGGAATTCACCGAATGGTCGTCCACACCGGTGATCACGTCACCGGAGGCCAGCCCGCTCTGTTCGGCCGGGCCGCCGTTCAGGACGTTGCGTACCAGCGCGCCGGCGCCGTTGGCGTCGGTGATCGAGACGCCGACGAATGCCGACTGGCCGATGTGCACCGTGCTGGAGGCGTTACTGCCCTGGATCTGCCGTGCGATGCTCACAGCCTTGTTGATCGGGATCGCGAAGCCCTGACCCCCGCCGGCGGCGGCACTGCCCGAATTGTTGAACTGGAACCCCGCGGAGGCGGCGGTATCCATACCGACGACCTGTCCGGCGTTATTGATCAGCGGACCACCGGAATCGCCGGGCTGAATATTCGCCGCGATCTGGATGAGACCGGTCAGCTGTTCGGCCGCACCGGCGGCCTCGTCGCTGGCGGTGACGGATTGATTCAGTGCGGTGACCTGCCCGGCGGCCGCGGTGGGGCTGCCGGTGCCGCCCGCGTTGCCGACCCCGACGATGCTGTCGCCGACCGCGACCTTGTCCGAATTGCCCAGCGGCGCGGTTTGCAGCCCGGACGCGCCGGACAGGCGAACCACCGCGACGTCGTCGGTGCGGTCGTATCCGACCACCGAGCCCGCGTAGGTCTTGCCGTTGCCGATATCGGTCACCGAGATCTTGGTGGCGCCCTCCACGACGTGGTTGTTGGTCAGGATCTCACCGTCGGAGCTCAACACGATCCCGGTGCCCGCGCCCTCGCCGTTCTCGTAGCCGAGCACGGTGTTGACGTTGACGATGCCCGGGACGACGCGATTCGCCGCGTCGGTGAGACCGGAGCCGGTCTGGTTGCCGACAGGCTGGGTCACGATGCCCGGCGACTGCGCCAGCGGGGAGTGCGTGACGACGCCGCGCGCGCCGAACCGCGACGCGACCAGACCGATGGCCACCGCGGCGATCAGCACGAATACGGCCACGACGCTGAAGCTCGTCCTATGGCGGGGCGGACGACCACCCTGCGGCGGATAGCCACCCTGAGGGTAACCACCTTGCGGGTAACCACCTTGCGGGTAACCGCCCTGCGGGTAACCGCCCGGCGGTGGATACGGTCCGGGTGGTGGTGCTCCGTACGGGCCCGGAGGCTGTCCGGGCCAGTTCCCCTGGTTCGGATACACGGTCATCACGTCCTTTGGCTCAGGAACCTCTGCATCAATTAAGCGCGCATTTCCTGAGAGGCGGCTGGGTAGCTTCCGTGCAACACCCACAGTGCGCGACATCACAGATTAATCGCGCTGAACGGGCGGAATGTTGCAGTCTCGTCATTTCTGACGAAACTGTGACGACCGCGAATCTATGCCCGTTCGGCAGGTTCCACCAGGCCGGACCCGCAGTACGCTCGCGGTATGACCTCTTCAGGCACGCGTGGCGATGCGCCGTCGTCACCGGATGCCTCGCCCGCTCCGGCTCCGAGGACCGGCGGCCCCGCTGCCGGATCGGGCCTGCGCACCGCGAGCGGCGTCGTCTCGGCGCTGGTCGCGGTCGGTGTGGCCGAACTCGTGGCGGCGCCGATCGATCCGGGCGGTGCACCGCTGAACGCCCTCGGCGGAACCGTGGTGGACCACACGCCCGACTCCGTACGCGAAAAGGTGATCGGCCTGGTCGGCACCAACGACAAGGCGGTGCTGTTCATCCTGATGGCGGCGGTCGCGGTGATCGTGGCCGGATTCGCCGGCCGGATCGAGCGCCGGCACCGGCCCGTGGGCTCGGCGCTGTTCGGAGTCTTCGGTGTGCTGGCCGCCTTCGTGGCGGTGAACCGGCCGAGGGCATCGCTGCTCTGGGCGCTGCCATCGGTGATCGGGGTGGTGCTGGCGATCGTGGCGCTGCGCTGGATGATTCGCCGGATCGATCTGTTCGAGAGCCGGATGCTCGCGAGCGCGGGATCCGGTGGCGCGGTCGAAACCTCTTCGGAATCGGCCGTCGGCATCGATCGGCGCCAGGTGATCCGGGGTGTCGCCGGCGTCGGAATCCTCGCGGCCGCAGCGGAAGTCGTGGGCAGACTGCTCGGATCGAGCTTGCACAGCGTCTCCGCCGAACGCGCCGCGGTCACGCTGCCCGCGCCACCCACCC
>NZ_JAGPOX010000268.1 GCF_019038435.1 Nocardia alni
AAACGACTACTCAGTGAGCACCACCTCCTGGATCGACGGGTCCTGCCCTTGCGTACTTCGGTCTTGCTGTTCTTCCTTGCTTCTTCGTCCCCTTCCGGGCGGTCCGGCCGACTACACCGGATTAGCGCCTCCGCCGGAAGGGGACGGTCGAACTCGTGCTTCCGGGTAGCTCACCTACCCGGCCAACTCGCCTTCTCATCTGCAACAACAGCGACTGTATACCGGCCCACACCGAATGTCTACCCCCGACACCACAGATTTTCCTCTGTCAGTGTCGAGTGCTTATTTCAGGCGAGGTAGACGGTTTCGGATCATCCCGACCGGGGGTAGATCCGGTGCACCCGAGCAGCGGGGCAGGAAGAGGCGATGGGCATGACGGCACTGGTGCTCGATGATCTGCACCATGACACCGACCTGGTGACGCCCCAGCGGGCGCGGGCGATGATGCGCGAGTTGCTGGCGTCGGCGTCGGGGGTCGTACTCGCCGATGCGATCCAGGTGTTCGACGAGACGCCGATCTCGGAGTGGGTACGCGGGTGGTAGATGCCTGTGATGTACCGGCCGATCGCCTCGTCGAGTTCACGCAGCGACAGCGCCGGCGTGGTGACGGGTTTGCCGTGGACCAGGTGGCCAGGCAACTCGGTGAGCAGTTCGGTGTTGATGCTGGCGAACAGCCGCTCCACCTTCCCGCGGCCCTGGGGCCGGGCCACGGTCGAGTGCACGATCGCGAACTTCAGGATCGGCCGCGACCGGGCGAGGTGGTCCCTGATGAAGTCGCTGCCGTGGTCGACGTAGAGCATCTCGGGGGTTCCGCACATCGGCCAGGCCGGATCGGATGTGGTCCAGATCGCCTGCCGCAAGGCGAGGGAGGTGTTCAATGCCGATGGCGCGCCCAGGTTCACGGTGTAGCCGGGCACCGCACAGGAGCAGTCATCGATCACTGCGGTCAGCCACGGGCGCCTGTGCTTTCCGGCCTCAACGATATGGAGACGCGGCATGAACAACGGGGAATTACCGGGGAAAGAGGGTTATCGAATGACAACCCAGCCCCTGTTTCTGCTGGTACAAAGCGCGCCCGGAGAGACTCGAACTCCCAACCTTCTGATCCGTAGTCAGATGCTCTATCCGTTGAGCTACGGGCGCATGGTACTGAAGCGTTTCGAACTCCCAACCTTCTGATCCGGAGTCTATTGACGCTCAGTCACGTCATATTCAGTTGTGGCGCCCGGCGAACCGGACGTGGCGGAGGCGAGAGGATTTGAACCTCCGGTCCCCGTGAAGGGACAACTCATTAGCAGTGAGTCCCATTCGGCCGCTCTGGCACGCCTCCTGGAGCCTTCTCTTCGAGGGCCCGGTCCTTTCGAACCGCCGAGACGCAAGAGTACAGAGCATCCGGTCAGGACGCAAAACGGCTGGTCAACGAAGGTGTGCGTCGAACCAGTCGAAGATCCTCGTATGGGCGGCAACGAGAGCCTCTGCCTCGGCTTCCAGCACGGCGCCCGGATGGTCCGGCCGGTGACGCAGGCCCGGATAGCTCACCACCAGGGTGGCCACGGCGGCCGATGCGGCCGCCTCACGCAGATGTTCGACCTGTTCGGCGGGAGTTTCGGGATCGTCTTCCCCGTACAGGCCCAGCCATGGCGCGCGCAGCCGGGGCGCGGCGTGCAGCAGCGCGTCCGCGCGGTCGGTGAGCGGTTCGGCGATACCGGGCGCCGAGACGCTCACCGCGGCGCCGATCGGGCGGTCGGTGGCGACCAGCAGGGCCGCCGTCCCGGCGCTGTCGAAGCCGAGTACGCCGGTGCAGTCCGGGAAGACCCCACGCTCGACCAGCCAGTCGAAGCACGCGTCGAAATCGGCGAACAGCTCCTCGCCGAACACCCGCTCCCCGTCCGCGTCGTCGCGGTGGAACAGATTGGGCGCCACCACGATCCATCCCTCGCTGGATAACGACGCCATCAGCTCCAGCAATGTGTCGGCGAACTCCCGCGTTTCGTGCAGCACGATGATCCCGCCGCGCGCACTGCCGTCGGGTTCGAGCACCCGTATGGGTACTCGAGCCGCCGACCCGAACTCGCTCTCCTGCGCCCGGACCGCGCCCTTTTCGCGCGCGGGCGCACTGTCCCCATAAATGCCCGCCATGGACCAAGAATAGTTCGCTTGGATAACTTTCGGGAGAAGTCGCATGTAAGGACCGACGGGGTCGAATTTCCCGGCTGCAACCGGTCCGTGATCGACCACGGCGGGCACACTCTACTGTGGGAGTGTGACCGCTCGTATTCGTCCGGACCTCGCGTCCATCCCGGCATACAGCCCCGGCCGCAGCTATCCCGGCGCGGTCAAGCTGTCCAGCAATGAGTCCACCCTGGGCCCGTTGCCCACCGTCGCCAAGGCGATCGCCGAGGCCGCCGAACAGGCCCACCGGTACCCCGACAACCAGGCCAGCGAACTCCGCGCGGCCCTCGCGACATTCCACGACGTGGCGGTGGAGAACGTCGCGGTCGGTTGCGGCAGTGTCGCGCTGTGCCAGGAGCTGGTCCAGATCACGTGTGACGCGCCGACCGACGAGGTGGTCTTCGCGTGGCGCTCGTTCGAGGCTTATCCGATCGTGACGCAGGTCGGCAACGCCACCGCGGTGCAGGTGCCGCTCACCGAGGGCCTGGCGCACGATTTCGACGCGATGGCCGCCGCGGTCACCGAGCGCACCCGGCTGATCTTCGTCTGCAATCCGAACAACCCGACCGGGACCGCCGCCGGCCGCGCGGAGATCCTGCGTTTCCTGGACGCGGTGCCGAACCACATCCTGGTGGTCCTGGACGAGGCCTACTACGAATATCTGCGGCTGCCCGAGCAGGATCATCCGAACGGCGTCGAGATCGGTCGCACCCGCCCGAACGTGCTTGTGCTGCGCACCTTCTCGAAGGCGTACGGCATGGCGGGACTGCGGGTCGGCTACGCCATCGGCGATCCGGAGGTGATCACCGCGCTGATGAAGGTGCACATCCCCTTCAGCGTGAATCGGATCGCGCAGGCCGCGGCGATCGCCTCGCTCGACGCCCGGCACGAACTGCTCGACCGCACCGACGGCACGGTCGCCGAACGGGCCAGGATGCGCACCGCGCTGCTGGCGGCCGGGTACCGGATCGTGCCCACCGAGGCCAACTTCGTCTGGCTGCCGCTGGGTGCGCGCAGTGCCGAATTCGGCGAGGCCTGCGCGGAGGCCGGAGTGCTGGTACGTCCCTACGGCGCCGACGGTGTGCGGGTGACCGCCGGTGACCCGCACGAGAACGATCTGTTCCTGGCGTTCGCCACCGATCCCGACACCGTTCGCCGCTTTCTGGGCTGAGATCTCAGTCGACGCCCAGCGCACCGGCCAGCGTCGGCCAGGCCCGCGGCAGTTCGGCGGCCCAGTACGGCCACGAATGGGTGCCCACAGGCCGTAGATCCGTCGTCGCCGGGATCTTCATCCGCCACAGGCGGTCGGCCAGCGCCATGGTGCAGGCGTAGGCCCCGGTCTCGAGCGGTCCACCGAAGACGACCGAGGTCCTGGCATCGGGATTACCCGGGCCGTCGAACGCCCCCGGCAGGCCGCTGCCCGCGGACAGGAACAGGGCCGTGCCGCGCAGATCGTCCGCGTGGGTCATCACATCGTGTGCGAGCCAGTCCGGATCGGCGCCGCCGCCGAACATGTTGTCCGGATCTCCGCCGTAGGTCCGCACCACGGCACGGGCCTGCGCCTGCCCGACCTCCGAGCCCATCGCGTAGCAACCGCTGTGCGCGGCGACCGCGCGGTAGGCGCCCGGGTGCCGCATCGCCAGCATCATGGCCGCCTCGGCGCCCATCGAGACACCCTCGAGCGCCTTGCGGCCGTTGCCCTCGAATCGCTGGTCGATCAGCGGCGGCAGCTCGCTGGTCAGGAAGGTTTCCCATTTGTTGTTACCCAGCACCGGATCCGCGCGCTGCCAATCGGTGTAGTAACCCGCCGGACCGCCGACAGTGAACACCACGTTGACATTCTTGTCGGCGAAGAATTTCACCGCGCCACCCTGCTTGGACCAGTTGTTGCCGCTGTTGCTGGCACTTCGCCCGTCGAGCATGTAGAGCGTCGGGCGCGGACGACTGCGATCGGCGGGCAACAGAAGTTGCACCTGCACCGTGCGCCCCATCGCCGGAGACCTCACGAACAGCCGCAACCACCGATCGGTGATCGGCTCGATACGATCCAGCGCCGCCACGACCGGCCGCGGATTGTCCACAGGAACCTTCGGATCCGGACCATCACTCGACCCGCTCCCGATCGGCGCCCCAGCGACCGCCGGCGACACCCCGAGCACCACCGCACCGAACGACAGTGCGGCACAGGCCAATGCGCCGGCTACCCGACGCCATGTCCGGCGGCGTCCCATACCCGACATATTGCCAGACCCCCCGACCGATTCCTCCCACGCAATACCAAATAGACATGAAAGTGATCAGCAACACACAAGCAACCAT
>NZ_JAGPOX010000269.1 GCF_019038435.1 Nocardia alni
GGCTACCCCCCGCCCACCCCTATCACTGCTACTACGCAGGCAAATACCTAACCACCGCAACCAAATACGCCCTCCCCATCACCGCCGCCGACAGTGCCGCACTACACACTGTCGCGCGGGGCTGTCCGTAAGCGCGACAGCCCACACCGACAACCGACAACGCCCCCACTACGGGGCGAACAGCTCCTCGGGGGTACTCGCGGTCAGGGCACGGACCGTCCACACATCCAGCTGCGCAACACTCGCCGCATCCACCACACGCCGGACCCAGTCAGGCACAGCACCGAACTTCGCGGCCACCAACGTCAAGACGCTCTCTGCACGGCCCTCTGCACGGCCTTCGACGACCTCCTCCGCATGCGGGCCGAGCTTCTCCAGAACCGGATCCAGATCGTGCATTCCGATCTGACCGGCATTTACAGCATAAAAGGCTGAGTCTCGGGAATATCGGGAATCTCGGACATAGTCAGCAAACTACATGATGATGACGAGAACTCTTGCATTGCAACACAATTCGCCATCACCATGCCATTGTCAGACTGTAGTTCGCCCTATTGGAATATTCCAGCGCAACCCGAGCAATAGCCATTCAGTCCGTGACGACCGGGCGTTTCGAGTCGTTGGACCACTGCGACCAGGAGCCCGGATACAGTGCGGCTTCGACGCCGGCCTCGGCCAAAGCGGCGATCTGGTGGGCGGCGGTGACTCCCGAGCCGCAATAGACGGCGACCGGGCCGGAGCCCAGGGCGGTGAAGCGGGCGCGGAGTTGGTCGGGGGTCTTGAATATGCCCTCGGCCGTGAGGTTTTCGGCGGTGGGGGCGCTCAGGGCGCCCGGGATGTGGCCGGCGCGAGGGTCGATGGGCTCGACCTCGCCGCGGAAGCGCTCGCCCGCACGGGCGTCCAGGAGCAGGCCCTCCCAGGCGGCCGCGGCGTCGGCGTCGATCACCGGCAGGCGTCCGGGGGTGAGCACCACGTCGCCGGGGGTGGGATCGGGTTCGCTGCCGGTGGCCAGGTCGCCGCCTGCGCGCTGCCATGCCGGGAGCCCGCCGTCGAGGATCCACACATCGGCGACGTCGGCCCAGCGCAACAGCCACCAGGCACGGGCCGCGGCCATGCCGCCGGTGGCGTCGTACACCACGACCGGCTGATCTGCGCGAAGACCCCAACTGCGGGCGCATTTCTGTAGATGCGCGACCTCCGGGAGGGGATGGCGACCCCGCGCCGGGGACGGTGGCGCGGCCAATTCCGTTTCGAGGTCGACGAATATCGCGCCTGGGATGTGGCCGTCCAGATAGTGCTGCGGCCCGTCGGGATCGCCCAGCGCCCACCGCACGTCCAACAGCAGCGGACCTGCCGTGTCATTGCCGGACACACTGTCGCCCAGCTGTTTCCGAAGATCCTCCGCCGAGATCAATACCCTGGTCACCCGAGCTCCTCTACCAGATCAGTACCCCCGCCGAACGCCAACGCCGCTAACCCTACGACAGCTCGCATGCAGCACTATTCGACGACCGACCGGCTCAGTCCCGCGCCGCGTCCAGGACGCCACGGGCCCCACACCGCCTGGATGGTTCCGCACCGGGCCGAGGTACCCCGACCGGCGCCAGGTCGACCGGCGCACTACATCGGTTCCGTTCTCCCAGCGGCTGACTCGAATCGGACAACCGACCGTTCGGGTGGCAGCCGACAGGCCCACCACGCTCCGAGGTTCAGCTACCTTCTCCCCGTACCGGACTCGGATCGGACGTTTGCCGAGCCGACAGCGCCCATCGCACCAGCAGCCCGGCGACCAAACCCCAGAACGCCGCGCCGACACCGAACACCGCGAATCCGGATGCCGCGACCAAGAAGGTGCTCGCCCCCGCTATCCGGTGTTCGGACGGGCCCAGCGCCGCAGCCAGAGCGGCGGCGAACGTCGCGAGCAGGGCAAGTCCCGCAACGGTTTCCAGCACGCCCTTCGGCGCTGCTTCCACCAGGATCACCAGCGCACCCGAGGCCAGCGCGAGCACCAGATAGGTGATTCCGGTGCCGACGACCGCGATCCATCGCCGCCGCGGATCCGAATGCACGGACGGTCCGGCCGTCAGTGCCGCGGTGACCGCGGCGAGGTTGATCGCATGGCCGCCTAGGGGTGCGATGAGCACGGTGCCGAGACCGGTCGTCGCCATCGCCGCGCGCCACGGGATCCGGTACCCGAACGACTCCATCACCGCGGTGCCCGGGATGTTCTGCCCGGCCATCGTGACGATGTAGAGCGGCACCGCGATGCCGATCATGGCCTGCCAACTCCAGTGCGGCAGGGTCGGTTCCACCCTCGGCGCCATCGCGGCCAGGTCGAGCCGGTGATGTCCGAGCGTCATCTCGATCCCGGCGCCGAGCACGGCGGTCACGAATGCCGCCGGGACGGCCCACCGCGCGGCATATCGCTGAACGACCAGCCACACCAGGATCACCGGAACAACCACCGCCGGGCTCTGGGTGAGCGCGTGCACGGGCGCCAGGCACAGCGGCAGCAGCACGCCGGCGAGCATCGCCTGCGCGATCTCGGCCGGGATGGCCGCGATCAGCCGACCCAGACGCTGCCAGAATCCGGTGAGCACGATCAGCGCGCCGGTCACGAGGAACGCGCCCACGGCCGCCGGCCAGCCGCCGGACACCAGCCCGGTGCCGGCCAGCAGCGCCGCGCCGGGAGTAGACCACGCCAGCGCGATCGGCATCCGATAGCGCCGCGCCAGCACGAGCATCCCCACCGCCTGCGCCAGACAGATCGCCGACAGTCCCGACGCGGCCTGCCCGGGCGTCGCCCCCACCTTGGCCAACCCGGTCAGCACCACCGCGAACGTACTGATGAACCCCACCATCGCGGCCACCACCCCGGCACCGACCGGCTGCCACAGCCCGCCCGCCCCCGCGTCATCGACGACACGAACGCCCTCGTCCAGCACGACACCCTCCCGCACCGCACCCTCGCCGTCCGGTGCTGTGCCCTCCGCGGCCGCTTCGTCGGCTGCCTTCGAGACCTGAGACGCACCCGCCCCTTGCCTCGAGGCCGACGCAGCGAACTCTACGACCGAACGAACGAACCCAATGTCCCCAGCCACGACAGCTTCGCGGCCGCCGAGCATATCTACCCCTTTCGAGGCCGATTCATCAGCTTGCCGCACGTCAGCCCCCGCGCCCGGCTCCCCCACCGACCGGGCGACAGCTTCCGTACCCAGCTCACCGGTCCGCCGCGCAGTACCCGCCGCGCCCAATTCATCGGCCTGTCGCGCAATACCGCCCGCACCCGGCTCCCCGGCCTTCCCCGCGGTAGTCCCCGCATCCAATTCATTGGCCCGCGCGACGACAGCCCCCGCACCCGGGAACGCTACCGCCGCCGCGGAACCATCGGACACATCGACCTGCGCCGTGGTGTTCCCGCCTCGGGAGATGGGCGAACTGGCCTGCGGGTCGGTGACGGTCATGGCGTCATCGTCCCTGGTGTAGAACAGTCCAGTCAGGAGCCAATTGGTCGAAACTGGACTGAAATATCAGATGGTGTAAGCCGCCTCACGTGGAGCGCATCGGGTCGGGCAATCGGACTTCAGCCCCGGAGAGTCGCCTGATACCGACGCATCCCGGACAGCCATCGGTCGTAGTCCGCGCCCTTGTGCCGGTACATCTCGAGTACCTGCGCATGCGGCAGGATCAGGAACCGCTCGGCCGCGACACCGGCGAGCACATCCTTCGCCACCTGCTCGGCGGACAGGACCTCGCCGGCGGAGACCACCGCGCGGATCGACTCCTCCGCGGTCGCCGCGTCGGTGAAGTTGTCCGTGCCGGCTCGAAGCAGATTCGTGTCGACGCCCATCGGGCAGAGGCAGCTGACCCGGATCCCCTTGTCTCCATAAGTAATCGACAACCACTCCGCGAAACCGACGGCGGCATGCTTGGTCACCGAATAGGGCGCCGAGCCGATCTGCGTGAGCAGTCCGGCCGCCGAGGCGGTCGACACGAAATACCCTGTGCCCCGCTCGATCCAGCCCGGAATCAGCGCCTGCGCCGCCCGGACGTGCGCCATCACGTTGACTTCCAGTGCGGCGGACCACTGTTCATCGGTGCCGTCCAGACCCCGCGCCCCGAAGATTCCCGCATTCGCGAAGTACAGATCCACCGGACCGAATTCCCCCTCGGCGCGCGCGATCAGCTCCCGGATGACCGCGGCGTCGGTGACATCACCCACCACCGCAACGGCCGAATCCCCCAGCTCCCGAGCCACCTCGGACACCTTCGAATCCACATCGGCCAGCACCACGCGCGCCCCGGCCCCTACCAGCTCCGAGACCACCGCCGCCCCGATCC
>NZ_JAGPOX010000026.1 GCF_019038435.1 Nocardia alni
CGACGGCGACACCGAGCCGACCATCCCTGCGGACATTTCCCCCGCGCCCCCGACCATCCGCCCCGATCCCGTGGACACGCCGAAACCCGTTGGCGCGCCGCCGCGTTCCTGGACCCCGACCATGCGGTGCCGGCGGGGGCGAGGGTGGCGGATCGCGGGACGCTCGCTGACGACGCTGGTCGCGGTCGTCGCGCTGGTGATGACCGGGGTGGGCTGGAACTATCTGCGGGCCACCGACAAGGGCTTCACCAAGGTGCAGGCGCTGGATACCGGATCGCACGACATCGTTGATCCGGTCGATCAGCTGGGTGACGAGAACTTTCTGATCGCCGGAACCGATTCGCGCGCGGGAGCCAACGGCGAGGTCGGGGCGGGCACGACGGCCGACGCCGAGGGCGCCCGCTCGGACACCGTCATGCTGGTGAACATTCCCGCGAGTCGTCAGCGCATCGTCGTGGTGTCGTTCCCGCGCGATCTGGATGTCACCCGGCCCTCCTGCGCGGCCTGGGACAACGAGAAGGCCGAGTACACCGACGTGAAATGGGCCTCGGCGGCGGGCAGCAAGCTCAATGCCACCTATGCGCTCGGCGGTCCGAAATGCCTGACCAGGGTGATACAGAAACTGTCCGGATTGAAGATCAACCATTTCATCGGGCTCGACTTCACCGGATTCGAGTCGATGGTCGACACCGTCGGCGGGGTCGAGGTGTGCACCGCCAAACCGATCGTGGACGGCCAGCTCGGCACCATCCTGTCCGATACCGGCCACCAGACCATCAGTGGCGCGACCGCGTTGAACTATGTGCGCGCCCGGCACGTCATCGGCGAGGAACGCAGCGACTACGACCGCATCCACCGCCAGCAGCTGTTCCTGTCCTCCCTGCTGCGCAGTGCGCTGTCCAATCGCGTGCTGTTCGATCCGGGCAAGTTCACCGGATTCGTGAACGCCTTCACCGGCCACGCCTTCATGGACAACACCGATACCCGGGACCTGCTGATGCTGGGCCGGTCGCTGCAGAAGATGCCCGCCGGGGAAATCACCTTCCTGACCGTGCCGACGGCCGGGACCACGTCCTACGGCAACGAGATTCCCCGCGAGACCGACATCAAGGCGATCTTCCGGGCCATCATCGACGACCAGCCGCTACCCGGGGAACAGCGTCCGCCCGGACCACCCCCAACATCGCCGGCCGAGCCGCCGCATCAGCTGACGGCCACCGACCCGGCCACGGTGTCCGTGCAGGTCACCAATGCCTCGACCACCACGGGCCTGGCCGGCGCCACCGCCGCCAAGCTGGCGAAGCCCGGATTCCAGATCTACAGCGTCGACACCTACACATACGGCACGCTGTCGACCACCGTGGTGCGGTACTCGTCCGGACATCAACGCGACGCCGCGACGGTCGCCGCCGCACTGCCGGGCGCGAAACTGCAGGTTGCCTCGGGTCTGGGCAGTGTCGTGCAGGTGGCGCTCGGCACCGATTTCTCCGGTGTGGTGACCGCGCCGCCGTCGTTCGGCACCGCGCTGCCCGATATCGCGTCTATGCCCGCGATGCAGGGGGATCACGACGATCCGGTCACACTTCCCGCCGATCTCGAGCACGTCAACGCCGCCGACGACAGCTGCGAATGACGGGCGCTGTGCCCGCCTACACACCGGCTCCGGCTTACCCTTCTCACCTGCGGGGATACGGTTAGCAACGGGCAACACCCGCGGTTCACCCACCGTTGGTGACACAGTCAGGGCCGCGAACTAATGTTTCGTTCCATGCGTGTCATCTACAACGAGCAAATGGCTGAGCTCGCCCACATTCTGGGTGAAATGGCCGGTATGGCGGGTTCCGCCATGGATCAGGCGACGCAGTCGCTGTTGCAGGCCGATCTGGCCCTCGCCGAACAGGTGATCACGGAGTCCGACCGCATCGCCGAGATGAACACGAACGCCGAGGAAAAGGCCTTCGCGTTGCTGGCCCTGCAGGCCCCGGTCGCCGGTGATCTGCGTCAGGTGGTCAGCGCCATTCAGATCGTCGCCGATGTGAACCGGATGGGCGCGCTGGCCCTGCATGTGGCCAAAGTCGCCCGCCGTCGCCACCCCAACCACGCGCTGCCCGAGTCGGTCAACGGCTACTTCGCCGAAATGGGCCGGATCGCGGTGAATATGGGCGCGGCAGCCAAGGAGGTGCTGGAGACCCGTGATCCCGAGCGCGCCGCACAGCTGAACCAGGACGACGAGGCGATGGACGATCTGCATCGCCACCTGTTCACGCTGCTGATGGACCGCGAGTGGAAGTTCGGTGTCGCCGCCGCGGTCGATGTCACGCTGCTGGGCCGCTACTACGAGCGCTTCGCCGATCACGCCGTCGAGATCGGCCGCCGTGTGGTGTTCCTGGTGACCGGCACGCTGCCCCCGGATCCGGACGCCGAGTCCGAAACGATCTGAGCGGCCGGTCATTTCGGCGCGCACCCGAGACACCCCTCGTCATTCCCGCATGCTGCGACGGGAATGACGAGGGCGGGGCGATCCTTTACCCGAACCGGCCGGAGATGTAGTCCTCGGTGGCCTTCTGCGACGGGTTGGAGAAGATCTTCTCGGTCTCGTCGATCTCCACCAGGTTGCCCGGCTTGCCCTGCTCCTTGAGGTTGAAGAAGGCGGTCTGATCGCTGACCCGCGCGGCCTGCTGCATGTTGTGGGTCACGATGACGATCGTGTACTGCTTCTTCAGCTCGGAGATCAGATCCTCGATCGCCAGGGTGGAGATCGGGTCCAGCGCCGAACACGGCTCGTCCATCAGCAGCACGTCCGGGGAGACGGCGATCGCGCGGGCGATGCACAGACGCTGCTGCTGACCGCCCGACAGGCCGCCACCCGGCTTGTCGAGGCGGTCCTTCACCTCGTTCCACAGGTTGGCCCCGCGCAGTGAGCGCTCGGCCACCTCGGTCAGTTCCTTCTTGTTCCGCACGCCCTGCAGCCTCAGCCCGGCCACCACGTTGTCACGAATCGACATGGTGGGGAACGGGTTCGGGCGCTGGAACACCATGCCGATGGTGCGCCGCACGCCGACCGGGTCGATCTGCGCGCCGTAGATGTCCTCGCCGTCCAGCAGTACGCCGCCCTCGACGCGCGCGCCGGGAGTGACCTCGTGCATGCGGTTGAGCGAGCGCAGCACCGTGGACTTACCGCAGCCCGAGGGTCCGATGAAGGCGGTGACGCTGCGCGGCAGCACGGTCAGCGACACATCGGAGACGGCGTGGAACTTGCCGTAGTAGATGTTGAGATCTTTGACATCGATCCGCTTGGCCATGGAGTGATTCCGTCCGCTTCTATCGTTTCCGCGTGAGCAGCTTGTTGATGACCGCCGCCCCGAGGTACAGCAACGCGATGATCAGGATCAGGGTCATTGCCGCACCCCAGATCCGGGCGCGACCGGCCGGCTCGGGGTTGGACAGCTCCTGGTAGATCATCAGCGGCAGGGAGGCCATATTGCCGGAGAAGATGTTGAAGTTGATCGCCCGTGAATATCCGACCAGCACCAGAACCGGTGCGGTCTCGCCCATCACGCGGGCGACGGCCAGCAGCATGCCGCTGATCATGCCGGGCGCGGCGGTCGGCACGACGATGCGCACGATCGTCTTCCACTTGGGCACGCCGAGCGCATAGGAGGCCTCGCGCAGTTCGTCGGGAACGAGCTTGAGCATCTCCTCGGAACTGCGCACCACTACCGGCAGCATCAGCAGCACCAGGGCGAACGACACGGCCAGCGCGCTCTGCTCGAACTTGAACGTCGCGATCCACAGCGCGAAAACGAACAGCGCGGCCACGATCGAGGGCACACCGGCGAGGATGTCGACCATGAAGGTGGTGACCCGAGCCAGCCGCCCACGACCGTATTCGACCAGATAGATCGCGGCCATGATGCCCAGCGGAATCGAGATGATCGCCGCGACGCCCGACTGGACGATCGTGCCGTAGATCGCGTGATACGCGCCGCCGCCGTACTGTTCGGGCAGGACGCCGTTCTGGGACTTGGTCCACCAGCCGTTGCGGGTGGCCGCGTGCAGGCCGCGCTGCACCACGGTGATCAGCACCCAGCCCAGGGGCACCAGGGCGATGGCGAAACTGAGCCACATGACCACGGTCGCGACGTTGTTGCGAATCCGCCGGGCCATGCTGATGTGACGGAAGGGGGGAGCCTTGAGCGGACGATCCAGCGTGGAGGTGGTCATCAGCCGTTCACCTTCCCGCCCGCGGCGAACCGGGCCAGCGCGTTGACCACGAAGGTCAGGACGAACAGCACGAAGCCCGCGGCGATGTAGGCGCCGGTGGGCAGCGCCTGGCTGAATTCCGAGGCCGCCGAGGCGATCTTGGAGGCGAACGTGTAGCCGCCGTCGAACAGCGACCAGTGCCCGGCGGTCGACGCGGTGCGCAACACCATCAGCACCGCGATGGTCTCACCGAGGGCGCGGCCCAGGCCGAGCATGGATCCGGCGATCACGCCGCTGCGCCCGTAGGGCAGCACCGTCATCCGGACGACCTCCCACTTGGTGGCGCCGAGGGCCTGCGCGGCCTCGACATGCGAGCGCGGGGTGAGGTTGAACACCTCACGGCTGACCGAGGTGATGATCGGCAGGATCATCGCGGCCAGCACGATACCGGCGGTGAAGATGGTGCCACCGCCCTGGATCGACACGTTGCCCTGTTTGAACAGGAAGAACCAACCGAGGTTGTCGTTGAAGAACTGCTCGATCGGCGAGAGGTAGTGCGCGAGCACCAGATAGCCCCAGAGACCGAACACGATCGAAGGCACCGCCGCCAGGAGATCCACCAGGACCGAGAACGGGCGCGCGAGCACCTTCGGCGCGTACTGGGTCAGGAACAACGCGATCCCGACCCCGATGGGCACCGCGATCACCAACGCGAACAGCGCGCTCATCACCGTGGTCATGAACAGATCACGGATGCCGAAACGCAGATGATTAGCGTCATCGGTGTTGAATTGAGTGCTGGTGAAGAAGTTGGCCTCGTTCGCCCGTATCGATGGCACCGCGCGGACCAGCAGGAACACCGCGATCAGCGCGATGGCCGCGACGATGGTCAGACCGGCGGCGGTGGCCATCGAGCGGAAGGCCACCTCGGCACGCGGGTTGTGGCCGCGGGCCCCGATGGGCTCACCGTTATCGGGCGGTGCGGTGTCGGTTTCACTGGACATGAGGCCGGAATCTCCGTCTGGCCCACCACCGGCCGGGTTCGACCGGCCGGTGGCGGCGACTTCGTCGTGCAGGGTCATGGGGCGGCTATCAGGAAATCGCGTTGATCGCCGCGGTCAGCTTGGACTTGAACGAGTCGGGGATCGGGATGTAGCCGACGCCGTCCAGACCATCCTGCCCGTTGGTGACCGCGGAGGTCAGGAATGCCTTGACCGCGGTGGCGGTGTCGGCGTCCTTGTACTTGGAGCAGACGATCTCGTAGGTGCCCAGCACGATCGGGTACGCGCCCGGATCGGTCGGGTTGTAGAACGAGGAGGTGTCCAGCACCAGGTCGTTGCCCTGGCCCTTGACCTTCACGCCCGCCACGGTCTTCTGCGCCGACGCGGTGGTCAGCTGGACCGGGGTGCTGCCCGAGGCATCGGTGGCGACAGCCGCGGTCTTCAGGTGCTGTGCCTCGGCGAAGGACCACTCGTTGTAGGTGACCGAGCCGGGGGTGCCGTTGACGGCGGCGGAGGTGCCGTCGTTGCCCTTGGCGCCCTCGCCGACGCCGCCGTTGAAGGTCTTGCCCGCGCCCTTGGTCCAGGCGCCCTTGCTGGCGGCGGCCAAGTACTGCTGGAAGTTGTCGGTGGTGCCCGACTGGTCGCTACGGAAGACCACGTGGATCGCGAGATCCGGGAGCTTGGCCGAGGAGTTCAGCGCGGCCAGCGCCGGGTCGTTCCACTTGGTGATCTGGCCGGAGAAGACCTTGGCGGCGGTGGGGCCGTCCAGGGTCAGGCTGTCCACGCCGGGGACGTTGAAGGTGATCGCGATCGGACCGAACACCGTCGGCAGGTTCCACGCCGGGGAGCCGCACGCGGCCTGGGCCTTGTCGTACTCGCCCTTGGACTGGCTCAGCGGGGAGTCCGAACCGGCGAAATCGGTCTGGCCGCCGGTGAAGTCGTTGACGCCCGCGCCCGAACCACTACCTGTGTAGTCCAGGTTGTAGCCGGGGCAGTTGGTCTGGTAGGCGGCCACGAACCTGGTCATCGCGTTCAACTGCGCGGTCGAGCCGCTGGACTTGAGCGACTTCTTGCCGCCGCAGTTGACGCTGACCTTGGCGACCGACGTGGCGCCGGTGCTGGCCGTGTTGTTGTCACTGCCACACGCCGTCAGGGTCAGGGCGCCGGCCGCGGCCAGCACACCAACGAGAGCGCTGCTGCGCTTGAGATTCACCTATACCTCCGGTAAAAGCTCGATACACGTCCAATCCCTCAACGATCGAACGGGTTTCCGTGGTGGCTGATTTGGCGAACCTGCGCACCAGGCAACGTCATGCCGCCCTCAAGTAACCTAGATTCAGCCGGTTGACAGCTGGACCTGGGTAAGTGAACGCAGAGTGAACAACCCGGCGCGAATTGCACGTTTCCGGTGTGACATTTGCCGCAGAGTTACCAGATCGATGGAATATCGGCCCGGCGGTCAGCCGGAGGCCGATAGCTGCGCAACTGCCCTCGAACGCACACGCTGTCGGGATCCGGCTAGAGAATCCCCAACCCCGCGTGGCGTAAACCCACTATCTCAGGGGGCGGAGTAGGCGGCGTCGACGTGCGCGGTGCCGAATCCCAGCCGGGTGTAGGTGTGCACCGCGGCGGTGTTGTCCGCCTCGGTATACAGCAGCACCTCACCCAGACCACGATCGCGCAGGTAATGCAGGCCCGCGAGGGTCAGCAGGCGGCCGAGCCCACGCCCCTGGGCGGCAGGATCGATGGCGACCACGTACACCTCGCCAACCGGCGGTTCCTCATTGTCGTGCACCTTGGTCCAGTGGAATCCGAGAATACGCTCGGGGGCCGCCGAATCGACCGCGATGAACAGACCCTTCGGATCGAACCACGCCGATTCGCGGCGCGCCGCGATATCGCCGTCCTCCCAGCCGCCCTGTTCGGGATGCCAGTCGAAGGCGGCGTTGTTCACCCGCAGCACCTCCGCGTCGTCGGCGGGCCCGGCATAGGTGCGCAGCGAGATGCCCTCGGGTACTGCCAACTCCGGTAACTCCGGCGTTGCCAATGGGCGGCGCATCTGCCAGAGCTCACGGGCCACGGCCAATCCCAGCCGCCCGGCCACCGCGCGGGCCGGCGGCAGATTGCCGTGCGCCCACACCCGGGCGGCCGAACCGCCCTCGGACAGCGCGGCGGCCACCAGCGCCGCGCCGATGCCGCGACCGCGGTGCCGCGGATCCACCGCGACCTCCGCCATCGCCGGATGTTCGTCGCGCGCGGCGACGAGATTCGCATAGCCCGCCACCGTGCCCTCGCGCATCGCCAGCCTGTGCCCTGCGGCGTCGGCGGTGCTCAGCGACAGCACGGCCTGCTCGGAAACCGGCGCGACACCGTCGGTTGCGGTCGCGCGAGCAAGCAACTCGCGCACTTCATCGGCGGCATCGGGGGACAGTTCACGGGCCCAACCGGACAGGTCCGCGGCCTCCAGAGTCACGACTCCACCTCGCCGGCACTCGGCTCCGTCGTACCGGAGACGGACTGTATCGGCACTCCGCTCACGACAGCGAACCGTTGACCGGTGCCAGGTGCGAATCCTCGGCGCCGCCGCCCGCGCCGTCCTCGTCCGGGACGGGTGGGGCCGGTTCGTTCTTGTTCGACCCGCTGGACCGGGCCGGGCGCACCGCCTTGTAGCCGACGTTGCGGACCGTGCCGATGAGCGATTCGTACTCGCTGCCCAGCTTGGCCCGCAGCCGCCGCACGTGCACGTCGACCGTACGGGTGCCGCCGAAGAAGTCGTAGCCCCACACCTCCTGCAGCAACTGCGCCCGGGTGAACACCCGTCCCGCGTGCTGCGCGAGGTATTTGAGCAGCTCGAACTCCTTGTAGGTGAGATCGAGCGGACGCCCGCGCAGGCGAGCGGTATAAGTGCCCTCATCGATCACCAACTCACCCAGGGTGATCTTGCCGGTGTTCTCCGGGCTGGCCGCACCGCCGTTGCGGGCCACGAGCAGGCGCAGCCGGGCGTCGAGCTCGGCCGGGCCGGTGCCGGGCAGCAGGATGTCGTCCAAACCCCAGTCGGCGTTGACCGCGACCAGGCCGCCCTCTGTGAGCACCGCGACCACCGGCACCGAGGACCCGGTGCTGCCGAGCAGCCGGCACAGTCCGCGAGCGGCGGCCAGATCGGTGCGCGCGTCCACCAGCGCCACATCGGCCGAACCGGCCTCGAGCAGCGATGCCACCTCGGTCGGGGCAGGCCTGACATTGTGGGGTAACAACGCCAGCGAGGGCAGAACCGACTCCGGATTCGAGTCAGACGTCAGCAGGAGTAGCTCCACCGGCCCTCCTCCCAATCTGGCATGTCCGCGGCAACCTCGGTGTCCTTCGCGAATCCATGCTCGTTCGCACTGGTATTTCGTGCCTACATTAGCGCGTCGGACGGGTTGACCACGCATTCCAGACACTCGTCGGCTCGCTGTCGCGCAAATCCCGCCGAGGATCCGACTCCGCGAGCCTCGGCGACACGACAACAGATATCGTTTCGTCCATGCGCAAGGTCGTAGTCGGACTGCTACTGCTGGTGGCGTTCGCAGTGGTCGCCGACTTCACCGCGGCCGCCTATTCGGAGTACCGGGTGTCGCGGTCGTTGCGGGCCGGTGGCGAACTGTCCGCCGACCCGGACGTGACCATTCACGGCTTTCCCTTCGTGGCACAGGCCTGGCGAGGTGATTTCCGCAACGTCGATATTCGCGCGCGCGCCAACCGCCCGGACATTCCGGGCGAGATCCTGGTCGAGGCCACACTCAACGGCGTGCATCTGCCCGCGCACGCGCTGGTCGACGCCGATACGCACGTGGTCCCGGTGGACAAGGTCTTCGGGCGGATGCGGATCGAGCCGGTCGAACTCGGCCGGTTGTTCAACATCCCGGACCTGGACATGCGCGGGCCGCCCGCCGATAAATCGGACGGCACCGGCGGTTCGGGCGGTTCGGGCATCACCACCCAGGGCGCGCTCATCCTGTCCGGGACCATTCCGCTGGGACCGGAGCTGCGCAGTACCGAGCGGGTCAGTGTGCGCGCGGATCTGACGCTGGACGGCGATCAGGTCCGTATCGTCGCGACCGATCTGTACCAGGGGGATTCGACCTCGCCGGCCTCGGCCTCGAACACGACGCCGCCGAGCCCCGACCTGGACAAGAACGCGGTGCTGGCCCGGTTCACCCGCACCATCGACACCCGGGATCTGCCGTTCGGGGTGCACCCGACCAGCGTCAAGGCGCTGGGCGGCAATATCATCGTGGAGGGGGAGGGCCAGGATATGACGATTGATATGGACAGGTTTGCCCAGCCATGATGGAGATCACGATTCTTGCGGCGGTGCTGCTGGTCGGCGCGGTCGTCGGAATATTGCTGCGCCGTCATGAGGGACGCGTGCGCGATTCGGCGTCCGGGCGGTCGGCCTCCGCCCAGGATGCGGCGCGGACCGCGCTGCTGTCCCGGATCGGTGTCGGCGCGAACAAGCCCGCGGTCCTGCACTTCTCGGCCGACTGGTGCGGGCCGTGCGCCGCGGTGCGCCGTGTGGTGACGGGCGTGGTCGCCGATCTGTCCACCGCCGCGGCGCCGCCGCTGGACATCGAGGTCGATATCGACGCCGATCCCGCGCTCGCCAAGGAGCTGAACGTGCTGTCTTTGCCGACGACGTTCGTCTTCGACGCCCTCGGCCGGGAGCGATTCCGGATCTCCGGGGTGCCCAAGGTCGGCGATCTGCGCAGCGCCCTTGTGCCGCTGACCCTGGTGGATGCCGCCTGATCCTGCGGTTTTGCGGACCCGGGTCCAATTTCCGCGCCGAACCGGGTAAAGTGCTTATCGTGCAAACCCGCCGCGAGCTTATGCTCACCCGTCGCCGCACAGTCGACCTGTGCCGCGTCGGCGGTTGTTGCTGCCTGTGCATGTAGCCGGTCGGCCTTTACCCATCCCGCTGCCGACCGGTTGTCCTACCTCGTGAGTGATCTCGTCGATCCCCCCGTGATCCGGCGTTCTCCGACAGATAAGACGTATGCAGCACAGGAGTTCCCCCAATGTCCGACAACATCCCCTCCGGCCCCGTCCAGGTTGACGTTCGCGGTCCACGCGTCGCGGCCTGGATCACCACGGCGGTCTTGATCCTGGTCTTGATCGCCGCCGCCGTCTCCCCCGCCCTGGCGACCATTCTGATCGCAGTGCAGGCGGTGGTCTTCGCGCTCGGCGCGCTGAACGGTCCGCGCCGCAGTCCGTACGGCTGGGTCTACGCCCGGCTCGTCGCGCCGCGCATCGGCCCGGCAACCGAATTCGAGCCCGTACCGCCGTTGCGGTTCGCTCAACTCGTCGGGCTGGCCTTCGCCGTCATCGGTTTCATCGGCTTCGCCGCGGGTAGCACCGCGGTCGGCGTCGTATTCGCGGCTTTCGCACTGTTCGCGGCGTTCCTCAACGCGGCCTTCGGTATCTGCCTTGGCTGCAAGCTCTACCCGCTCGCGCTGCGACTGCGGCCCGCGACAACCTCCTCCTGATCCGCACCACCCGCCCAACCCGGCAAGTCATATCGAAAGGGAAATAACATGGCTCGCTCCGATGTCCTGGTCTCCGCGGACTGGGTCGAAGAGAACCTCAATACCCCCGGCGTCGTCATCGTCGAGGTCGACGAGGACACCTCCGCCTACGACACCGGCCACATCGAGAACGCCGTGAAGATCGACTGGAAGCAGGACCTGCAGGATCCGGTTCGGCGTGACTTCGTCAACCGTGAGCAGTTCTCCGACCTGTTGTCGGCACGCGGTATTTCCAACGACGACACCGTGGTCCTCTACGGTGGCAACAACAACTGGTTCGCCGCGTACGCGTACTGGTACTTCAAGCTGTACGGCCACCGCGACGTGAAGCTGCTCGACGGCGGTCGCAAGAAGTGGGAGCTGGACGGCCGCCCGTTGTCCACCGCCGCCGTGACCCGCCCGGCCACCGGCTACAAGGCCGGCGAGCAGGACCTGTCCATCCGCGCCTTCCGCGACGACGCCATCAACGCGATCGGCGTGAAGAACCTGGTCGACGTGCGTTCGCCCGACGAGTTCTCCGGCAAGATCCTCGCCCCCGCGCACCTGCCGCAGGAGCAGAGCCAGCGTCCCGGCCACATCCCGGGCGCCCTCAACGTGCCGTGGAGCAAGGCCGCGAACGAGGACGGCACCTTCCGCTCGGACGAGGAACTGGCCGAGCTGTACAAGGACGCGGGTCTGGACGGCGAGAAGGAGACCATCGCCTACTGCCGCATCGGCGAGCGTTCCTCGCACACCTGGTTCGTGCTGCAGGAGCTGCTCGGCCACAAGAATGTCAAGAACTACGACGGAAGCTGGACCGAGTACGGCTCCCTCGTGGGAGCACCGATCGAGTTGGGAGCCTGAAAACCCATGTGCGCAGCACCTACGCAGGGCCAGACCCTGCCCGCCAATGTCGACACCGAAAAGGAGACGGTTCTCACCGGCCGTGTCCTGGACGCCTCGGGCCAGCCGGTAGGCGGCGCGTTCGTGCGTCTGCTGGACTCCAGTGACGAGTTCACCGCCGAGGTCGTCGCCTCGGGCACCGGTGATTTCCGTTTCTTCGCCGCTCCCGGCTCCTGGACCATCCGGGCGCTGTCCTCGACGGGCAACGGCTCGGCGCAGGTGAGCCCGGAGGGCGCAGGCGTGCACACCGTGGACGTCACCGTCGCGAAGTAGCCTGTAGCAGCAACCGAAACGGCCCCGGATTTCCGGGGCCGTTTTCGCGTCCGTGGGCGAGGTCGATAGACTCACGGACGTGGTCGTTGCATTCGAGGTACTGCTGGTTCTCGTCGCCGTGCTGATCGCTTGGTTCGGTCTGTACGTCCTCTACCGCCTCTTCACCGAGTCGTGAGTGAATCCGAGAACGTCGAAAACTCAACACTGAACGGTTCCGCGCCCGAGGTGGCGTCCGGAAACGGTTCGGCCCGTCGCGGTGACACCGCCGCGCCGCGCCGCAGCGGCGACGCGGCCGTGAACGACGCGGCCGAGCGCGCGAGATCCACCGGGGCTCGCAATGTTCCGCAGCTCCCGGACCTGCCGCTCCCCGAGGACACCGCGAATCTGCGGCTTGGCCCCGACCTGAGTTCCTCGATGCTCGCACTGCTGCCGCTGGTCGGTGTGTGGCGCGGCGAGGGCGAAGGCAACGACCCGACTCGCGGCGACTACCACTTCGGCCAGCAGATCATCGTCGCGCACGACGGCGGCGACTATCTGACCTGGGAGTCGCGCTCCTGGGTGATCGACGCCGACGGCACGTACCAGGGCCCCGATCTGCGCGAGAGCGGCTTCTGGCGGGTCGGCATCGACGGCGACGACGAGGTCATCGAGCTGCTGCTCACGCACAGCTCGGGAATCGTGGAGCTGTTCTACGGTCAGGCCCTGACTCAGTCCTCCTGGGAGCTGGCCACCGATGTGGTGATCCGCAGTCAGTCCGGCGCGGTCGTCGGCGGCGCCAAGCGCCTGTACGGGATCGTCGAGGGCGGAGATCTGGGTTACGTCGAGGAGCGCGTGGTTCCCGACGGGGCCCTGGAACCGCGCCTGTCGGCTCGCCTCCAGCGCTACATCGGCTGAAACGCTCCGTCGGGAGCACTCCATCGGGGCTGAGCGCCGACTACATCTCTTTAAAAAGGTACGACCCCCGAGCCGTACCGCGGAGATGCTTCTCTCGCGGTCCCGGTCGGACAAACCGGGAACTCGGGGGCCGGGTGACTGCCTTGGATTCGCCGCGCGCTGGCGCAGACGGACTCCGTCGCAGCCGTGGCGGCAGACTCAACCTGTCGACGCCTTCACATCCCGCCTCACTCGAGCGGGTTGTCGCTTTGGCATGCTTTCCGTTCGCCTCTCAGGCATCGGATACATGCCGACCGCATACCCTTACGAATAAGGAAAGTTGCGAACTCGTCCGCACAGGTGGATCCGCCACAGCGATGGCGCTAGCTGACAGCCACCTCACGTGTCCTTTGAATACTCATTCTTTGAACCACCTCCTTCCCGTGTACGACCAACTTATCGGGCGGATCGCCCGGTCGGCAACGTATTTTCGCGGGCGGCGTAATCGCAGGTCAGCCGGTTGCCGCGCGAAGTTCGGGGATCGATCGATAGCGCGCCTGTCGTGTCCACTCGCACGACGGTGTCGGCGTGATGGTCCGGGGGCAGTTGGTGGGTGACCACCACGACGGTGCGGTCGGCGGCGACCAGGCCGCTCGTGTCGTCGAGGAGGGCGCGCAGCAGGCCGGCGCCCGCTGCAGCCTCCATATGTTCGGTGGGCTCGTCCAGCAGCAGGACCCGGGCCGGGGAGATCAGGGCGCGGGCCAGGAGTAGTCGGCGGCGTTGGCCGCCGGATACCGCCGCCGCGCCGCCGACCAGATCGGTGTGCAGGCCCTCGGGGAGCCCGTCGAGCCATTCACCGGCGCCGACCGCGCGCAGGGCGGACTCGGACTCGGCCTCGGTCAGGTCTCCCCGCGCCACCCGCAGATTCTCCAGCACCGTCGTGCCGAACAGGTGGGCGTCCTCGGCGAAGAAGGTGACGCCCGGGCGTGGCGTGTCGAGCAGGCCTGCCCACGCCATGAGCAGTGTGGTCTTGCCCGCGCCGCTCGGTCCGACGACCGCGATGCGGCGGCCCGGCGGCAATTCCGGCAGCTCACGCGGATACCGGCCCGGCTCTACCGCGGGCTGCTGCACCTTGCCCTTCCAGGCTGGGCCAACCGAGGCAATGCCGCGCAGATCATCGTCGCGGCGGTGGCGCTCCGACTCCCGTCCCGGTCTGTTCCGCTGTGCCGCATACCCGCCGGATGGTGCGGCCGCGATCCGCAGCGACCGTTCACCCTTGTTCGTGCGTGCAGCAGACCCTTGGGTGCCTTGCACGGCATCGATCCGGTGCAATGCGGCACGGCCTTTGGTGAGCGCCTGCGCGGCGGCGGGGAGGACGCCCACGGCCTCGAAGGCGGACAGCGGCAGCAGAACGAGGACCGCGAGCGCCATCGGGCTGATGCCGCCCGGTGACACGGTCTGCACGGAGTAGGCGGGGGTGGGCACGACCGGATGCCCGCCGTACAACAGGATTCCGATGAGCAGCGCGCCGAATACGCTGGCGCCGATCGATACCGGCGTTGCCGCGGCAGCCCAGGCGCCGTGCGCGGCGGCGCGATCCTCGGCGGCGACGGCGCGTCGCCCCGCCGCGTTCGCGGCCGCCAGCGCGTCGTTGAGGCGCCCAGCCACACGGAGTTCGGGCGCGTGGTCGAGCACGGTCATGGCGACCGCGGTGAATTCGGTGCGATCGGCGCGCACGGCCAGTTCGGCCTCGCGGGCCGCCCGCGCGGACAACCACGGGGCCAGGATGCCCGCGACCGCCAGCGCAACCGCGAGAACCACTGCGGCGGGGATGGATACGATCGCCAGCACAGCGGTCGCCGCGACGGACAAGATCACCGCGACCGCGATCGGCACCAGCGCCCGCACCACCACCGCACCGAGATCGTCGATATCCATGCCGACGCGGGTGAGCAACTCACCCCGCCGCAGCCGGGTCGGATCATCCTCTCCGGTGCGCACGGTGCGCCGCGGAGTCCAGATATCGGCCCCCGCCAGAGCCGAGTACACGGAGGTACGCGCGGTGCTCATCGCCCGCAGCGCCACATCGTGGGTGGCCAGGCGCTCCAGATACCGGAACAGCCCCCGCGAAATCCCCAGCGCCCGAACGGCGACCACGGCCACACTCAGATCCAGCACCGGCGGCATCTGCCAGGCCCGCGCGATCAGCCAAGCCGCCAGGCCCGCCAACGCAAGCCCGCTCCCCAGCGCCAGCGCACCCCACCCGATCGAGACCGCCACCCGCCAACGTGACAGCCCCAGTAACTCCCACATCCGCCGGATATCGTGCCAACCCCCGCTCATCGGACCGCTCCGGAGGCGTCGAGCCCGGCAGCATCGCCCACGGACGCTGGTCCATCGGGTTCTGCCGACTTGATCACGATCCGCGGCGACGCACCGGCACCGGAGTCTTGAACCGCGACCCGCCGCGACAGCCCGAGCGCCTCCCGCATCTGCCGAACATCGCCCCGCACCCCGCTCATCGGGCCACCGCCCGGGGCGCGTCGGCCCGATGTCGACGGCGTGGATTGGAGAGTGTATCGGAATCACCTGGGAGCAAGCCGTTTTCGGGTTCGGTGAACGAATCCGAATCGCGGTTCCCGATAGTGTCGACGGCGCTCACGACGGTAGTGACTGGCGAATCGTCTCGGGTAGCACGGACCTCGACGATATGGTCGGCGATCGCCAGGAGGTCGGGGCGGTGGGCGACGACGATGACCGTGGCGCCCGCGCGGGCGCGATCGGTGAGGGCGGACAGGACGGTGGCCGCGCTCGCGTCGTCCAGGTGGGCGGTGGGCTCGTCCAGTAGCAGGATCGGGCGGGCGGATGCGAGCACTCGGGTCAGGGCCAAGCGCTGGCGCTGGCCCAGGGAGAGGCCCAGACCGTCCGTGCCGACCACCGTCTCCCAGCGGTCCGGCAGTTCCGCCAGCACGGCGTCGAAGCCTGTTGCGCGGCAGGCTGATTCCAGTTGATCGGCGCGGCCGGATTCGGATCGCGCCCCGAGCAGTTCGAGGTTCTCACGCAGTGTGCCGGGCAGTAGCACCGGGCGCTGTGGCAGCCAGGCGATCTGTGCCCACCAGAGTTCGGGATCGAGGTCGGGTACCCGGATTCCGTCCACGGTGACGGCACCCTCGTCAGAGGTGAGAAGGCCGAGAATCGCCTGCAAGGCAGTCGTTTTGCCGCATCCGTTCGGACCCGCCAGCACGGTCACGGCGCCGGGCCGCAGCACAGCGCTCAGTCCCGCGGGTGCGCTGCCTTCACGCGCCCGGACGGTCAGATCGCTAATCTCGATGACGCCGTGCGGATTCGGAACCTCACCCACCGTGGTGCGCTTCGATCGGACCCCGAATTCCGGTGTCTCCAATACCGCGAAGGCGCGCTCGGCGGCAGCCATACCATCCTGGGCGGCGTGGAACCGCTCGCCCACGGTCCGCAGCGGCAGATATACCTCCGGCGCCAGAATCAGCCCCAGCAGGCCCGCGTACAAACCCATATGGCCGTACACCAATCGCATCCCGATCGACACCGCGACCAGCGCGACGCACAGGGTGGCCAGCAATTCCAGCACCATCGAGGAAAGGAATGCCACCCGCAGCGCCGACATCGTGCGCACATGCAGGGATTCACTCAACGCGCGCACCCGGTGCGACATCGTCGGGCCCGAATTGTCACGGTCATCGGCCGGGCACGCGCCGACGCCCATCGAATTCGGCCTGCCACCCGGCCCACCGGCGGCGCCCGCCCCTGCTGGGTTCACGCCGTTGACCGGATCATCGGCGACCACGACCGGGCCGGGTGTGATCACGGGAGAGTTCTTCGAGCTCTGGGCCGAACCGTGTGTCGCCCCAGCCGATTCGCGCCCCAGGGGCGGATCGGCGGCGACCACGACCGGGCCGGGTGCGATCACGGGAGAGTCGTTCGAGCTCTGGGCCGAACCGTGTGTCGCCCCGGCCGATTCGCGCCCCAGGGCGCGCAGGGTCGGCATCCCCGCGAACAGGTCAAGCAGCTGATCCGACAGCCGCGTGGTGGCGATCAGCGTCGCGGCCGCCCGTCCCTGGGTCATCAGCCCGATCAGGATCATGAACACCGGGATCAGCGGCAGGGTCACCAGGATGATCACTCCGACGGTCACGTCGTGGATCGCGATGACCGCCAGCACGATCGGCGGCGTCAGCGCGGCGAGCAGCAGCGCCGGAAGGTATCCGGTCAGGTAGGCCCGCAGTCCGCTCAGCGCGCTGCCCACCACGACGGCCAGTTCGGTTCGGCGCGAATCCAGCTCGCGCGGCGCGAAGCCCGCCCCGCGAGCCAGGACAGCCTGCTCGAGCTCGGCCGTGACCTGTGCACCGGCTCGATGCGACAGCCGCGACTGCCACCAGGTCGCCACAGCGCGGCAGCCCACCGCCACCGCGAAAACCACCAGTTCGGCGGTCCAGGACCCGGGGGTGCGCTGCCCCGGATCGGTGATCACGCCCGCCAGAACCCGCGCCAGCGCCAGCGCCGCCACCACGACGCATACCGTGATCACCAGCGAAAGTCCCACGCTGGCACCGAGATAACGGCGAGCGGAGCGGGCATACCGCCACAGGCGCGGGTCGACGGGTCCTGCCATGACTCAGCCCGCCGCACCCTGTCGCAGCGACAGACCGATCGACGGCGGGATCTGCTCGACGGTGAGGCGCTTGCGGAACACCCAGTAGGTCCAGCCCTGGTACAGCAGCACGACCGGGGTCATGACGACCGCGCACCAGCTCATCACCATCAGGGTGTAGTGCGTCGAGGACGCACTCACGGTGGCATGGCCGCCGACGACGCGCCCGTCCACGCTCAGCCCGAATGCCGGGTCGATGCTCGAGGGCAGCACGTAGGGGAACAGCGCGCCGAAAAGCAGGACGACCGCCGCGATGACGGTGAGCGCGGTCCCGGCGAAGGCCCACCCGTCGCGACCGCGCAGCAGCGCCGCGCCCGCGAGCGCCAGGCCGATCACGGCCAGCGCCAACGGAATCCACGTCCAGCCCTTACCGTGCGCCAGCTGCGTCCAGATCCCGAAGGCGGCCACCACGACCGCGACGGGAACCAGGATCACCCGGGCGATCCGATGCGCGGCGTCCCGGACCTCTCCCCCTGTCTTGAGCCCGATGAACAGCGCGCCGTGCAGGATGAACAGCAGCGCGGTGGTCAGCGCGCCCAGCAGCGCGTACGGGCCGAGCAGATCCAGCAGGGTTCCGCCGATCTGCTTGTGCGCGTCCAGTTTCACTCCGTGCACCATATTGGCGAAGGCCAGCCCCCAGGCCAGGGCGGGAACCCAGGATCCGAACACGATGCCCGTGTTACAGACCGCCCGCCAGCGCGGATCGTCGATCTTGCCACGGTATTCGATGGAGCAGATCCGCACGATCAGGGCGACCAGGATCAGCAGCAGCGCCAGATAGAACCCGGAGAACAGGCTGGCGTACCACTCCGGGAAGGCCGCGAACAGCGCGCCGCCCGCCGTGATCAACCACACCTCGTTGCCGTCCCATACGGGACCGATCGTGTTGAGCACCACCCGTTTACGGGTCTCGGACCCGCGACCGATGATAGGCATCAGCATGCCGACACCGAAGTCGAAGCCCTCCAGCACGAAATAGCCGGTGAACAACACTCCGATCAACAGGAACCAGAATTCCGGCAGACTCATCGCATTCCTCCTCTCGGGGAAGGTAGGCCGGCGGAGCTTGCGCAGCCGGCGGGGTGGATGAACTCAGTAGGCGAACGAAAGTTTTTCGACGGCAACACCGTTCGCGTCGCCGGCGACCGCGGCGGGCTGCTCGAGACCCTCGATCACGTAACGCCGCTGCAGGTAGAACCACACGACCGCGAGCACGCCGTAGAGCAGGCCGAAAACGATCAGCGAGGCCAGTACCGTGCCCGCGGTATGGTCGGATACCGCCTGCTGCACGGTAATTCGGATATGCGGATCTCCGGTGGGATTGGGCGCCACCACCCAGGGCTGCCTGCCCATCTCGGTGAACACCCAGCCCGCGCTGTTACCCAGGAAGGGCGTCGGGATGACGATCAGGCTCAGCCATCCGAACCACTTCTGCCCGGGCGCCCGACGACGCCGGGTCATCCACAGCCCGACCAGCGCGATGACCGCCGACCCGGCCGCCCAGGTGATCATCGCCCGGAAGGTCCAGTACGTGACGAACAGGTTCGGCCGGTAGTCGCCGATCCCGTACTTCTGATTGTCGCTGATCTGCAGGTCCTGCACACCCTGCAGGGTCACGCCGGAGAACTTGCCCTCGGCCAGGAACGGCAGCACGTACGGCACCTCGATGACGTGCGTGACGCTGTCGCAGTTGTTGTGCGTGCCGACGGTGAGCACCGAGAAGTCCGGATCTGTCGCGGTGTGACACAGCGATTCGGCCGAGGCCATCTTCATCGGCTGCTGTTTGAACATGAGCTTGCCCTGCGTGTCACCGGTGATCACCAGCACGACACCCGAGATGATGATCACCCACATGCCCAGCCGGGCCGCCGGACGCCACACTTCGCGCGCCACATCGACGTTGCCCCTGCGGGATTCGCGCACCATCCACCAGCCGCCGACTCCGGCCACGAAAGTCGCCGCGGTGAGGAAGGATCCGGCGACCACGTGCGGAAAGGCCGCCAGCGCGGTGTTATTGGTGAGCAGCTGCGAAATGCTGTGCAACTCGGCGCGTTTGGTGACCGGGTTGTATTCGGCGCCGACTGGATGCTGCATGAACGAGTTGGCCGCGATGATGAAGTACGCCGAGGCGTTCACCCCGATCGCGACCAGCCAGATGGTGGCCAGATGCACGAGTTTGGGCAGCCGCGTCCAGCCGAAGATCCACAGCCCCAGGAAGGTCGACTCCAGGAAGAAGGCGACGAGCCCCTCCATCGCCAGCGGCGCACCGAACACGTCACCGACGAATCGAGAGTATTCGCTCCAGTTCATGCCGAACTGGAACTCCTGCACGATGCCGGTCGCGACACCGAGTGCGAAGTTGATCATGAACAGCTTGCCGAAGAACTTCGTCAGCCGATACCAGGAGTCCTTGCCGGTCACCACCCACGCGCTCTGCATGATCGCCACCAGGGGCGCCAAGCCGATGGTGAGCGGCACGAACATGAAGTGATAGACGGTGGTGATACCGAACTGCCATCGCGAAACATCGACAACGCTCATCCGCCCTCCAGACCTACTACAACATGTCGTAGTAAAGGCTACGCCGGATGCGGTGCCAGACAACGAGTCTTAGATCACGACACTCCAACGAAGTTGCGGTAAATTAGCGCGGTCATACACAGGTCCGACAGGACCTGCTCTGTCATGCGGGTTCCGGATCCCTCCGACGGATCCGGATTGTTACCAGTCAGCCGTGCTCCACGTCCGCGCGATGCCCCGGTTCACCAGCTCGACGATCTCGGGCGCACAGTCCGGCGCCGACATTCGCAACCCGTCCAGCGAATTGACCCGTGCGGCGAGGGTCATACTCGACAGCAACCAGACACTCTCGGCGGTGATCAGATCCGCGGTGAAGAACGACCGGTACTTGCAATCCCAGCCCGCCCGCTCGGCCTCGGCGAACAGCGCACGCTGGGTGATGCCCGGCAGCACCCCACTGCGGGCGGGCGCGGTCAGCAGTTGCTTGTCGCGCTGAATGACCACCGTCGAGCGCGGCCCCTCCAGCACCCGGTGTTCGGTGCTGGTGAAGATCACGTCGTCGGCGTTCTGCCGGGCCGCGAAGCGCAGCGCGGACATATTCACCGCGTACGACAGCGTCTTGGCGCCCATCAGCAGCCACGGCGCGTTCTGCGCCAGCTCGACCGAGATCCCGCGCGGCAGGGTGATCACCGAAACACCTTCGGCGCGAGCCTTGCCCACCCGCTCGGCGACGGGCGACACGAGGACGTAGGCGGTGGAATCGTCCGGGCCCGACAGCGCGCCCGAGGTGACCGGCGACGCCGCGGCGGCGCTCTCCCGGCCGCGGGTCAGCACCAGGCGCAGCTGCCCCTCGCGCTCGATCCCCCACTCCTTGGCCGCGATCTCCACCGCGCTGCGCCACTGCCCCAGATCGGGGTCGGGTAGATCCAGTGCCTGCGCCGAACGCCGCAGGCGGGCCAGGTGCAGTTCGAACGCGCAGGGTTTGCCCTCGCGCACCAAGATTGTTTCGAAGACGCCGTCGCCACGCAGCGCGCCGATATCGTCCGCAGAGAGCAACGGCGCGTCCGGGTCCTGGACAGTGCCGTCGAGTGTCACCAGAACTCGATCCACCATGCGCAGAAGCCTAGGCGACAGGACGGTTCTAGGAGAGGCTACCGAACTCGCAGTTCTCAACTGCGCCGCGAATCCTGTCGAGCAAATAGCCAGCACCGACAAATACCAGGTCAAGTGCCGGAATGCGGGCGCGAAACTGGCGCACATGCGCGCTGTGTCTCGAATGTGCCCGCCGCGGCCCGACCGGGCCGGCGGCGTACCGAACGGAGCCTGAGCGAATTACTCGCCTATTGTGGATCATGTGTCTGTGGATCTGCCGCCCAGTCCGCTACTGAGCATCGAAGGGGCCGTCGCGGGACCATCCGAAACTCCCGATGCCGCCGTCGCCTGGCATTACGGGGATCCGTTCGGTGAGCAGCGCGCCGCTGTCGAGCGCGCGGCCGTGGTCGACCGCTCCCATCGCTTCGTCATCTCCCTCACCGGCGCCGAACGCCTGAGCTGGTTGCACACCATCTCCAGCCAGCACATCTCCGAGCTACGCGACGGCGAGTCCGCGGAGAATCTGGACCTGGACCTCAACGGCCGGGTGCAACACCATTTCGTGCTCACCGATCTGGACGGCACGCTGTGGATCGACACCGAGGGCGAACGCGGCCCGGCACTGCTGGACTATCTGCGCAAGATGGTGTTCTGGGCCGACGCGCACCCGCAGGCCGCCCCCGATCACGCGGTGCTGAGCCTACTCGGCCCGCGCGCCGCCGAGCTGACCGAGGCCTTGGGCGTCGAGCAGTTGCCGCAGCGGGTCTATGCCGCGGCGCCGCTGTCCGGCGGCGGATTCCTGCGCCGGATGCCCTGGCCGACCGGCGACAGCTTCGATCTGCTCGTCCCGCGCGCCGCTCTGGGCGAGCTGTGGTCGCGGTTGACCGCCGCCGGTGCGGCGCCGGCCGGCCTGTGGGCGTACGAGGCGCTGCGGGTGGCGGCGCTGCGCCCGCGTATCGGCGCCGATACCGACGACCGCACGATTCCGCACGAGGCCCACTGGATCGGCGACATCACCGAATACGGTGCGGTGCATTTGAACAAGGGCTGCTACCGCGGTCAGGAGACCGTCGCGCGCGTGCACAACCTCGGCAAGCCGCCCCGGCGCCTGGTGCTGCTGCATCTGGACGGCTCCGCCGACGCCCGCCCGGCCACGGGCGATCCGGTGACCGCGGACGGGCGGGCGGTGGGTCGGCTCGGCACGCTGGTGGACCACTACGAGCTGGGTCCGATCGCCCTGGCGCTGATCAAGCGCACCGTGCCGGTGGACGCGAAACTCGAGGCGGGCCCGATGGCCGCGGCCATCGACCCGGACTCCGTCCCCGGGGATGACGGACCGCAGGCCGGGCGCCTCGCGGTGGAACGGCTGCGCGGGCGATGAACACCGGCCGGGTGCTCGCGGTCTGCGTCGTGCACGCCGAACTCGAATATCCGCCGAAGGTCAGCAAGGTCGGCCGCACGGCGATCGACAAGCGCCCGGTGTCCGGGCGGGTCGCGGTGCGGTACCTCGGCGTCGAGGGTGACCACGTCTGCGATCCGGTCAATCACGGCGGCGTCCACCAGGCCGTCTACGCGTATGCCGAACAGGACGCGCGGCGCTGGGCTGAGCGGCTGGGCCGAGTTCCCCAGGGGGACGGTGGGCCGGCTGGGGCGGACGGGCTCCGCCCGGGCTGGTTCGGCGAGAATCTACGGATCGAGGGGCTGCCGGTCAGCGACGCGGTCCTCGGCGAGCACTGGCGGATCGGCGAGGTGGTACTGGAGGTGTCCGCGCCGCGCGTGCCCTGTGCCACCTTCCAGCATTGGACCGGCGAGGCGCACTGGGTCAAGCGGTTCACCCAGCAGGGCGATACCGGCGCTTACCTGCGGGTTCTGTCGGAGGGCACGATCGGCGCGGGCGACGAGGTGCGCATCGAATACGTGCCCGAGCACGGCGTCACCGTGCGCGACTTGTTCACCGGCCACGATCCGGCACGCCTGCAACTGCTGCTCGCGGCGGAGCCGACGATCTCCGACGATGTCCGGATACAGATCGCGCGACATGCGCGCCGGGCCGAGCGAGTCGGATCGTAGGTTCGGCGGCGCACGCCGGGCGGCGAATGCGGTAACCCGTTACGGTGGATGTCGTGAGTGGAGCGCAGCGGAACGAACCGTGGGCACAGCGTGCTTCGCTCACGATGGAGCCGAGCGCCAGCGAGGCGCAGTCGTGAGTGGAGCGCAGCGGAACGAACCGTGGGCACAGCGTGCTTCGCTCACGATGGAGCCGAGCGCCAGCGAGGCGCAGTCGTGAGTGCCGAGTTGGTGGAGGTTGTGCGGTCCGGTTTTCGGGAGTGCGTACACCGCGGCTCACTGGTGATCCTGGACCGCGACGGCGAGCCCGATGTCACGCTCGGCGAGGTGCACCTGCCGATCTTCCCGCGCTCGACCAATAAGCCGATGCAGGCGATCACCATGCTGCGCAACGGTTTCGAACCGATCGACGACGCCGAGCTGGCCATCGCCACGGCCTCACACTTCGGCGAGCCGGATCACATCGCGCTGGTGCAGCGGCTGCTGGACCGGTTCGGCCTGACCGAGAAGCAGCTCGAATGCCCGCCGGACCTGCCGTCCGAGGAGCAGGCCCGCGCTCAGGCGCTGGCCGGGCACGAGCGAGCGCAGCGAGCGAACAGTGGATACAGCCGCGCCGAGGCCGCACGCCGGATCTACATGAACTGCTCGGGCAAACACGCCGCCATGCTCGCCACCTGCCTGATCAACGACTGGCCCACGACCGGCTACCTGGACTCCGCACATCCGCTGCAGCAGGCGGTATGCGCGACGATCGCCGACATCACCGGGGAGCCGGAGACCGATCTGGGCATCGACGGCTGCGGCCTGCCCATCGTTCCGGTGTCGCTGGTGAATCTCGCCCGCGCCTACGCGGCGATGGCGACCGGCACGCCCGGGACGCCGCAACGCCGTGTCGCCGATGCGATTCGAGCCAATCCGCGAGTGATTTCCGGCACGGACGGCCCGGACCTGCTGACCATGACGGCAACCCCCGGACTGGTCTGCAAGATCGGCGCCGACGGCGTGCACGCCGGTGCGCTGCCCGACGGCCGTGCCTTCGCGTACAAGATCGACGATGGCCACGACCGCGCCCGCATGCCCCTGACGCAGGCAATACTTCGTCGGATGGGTGTCGAATGGACCGAAGCACACGCCGACCTGGGCACCCCCGCGGTACTCGGCGGCGGAGCACGGGTCGGCATCATCCGCGCGATCCCGGGATTGCTCGGATAACCCCCGTTCCGAGGGCGACAACCCGGCAAACACGGCTACTTCCGGAGTCATCACCCACTCCTGGAAGCGCAAGCGCCGGACACACGCTAGAGTGTCTGTCAGGAAGAGTATTAATTCGAACGGGGCCGCCAAAAACCCCAGGCCGCTCCGCAGTGACGTGAGGGGGTCAGAGCCATGGGCCGTGGCCGGGCTAAGGCAAAGCAGACCAAGGTCGCACGTGAGCTCAAGTACAGCTCGCCATCGACCGACTTCACGAGCCTTCAGCGCGAGTTGTCGGGGCAGGAACATTCCCGCAGCCCGCACCGTGACGTCATATCCGACGAGCACGACGACGATGTGTCGTCCCGTTGGAACAAAGACGACACAGAAGACGACCACGACAGCTGGCGTCGCTGACCCTGATCGACGTGTGAAGGGGGAGGCCGTGGTGGCCTCCCCCTTCACACGTCGATATGAGGTCCGATCCAGGTCGAGGGTCCGAATCACACGCTGAAGACTCACCGCATCGGCGTCCCGTGCCAACGGGACCTCGGTGCATTTTTGCTGTGTGCACAGTGGGCGCCACCCACTATCGAATAGACCGGATGTCCTATTCCTCCAAATCAATTGGACGAGTAGGACATCCGGTCAATTTTCGATAACGGTGCGCCGAAACGCACAATGGGTCCCCGCGGAATGACACCGCGGGGACCCGTTGTGCGAAACGAACTCTCAGAAGCGCTGGTGCTCACCGAGCAGGACGACACGATCGGCGTCGGCGTCCTTGGCCTTCTTGACCGTGCCCAGGGTCCAGCAGGTGATGTGGCGGGCCGTGAGGACGGCCTGGGCGCGGTCGGCATCCTCAGGAGCGACCACGGCGACCATGCCGACGCCCATGTTGAAGGTCTTCTCCATCTCGACGCGCTCGACCCGGCCGCGCTGGGCGATCAGCTTGAAGATCGGGTCCGGATTCCAGGTGCCTCGATCGAGTTCGGCGAGAAGGCCGGCGGGTATCACCCGGGACAGGTTCCCGGCCAGACCGCCGCCGGTCACGTGTGCGAAGGTGCGCACCTCGGTCTCGGCGACCAGGGCCAGGCAGTCCTTCGCGTAGATCCGGGTCGGCTCGAGCAGTTCCTCGCCCAGGGTGCGGCCGAACTCCTCGACATGCCCGGTCAGCGACATCCGGTCGATATCCAGCAGCACCTTGCGAGCGAGGCTGTAGCCGTTGGAGTGCAGACCCGTGGAGCCCATGGCGATCACCACGTCGCCCGGCCGGACCCGCTCGGGTCCGAGCACCTGATCGGCCTCGACGACACCGACGCCGGTGGCGGAGATGTCGTAGTGGTCGTCCCCCATCAGGCCGGGGTGTTCGGCCGTCTCGCCACCCAGCAGCGCGCAGCCCGCCTGGATGCACCCCTCGGCGATGCCGGACACGATCTGGGCGACCCGTTCGGGCACGACCTTGCCGACGGCGATGTAATCCTGCAGGAACAGCGGCTCGGCGCCGCAGACCACCAGATCGTCCACGACCATCGCGACCAGATCCAGGCCGACGGTGTCGTGTTTGTCCAGGGCCTGCGCGACCGCGAGCTTGGTGCCGACGCCGTCGGTGGAGGAGGCCAGAACCGGTTCGGTGTAACCGCCCTTGAGCGCGAACAGCCCGGCGAAACCGCCGAGCCCGCCCTGCACCTCGGGCCGAGTGGCCTTGCGGGCCAGGGGTGCGAACAACTCGACCGCGCGGTCACCCGCCTCGATATCCACGCCCGCGGCGGCGTACGAGGCGCCGCCCAGGCCGTCCACACCGGCACCACTCGGGGTCTGCTCAGTCATTTTCGGGGAAAGCTCCAAACCGATCAGGCGGATAGATGCCTGATCACGCTACCGGAGTCCGGTTACGACACTGCACCGGTATTGGCTTGGTGCTTCTACAAATCTTCCTCATTCCGGTGACGCCGCTGTCCAGGACCCTTACCGCAGGCCCGGCGTGTCCCGACTTCGCCGCCCGTACGCCCTGCGCAGCGCCGGAGCTATTGACATACATACCGTATGTTTGTAAGTCTGGACGCACAACGCACACACTCGGACATCGATCGCAGGGAGCACACCATGGCAACGAGCAGCGCACTCGGCCCGATCAACGAAGTCGAGCTGCCCGGCGGGCGAATTCGCTACCACGAGACCGGATCCGGGAGCCCGGTGGTCTTCGTGCACGGGCTGCTCGTGAACGCCGATCTGTGGCGCAAGGTGGCGCCCGGCGTGGCGGCCGCTGGGCATCGCTGTATCGCGCCGGACTGGCCCTTCGGCGCGCATTCGATTCCGGTGCCGGGCGCGGACCTGTCCCCGACCGGCGCGGCCGATCTGATCGCGGCCTTCCTGGACCGGCTGGATCTACACGACGTGACCCTGGTGGCCAACGACACCGGTGGGGCGATCACGCAGATCCTGTTGACGCGCAACCGGTCCCGGATCGAGCGCGTGGTGCTCACGGACTGCGACGCCTACGACGAGTTCTTCCCGCAGCCGTTCACGCCGCTGCCCCGGCTCGTCGCGATTCCGGGATTCCTGCGCCTGATGGTCGCCTCGATGGTCATTCGGCCCGCCCAGCGGCTGCCGATCGCCTTCGGCCTGGTGGCCAAGCGCCACCCGCCGGCCGAGATCGTGGACTCGTATCTGCTGCCCAGTCGCAAATCCGCGGGCATTCGCGCCGACCTGCGCCGGTTCCTGCGCGGTGTGCACAAGCGGCATACCCTCGCGGCCGCGGAACAGTTCCCGACGCTGGATCTGCCCGTGCTGCTGGTCTGGGCGAGCGAGGACAAAGCCTTCCCGCTCTCGTTCGCCCAGCGCCTGGTGGCCGATCTGCCCAACGCGACCCTGCGGACGATCGACGACTCGTTCGCCTTCATTCCCGAGGATCAGCCCGAGTTGCTCACCGAGATGATCGTGGAGTTCACTCGGCTGCATGCCACGCCGTAGTCAGGAGGACAGGTCCCGCGCCACCCGAACGGCGCTCGAGCAGGTCGGTCGCCGATTGTTCGCCGAGCGCGGTTACGCGGGTGTGTCGGCCGAGGAGATCGTGGCCGAAGCGGGGGTCACCCGGGGGGCTCTGCACCACCACTACGGCGATAAGAGAGGGCTGTTCGTGGCCGTGGTCGAACAGCTGGAGGCCGACAACACCGCCGAGATCACCCAGGCCGTGGCGGCCCTGCCGGATCCGACGGACATCCTGGCCGCGATGGCGGCTGGGCTGCGCACCTTCCTGGACATCAGCGCTCGCCCCGAAACGGTGCGGATCGTGATGGCCGATGCACCCGCCGTACTGGGCTGGGAGGGCTGGCGCGAGATGGAGGGCCGTCACGGCCTCGGGCTGATCACCACCGTCTTCGAGAGCGCCGCCGCGGCCGGGGTGACCGTCGAGGCTCCCGTGCGCGTGCTGTCACACCTGATCCTGTCCGCGGTGACCGAGGCGGGCATGCTCGTCGCGCACGCCGAGGATCCGGACGCCATGCGCGCCGAGGCCGAGCAGTGCCTGCTGCTGATGGTCGGCGGCCTGTTGCGCCCGCCCGCCTGAGGGGAGTCGCCGGGGTCCGGCCCCTCGGCCACGGGCCCAGAGATCAGTTACCTCACGGCGCGCACCCAGCATCGTCCTGCTGCCGGTCTCGGTCCTGGACCGGAGTGGTCGAAGTTCTCGAACTCTCGGGCGTGAGACCACGGTCCCCGCATTCGAGCATTACGGTGTAGTCGCGGCGGGCAATATGCATCCAGGTAGCACTGGACCATCGGTTCGGCGAGACCGAGCGCTCGGACCGACTCCGCGTCGTTCCGTATTCGGCTATCCGCTGTGGTCGGCGGCGAACAGCGCGGCCGACGCCTCGCGGCGGCGACGTTGTTCGACAGGATCGGGGACCGGGACGGCCGCGACCAGGCGCTGGGTGTACTCCTGCTCCGGGTGGCGCAGGATCTCGTCGCGGGTCCCCTGCTCGACCACGGAACCATTGCGCAGCACCATGATTCGTCCGGCCAGCTGATCCACCACGGCCAGGTCGTGGCTGATGAACAGGCACGCCCAGCCGAATTCTCGCTGCAGGTCGGCGAACAGCTCGAGCACGGTGGCCTGTACCGAGACGTCCAGGGCGCTGGTGGGCTCGTCCGCGATCAGCAGGTCCGGGTTGAGGACCAGTGCCCGTGCGAGGCTGGCCCGTTGGCGCTGGCCGCCGGACAGCTCGTGCGGATAGCGATCCTCGGCGCCCGCGGGCAGTTGCACCGCGTCCAGCAGGCTGCGTACTCGCGAGCGCAGGGCCTCGCCGTTGGCCGCTCGATGGACCACCAGGGGCTCGGCGACGCACTGGCCGACGGTCAGGCGCGGATTCAACGACGTTGCCGGATCCTGGAATACGAAGCCCAGACGCTTGCGCACCGGACGCAGTTTGCGCTCGGACAGGCCGGTCAGATCCTGCCCCTCGATCCGCACGATGCCCGAGGACGCCCGCTGCAACCCGGCGACGCACCGGCCTATCGTCGTCTTGCCCGAGCCGGATTCCCCGACCAGTCCCAGGGTTTCGCCCCGCGCGATCGTCAGACTCACCGAATCGACCGCGCGGAACGACGAACGCCCCAGCGCCCCGGCGAATTCCACGACCAGATCCACGACCTCGAGAACCGTCTCCGCGGTTGCGGGCTCACCTGCCGTTGCCGCGGTCGGCAGCGAATCTTCCTGTGGAGCATCCGACGACGCGGTATCCAGCCCCGCGCCCAGATGCGGCACCGCTGCGAGCAGGTCGCGGGTGTACTGCTCGCGCGGTGCGGCGAACAGATCGTGTACCGGGGCCGTTTCCACGACATGCCCGTCGCGCATCACCACCACGCGGTCGGCGAGATCGGCCACCACGCCCATATTGTGCGTGATCAGCACGATGGCGCTGCCGATCCGATCGCGCAGATCCCGCAGCAGCTCCAGGATCTCGGCCTGCACGGTGACGTCCAGGGCCGTGGTGGGCTCGTCGGCGATGATCACCTTGGGCTCGCACGCGATGGCGATCGCGATCATCACGCGCTGCTTCTGCCCGCCGGAGAGCTGATGCGGATAGAAGTTCACCCGGTGTTCCGGATCGGGCAGGCCGACCATCCGAAGTAGTTCCACCGCACGGGTTTTCGCGGACTTACGGCTCAATTTCGTATGTGCGCGCAGGGCCTCGCAGATTTGGAAGCCCACGGTGAACAGCGGATCGAGCGCCGAGCCCGGCTCCTGGAACACCATCGAGATCTCGCCGCCGCGCAGCGCGGTCAGCTGCTTCTCCGACATCGAGGTGATCGTGTGGGAGCCGACGGTGACCAGGCCGCGCACCCGTGCGGTCTTGGGCAGCAGACCTATCGCGGTCCGCGAACTCACCGACTTCCCCGAACCCGACTCGCCCACGATGGCCAGGACCTCGCCCGGATACACCTCGTACGAGACGTCGTCGACGGCGTTCACCGTACCCGCGTCGGTCGCGAAGGTCACCGACAGGGATTCGATCGACAGCGCGGTGGCGCCCTTCACTGCTTCGCTCATCCTTGCTCTCCCGCCGCCTCGGCGTTATCCCCGTCGGTACTCGGACCGCCCGTAGCGGCCCGGCGGGTGCGCAGCAACGGGTTGAGCACCTCGTTCAGGCTCTCGCCCACCAGCGTCATCCCGAGTACCACGAGAACGATTGCGACGCCGGGGAATACACCGGTCCACCAGATGCCGTCGGAGACGTCGGCGAGGGCCTTGTTCAGGTCGTATCCCCATTCGGCGGCCTGGGTGGGCTCGATGCCGTAGCCGAGGAATCCGAGCGCGGCCAGCGTCAGGATCGCATCCGAGCCGTTGAGGGTGAGAATCACCGGCAACGACTGCGTGACGTTGGGGAATATGTGCCGGAACAGGATTCGCCCGATCGACGCGCCCGTCACGCGGGCGGCGTCGACGTAGGGTTCGGTCTTCACCGCCACCGTCGCGTTGCGGACAACGCGAAAGTATTGCGGCACATAAATAACCGTGATCGCCACGGCCGCCGACAGCATGCCGCCCAGACTCGACGAGTTGCCGCCCGCCACCACGATCGAGACCACGATCGCCAGCAGCAGCGTCGGGAAGGCGTAGATGGCGTCCATGAACAGCACCAGCACCCGATCCAGCCAGCCGCCGACGTAGCCGGACACCAAACCCAGTGGCACACCGACGAACAGCGACAGCACCAGCGAGATCACGATGACCAGCAACGCCGTGCGCGCCCCGTACACCACCCGGGAGAACACGTCCTCCCCGCGCACCGAGGTGCCGAACAGGTGCTGCGCCGAGGGCGCCTGCTGCCGCACGAAATCCACGCCGTGCGAGGAGATCTGGGCGAATCCGTACGGCGCGATGAGCGGTGCGAACACCGCGACGAGGATGAACAGCCCGATCAGCGCGAGGCCGAAGATCAGCGTCGCCCGCTGCAACCCCGAGGTCAGCGAGAACAGCCGCAACCCGGGTATGCCCCGGCGCGGTATCGCCGGGACGACGGCGGGTTCGGCCAGCAATTCCGTGGTCATCAGAACCTCACCCTCGGATCGATCAGGGCGACAACGACATCCACCAGAAAGCTCACCACGGCGACGATCAGCGCCAGGAAGGCCACGATCCCCTGCACCGCGACGAAATCACGGGCCTGCAGATACTGTGCCAACTGGTACCCCAGCCCCTTCCACTCGAAGGTGATCTCGGTGAGTATCGCGCCGCCGAGCATCATCGCGATCTGCATGCCGACCACGGTGACGATCGGAATCATGGCGTTGCGGAACGCATGTCGCCCGGTCACCACCCGATCCGACAGCCCGCGCGCCCGCGCGGCGTCGACGAAATCGCTGCGAAGGGTCTGGATCAGGTTTATCCGCACCAGCCGCAGGAAGATGCCCGCTGTCAGCAGTCCCAGCGTGATCGCGGGCAGCACAGCGTGTTTCAGCACATCGAGGATGTATCCGTCGTCGCCGTACAGGATCGCGTCGATGATCAGGATATTGGTCTTCGGCGAGACGTTCTGCAGCGCGAGCTCGACATTGGTACTGGCCCGGCCCGCCACCGGCAGCCAGCCCAGTTTCACCGCGAACACCAGCTTGAGCAGCAGGCCCACGAAGAACACCGGCGCGGCGTAGGCCAGGATCGCGAACAGCCGCAACCCCACGTCCGAGGCCTTGTCCCGGCGCTTGGCGGCCACCCGGCCCAGCGGGATCCCGACCGCGAAGGCCACGATCAGCGCCCAGACCACCAGCTCCAGCGTGGCCGCGCCATAGCTGGCGATGACGTGGCTGATCGCCACATTGTCCTGGGAGCGACCGAAATCCCCGCGTGCCAGCCCGGAGATGTACTCCCAGTACTGGGTCAGGATGGGCCGATCGAACCCGGCCGCGTGTTTGCGCGCGGCGATCTGATCCGGTGGCAGCCGCCCGCCCAGCGCGGCGCTGATCGGGTCGCCCACGACCCGCATCAGGAAGAAGACGACGGTGACCAGGATCCAGGCCGTCGGGATGATCAGCAGCAGGCGCACACCCAGATAGCGCAGCAGCGCGCCGTAGCGAGATCCGCCGCGGCGCGGCACTGCCGGGGTGACAGGAGCCTGCTCCTGCTCGGTGCTCGCCGCCGTCATTTGCTCAGCACGCTGAAGCGGAACTCGTCCGCCAGGTCCAGCGTGGAGTCGACACCGTGCACACCCTTGGCCGCGACCGCGACCGATCTGCCCGACAGCAGCGGCACGATCGGCACGAACTTGTCGGCCAGATCCCGCTGGAGCTGTTCGAGCAGGGCGATTCGCTTCGCCTTGTCCGGCTCGGTCTCCTCGGCGACCAACTGCGCGTCGATGCCCGGATCCTGGAAGTGGCTCTGCAGGAAGTTGTCCGGGCCGACCAGCGGGAGCAGGTAGTCGTCGGCGTCCGGATAGTCCGGGTACCAGCCCAGCTGATACACCGGGTAGGCGTCCTTCGCCCGCTCCTTGTTGTATGTCACCCATTCGGTGGATTGCAGATTCACTCTGAACATCCCGGTCGACTCCAACTGATTCTTGATCGCCGCGTATTCCTCGGAACCGGACGCACCGTAGTGGTCCGGGTTGTACTGCAGGTCGATCTGCACCGGGGTCTGCACGCCGGCATCCGAGAGGTATCTGGCCGCCTCGGCCTTGTTCGGCCCGGCGCCGTAGATATCCGCATACGGTTTGATCGCACCCGCATACCCCTGCGGCACAAAGGAATACGCGGACGTATAGAGGCCCTTGTAGACCTCGCGGGACAGTGCGTCTCGATCGATACTGGAGGCCACCGCCTTGCGGACCGCCAGCTTCTGCTCGGGGGTACCGCCGGGCATCGTGTTCATGTTGAACACGATGTAGCGCAGCTCGCCACCGGGCCCCTCGTGCACGGTCACCTTGTCGTCCTTGCGCAATGAGTCCAGATCGGTGGGGCTCAGAGTGCGGTAGGCGACGTCGATATTGCCGTTCTGGATGTCCAGCTTCAGATTGTCGCTCGAGGCGTAGTACTTCTCCGACACCGTCGCGGTCTTCGGCGTGCCGAGAATGCCGTTGTAGGCCGGATTCGCCTGGTACTCAACGAGTTTGTTCTTGTCATAACTGGTGATGCCGTAAGGACCGGAGAAGCCCTTGCCCTTGACCACCGCGTCGTCGTCCAGCACCTTGTCGGCCGGGAACACCTTCTCGTCCACGATATGCCCCGCCGGAGTTGCGAGGATTTCCGAAAAGGTCTGGTCGTCGGGGTGTTTCAGGATGAACGCCACCGTCGTCGGATTGGGCGCGTCGGTGTGGTCCAGGTTGCCCAGCAGCGAGACCGGACCGTTCGGATCGGCGATCTTCTGCACCCGGTCGAAGGAGAACTTGACGCTCGCGGCGGTCAGCGGATCACCGTTGGTGAACTTCAGCCCGGGCCTCAGCGTGCACGTGTAGACCGTCGGGCCGGTGAACGAGCACTGCTGTGCGGCATCCGGTTTCGGCGTGGCCTCGCCCGGTGCGTAGTTCAGCACCTGCTGATAGATCTGGGCCTCGACCATGGACGAGCCCGCGTCGTAGGAGCCGGCCGGGTCGATCGAGAAGATCTTGTCCGTGGTGCCCAGGACCAGCCCGGTGCCCGCGCCGCCCGCGTTGGTGCGGCCGGCACCGCACCCCGCGACCGCGAACAGCGCCAAGCCCGCCATTCCCACCGCCGCAATAGTTGTGACCCGACCCGAACGAGTCCCCGTCGCCGTAAACCGCATGACCACCCTCATCTCGCAACGCGGCGCACACCGCTCCCGGTCGGGGAGCGGTGTAGGCCACGGTGAACTTCGATAGGGCGGAACGTTACTGTCAGGCCGTTTCGGATATGTTGCGGCTAGCAACAATTGTTCGTCGATCTGCTTATCCGATAGCCATTCCGGCCAGTTCTCCTCCGGAATCCATAGCAGGAAGCCGAGGAAATCTATTTTCATCAGGCTGAGCGGATCGGCAGGTTTCGCCGCCACCGTCACTTGCTCAGCACGCTGAAGCGAAACTTGGTGGACGGATCCAGGGTGCTGTCCACACCCTGCACGGACTTGGTCGAGACCGCGATCGCCTTACCCGACAGCAGCGGCAGGGTCGAGATGAAGTTCTGCGCCATCTCGGTCTGGATCTGCTCGATGATGGCCAGGCGCTTGTCCTTGTCCGGCTCGGTCGCCTCGGCGGTCAGCTGCGCGGTGATGGTCGGATCCTGGAAGTGGTTGCCCACGAAGTTGTTCGGCGCGTAGAACGGGGTCAGATAGTCGTCCGCGTCCGGGAAGTCCGGGAACCAGCCCAGTTGGTAGACCGGGTAGGCGTCCTGCACGCGCTGCTTGTTGTAGGTCACCCATTCGGTGGACTGCAGGTTGACCTTGAACAGCCCGGTGGATTCGAGCTGGTTCTTGATCGCCGCGTACTCCTCGGAGCTGGACGAGCCGTAATGGTCCGGGTTGTATTGCAGGTTCAGCGTCACCGGTGTCTGCACGCCGGCATCCGAGAGGAATTTGACCGCGGCGTCCTTGTTCGGCTTATCCCCGTAGACGGTCTTGAACGGCTCGATCGCACCCGGGTACCCCTGCGGCACAGGAGAATACGCGGGCTGATACGTGCCCTTGTACACCTGGGCGGCCAACGCGTCCCGGTCGATGCTGGAGGCCACGGCCTTACGGATCGCCAGCTTCTGGTCCGGGTTGTTGCCCGGCATGGTGTTCATGTTGAACACGATGTAGCGCAGTTCGCCGCCCGCACCCGAGTGCACGGCCACCTTGCCGTCCTTGCTGAGCGAGTCCAGGTCGGTGGGGCTCAGGCTGCGGTAGGCGACGTCGATATTACCGTTCTGGATATCCAGCTTGAGGTTGTCGCTCGAGGCGTAGTACTTCTCCGACACCGTCGCCGTCTTGGGCTTGCCCAGAATGCCGTTGTAACCCGGATTCGCCTGGTACTCAACGAGTTTGTTCTTGTCGTAGCTGGTGATCGTATAAGGGCCCGAGTATCCCTTGCTCTTGGCCACCGCGTCGTCGTCCAGCAGTTTGTCGGCCGGGAACACCTTATCGTCGACGATCGGCCCGGCCTCGGTCGCCAGGACCTGGGGGAAGGTCTGGTCGTTGGGGTTCTTGAGGGTGAATACGACCGTGGAGTCGTTGGTGGCGTCGGTGTGATCCAGGTTGCCCAGCAGCGAGGCCGGACCGTTCGGATCATTGATCTTCACCATGCGGTCGAAGGTGAACTTGACACTGGTCGCGGTCAGCGGGTCGCCGTTGGCGAACTTCAGACCCGGCTTCAGGGTGCAGCTGTAGGTGGTGGGTGTGGTGAAGCTGCACTGCTGCGCCGCATCCGGTGTCGGCGTGGTCGCACCGGGCGCGAAATTCATCAGGTGCTGATAGATCTGCGTCTCGGGAACGTAGGAACCCTGGTCGTAGGCCGCCGCCGGATCCAGCGAAAAGATCTTGTCGGTGGTGCCGATGACCAGCCCGGTTCCGCCACCACCCCCGGTGGTGCGGCCGGCACCGCACCCCGCGACGGCGACGAGCGCGAGGCCCGCCATCCCTACTGCCGCAATAGTTTTGATTCGGCCCGCTGGGGCCGCCGACATCCATGTCGTCGCTAACCGCATGACAATCCCTCATCTCGCAACGCGGCGCGCCCGGCCCGGATCGCGGACATGGGTGCAGCCGGTGTACTTCACTCTGGCGGGACAGTACCGCCAGTGCGTTGCGGATATGTTGCGTTTCGCAACAATTGGTCGCCAAGCCGACGAATTGGTAGTCATTCCAGCCAGTGTTCAGCCGAAATCCATGACAAGATCCTGGTCGAAGGCGTGCCACAGTAACAGGTGACCGCTCACATGGTCGGACGAGTGAGGGTTGGACGCCGCTCAGGGACGGCTCAGCGCGCTCGCATTCGCGTTATTGCCCAACAGCTCCGCCTCCGACTTACCGCCGAGGATGCCTTCGAGCATATTCTTCCCGATCGCCGCCTCGGTGGGCAGCGGAATCGGGTAGTTGCCGTCGAAGCAGGCACAGCACAGCCGCGAGCGCGGCTGCTCGGTGGCCGCGACCATGCCCTCGAGGGAGATATAGCCCAGGCTGTCGGCGCCGATGGAACGGCGCACGTTCTCGATCATCTCGTCGAAGGCGCTGCGCGCCAACGGATTCGCGGGCGCATTACCCGGCAGCTTGGCGGGTTCCGCCTCCGCGCCGTTGGCGATCAGCTCCGCACGCGAGGCGAAGTCGATGCCGTAGAAGCACGGCCACTTGACCGGCGGCGAGGCGATCCGGACGTGGATCTCCAGCGCGCCGGCCTCACGCAGCATCCGGATCAGCGCGCGCTGCGTATTGCCGCGCACGATCGAGTCGTCGACGACGACCAGGCGCTTGCCGCGGATGACCTCGCGCAGCGGATTGAGCTTGAGTCGAATACCCAGTTGCCGAATCGTTTGACTGGGCTGGATGAAGGTGCGCCCGACATAGGCGTTCTTCATCAGGCCCTGGCCGTACGGGATGCCCGAGCCCTGCGCGTAACCGACCGCGGCGGGGGTGCCCGATTCGGGCACCGGGATGACCAGATCGGCCTCGATCGGATGTTCGGTGGCCAGCCGGCGGCCGATGTCGACGCGGGTGGCGTGCACCGAGCGGCCGGAGATCGCGCTGTCGGGCCGGGCCAGGTAGACGTATTCGAAGATGCAGCCCTTGGGCTCCGGGTTGGCGAAGCGCAGCGAACGCACCCCGTCGGCGTCGATGGCCAGCAGTTCGCCCGGCTCGATTTCCCGCACGAAGGAGGCGCCGACGATATCGAGCGCGGCGGTCTCGCTGGCTACCACCCAGCCACGGTCCAGCCGGCCCAGGCACAGCGGGCGCACCCCATGCGGATCGCGGGCGGCGTAGAGGGTGTGCTCGTCCATGAAGGTCAGGCAGAACGCGCCGCGCAGGGTGGGTAGTAGCTCCATCGCGGCCTGCTCGATGCTCTTGTCGGCGGCGGCGTGCGCCAGCAGCGCCGTCATCACGTCCGAGTCCGAGGTGGCCGCGACCGAGCCGGGGCCGCGGTTGATCAGACCGAATTCCCGGGCGCGCGAAGCCAATTCGGCGGTGTTGACCAGATTTCCGTTGTGGCCCAGTGCCAGTCCGCTGCCGACGGCGGTGGTACGGAAGATCGGCTGCGCGTTCTCCCAGGTCACCGCGCCGGTGGTGGAGTAGCGGCAGTGCCCGATGGCGACGTGACCCGGCATGGCCGCCAGTGTCTGTTCGTCGAACACCTGGCTCACCAGGCCCAGATCCTTGAACACCAGCACCTGCGAACCGTCGGCGACCGCGATGCCCGCCGCCTCCTGCCCGCGGTGCTGCAGGGCATAGAGGCCGTAGTAGGTGAGTTTGGCCACATCCTCGCCCGGAGCCCAGACACCGAAGACGCCGCACTCCTCGCGGGGCTCGTTCTCGGGCTGATCCGGGGTGCGCGTGTGTGGCTCGAGGTCTTCGACCGGCACGTCGGTGTTGGTCACCGTTTGCTCCCTGTTCGGCGGGCTGGTAGCTCCCATCAGTCTACGGGTCGCCTGGACGAAACCCGCTTCGGGATCACCCCGATGGCAGGCCGTTTGCTGCTACGGTGCCTCCGTGGCGAGTACCGACACCCCGGACGTCAGTGTTGATGCCAAGCGCCTGAGCCCGATCCGGCTGGTGTTGCCGATCGTCGTGGCAACACTTGTTGCCGCATTGCTCGGCGTGATGTACCTCGACTACGTCGTGGATCCGCAGAAGAATCTGCACCACTTCCCGATCGCCCTGGTGAACCAGGATGTCGGCGACACCCTGCCCGGTCAGAACCAGCGGTCCAACTTCGGCGACCAGGTCACCGACGGCTTGATGAAGGCCGTGCCCGCCAATCAGTTCGACCTGCGACAGCTGGGCATCACCCAGGCGCAGCTGGAGATGGAGTCCGGGCAGGTCTACGGCACGATCATCATCCCGAGCGATTTCACCAAGCGCCTGGGCATCCTGGGCATAGGCAGCGTGGTGTCCGGCGACATCTCGCGCCCGACGATCACCCTGCAGACCAACCCACGCTCCGGGACGTTCGCGAGTTCGGTCGTCCAGCAATTCGGCGCCCAAGCGCTGTCGCAGGTGAACGGTACGGTCGGCAAGCAGCTGGTGCAGCAGGTCACCACGCAGCTGAAGGGGCAGACCTCGCAACTCAGCGGCGCGGCACTGCTGACGCTGAACCAGCCGCTGCAGATCGTGGTCGAACAGTTCCGGCCGCTGCCCAGCGGCTCGGGCCAAGGCCTGATCGCCTTCTTCTACGCACTGCTGCTGCTGATGGTCGGCATGCTCGGGGGGATGATCATCCACACCCTGATCGACTCCTCGCTGGGCTTCATCCCCACCGAATACGGGCCGTGGTTCGTGCACTTCCCGCGCACTCCGATCACCCGCGTCCGCACCCTGCTGCTCAAATGGGGGCTCATGGCGGTGACCGCGCTGGTCGGTTCCGGGGTACTGCTTGGCGTCGGCTCGGCACTGGGCATGACGATCACCCGGCCGCTGGCGCTGTATCTGTACGGCGCGTTCGCGATCATCGCCGTCGGATTCACCGCGATCTCGATCCTCGCCGCGATCGGTTCGGCGGGGCTGATCCTGAACACGATCCTGTTCATCGTGCTCGGGCTGCCGTCCTCGGGCGGCACCGTCCCGATCGAGGCCACGCCGAAGTACTTCGGCTGGCTGTCCGCCTTCGAGCCGATGCACCAGGTGTTCCTGGCGGTCCGCTCGATCGTCTACTTCGACGCCAACGCCGCGGCGGGCCTGTCGCGCGGGTTCTGGATGACCGCGCTGGGGCTGGCCATCGGCGTGGTTCTGGGCCTGGTGATCACACGCTTCTATGACCGCAAGGGACTCGAGCGCAAACCGCTGAACCGCGCCGAGCCGGCTGTGTAACCATCGCGCGGCGGAACGATTCCCCCGAGAAACGATCTGCCGACCGAAATCGTATACCCAGTCGACGATGTCCGCGTCAGAGCGGAATCAGCGGCAGCCAATGTGCCAGTTCACCTGCGCGAATACCCGATATGGTGAGCGCGGCGGACTCGACGGCCGTCGCGTAGTCCAGCAGGCCCGTCGCCAGCAGCAGCCAGGTGCGCGGATCTGTCTCGACCACGTTCGGCGGAGTGCCTCGCGTGTGGCGGGGACCCTCGATGCACTGCACCGCCACGAACGGCGGCACCCGGACCTCCACCGAGCCGCCCGGAGCCGCGGCCGCCAGCGTGCGCGCCGTCCCCCGCACCGCCTCGGCCAATTCGGTTCGGGCGGGGGGTGGGGCGGACTCGTCGCGCAGCCATTCGCTCACCGCCAGCACCGCGACCCGCACCCGGGCGGGGTCCACCTCTCCTCGTCGCACCACACCGCCGAGGGTAACCGGAGACACCGACAGGGCCGCGTGCGCGCGGATCACTTGACCGCGCGCTCGAAGTCCTCGGCCAGCTCGATCTGCGTGCGGATCCGTTGTTCCACATCCGGATTCCAGTCCGGCGGCGGCAGAACCGCGGCCCAGCCGTCCAGGACCAGGCTGCCGTAGTTGTGGCCGTGGCCGTCGCTGACGCCCTGGGCGTTGGTGAGATCGGCCGCCACCTGCCAGAAGGTGACGAACGGCCACCACCGCATCTGCGTGGACACATCCGGCCCGCGCCGCTCGGACAGCCAGTCCGGTTGGGAGAAGATCAGATCCGGGGACCACCACACGATCGGGTCGGAGGCGTACTGGAGGTAGGCGATGCGGGGCTGACGCCAATCCGTCGAGGGTTTGGTCAGATCCGCGGCGTCGGCGGCGAAGCGGACCACCAAGCCGTCGGCGTAGACCGGTTCCACCTGCCGGGAGCCGGGATCACGGCGGGCGACGAACTGACTCCACAGGCGGTTCGAATTCGGCGGGCCGACCCACAGCGCACCGTCCACCCGGTCCCGCAGATCGGCCATTCCGCCGAAGGCCGCCTCGGATCCCTGCGACCCCAGCGACTCCCCGTACACCAGAAGCTTCGGCCGCGCGTCCGCCGGGCGCTGTGACCAGGTTCGGTAGATCGCGTCGAACATCGCGCGCCCCGACTGCGCCACCTTCTGCCGGTCCGCCAGGAACGACAGCACGCTGGGCAGATAGGAGTACTGCGAGGCGATGATCGCGGTGTCGCCGCCGTACATGTACTCGATCGCATTGGCGGCCATGGAATTCACCCAGCCGGTGCCGGTGGTGGTGACGATCACCAGCACCTTGCGATCGAAGGCATGCGTGCGGTCGAGTTCGGCGACCGCAAGATCCTCTTGGCTCTCACCGCTTTTCGTCGAATCGAGTCCGACGTATGCCCGGATCGGCTCGAGCGCGGGCTTTCCCGTGACGGCGCTGATCCGGAAGGCGTCGGGACCGTGCGAGACGAACCACCGGCCCTCCGAGCCGAGGGTGTCCCACTTCGCCAGCGACGCGGGGCTTCCCGAGCGTCCGGGGTCCTGCGGCTGCACCGCGTACCGGGTCACCTTGTCGTTGCGCACGCTGAACGCGGAGTTCGCCACCGCGAAGAAGGCCCGCGTGGCCACGCCGTTGAACAGCGTCACGACCAGGATCACCAGCACTCCCGCGCCCACGGTCGGCGCGAGCTGCGAGGGCACCCGCACCCAGCGGCTCAGCAGCCGGGCCAGCAGGCGCACCACGTAGCGCAGCATCCGGTAAACCCCGACCGCCAATATGCCCACCAGCAGACTCAACCCGCCGGTACGCAGATATCCGGAGGTCGTGGTGCCCGCCATATCCATCAACGCGTAAATCTGCCGCTGCCAATCGGCCGAGAGCACCAGCATGTATCCGGTCACCAGAACGCACACCGCCAGCACGGCGAATTTCACCGCGTACCGCACCCGCACCGCCGGCGCGCCCCACGGCAGTTTCGGCCGGACCCAGCGGCGGAACGCCCATGCGAAGACACAGCCGACGCCATATCCGATCGCGGCATTCACACCGCTGATCAGACCCTGGAACAGCCAGTCGCGCGGTAACAGCGAGGGCGTCACCGACCAGGCGAAGAACACCGTCGCCACGACGAGCCCGACATAGTTCAGGCCTATGATGTCCTTTTCGATGCGGCGCAGTATCTCCGACCCGCGCCGGACGGCGACGATACCGCGCGAGCGCGGCGTGGTCGGAGCCTCGGCGGTGTCGGGCACCCACCAAGTATGGCCGTCATGCCCCCGAAACTCGGGGATGTCACTGGTGTGCCAGCGGTGACTACGGTGACTACGCGCGATAAGTACCTGTCGTGCTCGAGTAGTTGTACGCAGGCCCGCACAGCCCGCACACAGCAGACTCATTGCCATGGGAACACCCGATACACGGCAGAAAAGCAGTGCGGCATTTCTGGTGCAGGCCGCGATCTCCTTCGGTGTCAGCTTCATCGCGACCACCGCCGGGGTCGTCTACCTGCCGCTGGATATGTGGCAGCGCGGTTTTCTGCTGATCTCCGAGTTGTTCCTGGTGAGCAGCGCTTTCACCCTTGCCAAGGTGGTACGCGACCAGCACGAGGCGACTCGTGTGAACCACCGCGTCGACGAGGCGCGGCTCGAAAAACTACTGGCCGAACACGACCCGTTCAAGGCCTGAATCGTGCCGCGCGCCGAACTGATGCGGCGCGCGGCGCGCGACCCCGAGGGGCATCGGGATCGCGGCGCGGCGGTGAGCTCGGCACGAGGGGTCCGGGCTCACCGCCATCCCACCGCAATCGTGCGGTGAGCCCGGACTGTGGAGGGGATCGGGCTCACCGCCGCTGTTCCGCTCAGCCGAACAGCCGATGCAAAGTGCCTTCGTGCGCGGCGCGCAACTCGTCCAGCGTGACCGAGAACTGGCCCTGTACCTCGACCGAATCCGAGCCCTGGTCGACCACACCGATGCGTACCCAGGGCAATTCGCGCGCGGTGCACATCTTGGTGAAGCGGGCCTCCTCCGAACGCGGCACGGCGACGAGCACCCGCCCGGCCGATTCGGAGAACAGCGTCACGAACGGATCGGCATTCTCCGGCAGCAGGATCCGGCAGCCCGTCTCACCGGCCAGCGCCGCCTCGACCACGGTCTGCACCAGACCGCCCTCGCTGACATCGTGTGCGGCGCTGATCAATCCGTCCCGGGACCCGGAGGTGAGCACCTCGGCGAGCAGCTGTTCGCGGGCCAGATCGACCCGCGGGGGCACGCCGCCGAGGTGGTCGTGCTCGACCTGCGCCCAGATGGATCCGTCGAGCTCGTCGCGGGTGTCGCCCAGCAGGATCAGCGTCTCGCCCGGTTCGGTGCCCAGGCCGGTCGGGATGCGGCGGTGCACATCGTCGATGACGCCGAGCACGCCGACCACGGGCGTGGGCAGGATGGCCGTCTGCCCGGTCTGGTTGTAGAAGCTCACATTGCCGCCGGTGACCGGGATGCCCAGGGCCGCACAACCGTCCGCCAGGCCGCGCACGGCCTGCTGGAACTGCCACATCACGCCCGGATCCTCCGGCGAGCCGAAGTTCAGGCAGTTGGTGACGGCCTTCGGGGTCGCGCCGGTGGTGGCGACGTTGCGGAACGCCTCGGCCAGCGCCAGCTGCGCACCAGTGTACGGGTCGAGCTTGGTGTAGCGGCCGGAGGCGTCGGTGGCCAGCGCGATCCCGCGGCCGGAGGTCTCATCGATGCGGATCACGCCGGCGTCGGCGTGTTCGGCCAGGACCGTGTTGCCACGCACGTACCGGTCGTACTGCTCGGTGATCCAGCGGCGGCTGCACAGCTGCGGGCTGGCCAGGAGCTTCAGCAGCGTGGCGCGCAGTTGCGCACCGGACGCCGGGCGGGGCAGCGACGCGGAGGTGTCGGCGATCAGCGCGTCCTGGGTGTCGGGACGCCGCACCGGGCGCTCGTAGACCGGGCCCTCGTGCGCGACGGTGCGCGGCGGAACATCCACCACGGTCTCGCCGTGCCAGGTGATGACCAGATGCTCGCCGTCGGTGACCTCGCCGATCACCGTCGCCAGGGTGTCCCACCTGTGACAGACCGCCATGAACGCGTCGACGTTCTCCGGCGTCACCACCGCGCACATGCGCTCCTGCGATTCGCTCGACAGGACTTCCGCGGGAGTCATATTGGCCGCACGCAGCGGCACGCTGTCCAGGGCGATACGCATGCCCCCATCCCCGGCGGCCGCCAGCTCCGATGTGGCACAGGACAATCCCGCGCCGCCGAGATCCTGGATGCCGACCACCAGACCGGCCGCGTACAGCTCGAGGCAGCACTCGATGAGCACCTTCTCGGTGAACGGGTCGCCGACCTGCACGCTCGGGAGTTTCTTTCGGCCGGTGCCGGATTCGTCGCCGGAGAAGGTATCCGAGGCTAGCACCGACACGCCGCCGATGCCGTCGAGGCCGGTCCGCGCGCCGAACAGAATGATCTTGTTGCCCGCGCCCGAGGCGAACGCGAGATGCAGATCCTCCACTCGCATCACGCCCGCGCACAGCGCGTTCACCAGCGGATTACCTTGGTACGACGAGTCGAAGACGGTCTCGCCGCCCACATTCGGCAGGCCGAGCGAGTTGCCGTACCCGCCGACGCCGCGCACCACGCCGTCGACCACACGCCGGGTGTCGGGATGATCGGCCGCGCCGAACCGCAGCTGATCCATCACCGCGATCGGGCGCGCGCCCATGGCCATGATGTCGCGCACGATGCCGCCGACACCTGTGGCCGCGCCCTGATAGGGCTCCACGTACGAGGGATGGTTGTGGCTCTCCACCTTGAAGGTGACCGCCCAGCCGTCGCCGATGTCGACCACACCGGCGTTCTCGCCGATCCCGGCCAGCATGGACTTGCGCATCTCGTCGGTGGTGGTCTGCCCGAAGTAGCGCAGGTGCACCTTCGAGGACTTGTAGGAGCAGTGCTCGCTCCACATCACCGAATACATCGCCAGCTCGGCGTCGGTGGGGCGGCGACCCAGGATCTCCCGGATGCGGGCGTACTCGTCGTCCTTGAGTCCCAACTCCTTGTAGGGCTGCGCGGTATCCGGGGTGGCCTCGGCGGCGCTGACGGTGTCGACGTGGACAGTCACGGTGAGTACCAGGGTCCTTTCGGCGGGCATGCGAAGGCCGTGAGCCAGAGGCTGGGAGCGGCGGATACTGCCCGCAGTCTAATGCGTGGCAAACGCGCGCCCGCAGACGGAGTGTTGTTGACACCGCCCGGACACCCGCGTTACCCAGGGCTGTTGGCCGAACGGGCTACTCTGGCCCCGTGAACGAGCGTTCCAGGGTGGTGGATCCGGACGAATTGCCCGCGACGACATCAGCAGGACCGTCCACCACCGGCCTAACGGCTCGGCAGGTACGGCTGCTGACGATCGCGGTCGCGCTGTTCGTCGTCTCCGCGATCGTCTGCATGGCGGCCGGACTCTGGAAGGGCTATATCGACCTACAGGTCTATCGCAACGGCGCCCGGGTCTGGCTCGACGGCGGCAATCTCTACGGCCCGATTCCGAAGGTGTTCGGGCTCGGGCTGCCGTTCACCTATCCCCCGCTGGCCGCGCTGCTGTTCGCACCGCTGGCCGTGATGCACCTGTACGTCGCGGAGTGGGTGATGCTGGCGCTGTCGATCGCGTGCCTGGCCCTGACCGTGTGGCTGGTGTCCGTGCGGCTGCGCCCGCGCATGGACTCGCCGACGCGCCTGGCCCTGGTGATCGGCGCGGTCGCGCTGTTCGGATTGTCCGAGCCGGTCCGTCAGACGTACAACTTCGGGCAGATCAACCTGCTGCTGATGGCTGCCATCACCCTGGATGTGCTGATGCGCAAGCCCTTCTGGCCGCGCGGCATGCTGATCGGCATCGCGGTATCGATCAAACTGACACCCGGCGGGTTCCTGCTGTACTTCCTGATGCGGCGGGATTGGCGCGCGGCGACCACCCTGGTGCTGTCCGCGCTGGGCGCGGTCGCGGTGGGCTTCGCGCTGTTCCCGCACGAGTCGTCCCAGTACTGGTTCCACACGGTGCTCGACACCGGCCGCATAGGGCAGCCGTCGTTTCCGGGGAATCAGTCGCTCAAGGGAATGGCGTTCCGGCTAGGTGTGTCCGAGCACACCGCCGATACCGTCTGGATCGTGTTGTCGGTGATCACGATCGCGCTCGCGGCCGTACTGATGGCGCGGCTGTTCGCCGAGGAGAAACGGGCGCGGGCCGATCCCGCCGACGCGCGATCGGCCGCGCCCGCGGCGCCCGCCGCGCAGCTCGCCGCGCTGATCGTCAACGCCGCAGCGGTCCTGCTGGTTTCGCCGATCTCCTGGTCACACCACTGGGTCTGGGTGAGCTTGGCCGCGATCGTGGCCGCCGACGCCATCGACCGCGGACGGCACGAACGACACAGCCGGATATTCTTCCAGCTTTCCACCGCCGCGATCGCGGTGATGTTCATGGTGGGACCGCAGTGGCTGCTCCCGCACCTCGACGGGCGCGAGCGCGGCTGGTCCCTGTGGGAGCAGGTCATCGGCTCGAGTTCGGTGCTGGTGACGTTCGCGGTACTGGTGGCCGCCACCGTGGCCTACCGGCCGATCTACCGCCCCTCGCCGGCCAAACCGCTCTCCGGGGTCAGGAACGCGGCCAGCGCCGCCGAGTAGGCGGGCACGTCGGCCGCGCCCATAAGTTCGCGCGCCGAGTGCATGGCCAGCTGAGGCGCACCGACGTCGACGGTCGGTATACCGGTGCGCGCGGCGCTCATCGGGCCGATCGTGGACCCGCACGGCAGGTCGGCACGGTGCACATACCGTTGCAGCGGGACCTGCGCCTGCGCGCAGGCCAGGGCGAACGCGCCGGCCCCGAACGCGTCGGTCGCGTAGCGCAGGTTCTGGTTCACCTTCAGCACCGGGCCGCCGTTGACCTGGATCCGGTGTGCGGGCTCGTGCCGCTCGGGATAGTTGGGGTGCGTGGCGTGCGCCATATCGCCCGAGGCCAGGACCGAACCCGCGAGTGCGGCCAGGTATTCCGAGCGTCCGCCGCCGCGGGCGAGCACGATGCGCTCCAGGATCGAGGACAGCAGATCGGACTGCGCACCGCGATCGGATTGGCTGCCGACCTCCTCGTGGTCGAACATCGCCAATACGGGTGTCGCACCGCGCGGTTCGGCCGCGGCGGCCAGGAAGGCGTGCAGTCCGGCGTAGCAGGTGCCCTGGTTGTCCAGGCGCGGCGCGCTGACCAGGTCCAGGTCGCGGCCGACCAGCCGGCTGGGTGTCAGGTCGTGGGTCATCAGCTCCCAGCCCAGGATCGCGGCGGGGTCGATCTCGGCCCGCTCGGCCAGATATCCCAGGAATGATCGCGGTTCGCCGCCCACGCCCCAGACCGCGTTGACGTGCCGCTGTGGATCCAGGCTCACCCCCTTGCGATCCTCGGACAGGTGGATCGCCAGCTGCGGCACTCGCAGAATCGGCTCGTCGATGCGAATCAGCCGCTGGGACACCGCATTTCCGTCGCGAACCGACAGCCGCCCGGAGACGCCCAGTTCCCGGTCCAGCCACGAGTTGAGCCAGGCGCCGCCGTAGGGCTCCAGGCCGACGAGCTGCCAGCCCGCCGAGGCCAGATCCGGATGCTGCTTGACCCGCAGATTCGGGCTGTCGGTATGCGCGCCCACCACCCGGAACGGCCACTGCTCCGCCGTGCCCGACCAGGCCACCAGGGATCCGCCGCGCACCACGAAGAAATCGCCGGTCGCGCCCTGCGTCCACGGCATCGCCTCGGGCAATTCGCGGAATCCCCGCGCCGTCAATTCGGTGGCGACGGTGTGCACGACATGGAAGGGCGAGGGCGAGGCGTCGATGAAAGTACACAGTCCGGACGCCGTCGCAGTAGTCGAGACGGGCCCACCCGTCGCCCGACCGCCACCTCCCACTGAATCGCTACGCGATGCTGTCATACCCGGATCTTATGGGGACGATCAGCCGGCGGGGTGGGTGAGCTCAGCGTCAATCTCCGACAGGGACCTCCGCCACCAGCTCGAGCAGGCGAAGCAGCTCGGTATGGTTTCGGCCGCCTATGCGCTTGCGCAACTGTTCCTCGGCCCGTGCCTCCTCGGCACGCACCGATTCCACCAACTCGACCCCGCGCCTGCTCAACCCGATCAGAATGCGACGACGATCGTCCTCGGCGGCGATGCGGAAGATCAGGCCGCGTTCGGCCAGCGCATCGGCATGCCGGGTGGCCGACGAGGGCGGCAGTTGCGACCTCGACGCCAGCTCGGTCATCGTGATTCCGACCTGATCGGACAGATTGGACAGCATCGCCCAGTGATCGGGTGTAAGTTGCCTAGCGCACAGGGCTGTGTCGAGGTGACGCAGCCAACGGCGTTCCGCCGCGCGCAGCGCTCCATGCAGCGTAGAAAACCCGCTTACAATGGTCGACATATTTTCTTCCGCCCATTCAATTTTCAACTCGGACGAGAAGAAGGGTACCGAATGTTGCCGTACTTTGACCGTCCGGATGATGTGACGGAAGTCCTCAATATTATGCCCCTTCAAGGGACTGCCGGAATTGTCGCGCCTTCGTGCGAGGCGGCAATGGCCCTCGCGGTGGAGGAGATCAACGGGAGCGATGGGATTCTGGGGCGCCCCGTGCGGGTCACCACCATCGATGGCGGCCGTGCGCCGTGCGAGGTCGCGCGGGAGGTCTCGGCCCTGCTGGCCACCGGCATGATCGACGCGATCACCGGCTGGCACACCTCGGCGGTGCGCCGCGCGGTGGCTCGCGCCGCCGACGGGCGGGTGCCATATCTGTTCGCGACCATCCACGAGGACCTGCCCGACGAGGGCCCGGGTGTGCTTCTGGTCGGCGACAGCAGCGCCGGGCACATCCTGCCCGCGATGCGCTGGCTGCACGATCAGTTCGGGGCCACGCGCTGGGCGATCGTCGGCAACGACTACATCTGGCCCCTGGCCACCGCGCGGGCCGTGCGCGCCGCCCATCGGGGCACGATCACGCTGGAACACTACGTTCCCCTGGGCACAACGGATTTCACCGAACTCCTGCGCGATCCGCGGCTGGACCGCGCCGACGGCATCGTGCTGCTGCTGGTGGGCAACGACGCGGTGCGTTTCAACCAGCAGTACGCGCGAACCGGCCGGTCCGCTCACCAGGTGCGGATCAGCCCGGCCATCGATGAGACCGTCCTGCTCGCCTCCGGGGCCGCGGCCAACGAGAACCTCTACGCGATCTCGAGCTTCTTCCCGGACACCTCCGAGGACCCGGACCGGCTGGAGCGCTACCACCGCCTGCACGGCCCGTTCGCACCCCAGCTCACCTACTTCGGCAACACCGTCTACGAGGCGATGCACATGCTGCGGTCGATGGCCCATACGCTCGGCTCGTTCGATGTGCGCCGCATGCACACGGCCTTGGCCGAGGGCCTCCTGCTCGATTCCCCCTCCGGCGGAATGATCTTCCAGGACAACCACGCGGTACCGGCACGCGGCCTGATCGCCCGCGCCGAGGGAGTGAACCTGCGCATCCTGGATACCTTGGAGCACTTACGCATGCGCTGAGCCAAAGCTGAAATCAACACGAGTCACATTGTCGTTCCGACACGCCCACCATTACTATTTCGCGCACATCATGGTCATTTTCGCGGACAGTCGTCCCGGCATGCTTGTGGCCGGGATCCACGCAGCACACCCCGCCATTCCGGCGCAAGCCTGCCGAAAATGACGGGGTGTAACGGATATTCGGGTTCTCTAGGCCGATACGAGAGTGTCGACCACCGACAGGAACATCCCCAGACCGTCGTCGCTGGGACCGGTCAGGGGTTCGGTGGCGTGTTCGGGGTGCGGCATGAGGCCGACGATGCGGCCGTTCGCCGAGGAGATTCCGGCGATATCGCGCTGCGAGCCGTTCGGGTTCTCACCGGAGTAGCGGAACACCACGCGGCCCTCGCCCTCGAGCTCGTCGAGCACCGACTCGGTGGCCTGATAGCGGCCCTCGGCGTTCTTGACCGGGATCAGGATCTGCGCGCCCGGCTCGTAGCGGGAGGTCCAGGCCGTATCGGTGCGCTCGACGCGCAGCCACTGGTCGCGGCAGACGAAGTGCAGGCCCTCGTTGCGGGTCAGCGCGCCGGGCAGCAGCCCGGCCTCGCACAGCACCTGGAAGCCGTTGCAGATGCCCAGCGTGGGCATGCCCCGCCCGGCGGCCTCGACGACCTTGCCCATGACCGGTGCGAACCGGGCGATGGCGCCGGCGCGCAGATAGTCGCCGTAGGAGAAGCCGCCGGGCACGATCACCGCGTCGACGTTTTTCAGGTCGGCGTCGGCATGCCACAGGCTGACCGCCTCGGCTCCGGCCAGGCGTACCGCGCGGGCGGCGTCGACATCGTCGAGGGTGCCCGGGAAGGTGATGACACCGATGCGTGCCATCAGAGCCGGACCACTTTCCACTCCTCGATCACCGTATTGGCCAGCAGGCCCTCGGCGATCTGCTCGAGCTCCGCGTCGCTGACGCTCTCATCGATGTCGAGTTCGAATCGCTTGCCCTGCCGCACATCCGCCACACCCGGGAAACCCAGACGTCCGAGCGCACCGACGATGGCCTGACCCTGCGGATCCAGGATCTCGGCCTTCGGCATCACCTCGACCACGACTCGTGCCACGCGACTAGCTCCTCACGCTGGTGGGGGGTTACCCGCACAGCGTAATCGGCGCAGCTCTCGCACTCAGCGCCGGGTACTGATCACGAGCGAGGCGTCCGCCGGCGCGATTAAAGTAACCACATGCGCATAGCCCACTTCGGTCACTCCTGTGTTCTCGTGGAATTCGACGGCGTGAAGATCCTGTTCGACCCGGGCAATTTCTCCCACGGATTCGAGGGCGTCACCGGCCTCGACGCCATCGCGATCACCCATCAGCATCCCGACCACATCGACCCGAACCGGATCGGGCAGCTCATCGAGCAGAATCCGCAGGCCCGGCTGCTCAGCGATCCGCAGACCGCTCAGCTGCGCGACGAACCGTGGGAGGCGGTGCACGCGGGCAACGTGCTGACGCTCGGCGGCATGCAGATCACCGGCGGCGGCGGACGGCACGCGGTGATCCACCCGGAGATCCCGGTCATCGACAACACCGTGTACCAGCTGGGCACCCCGCAGGATCCGGCGCAGTTCGTGCACCCCGGGGACTCCCTCTGGGTTCCGCCGAGTCCGGTCGGCGTGCTGGCCCTGCCCGCCGCCGCGCCGTGGATGCGCATGAGCGAGGCCGTGGACTACCTGCGCGCGGTATCCCCGCGCACGGCAGTGCCGATCCACCACGGCATCATCGAATCCGCCGCCCTGGGCATCTATTTCGGCCGCTTCGAGGAAATGCGCCCGAAGACAACGGAATTCAAGCTGCTGCCGACCGAGGGCGATCTCGAGTTCTGAGCGTCAAGCGACAAAGCACCTCCATACGAACGCAACCACCGACGTGCCCAGCGGCGAAGCGTCTCTGTGCGCCGGAAGTCTCAGGCGGAGGCAATAACAGTGGAGTTTTCGGCGCGGCGTGTCGGTCGGGTGCCGCTGCGTAGGCGACGAAGGAGCAAGCAGCGGTGCCCGACCGACACGCCTTCGGGCGCCGAAAACCCGCCGGAGCGAAGCGGAGGCCGAAGACTCAGTACGTCGCCAGGAACAGCGCCTCGGTGAGGGCGATGTTCTCGATCTCGGTGGGGTGCACGCTCTCGTTCGGGGCGTGGATCAGGCAGCTGGGCTCCTCGACGCCGATCAGCATGATCTCCGCGCCCGGATAGGTCTCGGCGAAGACGGTGCACAGCGGGATCGAGCCGCCCTGGCCCTGGGTCGTGGCCGGTGTGCCGTAGGCCGCGGCGAAGGCCCGCTCCAGCGCGTGACGCGCCGGGCCGCTGCTGCCCGAGCGGAACGGCGCTCCGCTGGCCTCGGCCTGCACCGTGACCTTCGCGTGCCAGGGGACATTCGATTCCAGGTGTGCGGTAAGGGCTTTCAGCGCCTGCGCCGGCTCGATGCCGGGCGGGATACGCAGGTTCAGGCGCGCGGCCGCCGACCCCTGCACGGCCGCCGACGAGCCGACCACCTTCGGCGCATCGATGCCCAGGATCGTCAGAGCCGGTCGCGCCCACAGCATGTCGGAGACCGTCCCGTCGCCGAGCAGTTCGACGCCGTCCAGGACGCCCGCGTCGGCGCGGAACTGCTCGACCGGATATTGCACGCCGTCCCAGACCTGATCACCGGCGAGCCCGGCCACCGTGGTGTTGCCCTGCTCGTCGCGCAGCGTGGCCAGCAGATGCACCAGCGCGGCGAGCGCATCGGGCGCGGCGCCGCCGAACATTCCCGAATGCATAGGTCCGGCAAGGGTTTCCACGGTGACGATAACGTTCACCGTGCCGCGCAGGGTCTGCGTAAAAGTGGGCACCCCGACCGCGAAATTGCCGCAGTCGCCGATCACCAGCGCGTCCGCGCGCAGCAGTTCGGCGTTCTTCGGGACGAATGCCTCCATCCCGCCGGTGCCCTGCTCCTCGGACCCCTCGGACACGAGTGTGATCCCTACCGGAAAGTCCTTGCCGTCCAGGCTGTCCCGAAGCGCACGCAATGCCGTCAGATGTGCGACGACGTTCCCCTTGCAGTCGGCCGCACCGCGTCCGTACCAGCGGCCGTCCCGCTCGGTGAGCTGCCACACCGGCGTATCCCAGGCGGCCTCGTCCAGCGGCGGCTGCACGTCGTAGTGGCAGTACAGCAGGACCGTCGGCGCCCCGGGGGGCGCGGGGTGCCGCGCGACGACGGCCATACTGCCGTCCGGGGTTTCGTGCAGTCCCGCATCGGTCAGGCCCACCTCGGCGAACGCATCGGCGACCCACTGCGCGGCCCTGTGGCATTCCTCGGGCGGGAACTGCCGTGGGTCGTGCACCGACCGGTACGAAACCAGTTCGGCCAGGTCGGCTTTCGCCCGCGGCATCAGCGACCGCACCCGCGCGCGCAGCGCCGCGGTCCGGGAATCGTCCGTCATATCGCATGTCTCATTTCTGTCGTCCGGCCCAGCGTGTCTCATACCCAGCGTATTCATCGCGACGCCCCGCACAGGAAATGGCGGGTCACTTTCCCGGCGCCGACATGCGGCTTCACGATGGACATCACCTGATCGATGATGCTCTGATAGTCCACGACGTGGAGTACCCGCGGCAGCTGCGCTCACCAGGAGATGACGATGCCCGACACACCAGAGTCCGACGATATTTTCACATTGCCCGCGCTCGAATGTGGCGCCCCCAAATCCGGATTCCCGGAGACCGAGATCCTTCCCCAGGCCGCCTATCAGATCGTGCATGACGAACTGCTGCTCGACGGCGTCTCCCGGATGAATCTGGCGACCTTCTGCACCACCTGGGTCGAGAATCACGCCCGTCGGCTGATGGACGAATCGATCGATAAGAACATCGTCGACAAGGACGAATATCCGCAGACCGCCGAGCTGGAATCGCGCTGCGTGCGAATGCTCGCCGATCTGTGGAACTCCCCCGACCCGACCGCGACGCGCGGCACCTCGACCACCGGTTCCAGCGAGGCCGCCATGCTCGGCGGGCTGGCCGCGAAATTCCGCTGGCGTAAGCGCGGCGGGCGTGGGCTACCGAATTTCGTCTGCGGCCCGGTACAGGTGTGCTGGGAGAAATTCGCCCGCTACTTCGACGTCGAGATCCGGCAGATCCCGTTGCGCGGCGACCGGCTGACGATGCACCCGGACGACATCGCCGCGCACTGCGACGAGAACACCATCATGGTGGTGCCGACCTTCGGCCAGACCTTCACCGGACTGTTCGAGGACGTCGCCGGGATCAGCCGCGCCCTGGACGACCTGCAGGCCCGCACCGGCCTGGACATTCCGATTCACGTCGACGCCGCCAGCGGCGGATTCCTCGCGCCGTTCACCGCGCCGGATCTGGTCTGGGATTTCCGGCTGGCGCGGGTCAAGTCGATCAACGCCTCGGGACACAAGACGGGCCTGGCGCCGCTGGGCGTTGGCTGGGCGATCTGGCGCGAGGCGGCGGACCTGCCGGACGAGCTGATATTCAACGTCGATTATCTCGGCGGCAATATGGCCACGTTCAACCTGAATTTCTCCCGCCCGGGCGGGCAGGTCGTCACCTCCTACTACGAATTCATCCGGCTGGGCCGGGTCGGATATACCCGGACACAGTCCGCGACGTACTCGGTGGCCCAGCGTCTGGCGGCCGGAATCGAGAAACTCGGGCCGTTCGAACTCGTCCACGACGGCGAACCGCTGCGCGGCATCGCGGCCGTGTCGTGGCGCCTCGGCGGCGACCAGACCTACAACCTCTACGACCTGTCCGACCGGTTGCGCACCCGCGGCTGGCTCGTGGCCGCCTATCCGCTCCCGGCCGACCGCCAGGACGAGACGATCATGCGGGTGCTGGTCCGGCACGGATTCAGCTACGACATGGCCGATCTGCTGCTGGCGGATATGGGCCGAGCCCTGGCCCAGCTGGACAAACACCCGCCCAGCAGTTCACTGTCCCGCGAGGAATCGGGCGGATTCACGCACAGCGCGACTCCCCGGGTGTCCACCCCCGAGATACAGCGCCGCCGGGCAGAACGGATGCACACCGGAAAACCGGGCACCCAGGACGGATAGCGAGAGGCTTTCGGCGGGATCCATGGGCGCGCAGGGTCACCGTGGATCCCCGCCGAAAGCGCGCCGGGAAGATCAGGCCGCGCGGGTGACCGGGACGAGGGGCTCCCAGCGGTAGACCTCGGGCGCCGCGCTGTGGAACAGCGCCAGGTCGACGGCGTCCAGCATGGCCTGGCGCGGCCCGGGACGGTCGAGTTGCACGGCCGAGATCGCCAGGCGCAGAACGCCGCCGCGCCGGGCCGTGCGCGCGGCGCTCATCACCAGTGCGTGACACCACCACGGCTCGGCGCGGAAGCCGTCGCCGATGCCGTGCACCCAGGCCCGCTGCGCCGTGTCGCGCTCCAGATCGTGGATCGTGGTCAGGCTCAGCGCCAGCCGGAAGCCGACCTCCGGCAGCGCGGCGATCGCGCCCTCGGAGGCGTTCCAGCGCGGCGCGGCGAACAGCCGGGTACGCAGGCCCACCTGCTCCATCACCCGGTCCGCGGCCATCAGCCGCAGGCGTGCCTCATGCCGGGGCAGCGCGGCGAATTCGGCCCGGCGGCGCTTGGTCGCGGCCTGGTCGTAGCCGTGCAGCACGATCGCGTCGCCCGCCTCGCGGCGCGCGCGCAGCCAGTTCTGGGTGGGCGCGTCGTCGACGAGCCGGTAATGGCCCTTGAGCCGCGGGGCCACCAGCAGCGACAGCGGGACAGAGCGCTTGTCCATCTCGGCGGCGAAGACCTCCGCACGCTCCCGTGTGGTATCCCGGATACCCGAGATCGAGACGATCAATTGCCGCGAGCTTCCTAGCATGACCCGACTCCCCTGTCACTACTGCCGATGATCTCCACGGTGGCCGACGCAGATGTCTGCCCCGTGCAGCGCGAGTGACGTGCCGACGAATTCGCGCTACCGAAACGGCAGCGGCTCCGCTACTCCGAAACGGTCGCGCATCATAGGATCGACCGGGTGAAAACAGTACTGCTGACGGCGCTCGCCGTCCCACTGATAACCGCCATACCCGTTGTCGCCCACGCCGATCCGGGCGGGCCGCCCGCTATCTTCACCCCGAAGCAGGAGTGTGACACCGAACGTGGCGCATATAACGCCATTCGCAAGCAGCTGCCGCCGGGCGCCACGCCGGAACAGATAGTCGACGCCCAGGTGAAACTGCTGACCGACGAGGGCGCCTACAACGGGCTCCGACCGGGGACGGCGGCCAACGACCGTACGGCGTTCTTGGAACGCGTGCACCGGTGTCACATCGCATAGCGCCTCGACGGACGCCGACGATGACCTACCAGCCGAGTACCACGATCAACAACGGCAGATATTGATCGATCACATGAACAACTGCCACATCCAGTAAACAACTGAGTAAATTATCTCGGGGGGTGACGGTGTACGTGTTTCATTCATTACATTCGCTTCACACGCACACCGTTACCGCGATACATTGCGGCGCGTGAAAGCAGCAGCCCTCACTGTCCTGACGGCAGGTATCGTTTTGTTCGCCCCCGCCTTCGCGCAGGCCCAGGCGCCCTCGTCGCCCATCCCGAATATCAACCCCACCCCCGATCAGATGTGTGACAACACCCAGCAGATCGTGAACACGGTGCGCGCCAAGCAGCCGAACGCGACTCCGGATCAGATCGCCACCACCTACGACCAGATGATGGGCCAGCGCCTGCCGGTCATCTACGGCGCCTTCCAGGGCCAGCAGCACCAGCAGCTGCTCGAGCTCATCCACGCCTGCGGCATCAAGTAATCCCACGCCCGCGGCCCGCCGCTCTCCACTCTGGCGGCGTATCCATCTCAGATGTGCTGATCTCGTCGTTCCGGTAAGCAGGAACGACGAGATCAGCGGAATGCTCGCGTCAGCGGCCCCCGAGCCCGAGTGTGTCCAGCACCCAGGCGTATTCGAACGCGACTTCCTTCCATTTCTCGTAGCGCCCGCTCACGCCGCCGTGGCCGGCGCTCATCTCGGTCTTCAACAGCAGCTGGGCGTGACCGGTCTTGGTGGCGCGCAGCTTGGCGACCCATTTGGCCGGTTCGACGTACAGCACGCGGGTGTCGTTGATGCTGGTGATCGCCAGGATCGCGGGATAGTCTGCGGCGCGGACGTTCTCGTACGGCGAGTACGACTTCATGTACTCGTACACCGCGGGATCCTCCAGCGGATTGCCCCACTCGTCCCATTCGATCACCGTCAGCGGCAACGACGGGTCCAGGATCGAGGTCAGCGGATCCACGAACGGCACATTGGCCAGGATCCCGGCGAACAGCTCCGGCGCGAGGTTGGCGACCGCACCCACCAGCAGCCCGCCCGCGCTGCCGCCGTCGGCGATCATCCGATCCGGCGCCGTCACTCCGGTATCAATGAGATGCCTTGCGCAGGAGACGAAGTCGGTGAAGGTGTTCTTCTTGGTCAGCGTCTTGCCGTGCTCGTACCACAGCCGCCCCATCTCGCCGCCGCCGCGCACGTGCGCGACCGCGAACACCATGCCGCGATCCAGCAGTGACAGCCGGGCGACCGAGAAGCTCGGGTCGATGCTGGCCTCGTAGGACCCATATCCGTAGAGCAGCAACGATTTCGGCTCGTCGATGATCGCGCCCCTACGCCACACCAGCGAGATCGGGATCCGGGTGCCGTCCGCCGCAACAGCCCAATCACGGTGCTGCTCATAGTCGTTCGGGTTGTAGCCGCCGAGCACCGCCTGCTCCTTGCGCAGCAGCAGCTCACCGGTGGCGGGCACGTAGTCGAACACCTGCATGGGCGTGATGAACGAGGTGAGCCCGAGCCGCAGCGTCGGCTGCGCCCACTCCGGATTGCCGCCGACACCGGCGGTGAACAACTCGAGCCCGAATTCCAGTTCCTTCAGCTCGCCGTACCCGTCGACGGTCAACGGCCACACCGCGACTCGCGGCAGCGCCGCGCGCCGATACGACAGCACCAGATGGTCGGCGAAGCAGTCGATGTCCTCGAGCCGCACGTCGTCGCGATGCTCGATCAGCGTCGTCATCGCGGCCGGGTCGTCCACGGGCGCCTCGGCGAGCACGAAATTCTCGGCCTTGACCGTCGTGCCGCGCGGTCCGGGCACGGTGTCGTTGTGCAGGATCAGGAATCGGTCCTGCCCGCCGATGATCGCGTGTTCGGCCGAGTACTCCACGCCCTCGCGGCGCGGCAGCAGCACCCGGAACTCGCCCTCGGGATCGTCGGACTCGAGGACCCAGCCCTCGGAGGTGATCTTCGAACCCACCCAGATCATCAGGTACCGCTCCGAGCGGGTGGCGCCGATGCTCACCCAGTAGCGCTCATCGGGTTCGTGGAAGACCTGCACGTCCTCGTCGTTCGGCGTGCCCAGCCGGTGCCGCCACACGGTGTCGGGACGCCAGGACTCGTCGACGGTCTGATAGAAGATATGGGTGCCGTCCAGCGACCAGGTGGCGCCCGGCGCGGTGCCCGGAATCTCGTCGGCCAGATCCTCGTCGGTCCGCAGATCCTTGAAGCGCAGCACGTACCGCTCGTCGCCGGCGTTGTCCACCGAATACGCCAGCATCGTGCCGTCGTGGCTGATGGAGAACGCGCCCAGGGCGAAGAAGTCGTGGCCTTGCGCCAGCAGGTTGCTGTCCAGGAGTATCTGCTCGCCCGGGATGGCGTCGAGGGCCCCGGACTGGACGACGTCGAGTTGCGGCGGCGTCCAGTCGTCCGGGTTGTCGATCCGGCGGCGGCAGTGCACGCCGTACTGCTTACCCTCGTAGCTGCGTGAGTAGTACCAGTACTCGCCCATGCGGGTGGGCACCGACAGATCTGTCTCCTGGGTGCGGGACTTGATCTCGTCGAAGATCTTGTCCCGCAGCGGCTGCAGGTGCGCGGTCTGCGCCTCGGTGTAGGCGTTCTCCGCCTCCAGGTAGGCGACCACTTCGGGGTCGTCCTTCTCGCGCAGCCATTCGTAATCGTCGACGAAGGTGTCGCCGTGGTGCGCACGCCGAACCGGCGCGCGCTTCGCGATGGGCGGCGTCACCGCGGACATCGCGGTGGATGCCGCCGTGTCACCTGCGTTCGAACCGATACCTCTGTCGAGAGCCATAGGCTCCACCGTAGTAGGCGCGGCCGGGGACACGCCGATGGCTCCCGGCTCGGCGACCCGCCCTCTCGCGGCCTAGGTACGGCCGGTTGTGGGTGGGACGGGACGCCGGGCGTCCATCAGGAAGTACAGGGCCGCCTTGCGGCGCTGACATTGATCCGGTGGACAGGTGCGGTGGATGTGCAGGATGTTGTGTGCCTGCTCGACGGTGAGGTGTACGGGCACTACCGCGCAACTGTCGAAGACGGGTGCCATGAGTGCTCCATCCTTTGTCGTGCGTCGCGGTGGTGCGGCATATGACCGCCACTAGTCTTCGGTGTTTCCGTTGCGGTTACCGGATAAACCATGAGAAATTTGCGATTCTCCGGGATAATGCCGCCGGATGCACTACGGTGTCGAACCCTTGTCATTCGAATGATGAGCGACCGACCGGTTCGCTGAATGTTGTCCACGATCAGCGAACAGCGCCCCCTCCGGCCCCGCGGACCCGCTACTGTCGTAGATCTACGCCCCACCCGATCAGGCCACGCGAAAGCGATTACCGCCGATCGGTTTTCGGATCGGCAATTTCCCCTAGAGATCACATAGGAGTACCCGAAGTGGAACAGAAGAACCGTGAGATCAACCCCGATGCCGTCTGGCACCGCAGCGGCGACACCAGCGGTGTCGAGGTGGCCTTCCTGTCCAGCGGCAATATCGGCCTGCGCAACGGCGGCAACCCCGAGGGCCCGGTGCTGATCTTCACCCCGGGCGAATGGAATGCCTTCGTCCTGGGCGCCAAGGACGGCGAGTTCAACCGTCCGACGGTCTAGCGCATCCAGCCCGGCGGCTCACGCTCGCCTGGCAGCGGGCGGGCGGTGACCTACTCCGGCACGGCCCGCCGCAACGCCCCGCGGATGGACGCGGCCAGGTAGTCCAGATCGGCGCGCGGCGGTGTTCGCGGCCGGGCGCGCAGCCCGAAACCGTCACCCGGGGTGCGGGGAATGACGTGCAGGTGCACGTGGAACACCTCTTGCCCGGCCGTAACCCCGTCGGCGAGAAAGAAATTCACGCCGTCGCAGTTCACCTCGCTGGCCCGCAGCGCCGCCGCCACCTGCTGCCCGACGCGGAACAGCTTGCCGCCGAGTTCGGGATCCAGTTCGGACAGGCTGCGCACGGGCGACTTCGGGATCACCAGCACGTGGCCGGACGTCACCGGGCGAATGTCCATGAACGCCAGCACATCCGCGTCCTCGTACACCTTGGACGCCGCCGCCCGCCCGGCCACGATATCGGCGAAGATCGTGTAAGGGTCCATCCGGCAAGGCTAGTACCGAGGGCCTTACGGAATCGGCGGGCCTTACAGAATCGGCGCGGGCGTGTACTTCGCGGCCTCCGGATTCGCGTCCACCAGCGTCTGCACCTGCGCGACGACCCGGTCGACCTGATCCTCGGCGGCGCCGATGAATGCCGAGCGGTCGGCCAGCGCGGCGTCCAGGGCCGCCCGGTCCAGCGGCATGCGATCGTCGGCGGCCAGCCGGTCCAGCAGGTCGGGCTCGCGGCCCTGCTCACGCATGGCCAGCGCGACCGCGACCGCGTGCTCCTTGATGACCTCGTGCGCGCTCTCCCGGCCGACCCCGGCCCGTACCGCGGCCATCAGGATGCGGGTGGTGGCCAGGAACGGCAGGTAGCGGGTGAGCTCGCGCTCGATCACCGCCGGGTAGGCCCCGAATTCGGCGAGCACGGTCAGGAAGGTCTCCATCATGCCGTCGACGGCGAAGAAGGCGTCCGGCAGCGCGACCCGGCGCACCACCGAACAGAACACGTCGCCCTCGTTCCATTGCGCCCCAGCCAGTTCCGCGGCCATGGACGCGTAACCGCGCAGCACCACCTGCAGGCCGTTGACTCGCTCGCAGGACCGCGTATTCATCTTGTGCGGCATCGCCGAGGAGCCGACCTGGCCCGGCGCGAAGCCCTCGGTGACCAGTTCGTTCCCGGCCATCAGGCGCACGGTGTGCGCGAAAGACGAAGGGCCCGCGCCGATCTGGACCAGCGCCGAGAGCACGTCGTGATCCAGCGAGCGCGGATACACCTGCCCCACACTGGTCAGCACGGTGCCGAAACCCAGGTGACCGGACACCTTCCGCTCGAGCTGCGCCAGCTTCCCGGCGTCACCGTCCAGCAGATCCAACATGTCCTGGGCGGTGCCCATCGGGCCCTTGATGCCGCGCAACGGATATCGATCCCGCAGCTCCGCTACTCGAGTCAACGCGATCAGCACTTCGTCTGCCGCAGAGGCGAATCGCTTGCCCAGCGTGGTCGCCTGCGCGGCGACGTTGTGCGAACGACCGGCCATCACCAGCGACCGGTACTCCGCGGCGCGCTCGGCCAGCCGCGCGGCCACCGCGATACCGTGCGCGTAGACATGCTCCAGCGACAGGCGGATCTGCAACTGCTCCACGTTCTCGGTGAGATCGCGGCTGGTCATGCCCTTGTGGATCTGTTCGTGACCGGCGAGGGCGTTGAACTCCTCGATGCGCGCCTTCACATCGTGGCGAGTCACCCGCTCGCGCTCGGCGATCGAGGCCAGGTCGACCTGGTCGAGCACCCGCTCGTAGTCGGCGACCGCGCCCTCGGGGACGTCGATCCCCAGCTCCGACTGGGCCCGCAGCACCTCGAGCCACAGCCGCCGCTCGAGCACGATCTTGTGTTCGGGCGACCACAGCCGCACCAGTTCGGGGCTGGCATACCGGGTGGCGAGGACGTTCGGAACAAGGCTCACGACAGAGCAGTCTAATGACCGGCACCTGCGGGTTTTCCATGCAGGGGGACGGTGGGCGAACTCGGCGGGCCGGCGAACTCAGGGGCGGTGGGCTCCGGGAACGTAAGGCTGGATCGCATGCGACTGCACCGGATGCTGCGGTGCGGGCGGCGCGATCACGTCGATCAACTCCAGCAGGGCGCTGCGGGCCATGCGCCGCGGCTGCGGATCGGCCTCGGTGAGCGAGGCGACCACCGCGCCGTCCACCATCGCCACCAGCCGCCGCAGCTGTTCGGCTCGCACCACCCGATCGGACCGGCGCAGCACGTCGGCCAGCAACTCCTCGAGCTGGGCACGTAGTCGTAGCTGCACCTCGCGTAGCTCCGGATGCCGGGCCGAGGCCACCGAACGCTCGTAGCGCGCGATCAGCCGGCCGCGCGCGTACTCGTCCGGGCCGTCGGAGCCGACCAGCAGGTCCAGGACCAGATCGACGGTCGCGTCGGTACCGCGACGGCGATGCGGTATCTCGGCGACGCGCCGGCGCATCGACTCGAGTTCGGCGGTACCGCTGAACTCGACCGCGCGCGCGATCAGATCCTCGAGCGACTCGAAGTAATACGTCGTCGAGGCCAGGGGCAGATCCGCGCGAGTAGCCACCGAGCGGTGGCGGACGGCGTCGAACCCTCCCTCGAGCAACAGCTCGGCGGCGGCCGCGACCAATGCTTGGCGACGCCTCTCACCTTTCGGGGTCGTCGCGGTGATCACCGTGTCATCGTGCCAGTCATCATCGGTTCATCCGTGCCAAATCGGTGCGAAGAGTGACAATCAAGTGCAAGCGGTGTTGAACACACAACCACAGTTTTTCTACCGCATTCGCGAGCGTTGGGTGGGCCGATGCGGAAAGTCCGCGCGGGACAATCCGTGTCACTTTCCCACTCGAGCGTCCAGGTAGCGGCCGAGCCGGACCAACGCCTCCTCGATATCCGCAGTGGCGCCAGCAAATGACAAACGTACCGTATGGCTGCCGTCGCGGGTGTCGAAGTCGATACCCGGCGCCAGCGCAACGCCCGTGCCCGCCAACACATCCGCGCACCATCGGGTCGAATTGTCGGTGAGATGAGAAATGTCCGCATACGCGTAGAACGCTCCGTCGGCGGGAGCCAGATCGGTGAGGCCCAGCTCGGGCAGGCCCTCGAGCAGCAGCGCTCGGTTGCGCGCATAGCGGCGCACATGGCCGTCGAGTTCGGCCCTCGACTCGGGGTCGAAGGCGTGAACCGCGGCGTACTGGGAGATGGCGGGCGGGCACACCGTCATATTCGAGGCCAACCGCTGTAAGGCTGGGCGCAAACCCGGCGGGACCAACATCCAGCCCAGGCGCCAGCCGGTCATGGAGAAGTATTTGGACACCGAGCCGATGACCACCGACTCGCGGGAGGTCTGCCAGGCCGTTGCGGTCGGGGTGTGGTCCCCGTACACGATGCCGTGGTAGATCTCGTCCGAGATCAGCAGGGTGCCGTGTGCGTCGCACCAGCGGGCCAGCGCGGCCAGTTCGTCGGGGGTGATCATGGTGCCGGTCGGATTCGCCGGGCTCGCCACGATCAGCCCCGCGGGCGGTTCGGGCAGCGCCTCGAGCATCTCGACCGTCGGCTGATATCGGGTCTGTGCGCCGCAGTCCAACTCGATGACACGACAACCCAAGGCGGACAGCGTATTCCGATAGGCGGGATAGCCTGGACGGGCGACCGCGACGGTATCGCCGATGTCGAAGGCGGCCAGGAAGATCAGCGTGAACGCGCCGGAGGATCCGGTCGTCACCACCACGTCGTCGGCGCTCACCTCGATGCCGTAGCCGGCGCGATGATGCCCGGCGATCGCCTCACGCAGCTCATGGGTGCCGAAAGTCTCGGTGTAGCCGAGTAATTCGGCGTCCAGGGCCGCCTTGGTGGCGCGCAGCACCGGAGCCGGCGCGGGCGTGGACGGCTGGCCCGCGGCGAGCACGATCACATCGCCATGGGTGCGGGCGCGTTCGGCCGCCGCCTTCCACACATCCATGACGTAGAAGGCCGGGACGGTCGACCGATGAGATTCACTGCGCACCCGACGACGGTAGATCACGTGCCGAAACGCCCCGCACGGGCACTACCGGCCTCGATCAACCGCTCTCGCCACGCAGCGATCCGGCACCGAATCATGGGCCCGGCCGCGATTCGGCCGTTATCCGGTCAACCGTCCCTGTTATCGTCGGCCCCATGCCCGACCAGGCACGCCACCCCTCGAGATCGCCGGGCAACCGGACGACGATCCGGCCGGAGCGGACTGGGTGGCGCGGGCAGACAGCCGGCGTAGGGCGGATAAGCGACGGCTGGCAGCGGATTCGACGCTCGATACGGCAGACCGTCCCGGAGCCGGACCGGTTGGGGCATCGTCGTCGCGACTGGCGAGATGAGCTGCGCGGGCGACGGCTGCGCGACGGCTGGCTGCGGGGCCGCGCGTGGGTGGTCGAACACCGGGTGGCGCTCGCGGGCTTGGCGGCGCTGGCGCTGCTGGCCTCGGCCGACGCCGTCCCGCCGTATCCGGTCGACAGCACCCCGGCTCCGGGTGTGGCGCAAAGGATTCCAATCCCCTATCCCCTTCAGGTACAGGCCGAGCCGGCGGACAGCACTCGGGATCTGGCCGCCATCGACAACGGCGAGCGCCTGCGCGAGCAGCAGGTCGTGGACGGCGCCTCCCAGGCCAACCTGGACCGCGCCAAGGCCGAGGCCGCCGCCGCGGTCGCCGGACAACCCTCCCCGTTGCTCGACGGCATCCTCACCTCCCTGCCCGGTGGAATCGAGGCCGCCATCGGCGGTTACGCGCTCCCCGCCCGCGGCGTACTCACCTCCGGCTACGGACCCCGCTGGGGCACTTTTCATTACGGCATCGACATCGCCGCGCCGATCGGCTCACCGATCTACGCCGTCGCCGCCGGCACCGTGATCGATGCGGGCCCCGCGCAGGGTTTCGGTCTCTGGGTGCGCATCCGCCACGACGACGGCACCATCTCCGTCTACGGCCACATGTACGACTTCTCGGTCTCCCCGGGCGAACGCGTCCGGGCGGGCCGGCAGATCGCCCGCATCGGCAACCGCGGCGACTCCAGCGGCCCCCACCTGCACTTCGAAATCCTGGTCAACGGCCAGCACGTCGACCCACAGCCCTGGCTGGCCATGCACGGCATCCAGGTCGGCTGACGCCGCCGCGCGTTACTGGTACCGCGACGTCACTCCCGCCATTCCGGCACGCTTTTGGCCGGAACCGACGCATCGGCACAGTTGGATCCCGGCCAAAACGTGCCGGGATGACGAGTGACGCCACGGGATTGCGAAGACGCCACACGGATGACGAGTGATGTCGCAGGGGATGACGAGTGATGTCGCAGTACTCAAACGCGCGCGGGCAGGGAGATGCGGGCCTCGGCGGCGGCCAGGCCGATGTCGGTGCGGTAGTGGCCGCCGGGGAGTTTGATGCCGGCGATGCGGGCGTAGGCGCGGGCGCGGGCCTCGGACAGGTCGGCGCCGGTGGCGACGACGTTCAGCACGCGGCCCCCCGCGGAGATCAGGGCGCCGTCGGCGCGCTGAGCCGTCCCGCCGTGCAGCACTTCGGTATCCGGCTCGACGGTGTCGGCGCCGGTGATCACGTCGCCGGTACGCGGGCGGCCCGGATAGTTCTCCGCGGACAGCACCACGGTGATCGCGGCGCCGTCCTTCCAGCGGGGCGCCTCGGCCCGGGCGAGGGTTCCGGTGGCGGTGGCGTGCAGCAGCGCGCCGAGCGGGCTGTCCAGCAGAGCCAGCACGGCCTGGGTCTCGGGATCGCCGAAGCGGCAGTTGAATTCGACCACCGCGGGCCCGGCCTGCCCCATCGCCAATCCGGCGTACAGCAGGCCGGAGAACGGTACATCGCGCTGAGCCATCTCCGCCGCAACGGGTTTCACAACCGTGTCGACGATCTCGGCGACCGACTCGGCGGGCAGCCAGGGCAGCGGCGTGTACGCGCCCATGCCGCCGGTATTCGGCCCGGTATCGCCGTCGCCGATCCGCTTGTGGTCCTGAGCGGGCAGCAGCGGCACCACGGTCTCGCCGTCGACCAGGCAGAACAGCGATACCTCCGGTCCGTCCAGGAACGATTCGAGCAGGACCGGATGGCCCTGCTCGAGCAGTTCGGCGCCGTGGTCACGGGCGGCGGAGCGATCGGCCGTCACGACCACGCCCTTGCCCGCGGCCAGGCCGTCGTCCTTGACCACCCAGGTCGGGCCGAACCGGTCCAGCGCGGCGTCGAGCTCACCGGGGTGGTCCACGATCTCACTGCGCGCGGTACACACCCCGGCCGCGCCCATCACATCCTTGGCGAACGCCTTGGACCCCTCGATCCGGGCCGCCGCGGCCGACGGGCCGAAGCAGGCGATCCCGGCCGAGCGCACCGCGTCGGCGATGCCGAGCACCAGCGGCACCTCGGGCCCGATCACCACCAGATCGGCCTTGAATTCGGTGGCCAGCGCCACCACCGACTCGGCGCTGGTCGGATCGACCGGCCGCACGTCTGCCTGCTGCGCTATCCCGGGGTTGCCGGGCGCGGCACAGACGGCACGCACCGCGGGATCACGACGCAGGGCCACTACCAGGGCGTGTTCACGGGCTCCGGAACCGATGACGAGTACGCGCACGGTGCTCAGCTTAGGTGACGCGGAATTTCGCCTCCGCGTAATGTCCCCCTCATGGCTTCCGTTTTCAGCGCGATCATTGCCGGACAGCTCCCGGGACGCTTCGTCTGGGAGGACGACGAATTCGTCGCCTTCCTCACGATCAATCCGATCACCCAGGGCCATACGCTGGTGGTCCCGCGCCAGGAGATCGACCAGTGGCAGGATCTTCCCCCCGAGGCGTTCGCGCGGATCAACGCCGTGGCGCAGAAGATCGGCCAGGCGGTGCGCGCGGCCTGGGACGCGCCCCGCGCGGGCCTGCTGATCGCCGGACTCGAGGTGCCGCACCTTCATCTGCACGTGTTCCCCGCCTTCGAACTCGGCGATTTCAACATCTCCGGCGCGGATCCGGAGCCCAGCAAGGAATCCCTCGACGAGGCGCAGGCCAAGATCAAGCAGGCGCTGCGCGATCTGGGTTACACCGCCAACGTTCCGGAGTAGAACGGTCAGGCCCGGGGCAGGTGCACGGCGAACGTCGTGCCCTCGCCCACGGTGCTGGTGACCGTGACACGCCCGCCATGCGCCGAGACCAGTGCCTGCACGATGGACAGGCCGAGGCCGGTGCCGCCGCTGTCGCGGCTGCGTGAGGCGTCGGTGCGGTAGAAGCGTTCGAAGATGCGCTCGGCCTGATCGGGCGGCAGGCCCTGGCCGGTATCGGCGACCTCGATCAGCACCTCGTCGTCGGCGGGCGTCAGGCGCACGGTGACCGCGGCGTCGGGCGGGGTATGGATCAGTGCGTTGTTGAGCAGGTTGGCCAGTATCTGACGCAGCCGTGCCTCGTCGCCGGAGATCTCCAGCGTTCCTGTGCCCGAACTGATTTCGATATCGACCGGGCGCGGCGGCCCCTCCGGGCGGCGCCCGGCGTCGACGGCGCGGGCGTTGTGCACCGCATCGCTGGCCAGCGACAGCAGATCCACCGCGCGGCGGTCCAGCGGGCGCTGCGCGTCCAGGCGCGCGAGCATCAGCAGATCCTCCACCAGCAGGCTCATCCGGTTCGCCTCGCGTTCGATCCGGCTGGAGAACATCTCCGGATCCGCCAACGCCCCTTGCCGATACAGCTCGGCGAACCCCTTGATCGTGGTGAGCGGGGTGCGCAACTCGTGGCTGGCGTCGGCGATGAAGCGCCGCATCTTCGCCTCCGAGCGCCGCGCTGCCTCCTCCGAGGCCTCGGTGGCCGCGAACGCCTGCTGGATCTGCGAGAGCATCCCGTTCAGCGACTGTGACAGCAGATCCACCTCGGTATTGGTGCCGCGCACCGGAACTCGCCGATGCAGATCGCCGCCCGCGATCGCCGACGCGGTCTTCTCCACCTCACGCAGCGGCCGCAGGCTGCGCCGGATCACGATCTGCGCGATGATCGCCAACGCGGCCAGCACGATCGCGCCGACCACGATCTCCAGGCCGATCATTCGGTCGACGATGTTGTCGGTCTCGTCCAGCCGCAACGCGACCACGCTGGTGCCGTTGGCGTTGGTGACCCGCGCGGCACGCCACTTCTCGCGCGAATTACCCACCGAACCAACGGTTCTCGGATGACGATCGAGGCCGGCCGGGATTTCGGGCGCACCCGAGTTCGAGCCGAACAGAACTCGGACCGAACCGTTCGGATTCTGCACGTGCACGTAGAAAAGCGACGGCGGGCGCTCCATCCCGGGCCGGTTCGGCAACCGCGTCGGCGGCGGCGAACTGGGATTGGCGAAACCTCCGATGGCATCGGAGATCTGGCGGTCCACCCGGTCGATCAGGATCCGGTGCATCGACGAGGTCACCGCGACCCCGGACACCAGCATCCCGAAGGCGGTCAGCACCACCAGCGCCAGCACCAGCGTGATCCGCAACGGCACCGAGGCCAGCCGATGCGATATCACCCGCCGCGCCGTCCGCAGTCGCCTGCGTTGCGGCGCGGGCAGGTCCATGACCGCGTCGAGCGCGGGATCTTCGGCAGCCGCCGTGGCGGAATCCTCGTCGAGCTGCCCAATGCTCATTTGGCGGTGGACTTGCTGCGGCTCGGGGCTCGCATCACATAGCCGACGCCGCGCAGCGTGTGGATCAGCCGGTCCGGTCCCGTGTCCACCTTCTTGCGCAGGTAGGAGACATAGGTCTCCACCACGCCGACCTCACCGCCGAAGTCGTAACGCCACACGTGGTCCAGGATGCGCGGCTTGCTCAGCACCGTGCCCGCGTTGACCATGAAGTACCGCAGCAGCGTGAACTCGGTCGGGGACAGCGATACCGGCTCACCCGCCTTCCACACCTCGTGTGTGTCGTCATCGAGCTCGATGTCCTCGAACCGGATTCGCGAGGATTTGCGCTCCTCGACCGCGTGACCGGAGCGACGCAGGATGACCCGCAGTCGCGCCACCACCTCCTCCAGGCTGAAGGGTTTGGTGACGTAGTCGTCGGCGCCCAGGGTCAGGCCGGTGACCTTGTCCTCGACCTCGTCGCGAGCGGTGAGAAACAGGACGGGCGCCTCGATACCGTCGGCGCGCAGCCGCCGTAGCAACCCGAACCCGTCCATACCGGGCATCATCACATCGACGATCAACGCGTCCGGCCGGAAGGTCTTGGCCTTGTCCAGGCCCTCGGCCCCGTTACCGGCAGCCGCGACCTCGAACCCCTGATATCGCAGGCTCACAGACAGCAGCTCGACGATCATGGGCTCATCGTCGACGACCAGAATCCTGGCCTCGGGCGTCCGATCCGCTGGCACACCGTTCATGGAGGACATAGTGCCTCGCCCAACGCCAAAGTCGCTGAACGTCGACTGGGAGTTTCCTGCGAACGGTCTACACTTTTCATGAGAACTCGCCCCGAACGGCGCAGATGACGCTGCCCGCGACCGGCGTCGAGCCCTTCCTCGCGCATCGCTGTGACCCTCGACACATGAGGCAGGTCACTGCAAACGTTGTCTGCGACCGTTGACATCACCGAGGAGACCGTCGCCGCGCGAACGCCGGTCAAGGTGGCTTGCCACCGGTACTGGCGCGACGTGGTGGACAATCGGGAAGACCGACCATCGTCCTTGACGCACTGCGGATGTCGCTCGGTTCCTACCGCTATGGGGGTGACGGGATTTGCTGGAACGGGTATCGGTACGTCGCGTATTTTCGGTGACGATCGTCGTGATCGTGCTGCTGTTCGGCATATCGACCGTGTTGGGCGCCATCGGCCGGGTGACAGCCGGGCGATCGGTGAACGATCTGAACAACCGGGTTTTCGTGGCACAGCGTTCCGCTTCGGCGATCCTGCGAGCGTATGTGGATCAGGAGACCGGACAACGCGGATTCCTGCTGACCGGTGATGCGGTGTTCCTCCAGCCCTACACCGACGGGGGCGACCTGGCAGCGCGAGCGGCGACTCGATTGCGACAGGTTCTCGCAGACGACGCACAGGCGATGAGCGAGTTGAGCGCTGTACTGGCCGCCGCGCATACCTGGGAAACCATGGCGGCCGACCCGGAGATCGCCGCGCGAAAGGCCGGTCCGGTGCCCGACGGGCAGATCGAGGCCATGGCGCTCACCGGCAAACAGCTCTTCGATACGCTTCGCGATCGAACCGCCGAGCTACAGGCTCGAACGAATACGCTGGTCGCGAACGAGATTCACCGGGCGGCCGCCGCACAGCGACTGGCCAGTGCCGCGGCCTATGTCTCGGTGCTGCTCGCGCTGCTGGTCTCGATATCGGTCTTCACAACGCTGCCGAGGCTGCTGAGCAGGCCCGTCACCCGTCTGCTCGGTCAGCTCGGCGCGGTATCGGCGGGGGACTACACGGTCGAGATCGAGCGCAACGGGCCGGTGGAGATCGCCACGATCGCCGATGCCGTCAACCACATGCGCGGCAGCATCCTGGCGAGCATCGACGCCCGGGTGGCGGTCGAGCGCGCATTCAGCCGGTACGACGAGCAGGCTCGGTTGGCGGCCGATCTGAACGACCGCACGATCACCCGGGTGTTCGCACTGGGTCTGTCGCTCACCTCGGCCACCAACCGGCATCCCGCCCTGAGACCGACGCTGGAACCGCTGATCGCCGAGACCGACGCCATCATCGCCGACCTGCGCGAGGCCATCTACGACCTGCGGCACACCGACGAGGCCACCGTGGAACGCGATCTTTCGGCCACAACCGAATGACTTCGGCCTGGTAACCAGCACTGCCCGCCATCGGACTTGCCTACATGGAACGCGCCGGCAGGAAATCTCCGGTGCGGCCAAACCCGGCGCGGGCGCAACCCGAACTCCTGCCTGTGTTCGCCGGATCGGATGAATATCCGTAGCGATCCCAGGCCGAGGTCTCTCGGCCAAGGGGCGTGAATCACGTTCGTCGCGAACAGGTTCGGAGATGATCTTGATGAACGTAGCCAGTGCGGCCGGGGTACTCGATGTCGCGGAACCCGGGCTCGACGAGGTCAGACACCGTCTCGCCGGCCTGCTCGCCGCGGTCGGCGAGGGCGATCGGGACGCCTTCACGATGGTGTATCGGCAGACCAGCCAGCGGGTTTTCGGGCTGGCCGTGCGGATGATGCGCAACCGCGCGACCGCCGAGGAAATCACCCAGGAGGTGTACATCCAGGTCTGGTCACATGCGAGACGCTACGACGAGCGACTGTGCACACCGATGGGTTGGCTTATGATGCTGACCCATCGGCGCGTTGTCGACCGTATCCGCTCCGAGCAGGCCGCGGCCGGTCGCGAATCGGTCTACGGTCAACTCCATCTGGGCCGTGACCACGATTCGGTCTTCGAAGCGGTCGAGCAGCGCTTCGAGGAGCAGGCCGTACTGCGCTGCCTGAACGCACTGACCCCACTGCAACGCGACACCATCGTCCTGGCGTATTACGGCGGACTCACCTATCCCCAGGTCGCCGAGCGCCTGGGGACACCGGTCGCGACCGTGAAATCCCGGATCCGGGACGGGCTCAAGCGGCTGGCGATAGGCCTGGACCGCGGTGATGTGCGATGAGGCGAATCACTTCGGCCGCGTCATCGCACGACGGACCTGCAGAATCCGGGCGGTGCCGATAACCGCCATGACCAGCATTCCCACGATCGCCGCGAGCAGGACGGCCACACCGAGCGGCAGGGTGAAGTGGGCGCCCAGGAAAGTGAACTTCCCCGGGGTGAGGTTCTCGAGCACGAAGACCAGAATCAGGATCAGGATCAACGCTCCGCCGCTGAGGGCCGCCCACGCGGTGGATACCAACGTGCGGCGTATCCGCGGTGCGGGTACGGGCTCCGGCGCTACATCGGCCGGCGCCGAAGGTTCGATGGCATGGGGCTCATGGGGTTCGGCATCCGTGAGTGGCTCGGTCTCGGTGGTCGGTTCCGCGGCGGGGGCGGTGGAATCCGGCTTCTCATTCATCACACTCAACTCCAGATAGCAGGGAAAGCCTGGTCGGAGGGGATAACCGAGCTACGCCCGTCAGGAAGTGGCTACCCACTCGGTGATCCGGTAATCGTCATGCCCCGCGACACAGGCGAACTCGCCGAGCCTGCGGTCCCTTCGACCCGACCCTGGTGTCGAAAACGACCGGTTGCCCTTCTTTCAGTTCCGCACAACCGTTGTCGACAAGAACGTCCGCGCGCTCGAGCAGGACATCGGGCCCGCCGTCGTCGGGCGCGATGAACCCGAAGTTCCGATCGTCGTTGAACCATTTCACGGTGCCACGGGTAAGTGCCGTCATGTTGTCTCTCCTTGCCTGCGCCGGGTACGAGCCGCCGACCGGGGCAGCATTCGCCCCGGTCGGTGGCATCTTGCGGCGGGGCGGCGCGGCCCCAACTGTCCTTCGCACAGCTCTCGGATCCGGTTTGGCGGACCGGGCGAAAATCGCCGGACGAACCCTGCGCGCGGAAATCTCGCCGATCGACCAAACTGCGGCGGGCAGCATGGCGAAATCCTGACATGCGAGAGTTCGATGCCTGAGTCAGGCGGCCGCGACGTCGCGGTGATCGGGAGCGGAGTTGCCGGTCTCACGGCCGCCCATGTGCTCACCCGGCACGATCGGGTGACTTTGTACGAGAAGGACTCGCGGCTCGGCGGGCACGCGCACACGCACGAGGTGCAGGTCGCACCCGGACAGCGGGTGTGGGTGGACTCCGGATTCATCGTGCACAACGACCGCACGTATCCGACCCTGCTGCGGCTGTTCGAGGAACTTGGGGTGCAGACCCGGGAGACCGATATGTCGATGTCGGTGCGCGCCGATGCCAGCGGGCTGGAATACGCGGGGGCCAAAGGACTTCCGGGGCTGTTCCCGAGCATCCGCATGCTGGCCAGGCCCCGCTACCTGCGCATGCTGGCCGAGGTGACGCGTTTCCATCGGATCGCACAAGAGCTGTTGCGACAGAACGACTCCGAGATGACGCTCGAGGATTTTCTCCGGCGGCACAGGTTCAGCGACTACTTCACCGAACATTTCATGACCCCGCTGGTGGCCGCGGTGTGGTCGTGCGATCCCCGGCTGTGCGGACGGTATCCGGCGCAGTATCTGCTGCGCTTTCTCGACCACCACGGGATGTTGTCGGTCTTCGGCTCCCCGGCGTGGCGCACGGTGGTCGGCGGATCCGTGCGATATGTGGACAAGATCGCCGAAGGTATCGACGAGATTCGCACCGGCACAACTGTTCTGACTGTGCGACAGCAGCGCGACTGCGTGCTGGTCACCGAATCGGCGGGGGTGCGTCGTTTCGACGCGGCGGTCATCGCCACCCACCCGCGGCAGGCCCTGGCGCTGCTGGACGCACCGGACCCGCTGACCGGTTCGGTGCTGAACGCGATGCCGTACTCGGTGAATCACGCGCAGTTGCACACCGACGAATCGGTGCTGCCCAGGTCGCGGCGAGCGCGCGCGTCGTGGAACTATCTGACGCCGACGGGTGGCGAGAATGCCGCGGGCGTGGTGGTCACCTACGACCTCACCCGCCTGATGGGCCTGGACCATGTCGCCGACCGCAGGTTCCTGGTCACACTCGGCGGTGCGCGGCTGGTCGACCCGGCACGGGTGATCGCGGAGATGACCTACGAACATCCGATCTACACGCCCGAATCCGTTGCCGCACAAGCTCGGCTACCCGAACTGGACACCGATCGCCTGGCCTTCGCCGGGGCGTATCACGGCTGGGGTTTCCACGAGGACGGTGCGCGATCGGGACTGCGGGCCGCCGAGCGCATCGGCGGTCACTGGCCGCTGCCCACGGGGCACGAACGAGAACGGGCGGACGCGCGATGAATACGACCGCCGCGCCACCGCACCTGTACTTCACGCGAATACACCATGTACGCAACGCACCCGTGCGGCACGAGTTCGAATATCGCGGATACAGCTGGTTTTTCGATCTGGACTGCCCGCCGCGCCTGCCGATCCCGATGCGTCCCTTCGGATATTTCCGGGCCGAGGACCATCTCGAAGGCCCGGGTACGGATCTGCGCACCCGAGTCGACGACGTGCTCGCCGATCACGGCATCGATTGCGCGGGCGGGCGGGTCACCGCGCTCATGGGCGCCCGCGCACTGGGCTATGTCTTCGATCCGCTTACCGTGTTCTGGTGCTACGGGCCTGATCAGCGGCTTCGGTGCGTGATCGCCGAGGTGCACAACACGTACGGCGAGCGGCACGCCTATGTGCTGAACCCCGACGAGCACGGCCGGGCCGAGGTCGACAAGCAGTTCTACGTCTCGCCGTTCAACCGGGTCGAGGGTCACTACGCGGTGTGGACGCCCGAGCCCGCCGAGACACTCTCCCTGCGTATCGCGCTGCTGCGCGACGAGCAGCCGCCCTTCGTCGCATCCGTCCGCGGCGACCGCATGCCGGTGACGACTGGCACGGTCCTGCGCGCGCACCTTCGCACCCCGCTCTCCCCCTGGCTGACGGCGGCTCGCATCCGCCGGCACGGCATCGCGCTGTGGGCGCGGGGCCTGCCCGTCGTACCGCGCCCCACGAATCGGAGGACAGTCTCGTGACCAGCATCTGCCCGGAGGCGCTCCGCGGAGATCTGTTGCCCCGTATACCTACCGGGCCCTACGCGCGCCTGCGAGCCAAGGGGGCGGCGGCCCTGTTCCGACGTGCGGTACACGGGTTGCCGTTACGAGTGGAGTTCCCGGACGGCGACGTTCTCGGCGCGGGTTCGGCCACCGAACTGTTACCGCGCATGATCATTCGCGATCCGGTGGCCTTCTTCGCACGGGTCGGCGGGCAGGGGCTGATCGGTTTCGGGGAGTCCTATACCGCGGGCGAGTGGACCTCTCCGGACCCCGCGGCCGTGCTGACCGTACTGGCCGGCCATATCAGCCAGCTGATTCCCGCTGCGCTGCAACGGTTCCGGAGTGTACTGCTGCCGTCCGCACCCGCCGCCGAACTCGGCGACCGAGCGAACACCCGCACCAACATCGAGCACCATTACGACCTGTCCAACGACCTGTTCGGGCTGTTTCTCGACGAGACCATGACCTACTCCGCCGCGCTCTTCGCGGACCCGGAAGCGGCATCCTGGGACGTACTGGCCGACGCGCAGCGCCGGAAGATCGATCGCCTGCTCGATGCCGCCGGTGTGCGTTCGGGGAGCCGGGTGCTCGAGATCGGCACCGGCTGGGGCGAACTGTGCGTTCGCGCCGCGATGCGCGGCGCGGCAGTGCGTTCGGTCACACTGTCGGGCCGCCAGCTGGAACTGGCCCGGACCCGGGTCGCGGCAGCGGGATTCGCGGACTCGGTACGGATCGAGCTGTGCGACTACCGCGATGTGCGCGGCGAATACGACGCCATCGTCTCGGTCGAGATGATCGAAGCCGTCGGATATCGGTATTGGCCCGCGTATTTCGAATGCCTGGACGCCCGGCTGGCGCCGGGCGGACGAGTCGCGCTGCAGGCCATCACGATGCCGCACGACCGCATGCTCGCCAGCCGCAACACCTACACCTGGATCCAGAAGTACATCTTCCCTGGCGGTCTCCTGCCTTCCACCGAGGCGATCGAACGCACCGCCCGCCGGACCCGACTACGGGTGCGCGGCCGCCACTGCTTCGGCGAGCATTACGCGCACACCCTGCGACTGTGGCGAGAACGCTTCGACAACAGCGCGACCGAGGTGACCGCGCTCGGGTTCGACGGCACGTTCCGGCGACTGTGGCAGTTCTACCTCGCCTACTCCGAGGCGGGATTCCGCTCCGGATACCTCGATGTCCAGCAGATCGTTCTCGACCGTCCCGAGGAGCAGCCATGAATGCCGCCGCCCATATCGAATCCGCCCTGCTGGTCGTCCGATGAACTGGCATGTGGAACTGGAGATCTGGCTGTGGGCAGCGGTGGCGCTCGCCGCGCTGCAAGCCGGGACGTTCGCCGTGGCGCGTCGCATAGGCCGATACAACGTCGTCGATGTCGTGTGGGGACTGGGTTTCGTACTCGTCGCGATCATCGCGGCGCTGCTCGGTGACGGATCTCCCGGACGGCGGATAATTCTGCTGGTTCTGGTCGCGGTGTGGGGACTGCGGCTGAGTCGGTATCTCGGGCGCCGGACCGCGGGCAAGGGCGAGGACCCCCGCTATACCGAGTTGCTCGACCGCTACGGGCGCACGCCCGGCGTGGTGATCGTGCGCATCTTCCTCACCCAGGGCGCGGCGCAGTGGATCATCTCGCTGCCCATCCAGGTGGCGGCCGCGGCAGGACCGATCCGAGGTTGGAGCCGGATCACCGTCGCGGTGGGGGTGCTCGCCTGGGTGGCCGGCGTGTTGTTCGAGGCCATAGGCGATCGGCAGCTCGCCCGTTTCAAGGCCGATCCGGCCAATCGGGGCGTCATCATGGAGCGAGGGTTGTGGGCATGGACGCGACACCCGAACTATTTCGGCGATTTCTGCGTGTGGTGGGGCCTGTGGCTGATCGCGGTGAGCGGGTGGGCGGGCGTGCTGACGGTGTTCGCGCCGCTGATCATGTCCTATCTGCTGATCCGGGGGACCGGCGCCCGGCTGCTCGAGCAGGCGATGCGCGATCGGCCCGGCTATCGCGAATATCAGCAGCGCACGGCCTACTTCTTTCCCCGCCCGCCGCGCCCGGCCCCCGCGCCGGGCACGGCCTGACGCACATCACTATCAGCAAGGCCCTATATCATGACTCGGCGAAGGCACAAGATCGTCACGTCGGCCGCCGGCCGTCCCGAGCACGCGTCGTCGCGCCCGGGTCCTCGTCCGATACAGGGAGACAGAGCGCTATGGCGGATGAGCCCCATGGCCGTTCGGCCGGGGAGGGCCACGCCGGGGCGGGCGATGCCGAGCCGGATGCGTGCCCGGTACATCGCGCCGAGCCGGACCCGGAGGTCGGTCGGCGGCTCACGGAGCTGCTACGGGGTATCGCGGGCGGTGACAGGGAGTCGTTCACCCAGTTCTATCGCGGGACGCACGATCGCGTGTTCGGGTTGGCCCTGCGTATTCTGCGGCGGGCCGCCGCCGCGGAGGAGATCACCCAGGAGATCTACCTCTACGTCTGGAATTCCGCGGCGCAGTACGACTCGCGCCTGGCCAGTCCGATCGGGTGGCTCATGATGCTCACCCATCGCCGGGCCGTGGACCGGGTCCGGCTCGAATCCTCCGCCACCACACGCGATCTCGCCTACGGGCACCGCCAGCTGGGCCGCGATCACGACATCGTCGCCGAGGCGGTGAACCAGCGGGCGGACGAGCAGGCGGTCGTCCAATGCCTCGATGCGCTCACCGGCACCCAGCGCGAAACGGTCGCGCTGGCCTATTACGGTGGGCGGACCTACGCCGAGGTGGCCGAGCATCTCGGCATCCCCTTGAACACGGTCAAGACGCGCATCCGAGACGGCCTCAAGCGACTGCGGAATTGCCTGACAGGATCGGTGGCCGATGCCTGATATCCACCCGCACGAGGACCTTCTCGACTTCGCGCACCCCTACGCGCTGGACGCCCTGTCCGATCAGGACCGCCGCGCCGTCGAGCACATGCTGGACACCACCGACCCGGCCACCGCCGAGACATTCCGCGCGACGGTCCGCGACCTGCGTGAAACCCTGGCGCTCATCACCATCGTCGACGCCGTCCCCGCCCCCGCCGATCTCGAGGCGAAACTACAGCGCGCACTCGACGCCCAACTCGGCGCGGGTGCCCCGACAGCCCCCGACGACACGCCCGACGAACATGGCCCCACGAACATCCAGGACAAGGCCCGCACCCGCCTGCGCTGGATGGCGGCGGCCGCCGCGGCGGTGGTCGTCATCGCCGCCGGCGCGGGCGCCATCGTCTACAGCACCCGATCCCACGAATCCACCGGCATCAGCGCCCAACAGGTCATCGACCACGCCGACACCCGGGAAAACGCCCTCCCGATCGCCGGCGGCGGCACCATCAACGTCAGCCTGTCCCACCAACTGAACGCCGCGGCAATCTCTTTCGCCACCGTCCCCGCGCCCCCCGCGAACCACACCTACCAACTGTGGCTGATATCACCGGCAGGCCAACCCCGCTCCGCCGGTGTCCTGCCCACGCTGCCGACCACCCACGCACCCCTACTCGTGCGATTCGGGAACTCCAGCAAACTCGCGATGACCATCGAACCGGCCGGCGGCTCCCCCGCCCCCACCACCCAGCCGATCGTCGGAGTGCCCCTCACCTGAGGTCCGGATACAGGGCAGAGCCAGAATTTACTGGCCCGCGGCAGGTGCCACGGCCAGGTGCCTGTCCGGCGGCTGTTCCTCGATTCAGTCCTGCGGGAAGCCCAATGCCGCGACGAGGGGAGGCACGAGAGCCTCGGCTTGTTGAACCACCGGGTTGGAGTTCTCGGCAAGATACTGATCTACACGAGTCCTCACAGTGAGCAGCGGGCTTGTGGAGACATTTATGAAGGCCGTGCCCCCCGCGATCACGTTGAACCGCGGATGGAGATACTGCTGCAGCGCGTCTCGGATGAGTTCGGAAGGCTTGATCCCTCTACGCTCAGCTTCAGTCAGTAGTTCCTCGGCCAGTTGCGCCGGGAGACGCGCCGAGACCACCTGGGTGCCAGAGGGCTTCGTTTCAATAGGCTCCGGCTCCTGCTCCCACTCGTCATCATCTTCACTGTGTGCGAGTACCTCACCGGCGAGATCTTCGAATTTTGACATCGTCAACTCCGTTTCCACCATGTCACTTCTGCTGCTGTAGCCACCCGTGCCGTGATCACACGCCATCTGCCGCAGTAAACATCATCCTCCCTGATGAAAACGGCAAAGTAGCGTCCACCCGCATCAGGTCCGAGCATCTGATGAGACGCGCCTCGGTCCTTCTTATTGCGACGAAACTTCGGACTAAGGCACCAGGTGTCCAAGACGTTCTTCACGCTTACGCCATGCCGGGCGATGTGCTCAACGATCTCGTCGGTCCACTCCCACTCGCTGATGTACACGTGCCCCCTGCCCGACCTAGTCTACATTCTGTTTACGTTAGTATACAATGAGTCTACCCACCGCCATCAAGAGAGGGGCGCGCATGCCGCAAATTGAGTACTTGACGGTCGCCAACCATGCAGAGGCCCTCAACGGGCTGCTGTACTTACAGGGCGCAGGCTGGACGACCGTCCAGCAGGCCGTAGATCCAAGCGGAGTACCTACATTGGTGAACTTCGGCATCGGAGTCTCCATCCTTATCGGCTGGAATGAGACCAATCGCCGATTTCCACTAGTACTGCGTCTGTCTGACACAGATGGCAATGAAGTCTTTCGCTTGGACGCCCAAGCAGAAGCTGGTCGCCCTCCTGGAGTGCAGATCGGTTCCGATCTGCGAAGCGTTCTCGCCATCAATGCAGGCGTCCAGTTCAGACATTCCGGGGGGTATGAGCTCAGGGCCGACCTGGGGGAGACCGAGCACCGATCCGTTGCGTTCCAGGTGCTTCAGGTCAGGGGCATCGGCTCTGCGCCCGCATGAGCTCGCAGCCCGCGGGCCCACCTTCACCAAGGCCACATGACCGTCATGGCCGTGACACGCCCGGCCGAAACAGCCGCGAAGTCTTGGCGGCATCCATGCCGTTGTGTCACCTGCAAAAGCAAGCTCCGGTGCAAACAGAACCTATTTGAGCCCCCTGTCAGGATTGAACTGACGACCTTCGCTTTACAAGAGCGGTGCTCTACCACTGAGCTAAGGAGGCGGGAAAAGCGGAGCCATCATAACCGGGTGATGGGCTCAGGGGGAAAAGTTGTGGTCAACAGGGGTGAACGCGGTGGCCGCACGGCCCGGGTGGGTCGTGCGGCCGCCGGATCGCCGAATCAGGACTGGCTGGCCTGACGGGCCGCGTCGTCCGCGGCCATCGCATCGCGCAGGCTCTTGGGACGCATGTCGGTCCAGTTCTTCTCCACGTACTCGACGCAGGCGGCCCGGCTGTCTTCGCCGAACACGACCCGCCAACCCGCCGGGACCTCCGCGAAGGCCGGCCACAGGGAGTGCTGCTCCTCGTCGTTCACCAAAACGAAGAAGCGGCCGTCCTCGTCATCGAAGGGATTGGTGCTCATCTCACCTCACTGATAGTGGCGCTGTCTGTGTTTGGAACGCGCTATGGGTACGAAACGCCTGGGGCGTCCGGATCCGCGCTAGCCCGGTATGCGGAGCGAACCCCCATGCATACAGTCGACCCTAGCAAGGCAGGCGTTACCGAGTCAGGGTTACCTGCTGCGGCCGCCCCATTTATCCGGCAAAGAACTCCAGCAGCACCTTGTTGACCGCGTCCGGACGTTCCAGATAACCGAAATGCCCGGTATCGGGGATTTCCTGGTACCGCGCGTCCGGAATCATCTGCGCGACCTCGCGGGACAGGTACGGCGGGATCATCCGATCGTCGGCGAATCCGATCGCCAGGCACGGCACCTTGATCCCGCGGTAGGCCTGCAACCGGTCGAAATCGTGGTCCATGGCCCGCTGCGCGCGTACACCCGGGCTGACGGCCCCGCCAGTGAACTCGAACAGGTCCAGCCAGTCCCGCGCGGCGTTCGCGTCGGCGAGCGTGGCCGGGGACAGGTTCATCACCGCGGTCAGCGCCGCCTCGTACTTCGGCGGCAGGTTCACCCCGCCGGCGTCCATCTCGTGCTCACCGATGGACAGGGTCTTCTGGAACTGGTCGAGCCGCCCGTGCCCGGCCATGAACACCGCCTTGCGGACCAGGTCCGGACGGGCCAGCGCGAGCTCCTGAGCCACCCGCGCGCCCATCGAGGTGCCCGCGACCAGCGCCGGGCCCTCGTCCAGGAGTTCGATCAACGCGGCGGTGTCACCCACCAGATCGTCGATCGTCATCCCGCCCGCGGCCTCCGACGACGGCGCGATACCCCGGTTGTCGAAGGTGCAGACCCGATATCCGGCCGCGACCAGCGCGGGAACCTGATGCAGCTCCCACACCCGGCCCGGACTGCCGGTACCCATGATCAGCACGACCAGCGGCGCGGCGCCCTTGATATCGGTGCCCTTGGCTCTGTCCCCTTTGACCTGATAGTTGAGCGAAATTCCGTTCACCGCGGCCAACGGCATGATGCTGGAGCCCCTTCCGTCACGACATACTCCTTGCCCACGGTATAGCTCGAGCGATCGCCGGCGTTTCAGGGGCGGTGACGGCGACGCGCTGCACCTATAGCAAGGCCGGATACCATGGCTGTCTATAAACACCCCAAACCTGAGAGGAGCGATGATGCCGGCAAAGGGCGCGAACGACATCGCGGACGACGATCTGGAACCGCTCGCCGACGAGACCGCACGACAAGCCCAGCGCGTCGTCGCCGCCTACGCTGAGGATGCGGACGAGTGCCGGATGCTGCTGTCGATGCTCGGCATCAGCCCCGGCGGACGGGGCGAATAGCCTCGCCATCACCATGCGGGCGGGGCGAGTAGCTCCGCCACCATCACAACTACATCAGGGCTTGATCCCGCCCCCGGCACACCGGAGTACCCAGCGATGGACCAGATGAGCGCAACCCCGTCAGATCAGTTACGACCGGATGTGGAGGCCAACGGACCAGACCGCGTCGAGCACGGTGCGGGGTCGGGTTTCGTGGTCGTCGCCAACCGGCTGCCCGTGGACTTGGAGCGCCTGCCCGACGGCACGACCCGCTGGAAGCGCAGTCCCGGCGGCCTGGTCACCGCCCTGGAACCGGTAC
>NZ_JAGPOX010000270.1 GCF_019038435.1 Nocardia alni
TGTGTATAAGCGCCAGCATGGGGGTGGGGTGGCGCGGCGGGTGGTCGCGTGCGGCGGATGGTTCACCGGCCAGAGGCAGCCGGCTCGCAGTAGGACGACGGATCCGGCGAGGATGGTCACGATGTTCGAGGTCATTACTCGGCGCCTCCGGCGTTCGGGTCGCGGAGCTGTCCGGTGAGGCGGTCGAGGTTGTCGCCGAGTTGCCAGAAGGGTTGGGGCTCGGGCATGGTCGCGGGCGACAGGCTGGTGGCGGGCAGGTGCAGTCCGCGTTGTTCCGCGCGGTCGAGTGGGCCGAATTCGGCGGGGACGACGTGGCCGTGGTGGATCAAGGTGGTGTAGGCGACCCATTTCCAGGCGCAGTGGTCGATGCGACAGGAGAGGTGGCGTTGCATCTGGTGATGGGCGAGGCCGAGGTCTGCTCGCGGGCAGATCTCGCTGGGGATGACGATGGTCTCGCCGGTCCTGGTGTAGTACAGCATGTTCGGTTCCTCGTGGTGTCGGGCCGCAGCATTCGATGTCGGGCAGCGGCGGGTGGGCGAGCCTGTCGCGGTTTCACCTGTGTCTGCGTCGGGTGATTTCTTGCCCATAGCCGGACGCGGTCGCGGCCAGGGTGTTTCGGCCCAGCCTGGTGATCTGGTAGCGGCCGGGCCTGGGGGTGACGACGAGGGCCCGTTGAACCAGGTTCACCACGGTTTGCCGGGTCGCCCCGACGGTCAGGCCGGTCTCGAAGCGAATCTGCGGTTCGGTGAGTTCGCCCGGGATGTTCAGGGCACGCAGTACGCCGGCCTGGGCGAAGGTCAGGTGTGCGTCGCGCTCGGTCATTCGACTCACGCGGCGCCCGCCGGGGTGAATCGGGATGATCTCGGCGGAATATTCCAATTCAAATATTCCGCGCCGGATGATATTCCATATTGACTATTCCATTCGAAGTAGCGCATCGAACCCCCTCCGTCAGATGTTGTGTAACGGAAAATCATGGCCAGTTAATCATCGATCGGGGTACGTTGGAGCATGCCGATCGGTTTCGGCCGGAGGGGAATTCATTCCATTCAGCGTATGGCGCCCCTCCGAACTCATTTGTAGGGGATCGATAAATGAAAGGTAGGTGTTTCCCATGGCGAAAACAGCGATATCCACGACCCTGCCGCGCCGCGTGCTCGGCCACCGACTACGGGACATGCGGGAGCATCGCGGATTGACCCGCGCGCAGGCCGCGTCGCTGGTCGGGATGGGTGCACAGACCCTGTGGCGCTTGGAGTCCGGGCGGATCAGGGACGTCAAGCGAATGGCCGTGGACGCGTTGTGCAACCTGTACGAGGCGCAGGAATCGAATCGGGAAGAACTGCGATGGCTGGTGCGGGAGTCGAAGAAGGACGGGTGGTGGCAGTCGTACACCGATGCCCTTGTGCCGCAGGTGGAGTTGTACGTCGGGCTCGAGCAGTCGGCCTCTCGCATCGTGTCGTGGCAGTCGACGACGCTGCCGGGCCTGGTACAGACGCCCGGTTATCGGCGGGCGATGTGGGAGATGTCGCAGGAGCAGGGGCGCGAGGTCGATCGGGAGCGCGAGGTCGAGCTGATCTCGAGACGGCAAGCGCGACTGTGCGATACGGCGGGCCTGGCGTTCGAGGCGTATCTCGGCGAGGCCGTGGTGCGCCACCGCGTCGGCGGCGTGCGTGTCATGTGCGAACAACTGAGACTGCTGGCGGAACTCGCCGCGCTGCCGACCGTCTCGCTGCGGATCGTCCCGTTCGACGCGCCGAATCACCTGGGTTTGACCACGAAAGATTTTGTGTACCTGGAGTTCCCGAGGCATCTGAATCCGGCGTTGAGCGAGCCGCCCGTGGTGTACGTGGAGGGGTACACGGGCAACCTCTATGTGGAGACGCCCAGCGAGGTCGAGCAGTATCAGACGGCTTGCGCTGCCCTCGACCGAGTAGCATTGGGTGAGAACGACACTCGAAACCTTATCGGGTCGATAGTGGAGGAGTACCGAAATGAGCATTGACCTGTCCGATGTCCGGTGGTGCGCGAGTAGCTACAGCACCAGCGGCAACGAATGTGTCGAGGTTGCTCATCTCGATGAGGACTTGGTCGGTGTTCGTGACTCGAAGAACCCCGCCGGTCCGGCGCTGCTGTTTGCCCCTGCCGAATGGGATGCCTTCACCGCCGGTATCGCAGACGGTCAGTTCGATCGATAGTCCGAACCGAGATCCTCAGAAGGCGGTGAACGGCCCTGCTTCCGGTAAGCCCGGGAGCAGGGCCGTAGTCTTCTCCGCGCCGATCCGTGCCGGTAACATGAGCCGCAGAGGTCGAGACGGGGGTTACCAGTTGCTAGAGTTGGCCAAACTTTAGTCTGGACGATCGGGGGTTCTGCATGCGAACCGTAGCTGTTGTAGCTGGGCTGTGCGCTGTGCTGGCGGTGGCTGGGTGTAGTAAGTCGCAGTCTGGTCAGCCGCAGGCGGCTGCCACGACGACGCTGTCGGAGGCGCAGATCTGGGATCCGTGCAGCTTGCCGGACAGTGCGGTCGCGGCAACCGGTGTCGATCCGAGCACGAAAGATACGAGTGGGGTAGGGAACGGGCCAGGGTGGAAGATCTGCGGTTGGAACTCTGATACTTACTTCATGGATGTCGACGCAACGTCACATACGCTGGCCGATGTTCGCGCCAACCCCCACCTTACGCACCAGCAAGATATTGAGATAGACGGGCGCAAGGCGGTGACCTCCCGCGAGGGTGACAACACGGACGATTGTGGTGTCGATTTTGCCACATCGAAAGGGGTTGTTGAGGTTGTTATCAGGCAATCAGCAGGAGCTGCAACGGCCGGTGATTACTGTGCGATTGCAGTTCGATCGGTCAAGGCGTTAAATCAGTGGATTCCGCAGTAGTCTTGACCGCCATTGATATCGGAGTAAAAAATGGCTGACACAAATGATATGAAGCAGACATTCGCTAATCTTGGCTCTGCTGCGCAATCGGGCAAGTTTATGATCAACGACGACATTGTCGGCAAGTTGGTCGCTTGTTGTAACAGTTATATTCAAGATCTTCGGACCCTATCTAACAAGACGCAGCGGCTGGTACGTGCAGATGCATTTGGAAGTCTAGGTTCAGCGACGGCCCTTGGCTCAAAGTTTGACGATCTTGGCAGTAGTACAACCCCGGGTTCTGGTTCGCTTGCTTTTGCTTTGCAGCAGCATGTAGAGACTGTTCAGGGAATGATTGATATGTTTAATAAGGCGGGTCAGGCTTTCCAGCATGCTGATTCAGAAACGCAGGCTAAAATCAGGGCTGTAACACGGAATGTCGGCTAGCATGTAAGGATTGAAAGGGGGATCTGATGGTTAGTTTAGACGGCTTCATTAGTAATATAACGGGCCTGTTCAGTAGCAGTGTCAGCCCAACGCAGAGCGAACAGAACGCTGTTACGGCGGGGCAGCAGGCCCGTGCCACTGCGCAGGCGCAGAATGCGAGATTCTCACAGAGTTTCCATGGCCAGTACTTGCCGGAGACGGTACTGCCGAAGATGGAGAACTTCGATGGAATGTCGCATGACGATCTCGTCAAGTATCGAGATTCGATCGTTCCAGACGGGCTAACCAGCAGTTCTGATAATTGGCAGAAGATGGCCAAAGATGTGAGCGATAAAGCTGTTGCGTTTCAAAAGACTATCCACGATCTGATCGGCAACGGCTGGTCAGGGGCTTCGGCTGATGCAGCTGCCGCTGCAGTCAACAAATACGTTGACGATGTTGGGTCATTGCAGGATGCCGCAAACCTGGTCGCCAACAAGATTTCCGATGCCACGGCTACGCTTATCCAGGTCAAGAATCAAATTCCCGATAAGCCTGCGAGTCGGTCACACTCTTGGACCGGCATTATCACTGACGCTGTTGCGAGCGCGATCCCGGGTGGGGGTACATTGTCGTTCGGTGGTCAGTTGATGGCTGATCATGGCCGTACCAGTAACGCCCAGAATGAGGCGCGTGCGGTGATGAACAACGTCTACGCTCGGTATCTGCCCGAGGCGGATACGAACGTCCCCACGATGCCGGGCGTCACCCAGGCCGATAACTCCCAGAACGTTCCCCCGTCGAATCCGGGACCGGGCCCCAGTCCGAGTGTCTCCAGTCCCGGTCCCGGACCGGGCCCCTCGACCGCGAGCACTCCCGGTCCAAGCACTTCTACCGACACCCAGCCCAGCAGTTCGGATAATGCGACCACCCCGTCGAGTTTGAACCTGCCGGATGCGTTGACCGGTCAACCGACCGGCGCGACGTCGCCCTCGTCGTTGAGTCCGTCCACCGCGACGGCGGGGTACGACGGGTCCGGGCTC
>NZ_JAGPOX010000271.1 GCF_019038435.1 Nocardia alni
ATCTTGTGCCATTCGACCGGCCCGCCCGCCCCGGTCTCGGCGTGCAGCCGCCCGAGCGTACGGAACGCCGCCTCCTCCCCGACCTTCCACTTGGCGCTCTTGACGAATTGGAACACCGCCACGTCGAACCCCTGGTTCCAGGCCCGCAGCGCCATCCCGAAGGCCGCGGTGGACTTCCCCTTCCCCGCCCCGGTATGCACCGCCAACACCGGCTGGTTACGCCGCTGCCGCGTGGTCAACCCGTCCTCGGGAACCGTCTCCGGCACACCTTTGGGCATCGACTCCGCTCCTTCCGCACACCAAACTCCAGCCAACGTTGCCATACCCCGCACCCGCTACCACGCCCGCCCCGGGAACAGCGCTGGTCACGCCTCGGAATGGGTGCGCTAGAGAGCTGCGGCGTACATCTCGTAGAAGTATTCCGACTCGTGGAAGACGACCACCGCACGCGCGTCGGCGGCCAGATAGGTATGTGATCGCGGGATGGCGGCACATATGTGAGTCGTCCATCCAGGAGCCGGTTCGCATTCGAGCCAGGGATCTATTCTCAGGTGGGTGCCGACCCAGCAGGTTCCGGTGATGCCGTGGTCCGCGAGTTGCGCTTCGGTCCACTGGGCCAGTTGTGACTCGTCCGCCTCGTCGGTCAGTCTCGCATCCGCCCACCTCTCGCAGTCCCAAAAGCTCCCGATGACCGTGTACAGCCGCTCGGGAATCTGGCCGGTCGCTGGACGACGTCCGGTGAGTATGCCCCCCAACCGCTCGGTCATCTCGGCGAGGAGCCACCGCTCGCGATACGTTCTCAGCTTCGATTCCAACTCTTCGCTGGCCATTCGAGTCCTACTTCCCCAAGTCAAACGTCCTGTGCCGGTGAGGTTAGCCACTGGCATACGACGAAGGCCATCGAAATCGCGAGCTCACGTGATCGCCCACCACCCGAGCGCTCGTACGCTGGACGCATGACGAGTATCGAAACCATGCGCAGCAATGTTGATCAGGTGCTCGACCTGGTCGCGGGGCGGCGGATGGCGGTGCTCACCGGGGCCGGCATCTCGACCGACAGCGGAATCCCGGATTATCGGGGGCCGAGTTCGCCGCCGCGCAATCCGATGACATATCAGCAGTTCGTGGGGGATGCGGAGTTTCGGCAGCGGTATTGGGCGCGCAACCACGTCGGGTGGCGGCGGATGGATGCCGCGCGAGCGAACGCCGGGCACCGTGCGCTGGCGCGGCTGGAGCGGGCGGGGGTCGTGGGCGGCGTGATCACGCAGAATGTCGATCTGCTGCATACCAAGGCGGGTAGCCGCCGGGTGATCGACCTGCATGGCACCTACGCACGGGTGCGCTGTCTGGCCTGCGAGGCGCTGACCTCCCGGATGACCCTCGCGGAGCGGCTGGAGGCGGCCAATCCCGGATTCGCCGAATCGGTCACCGACGGGCTGGAGGTGGCGCCCGACGCGGACGCCGTCGTCGACGACACCGCCGGATTCCGGATGGTCGACTGCGAGCGTTGCGGTGGCATGCTCAAGCCCGACATCGTCTATTTCGGCGAGAACGTGCCCAAGGCGCGCGTGGCGCACGCCTACGAACTGGTCGACGCGGCCGAGGTCCTGCTGGCGGCCGGATCCTCGCTGACGGTGATGTCCGGCCTGCGCTTCGTGCGCCACGCAGCCAAATCCGGCCGCCCGGTCATCATCGTCAACCGCGGCCACACGCGCGGCGACGAACTGGCCACCGTCACCGTCCATGCCGGATGCTCGGAACTGCTCACCGCCCTGGCAGATTCGCTGAGCTGACGCATCGACACGAGCCCAGCCACCCCTGCCGCGCGAATCGGCCCGGCCTGACGCTGCATTCTTCCCCCTCGAAACTCCGGTTTCCGACAATTCCACCCCAAAAATGCAGCGGGAGGCCGGTTCTCCGCCGCACACGACCATCTGCGCACAGCTGCCACACCGAACTGCGCCCGGCGGGCCAGCTCGACGGGGACAACCCGGCCTACCGCTGCATTTTGTGGCCGCGTTCGCCGGTTTCCGGCCAATCGGACACGAAAAATGCAGTCTCAGCCCGGGTTGGCCGAGTTATGCGGCACGGGTGGCCGGTTGGGCGGTAGCGCGGACGACGCCCGCCACGGAATCGCCCGTGATCTCGGAGAGCTGGACGTAGGTGGCCCGCAGGTCGCGAGCGAGGTCGAGGGCCAGACCGAGGCGGATCATGCCGCGCTCGCAGTCCACGACCACACCGGCCACACCGTCGCGGGACAGGGCGCGGGCGGCGGCCCGGGCGCGCGGGACCGGGTCGACGCCGCCGGTGGCGCGGCCATCGGTGAGCAGCACGACCATGGCGCGGCGCTGCGGGTCGCGCACGCGCTCGCGGTGCACGAGGTCGCGGGCGGTGACAAGTCCTCGAGCCAGTGGAGTTTTGCCGCCGGTGCGCAGGCCGGACAGGCGGCGCACGGCGATGTCGACCGAGGAGGTGGGTGGCAGTACCAGCTCGGCCTCGGTGCCGCGCACGGTGATCACCGCGACCTTGTCGCGTCGCTGGTAGGCATCGCGCAGCAGGGCGACGATCGCGCCGGTGACCGCGGACAGCCGGTCGCGGGCGGCCATCGAGCCCGAGGCGTCTACCACGAAGACCACCAGATTGCCTTCGCGCCCTTCGCGATACGCGCCGCGCAGGTCCTCCGGCTCGAGCGCGAGGGGCCCGGTGAAACGACCGCGGGCGCGCTGATGCGGCGCGGCCGCGAAGACAGTGCCGAGTAGATGCAGTCCGGCGGCGGCATCGGTGGCGTCGGGGGCGACGCGGACCACGCGGCCGTGCCGGGTGCGGGCACGTGAGCGGCGTCCCGGAGCGCCCTCTCCGACGCCCTGAATCTCCCAACGAGGCGGGCGGGCAACCGAATTCGCCGGAGCGCCGGCGTTGCGTTCGGGCGCGGGACGCCCGCCGGACGATTCGCCACGGTCGTCGGGCTGTGCGTCGGCCCGGTCCTCATCGGACGATTCGGCCCGAGGATCCCGCTGAGCACCGGGTGAATCCGGTCCATCGAGCGGATCGGGCGCACTGCCGGGCGAATCCGGTCCGCTGTCGGGCGAATCGGGGCCCCCTCCCGAATCCTGTCCACCACCAGGCGAATCGGGCCCATCCGGGTCGTCGTCGGGATCATCGGCCGATTCGTCCCGCTGACGCTGCGCCTCCTGTTCGGCCTGGCGCATCGCCTCCTCGAGCTGATCCTCACTGATACCTGGCTCGTCGAACGGATCGCGCCGACGCCGATGCGGCAGCGCGAGTTCCGCGGCGACTCGCACGTCCTCGGCGGTCACGGTCCGGCTTCCGCGCCAGGCCGCGTGCGCGGTGGCGGTCCGCGCGACCACCAGATCGGCGCGCATCCCGTCGACATCGAAACTCGCGCACAACGCGGCGATCCGGCGCAATTCCACATCGTCGAGCACGACCTCGCCGACCAGGTCACGGGCGATCAGGATCCGATCGGCGATCTCGCGGTCGGCGTCGGCATAGCGAACGGCGAATCCCGCCGGATCCGCCTCGTAGTCCAAGCGCCGGCGCACCACCGACATACGCACGCCCACCTCCCGCGACGCGACCACGTCGACCGTGAGCCCGAACCGGTCCAGCAGCTGCGGGCGCAGCTCGCCCTCCTCCGGGTTCATGGTCCCGACCAGTACGAACCGCGCCGGATGCGAATGTGACACCCCATCGCGCTCGATATGCACCCGTCCCATGGCCGCCGCGTCGAGCAGCACGTCCACCAGATGGTCGTGCAGCAGGTTCACCTCGTCGACGTACAACACGCCGTGATGCGCCGCCGCCAGCAACCCGGGCCGGAACGCCTGCTCTCCGTCACGCAGCACCCGTTGCAGGTCCAGCGAGCCGATCACCCTGTCCTCGGTCGCCCCCACCGGCAGCTCCACCAGCCGCGCGGGCCGCTCACCCCGCTCGTCGGACACCGGCGGCAACAGCTGCGCCAGCGCCCGCACCACGGTGGACTTCGCGGTCCCCTTCTCCCCCCGCACCAGCACACCGCCGATCCCGGGATGCACCGCACACAGGATCAGCGCCAGCTGCAACTGCTCCTGCCCCACCACCGCCGAAAACGGAAACCCCGCCTCGATGGACGCAGTGGTGGTCGGCGCGGTATCGGTAGGGGACTCGAGCACCCCCCAACTCTATTG
>NZ_JAGPOX010000272.1 GCF_019038435.1 Nocardia alni
ACCCCCACCATTCCCCTCGGCGGCCAGGTCGCCGGCCAGGGCGCCACCGCCAACCTCGGCAGCGTCCGACGCAACCTGCTGCGCTGGGGCACACCCTCCCTCAACGCCCAGGGCGAGGGAGCCGTGGGGCACCGCGTCCGCGCTGTGGGACTGTTCCGGGTCACCGGTCCCAAGGGCACCGTCTGGGTCTCCGGCGACGTGGTCCTGCGCACCACCGAAGACGATCTTCCGGCGTCCCCGGACTTCGACGAGCTAACCGCCTCCGAACCCTCCGAGCCGGACGACACCACCACACCGGCCAAGGCCGGCCCGTCCACCTCGAAGAAGCCGGGCAAGTCGAAGAAGTCGAAACAGGACGACACCACACCCAAGAAGACCGAGGCAAAAGGCAAGTCCAAGGCCGAAACCGACGCAGAGGCCAGGCGGGCCGAAGCAGCCGAGGCCGAGGCGGAAGCCGAGAGAGCAGCCGAAGAACGCAGGAAGAAGGCCGCAGCAGCCGAAGCAGCCGAGATCAAGGCCGACCAAGAGAGACTGGCCAAGATCAAGGCCGACCAAGAGACGGCCAGGATCGGGGCCGAGCAAGAGGCGGCCAGAGTAAAAGCCGAAAAGGAGGCGGCAGCCAAGGCGAAGGTCACCGAGCCGGACGACGAACACCGCATCCCCTCGCCACCCGATAGCACGGGAACCGCCCGGCGTGTAGGCGCCAAACCGGCCGACACCTCCGAGAAGCCGGCCACCGACACGATCCCGTCCGAGGGAGAAGCCCTCTCCGAGGACAAGGTCGAGCAACTCGCTCGCGAGCAGAAGAAGTCCGACGCCGACCGGGTGAAGCAATGGCAGCAGGACACGCTCGACGCCATGAAGCAGCAGGCCGACGAAGAGCAGAAAACCGACGAAGAGGCGTCCGATGACGACGACCTGGAACACCCCGAAGATCCAGCGGGCAAGCCCCCCTCCCTGCCCGCGAAGGGTGCGCGTTCCCCCTCGTCCGACGGCTCCGCCAGCACCGTCCGGGAGGCCGGGCAAAAGGGGAAGGGGCGGCGTCCCTCACCCACCGGGTCCACGGCCCCTCGGCACATATCCCGGCGCGAGGATGGATCGGTACCTACCACTGAGGGCCTGCAACAGCCCCGCCCCGCCCGCAACGCACGGCACCGCGGCCCTCGATCACACGTCATGGGCGGCATCAACCCGCCCGCGGGACATGTCTGGGAGTCCATGCACCCCGACGGCGACTGCTATTTCTACGCCGTCGAACGCATCATTCACCCTGACGATCCCCCCGCGACAATCGACGAACTGGACGACCGTATCCTCGATATCCGCGGGGAAATCGCCGACGAGCTGACCGCCAACTTCGACCAGTACTTCCAGGAATTCCACACCGTCATCTTCGCCGCGGAAAATCCCGGCCCCCAGATGCTCGACCCCGACGAACTCGCCGACCTGATCGAAGCACGCGACAGCGGCCAACTCCGGCAGATCTACCACGAACAGGTCCAGGCCATACGGAACCTGGGAGTCTGGGAAAACGCACTGAGCTTCCTGGTTCCCGGAGCCAGTACCGTGGTCCTCAACCGCCACAACCGCGTACTCCGCCTGGAAAACAGCCGATACGGAGCGGCCGCCGCGACGATCCTCGGCCCGGCGGCCAACGCACAACCCGACGCCACCGTCCTGCTCCACAGCGACCACTTCTATGTCGCTGTACCACGACACCCGGCCGCCCGGAACTGGAACGAACTCACCGGCCTACTGGGCCGCAACCCCACCCTGCACACGCCCCAGACGCTCATCCGAAACCCGACGGCCACGAGCCGGATCATCGCGCTCGGCGACCAGACGGGCGCACGCTACATCTGGCTGCCGCCCACCGACGAGGCATCCACCGGTACGCTGCACGACTCCGTCGGCAACCACGTCGAGACCACCCTCGACCAACTCCTCAACGATCCTGATATCACCATCATCCGCACCGCTGATCCGACCCAGCACACCCCGACCCCACAGACCGAACCGGCCGCGGACGACGATGGGAGCGACACCGATAGCGACGACTCCTCCTCGACGGTGTCCGATAGCAGCCCGGCGAATCCTTACTTCCATGAGACCGGCGCACAGGGCGACCAGTTCGAGACATTCGAGCCAGAGGTTTTCCATCGAGCCTTCACCTCCAACAAATATCGACACGGCACCCGAATTTACGGTTTCCTGCCCGGCGGAATATTCCGGCTGACCGCGTCCGCGACCGGGTACCCGACCGCGGACGGGTACGCGACCGCGAACAGGTACGTCAGGCAGGATCTGTCCAACGGTCTCACCGTCCACAACGAATCGGTGCAGAGCCCGCGACAGGCGCGGGCGTTCGTGGGAAATCTGATCGAGAACTATGACCCCACCTCGATCATGGTCCGCGTACCGGGCGCCCACCGCCCCGGCCCCGACGAACAATCGACCACTACCGCTCTCGCACAACGGCTGCGGCAGAGCAACGACTTCGTCACCGGCACGCACTTCCGGTTCTCCGGTGTCGAGGCCAGCATGCTGGCGAACGGCAATCTCGAAGTTCGTCCGCGCGGGAACGCCGCGGACGACACGATGATCGTCACCAGGACCGACTTCGCCAACCGCCTGGCCCAGGGCAAGGCGGCCGTCGCCGTCGAGATCACGCACCCCGGCCCGCCCCACTGGCGCCGCGTCCCCGCAGGCTCGAACCCGGCGATCACGGCGCTCGCCGCGGTGCACAGCGCCAACCCCGACCAGCTTCGCACCCATTTGGCCGGTAACCTCGAGGGCGACCTGACCGCGCACCGCCGGGCCAACCTGGCGCCGGGCTCGAGTCACGTCGTCGAACACATCAGCTCCGATGTACTCGATGCCGCGGAGTCCGTCCATCACGCCGAGGCCCATCGGCTCCGGGGGAGTTCCGAACCGGCCAGCGCCGCACGCCTGCGCCAACATGCCGCCGAGTTCGAGCAAACGCATTCCCGCATGCGGGCCGACCAGACGCAACGCCTGATCGACGCGCTGCGCGGCGGCACGATCGTCGACACCCACCTGTCCGGAAACGACAACTTCGACTTCACGCTCTTCGCCGCCGCGCACCTCACCCGAACCAACATCGTGCTCCTGCGCGGCAACAGGATCCAGGGCCAGGTCCTGCTCAACCCCGGACAACCCGTCCTGTTCCTGCGGCGCAACGACGACGGCAGCTACGACCTCGGAACCACCGACCCTGGCAACGGCGGCCTGCACCCCGGGTCGATACCGCGCCCACCCACGCCACCCGCCACCGAGGACCAGCAACCACATCTGCCCACATCCCGACCGGCTTCGCCGACCGAAACCACACCGGCGACAGATACCGACCGGCCCACGAACCCGCCGCCCGAGGACCGGACCGGTACCCGGCAACGGCAAAGCACGCCCCCACAGCGGCCTCGATCCAGCGAATCGAACAGCAGCACGCAACGGCAGCGCCGACACCCGCGCAGCAACACCCCGAGATCCGACGGAAGTACCGATATCCGTGCCCCAGACGCGAACGGCTCGCGCACACCGCTGCGGTACTTCACCTCCCAAACCGAGGACCCCACAACAACACTCACCACCCACCAGGCCACATCAGTCACCCCCAGCGACGGCGCCACCGCTCACACCACCGCCACCAACTCGCCGCACCCCACCCCATCCGTCACCGACTGCCTCATCGACGCGGTCACCGGCATCGCCCACGACTTCCCCGAAGCCTCGATCCGGATACCCCAACGGCACACGGAACTGCCCGGCCACTCGCGGCAGGACGTAGAAGAATCCACCGGCGCGCAACTCTTCGGATACTCCGGCCACGACCACATCGCCGAGGAACTCCACCACCTCGGCCCCGGAGCCCAAGCCCTCGTCATCGGCGCACACGACAGCGTCAACGCCAACGGCATCGGCGCACACGCCTACCGCATGATCAACCAGGGCGGCGCCATCATCATCCGAGACGCCGCAGACCCCACCCACACTCTCCCCGGGCAACGC
>NZ_JAGPOX010000273.1 GCF_019038435.1 Nocardia alni
GCCGAGGACTGCGATGCTGATTGCTTGGCCGACTTGCTGGAGGGTGTCGTTCATTGCTGATCCGACTCCGGCGTGTTCGAGGGGGATGGCGCTCATGATCGAGGCGTAGGCGGCGGGGCCGGCCAGGCCGCCGCCGATGCCCATGATCATCATGCTCGCCAGTACCCACGCGTAGCTGTCGGCGTTGGCCAGGACCACGAACGCGGCGCTCATCACCAGCAGGCCCGAGACGATGAGGGTCTTGTTGCTCAGCTTCTTGCCGAGGGTTGCGCCCAGGCCGTTGAATACGGCGGCGGCCAGTGCGTAGGGGAGCAGCGCCCAGCCTGCTCGCATCGGTCCGTAGCCCAGTACGAACTGAAGGTATTGCGTCAGCATCAGCATTACCGCGCCCATGCCGAAGACCATGAGCAGCAGGGTGAGGCAGGTGCCGGTGAAATCGCGGTTGCGGAATACGGCCAGTGGAAGCATCGGATGCGGGGACCGGTGTTCCCAGGCGATGAACGCCGCGGCGGCCAGCACAGCCAGCGCGATCACGGGAATGTTCCACTCGCGCTGGATGATTACGTACACCGTCGAGGTCAGTGCGACGATCGACAATCCGACTCCCAGGGGATCCAGCGGTCGTTGTTCGCCGCGGGTCTCGGGCATCAGTATCAGTGCGGCGGCGATCGCGATCACCGCGACAGGGATGTTCAGCACGAAGACCGAACCCCACCAGAAGTGTTGCAGCAGCAGGCCGCCCACCGTGGGGCCGAGCACGATGCCGACCATCGCCACCGTCGTCCAGGCGGCCATGGCCTGGCGGCGTTCCTGTTCGTCGAAGGTGGTCATCAGGATCGACAGGGTGGAGGGCATCAGCAGTGAGCCGCCGACGCCCATCGCGGCGCGCGCGGCGATGACTTGCCACGGCTCGGTGGCGAGCATCGCCAGCAGGGAGGCCGCGCCGAAGACGGCCAGGCCCGTGATAAGCATGCGGCGCCGGCCGAAGCGGTCCGACAGGCTGCCCGCCGTCAGTAGCAGGCCGGCGAAGACGAGGACGTAGGCGTCGAGGATCCATTGCACGTCGGACGGCGTGGCGTGTAGTTCGCGGATCAGTGACGGAATGGCGATGTTCAGGACGGTGCCGTCGATCGTCAGCACCAGCAGGGACAGGCACAGGACCACTAGAACCAGCCAGCGACGCGGGTCTCGCTCCGGTGTCCCGGCAGGTTCTAGTACAGTGTTCGATTTCACTAGCACACCGTACGATAAACTCGAACAGCGTGCTAGTGAATTACAGTGATGGCGTGACCAAGCCCTTTACCTCGGTGTGGACCCGGGAGCCGCGCAAGCCGAAGAATTCCGGGCTGAGCCGGGAACAGATCGTCGCCGCGGCGGTCGAGCTGCTCGACGCCGAGGGGCTCGACGCACTCAGCATGCGCAAGCTCGGAGCCAAGCTGGGCGCCGGCGCCACGAGCGTGTACTGGTATGTAGCGAACAAGGACGAACTGCTGGAACTGGCCGTCGACGAGATCTGGGCGCTGGTCGAATTCCCCGATCCGGAGCACACGCCGTGGCGCGAGGCGTTCTCGACCTTCGCCTACAGCCTGCGAACCTCCCTGCTGGCCCACCCCTGGGCAGCGCTACTGATGGGTCAACTGCCGATGGTGGGCCCGAAGTCCTTCGCGCTCACCGACATGATGCGCCGGGGCGCCACCCACGCCGGCTTCACCGGCACCGATATCTACCTGGCATCAGGCACGGTGATGAGTTTCGTACTGGGGACGGTCCTTCCGGATGCCAGCCAGATGAAAGCCACTGGCGGCAAGCGGTATTCGCCCGAGAGCATGGCCACCATGCTGGACCAGGTCGCCGCCCCCTATCCGCAACTGCGGGCGGATTACCGCGACACGCTTCCTTCCGATCCGGGCGTGGCTCGCGCCATCGGCTTCGACTTCGGACTGCTGTGCGTACTCGACGGGCTCGAGGCACGCCTGCGCGTCACGGCAGTCGAATCGCCCGCGGCTCGAACGGATCGACCGGTGAGCTGATCCGGTTCGCTCAGTCGCAGCGGGGTTGAATCCCCGGCGTCCACCACACCGACCCCCGCCGCCGATGACGTCGAGGTGCGACGCGCCGAGTGACCGACGTGCTGATTGATGAAGGGCGCAGTTCACAGAGGCTGGTGCCGTGTGACAGATGGCCGTCCGCCGTCCGAGAACCAGTTTTGCGCCTGGGCCGTCGGACCCGATGGACGGGCTGTTCTCATCCGGTGGAAATAGATTTCGGAAGGGCACGGATTTGTTGCCAGAGCACTGCTTTGGGCACGTCGGTCATCCGCAGTGCCTGCATGCAGCGGTCGAGTCGGCCCGGACGATCCCGCAATGCTGCGACAGCCTTGGTCAGGTCTCGTTCGATGCTGCTGCCGTAGGCAGAGGCTGCCTTGGCGGCTGCTGCGCGCAGGAGATCCCGGCTGGGCGACATCATTGCCAGGTCTATGACGTCACGGCTGTACACCGCGTCGTCGGCCCATCGATCCGAATTGGCGAGCAATTTGCTCGCAGCCATGTCGACCGGGGCGAGGGTGGCAAGCCCGCATACCCGGTCTCGGGCCCCCGGAGGGTCGAAATGAATTCGGCCTTCCAGGACGATCTCGAATTTGACGGGTGCATCCTCAGCTTGCAGCACAGTCCGGATTCCGTATTGATCTGCCCGTACGTCTCGGAGCGGATGCAACTGCTGTCCGGTCCGCACCAGCGCCTCGACACCGTTGGCTTTGATGAGTTCACGGAGCCCGCGATATCCGTCGATATCCGAAACCAGGAAGTCGATATCCACTGATTCGCGAAATTCACCGTATCGCAGGGCGATCGCGGTGCCGCCGCCGAAAAGACAGTGGTGGTCGGCGAGTATCTCGGCGTCGAGCGCCTCGAGTACCTGGGCGACCAGTCGATGGTGCTCCCGCTCAAACAAGCAGCCGACCTCCTCCCCATGCCTCGACGAGATGTTCGACGAGGGCGCGTTCTCGTGAGTCCATGGCTGTCGTATCGACGTGCCGCCAGTTGCGCTCGTAGAGGCTCAATGCCTCGCGGGGCGTCAGACTGACGGAATCGCCCAAGTGCCAAGCGAGTTGCCGAAGTTGTGGGTACGCGCGGATATCGACCGAGTCGCTGTCGATTGCTGCGGTGCCGGTATCGCATTCGGGTGGTGTGGCAGGTCTAGCCCGGGCTTCGGCAGCCCGAAGCTCGAGCCCCAGCGCCGAAGCAACGCTCAGGTACGCGCCCATTGTGACAGACGGCTCACCGTGCTCGATGCGATGCAGCGTTACTCGGGAAATACCGGCCGCCTCCGCGGTCGAGGTCATGCTCACCCCGAGTTCCAGCCGTTCGGCTCGCAACCGAGCAGCCAGCGCGGTGAGCGCTGCTCGTTCTGTAACTCCTACGGTGGGACTAGCAGCTGGCATAGTGTTTCTCATTCTATACCAACCTGTCGCGGCGTGTGGTTGGCCGCGCTGTGTGTGATGGTCGGTCGTGTGTGACTGAGCCGCCCATGGCGAAGGCCACTCCGTGGATTCAGCTGCGGCCGAGTTGGACGGCCTTGACTACCAGGAGGACTGCGCCGACGACCAGGTAGGCGCGCAGGGCCAGCATGCCGAGTTTGGTTCCGGCGTTCCAGGTTACGGGCTCGAGAAGTGTCAGGGGTGGCATGCGCCAGTGGTCTTTTTCGGAGGCGTCGATTGCCGGGGGTGGGGG
>NZ_JAGPOX010000274.1 GCF_019038435.1 Nocardia alni
GTCACCAGGGCGGGTTTCGGCAGCTCGAGGGTGAGGGTCGGCTTGGGGCCCGCGGGATCTCGCACCGTGTCCTCCGGTGCGGTCCAGCTGGTGCGGGGATCGGCGTCGGTGGCGGCGAAGGCCGAACCGCGCAGGTCGCCCACGTCGGCCTTGCCGCGGGCGACGGGCCGGTCGGGATCGGTCAGCAGCGCCTCCAGGTCCGGGCCCTGCCGCGGCCGCAGGATCAGTTGCGGGGCGACCGGCATCGTCGCCGGAACGCTCAGTGTGCGCTCGAACGTCCCCGGCTCCTCCGCGGCGAGTGCCAGCCCGTTATCGCACCGCACCCGGCCGGGCGAGTCGAAACAGGCGCTGCGGCCGGGGAATTCCTGTCCGAGATCCCAGCCGAGCACCGGCATACCGGCGGGCGTGGGCGGCAGTACGGTGCGGTGGCGGATATCGACGCGCGTGGGCTGGTCACGGTGCGAGTAGTCCTGGACCGACACCTCGGAAATGCCGAATTGCCCACCCGCGGTGCCGTTCTCCGTGGCGGTCGCGGTGATGGTCAGCCAGCCGGTGCGGCCGGGCGGCAGCGAGACCGAGACGGGCACACCGGGTTCGGAGATGCGGGCGGCGACCGTGCCGTTCGCGGTGCGCACCTCGATCCATTTCACCGGATCGCCCAGCGCGGCCGAACTCGTCGTCACGTCCAGCACACCGGCCGAGATCGGATGATCCAGATCCAGCCGTAGCCATTGGCCCACGGCATGTTCGGCGCTGTTGCTCAGCCACGCGGTGGAGGGGTCGCCGTCCACGACGGCGGCGGTGGAGCTGCCGGGCGCCGTGCCGCCCAGCTGGGTGGCGTCGGCGGCGGAACTGGAGGCGGTGATCGTCGCGCCGGACCAGCGGCCCTCCACCAGCGGCGTATCCGGCACCGCGTAGTCGGACTTCAGGTTGTAGGTGCGCCGGGGATCCGTGGGTGCGCGCAGGGCCGAGCTGTGATCGTCGACCGTGCCGAAATCGGTCTCGCGATCCATCGGGGTATCGGTCACGGTCGTTGTGCCGCCGGACAATCCGGCCCGCGCCGCGTCGGCGGCCATGAGCACCGGGCCGTTCGGCGCCGCGGTATCGCCGCGCAGGCGCTCGAGCACCTCGGGGCCACCCGCGACGACCGCCGCCGAAGTCAGCGGCACGGTGTACGCGCCCGGAAACGCCGGGGGAGCGCCCCCGCCGCTGTGAATATCGGTGGGCGTACCCGGGCGCGGCACCGTGACCCGGTAGATCTCGATCGCCGGATATGTCGGGCGCAGATCGCCGTCCGCGACCAGCCCCTTGCCGTGCGGGGTCAGGATCTTGCTGCCGAACCGCGCGACCTTGGTCAGGCCCGGTGAGCCCTCGATGGCCTCGTGCGCCAGCATCGGCCGGGTCGAGCGGGAGGTGTCCGGGTCCAGATCGTTGCGCAGCACCAGAACTCCGATGCCCTGATCGATCAGCGTGCGCGCCAGACCGGTCGAGGGCCGTCCGTCGGCGATCAATCGCTGCACCGAATCCATGGCCCGGATCGCGCCCGGCGGAGTGAGCGGGATCGCGTCGCGCACCGCCCACGGCGTCGTCGCCAGCGCCTGCAACGGTTCGTCGCGGGTCAGTCCCCAGACCTGACTGCCGAACGGCGCGCCCGGCACCACCAGTGCGCGGGTATCGGCGGCATTGTGGGCGAGCCAGTCCGCGGTCTGGCTCCAATAGGCCGGAACCCGGTCGTAGGCGCCGCGCGGCGCCAGTTTGCTGGTCCAGGCCAGCGAGGTCGACAGGGCCAGCGCGGTCAGCACCAGCGCCGCGAGCGCGACCATCCGATCCCGTTCGGGGTGCACGAAGGCCCTGCGCCACACCGGCATCGGCACGGATGCGGGCAACGGTACCCGGCCCAGCAACTGTGCCAGGCCGATGACCAGCGGCAACCGGATCAGCGGCTCGAGCTTGTGCACGTTGCGCAGCGGCGCGCCGCCCGAATCCAGGAAGTGCCGCACCGACTCGGCGAACGGCCCGCCCAGTTCCCCCGCGTATCCGGCGCAGATGCCGACCAGTCCGGCGATCAGGATCAGCGCGAACCGGCCGCGGTGCGGCATCGACCGCATCGCCAGTCCGGCCAAGCCCGCCGCCGCGAGCAGCCCGGTCGCCAGCACGGCCGCCGGTTGGGTGACCAGTACCGCCCCCGCGATGCGCTCCGGCGAGACATAGGGCGTCCAGCTGTCGGTACCGCGCAGTACCTCCCCCAGCGACGCCCACTGCGTGGTGACCCCGGCCGATTCGATGTAGTCCAGGAACGGAGGGCTCACCTTGCCCAGCACCAGCAGCGGCACCACCCACCACAGCGTGCCCAGCGCCAGCAGCGGAATCCAGACGCGGGTGAATCGCCACCAGGTGCGGTTCGGCCGATAGGAGGCCCACCACAGCGCCGCGGGGAGAAATGCCGCGGCCGTGGCCACGGCGTTGACCGAACCCATCAGCGCCAGGGCCAGGGCGCTACCCGCAGGGGAGAGTGCTCCCCCGCCTCTCCGCGGGCGGCCGATCGCTTGCCCCAGGGCGGCGGGGGCGAGTAATACCCAGGGGGCCAGCATCATCGGCAGGGTCTCGGAGGAGATCGAACCCAGGGTGGTGAGTACGCGCGGCGACAGCGCGAATGCCAGCGCGGCGATGACGCGAGAACCCCGGGTGCCGATGCCGAGTACCTCGCACAGCCGGACCACTCCCCAGAATCCGGCCAGGATCAGCAGGGCCCACCAGATTCGCTGGGTCATCCACGCGGGCAGCCCGATCGCGTGGCCCAGCGCGAAGAAGGCCCCGTGGGGGAAGAAATAGCCGTAGGCCTGGTTCTGCACCTGGCCCATGGGGGCCTGGCTGCTCCACAGGTGTGCGGCGCGCCGCAGAAAGCCCAGCGGGTTCTGGGCGAGATCGTATTTGGTGTCGGCGACGGTGAGGCCTGGCGCCTGCAGGAACGTCAGCAGGAATGCGGCAATGACCGTCCCGATGAACCAGCGCCGTCCTAGCGGGGCAGTCTGGTCCGAGGTGACGGGCCCACCCGTCACCCGACCGCCACCCCCCGGGGGATCGCTACGCGATGCTGTGTAGCTGCGGTCGGCGGCGCGTCAGCGACTGCCGTACTCAACGTTGTTCAGCAACGACGAGGACGCGTTACCGGTGCGGTCGACGGCGGGCCGCGAATTCTGCTCCGCCGCCATCGTGATCACGAACACCACCACCGCGCCGAGCACGGCTCCGGCGACAGCGCTCGATATCCCGGGAACGGCAAACTTCATCGCGGAACTCCCATACATCGTCACATGCTTAGTGCGGCCAACCTACAGTATTTTTGGCCCTCCGCTTCGCTCCGGGCGGGTTTTCGGCGCCCTGGGGGCGCGTCGGTCGGGTACCGCTGCTTGCTCCTTCGTCGCCTACGCAGCGGTACCCGACCGACGCGCCGCGCCGAAAACTCCATTGTTATTGCCTCCGTCAGGGGG
>NZ_JAGPOX010000275.1 GCF_019038435.1 Nocardia alni
AGTTGATTTCGACCAGGCGGGGGCCGAAGACGGGGTGGCGGTGGATGAAGTGGATCGAGGCCTTGCCCTCGGAGCCGGCGTTGGGCAGGGTGCGGGTGCCGAAGCTGGTGGTCTGCTGGTTGATGCGAGACAGCAGGCCGGGGTGGTAGTTGGCCGAGCCGCTTTTGGTGGCCCCGGGGGCGATCTTCTCGACGAGGTCGACGACGGTCTTGTCGTAGGCGCTGCGGCCGTCCGCGAACTCGACCTCGGTCGTGGCGCCGAAACCGAGCAGATTGTTCTTGCCGGGGTTCTTCTTGTCGAAGAACACGTCGGGCAGCTTGCGATCCGCGGGCTGTTCGTCGGCGATGGTGACAGGCACCTTGCGTTTGGCGTAGGCCTGCTGGACCTGGTGCATCAGGTCGGGGTTGGCGTGCAGGTCGTTGTCGGTCAGGAAGATCTCCATCGCCTGCGGTGCGTCGACCATGCGCGAGCGGGTGTCGCGCAGGTGCAGGCCCCGGCCGAGTTTCTCGGGGAGCACGCCTGAGGCGACGTTGCGGGTGCCGACCTTGAGGGTGACCAGGTAGTGCGCGCGTGCGCGCAGGCGGTGCACGTTGCCGCCGTAGTCGGAGGTCACGCGCAGGGTGTCGGTGGTGTCGGTGTTGGTGACGTGTGTCGTCTTGGTTCGGTTGTGCTGGTAGGCGCCCACCGGGTTGAAACTGGGGTCGGACTTCTCGCCGTAGCGGCCGCCGGTGCTGAAGGTGCTCTGATGGCCCTTCTGTTCGGACTCGGTGTGCGAGGAGGCGTTGGTGGACTCGAGCCAATGCTCGGTGTCGATCGCCGCCGGGTCGAGCACTTCCACGTCGTCGAGATAGCCGGTGATCTCGACGGTGTAGTCCGAACCGGCGATGGAGCCCGGGGTTTCGACCTCGAACTTGTAGGAATCGCGGAAGATCAACGGCGCGAACGAACTCATATGGTGCGTCGACAACGATGTGTGCACGACCGACTGGCCCATCGACTCCGGGTTCGCGGTCGGCTCACCGAAGTTGGTGCGCCACACCCACTTACCGACACCGGTGAGTGGATCGACCACCCAGTGCATCGCGCCCTTGGCCAGGGCCTTACCCATCTCCGTCCACCCCGGCGATCCGGCATCGGCGGCGATCCGGTCGCTGGAGGCGCTGGAGTGATCGTCGGAGGTTCCCGCCGACAGCGAATCGCTGTCGCTGTGCACGCGGAAATCCGGTGGGGCGATGTCTTCCTGTTCGCCTTCGGGGTTCGTGAGCAGGATCTTCGGAGAAGTCGGATCTTCTGTGCGCCGCCGCGTCTTGCGGGTTCGCAGTTGGATCTTGTCCCTTCGCAAGTCTTCGGGATCGTCTTCGAGATCTTCGAAGGCGCCGGGCATCCGTGTGGTCCGGCGGGACGACCCGCCTCGCTTCGGCGTCACCGGCGTATCGGTCACCGGGGTGTCCGTCACGGCCGCTGTGCCGGTCACCACGGGTACGCCGGTCCGGTCCTCGTCGCCGTCGGATTCACCGTTCTCGCTGGCCGCGGCGGCTTCGAGCTGGGCGCGGCGGATGAGATCGTTGACGACCTTGATGAGTGTCTTGCTGGGGTTGTGGCGGCCGATGACAGCGGACTGGGGGAGTTTCATGACCCCGTCGACCAGCGAGTGGCCCGGGCCGGGTACGGCGAGACGCCGAATGTCGGGGTCGGTGGCGTCGGTCGGGTCGACGTCGCGGACGGTGGGTGGAGGTGAGGGTGACGTGGCGCGTTTCACCTTGTCGGTGAGGTAGGTCGGGACGGCCAGGTGGTAGCTGCCCTCGTCGTGGACCGCGGCTGGGCTGGCGCCGTGGCTGTAGTGGATCTTCATCCACATGTGGGTGGGGACGCTGAAGATCTGGTTGCCGGGCTGAGCGCTCTTGGGGCCGGGGCTGAAGGTGTAGTTCTCCTCGCCGAAACCGGTGTCGTACTCCTCGACCTTGCTGTGGCTGCTCGAGTAGGTAAAGGAGCCGGCGACGCTGGCCAGTCCTTCGCTGTGCGGGGCGCTCAACGGGTTGGTCGCCTGGCCGCCGAGGCCCAGGTTCCAGCCGCGCGGGGTTTTCGAGTCCGACTCACCACCGGGCAGGACCGCGCCGGTGTAGTTCATCGTCTGGATCTCCGGCAGCACCCAATCGTGCGATACGCCCCGGTGCCGGTCGGTGGTCGAGGAGTAGCGGCGCAGGGCCAGCAGGTTGACGGTGATGCGCTCGGATCCGGTCGGGGTGGGTTTGACGAAGGTCACCTCGGTACCGCCGGTGATCTTCCCGTCGTCGTCGATCTCGCCCTGGATCATCTCGTCCGCGGTCGACAGCAGACCCATGCGGCTGCGGAGGTGGTCGAGTTTGCGGACGTTGTTCAACCGCTGGGTGTCGGTGGCGTCCTGGGTCAGGGAGTCCAGCATGCCCGGGGTGGCGACATCAGGTGGTAGGAACCCTTGCTTGCGCAGGAACTGCTCGAGCTGGGTGAACATGGTGTCGGGGACCTTGACTTGCAGGGGGGTGACCGTCAGTCCGAGATCCTCGAGATGCAGCAGGTGCGCAGGTAGGTACTGTCTTTCGTTCTTGGTGGGTTTGTGGCCCATGGCGCTCTTCGGCGGTACCAGCATGTTGACCGGGTAGCCCTTGCCGCCCACCAGCGGTGTGCCCCGGCGCGGTCCCACCGCGCGCCCGTCAGGACGCACGAACGTGACACGCAGCTGCATGGTGGGTGTGGTGTGCAGCAGATCGTGCACCAGGCGCAGCGCGCGGGAGGTGTAGGCGCGAGCGCCGTAGTTCAAGGCATGCGCGGCCTGATGCACCATCCCGAACTTGAACGGGTTGACCGTGCCACCGGCCGGTGAGTAGCCGGTCGCCTTGTCCGCCTTGCCCTTGCCGAACCCCAGCGACGGTGCGACGGAACCGCCGAGGGAACTGCTGATGGTGGTGCTGTTCTGGGTGCGCAATGCCCGCAACACATTCGACTCCAGCCGCGAGCCGCCCTTCATGGTGGGACCGGTCAGGGTGTCCCCACCCCGGTAATCGACCACCTCGAACCGGAAGTACCCCAATGCTTTGCCGGAGTTGGTGTACAGGGTCGGGGACGCCACCGACCCGCCCTCCATCATCGGGAGGTTGCTGCGGAAATTGCCCTCGCCGATGAATTCGCGCAACGCGTCCACCGACGCCTCCGACACTCCCCTGATGCGACGGCGGAACCCGGCCATCACATCGGCGAAGATCCGGTCGTGGTGTGGGATGTCCAGCACGCCCTTGAGCGGGACCTGCTCCAGGGAAATATGCGGCTCTGGGTCTGCCGGATCGTCGGGGGTGTGGTGGAACGGGGTGGGATCGTGGAACGGCGGCGGGGTGGTGGTCAGGTCGCCCTTGACGACCTTCGGCAACTCCTGGGCATCGACCATGTACTTCGGGAA
>NZ_JAGPOX010000276.1 GCF_019038435.1 Nocardia alni
TGAAAGGATGTTCCGGCGGTGTCCTACTCTCCCACACCCTGGCGAGTGCAGTACCATCGGCGCTGGTGGCCTTAGCTTCCGGGTTCGGAATGGGACCGGGCGTTTCCCCACCGCTATAGCCGCCGTAACTCTATGAAACTGTCACACCCATACAATCAGGAACCCTCCAACAGGAGAGACCATCCAGGAACCGAAGTCCCCGAACCCCTGACCGACGGTGTCGTGTGTTGTTTCAGACACTGCACAGTGGACGCGTAGCATATTTGTTTGTAAGCCCTCGGCCTATTAGTACCAGTCACCTACACCCCTTACAGGGCTTCCAGCTCTGGCCTATCAACCCAATAATCTGTTGGGGGCCTTAACCACTCGAAGGTGGAGAGAAACCTCATCTTGGAACAGGCTTCCCGCTTAGATGCTTTCAGCGGTTATCCCTTCCGAACGTAGCCAACCAGCCGTGCACCTGGCGGTACAACTGGCACACCAGAGGTTCGTCCGTCCCGGTCCTCTCGTACTAGGGACAGCCTTCCACAAGTTTCTAACGCGCACGGCGGATAGAGACCGAACTGTCTCACGACGTTCTAAACCCAGCTCGCGTGCCGCTTTAATGGGCGAACAGCCCAACCCTTGGGACCTACTCCAGCCCCAGGATGCGACGAGCCGACATCGAGGTGCCAAACCATCCCGTCGATATGGACTCTTGGGGAAGATCAGCCTGTTATCCCCGGGGTACCTTTTATCCGTTGAGCGACACCGCTTCCACATGCCGGTGCCGGATCACTAGTCCCGACTTTCGTCCCTGCTCGACCTGTCAGTCTCACAGTCAAGCTCCCTTATACACTTACACTCGACACCTGATTACCAACCAGGCTGAGGGAACCTTTGGGCGCCTCCGTTACACTTTAGGAGGCAACCGCCCCAGTTAAACTACCCACCAGGCACTGTCCCTGAACCAGATCATGGCCCGAGGTTAGAAGCCCAATACGATCAGAGTGGTATTTCAACGATGACTCCACCAACACTAGCGTGCCAGCTTCACAGTCTCCCACCTATCCTACACAAACCGTACCGAACACCAATACCAAGCTATAGTAAAGGTCCCGGGGTCTTTTCGTCCTGCCGCGCGAAACGAGCATCTTTACTCGTACTGCAATTTCGCCGAGTCTGTGGTGGAGACAGCAGAGAAGTCGTTACGCCATTCGTGCAGGTCGGAACTTACCCGACAAGGAATTTCGCTACCTTAGGATGGTTATAGTTACCACCGCCGTTTACCGGGGCTTAAATTCTCAGCTTCGCCCCAAAGGGCTAACCGGTCCTCTTAACCTTCCGGCACCGGGCAGGCGTCAGTCCGTATACATCGTCTTACGACTTCGCACGGACCTGTGTTTTTAGTAAACAGTCGCTTCTCTCTGGTCTCTGCGACCTCGCTCAGCTCAGACAGCAAGTGCCATCACCAAACCAGGCCCTCCTTCTCCCGAAGTTACGGAGGTATTTTGCCGAGTTCCTTCACCACAGTTATCTCGATCGCCTCAGTATTCTCTACCTGACCACCTGTGTCGGTTTGGGGTACGGGCCGTGTACCAACTCACTAGAGGCTTTTCTCGGCAGCATAGGATCACTGAATTCCCCTCAACGGGTACGCATCACCTCTCAGGCACATGCTGTGCGGATTTGCCTACACAACGCCCTACAGGCTTACACCAGGTATTCCATCACCTGGCCCAGCTACCTTCCTGCGTCACCCCATCGCTTGACTACTACAATCGGGGTCCCGTGCAGCCACATCTCTTCACCCGAAGGTGATAGATCCGCTTTTGGACGGTTAGCACAACTGATTCGCCATTGGGCGCGGATACACGGGTACGGGAATATCAACCCGTTGTCCATCGACTACGCCTGTCGGCCTCGCCTTAGGTCCCGACTCACCCTGGGCGGATTAACCTGGCCCAGGAACCCTTGGTCATTCGGCGGACGAGTTTCTCACTCGTCTTTCGCTACTCATGCCTGCATTCTCACTCCCACAGCCTCCACCACTAGATCACTCTGTGGCTTCCCTGGCTGCAGGACGCTCCCCTACCCATCCACACTCCTGGCCATCACTGGCGGGATAATATGTGAATGCCGCGGCTTCGGCGGTGTACTTGAGCCCCGCTACATTATCGGCGCAGGACCACTTGACCAGTGAGCTATTACGCACTCTTTCAAGGGTGGCTGCTTCTAAGCCAACCTCCTGGTTGTCTCAGCGATCCCACATCCTTTTCCACTTAGTACACGCTTAGGGGCCTTAGCCGGCGATCTGGGCTGTTTCCCTCTCGACTACGAAGCTTATCCCCCGCAGTCTCACTGCCACGCTCTCACACACCGGCATTCGGAGTTTGGCTGACTTCGGTAAGCTTGTAGGCCCCCTAGGCCATCCAGTAGCTCTACCTCCGGCGTGAAACACGTGACGCTGCACCTAAATGCATTTCGGGGAGAACCAGCTATCACGGAGTTTGATTGGCCTTTCACCCCTACCCACAGCTCATCCCCTCAGTTTTCAACCTAAGTGGGTTCGGGCCTCCACGACGTCTTACCGTCGCTTCACCCTGGCCATGGGTAGATCACTCCGCTTCGGGTCCATGATGTGCGACTCAAGTTCGCCCTATTCGGACTCGCTTTCGCTACGGCTACCCCACACGGGTTAACCTCGCCACACACCGATGACTCGCAGGCTCATTCTTCAAAAGGCACGCCATCACCCCACGTCGAAACGAAGGCTCTGACGGATTGTAAGCGCACGGTTTCAGGTACTATTTCACTCCCCTCCCGGGGTACTTTTCACCTTTCCCTCACGGTACTAGTCCGCTATCGGTCACCAGGTAGTATTCAGGCTTATCGGGTGGTCCCGACAGATTCACAGCAGATTACACGGGCCCGCTGCTACTCGGGTACCCACTACATGAGCCGTTGAGTTTTCGCTTACCGGACTCTCACCGTCTACGGTCGGCCATCCCAGACCAATTCAGCTAACACAACGGTTTCTGACTCATGCTCCCAACGGCAGCTGGAAGAAAGTGAGCCCCACAACCCCAGATAGACAACCCCTGCCGGGTATCACATCCACCTGGTTTAGCCTCTTCCGCTTTCGCTCGCCACTACTCACGGAATCACTATTGTTTTCTCTTCCTGTGGGTACTGAGATGTTTCACTTCCCCACGTTCCCTCCACACACCCTATATATTCAGATGCGGGTAACACGACATCACTCGTGCTGGGTTTCCCCATTCGGACATCCTCGGATCTCAGCTCGGTTGACAGCTCCCCGAGGCTTATCGCAGCCTCCTACGTCCTTCATCGGCTCCTGGTGCCAAGGCATCCACCGTACGCCCTTAAAAACTTACAAACAAAGATGCTCGCGTCCACTGTGCAGTTCTCAAACAACACAC
>NZ_JAGPOX010000277.1 GCF_019038435.1 Nocardia alni
GGTTGTCGGAATCGGGCTGGGACATACCGCCGCTGTTCTCCGTGGGCCGCGCTGCGGCGTCATCAGAAGATCCGCTGCCCGGTGACGTCAGCCGGGAGTTCCGGTTGACGCCGGACGGTCCGGCGCTCCGGGTGATCCAGGACGAAGTGGAAGGCATCCTGCTGGCCCGGGTGTGGGATTCGATGCTCTCGCAGGTGAGTGCGCGGATCGTGGCACGGTTCCTCGCGGTGAACGTGTTCGGGCGTCTGGGCGGGGCGACACTGCGAGTACGGATATCCCGTGAATCCGGACACGACACGGTGACCTTCACCGGCGAGCACGACGATTCATCCGGAGACACCCGGGTTCTGAGCTTCCGGTACGACGAGTTGGCCGCGGCACTGCAGGCGGGCGAGCAGGGCGGAAGGCTCGAGGTGAACTTCCCCGCCGGAGCGTCGCCGACCGCGCTGATTTCCCCGCGGCTGTACGCCTATCTCGCGGCGCGACCGACGCAGTGGTCGCCCGATCGTGCGCTCGATGTCGCGGCCTTCGCAGAGGATCTGGCGGGCCAGGTGACCGGGTCGGGGGCGGCGGAGTTGGTGCTGACCAGGGGCGGCGGGATCGTGTCCGGCACGATGCGCGGACATGCCCCGGGGGCCATGGCCTTCGGTAGCGATCTCGTTCGCGTCCTGGATTACCAGGCCCCGAACTGGCACGGCGCCGAACGTAGCGATGGCGAAACAACCGTGCGCTTCACGGTGGAGGCCGAACCCGCCTACGTGGCCGACCGCGATCTGACCGGGATCATACTGCCCACCCGGACCATCGATCCCTCGCGACCAGGGGACCTGAACGATCTGTATGCCGACCTGACCATGCTGCTGCTGGGCAGCCACGGGATCGTCCCGGAGGACGTCTCCGCCGATGTCGCCGCCGCCCGCGCCTTCGCGATCAACCAGGTGCGCCGGGCGCTGACCGCCGCTGCCTCCCCCATCACGGTGGTCCCGGCGATCACCGCATCGGGTCTGCTCGAGATCACCATCGAGACGGCGGGCAGCAGCTCACACCTGGTGCTACGGCCCGAGGGCGATGCCTTCGCCGACCCTGACGGCGCTCGCACCGAACTGCTGTTCCACCCGGACGCCGATCGCGCCTTCGAGATGACTGTCCTGCGGATCGACGGGGTCGAGCGCGACGCCGTCGATCTGCTGGGCGGTCATCTGTTCACGCACGAGTGGGCCGAGGACCAGGTCCTGGCGGCGCAAGCGATGCTGCGGTGGTTTGTGCACACCCACTTCGACGGTGAGATCGGGGTGCTGCGCTGGCGGATCGACGGCCCGCCGGGTTCGCAGCGCGTGCGCATCGAACGTGCCGACGCCCCCGGCAGCCCGGTCGCCGAACTGCGGCAGGATCTCGACCCGCACGGCTCGCAGGAGGCCGCCGATCTCCTCGGTGATCCCTGGCTGGCTGCACATTATCGAGATCTGCTCATCGGAGACGTTGCCGCGCAGACGGTTCCGCTGAACGTCATCGACCTCGAGATCACCGAGGGGATGGACCGCGACGACATCCTGGCGATGCTGGACACTTGGTTGAGTGGCGTCCTGGAACGCTGGCAGCCCGATCTGATCAGCATCCGGTCGCAGATCGACGGGGCTCTCCACGCGGCCATCGACCAGATCGAGCAGGTCCGGCCGAGTCTACTGAGCATCGCACTGATCAGCACGGCCGATGGGCCGGTACTGCGGTTCGGAGCGGTCGACAACACCCCTCTCTACGGCGACCAGCAACTTTCTGACGCCGCCGCGGAATGGGCCGACCGGGTCGGGTCCGTCGGTGGGCGGAACACGTTCGTGCAGAGCTGGTCCGACGGGTCGATCGCGATCGGTGAACTGCCGCTGCGAGATGCGGTGGTCCCGGTCGATCTGCTGAGGGAGGCGATCGCCGCAGCCGACGGGGAGCCGGTCTCCGCGCTCGCACATCTGCGGCCGGGGCCCGAATACCTCGAGGATTACGAGGTGAATCGGGCACGATACTGGCCGCGTTTCGCGGCGGAACGTGGGTTTACGCTGGAGGAGTTCACCGCCGCAGCGGATGAGCGTGCCGCCGAGTTGGTTCGCGATAGTTACATCTGTACGAGGATGAATGCCGGGACGCTCGAAAAGGTGCTCGAGTCTGGGGAATTCAAAGCCTTCTTCGACGTGGGGGCCAGCAGTATTCGGCCCGATCAGCTGGCCCAGTACGTGGTCTCCCATCAGGCACTGTTCGGTCTCGATGCCGATCTCGATCCCGCAGGCAGGCCGATATACGCCTATCTGACACGTGATCAGATGGGCCGTGATCTGTACGGTGGCCGGCTGAATATGTACGGCACGATTGTCGCGGTGTTCGGGCCGAGCATCGCGGAGCGGACGACGGTCACGTTCGGTGATTCCTTGCGTGGCGCGGACCTCGTGGATGGAGTGCCGGTGGGGACGTTTTGCGCCGATCCGTTGACGGGCCCCACGGCCAATCTGTTCCGCCGCAACCAGGATCCGTTCCGCACGACCGCGCCCGAAGATATCTGGCCCTATATCGAGGGGCAGATCCATCGGCTCATCGATAGTGCCGAGGGTCCGGAATTGTCGCCCCTGCGGGTGGATCACGTGGTGCGCTTCGTATTCCTCGAGCACAGCTCGGCGTATCCATCAAAGCTGTTCGACACCCTGGACTCGATGGGGATTGCCTACTCTTTTGAGCAAGATCCGCCGTCGCGGGTACTGACACAAATGTCCCTCGGCATGGACGACGATGAGCCAGCCCCGCCATCCGGCTCCAATATTACGGCGGCGGTCGAATGGTTGCGGGATAACCCGGGCGATGCCGCGCTGCTGGTGCGGATGATAACCATCGCACTATTGCTGCGTTTTCGGCCCGAGGCCGGACAGTCGCCGATTCTGTGTGGTCCGGCGGCGGTGATCGGTCATCTGGTCGCGGCGGGGCGCAATAAAACGGCTGAGCAGGTCGCGGCAGAGGTCGAGCAGATTGCCACGGAGTTGTTCGATCCGGATCATGGGTTGTTCGATTCCGCGGACGGGATGACCGCGGCCGACGTGATCGAACGGGCCGACGGTCGTCCATACCGTTTCGACACCATGCACGAGGCATGGAGCGCGTTGCAGGACATGGGACAATGGCTGTCCGCGAATGGCCTGCGTGCCGACGGAGAATCGCTGACCGTGCTGGTACGGCCATCCCGGGGCGGACGCCTCGGTCATACCATCCAGCTGGTGTACAGGCATCCCGAAAACCGGCCTCCCCGGATCGACCTGGTGGACGCGGGCGTGGGCGTGCGGGTGAATGATTATCGGCCGCTGCGGGGCGGTTCGGCCAAGCAGGTGTTGGCAATTCTCCCGAAGGCCGGCTGGCCCACCC
>NZ_JAGPOX010000278.1 GCF_019038435.1 Nocardia alni
GCCTCGGTGGGGGCTGTGGGGGCGGCCTCGGCGGCGGGAGCCGTCTGCTCGGTCGCCGGAGCGGAATCCACGGGCACGGTGGTCTGGGCGGAATCCACGGGCACGGCCGCCGGGACGGATCCGAGGACATCGGTCTCGGCCTCCTCGACCTCGTCGCCCGCCGGGACGGCGACACCGGAGCCCCCGGCCTTCGGCTCCTCGGCGACGTCCTGCTCCGGCAGCCGAATGTCGGTGATCGCGCGGCGCGTCGAATCGCGCGGAATCGCCGCATCGTCACCGACGTGCGGCTGCCCCTCGTCATCGGTCCGCTCGACCGGAACCGGTTCGGGGCTCGGTGGCGCGAGCGTGCCCGTCCCCACGCCGCCCTGACTGAAGTTGAACCCGCTCGAGGCGGTATATCCGCCCGACCGATCGGTCACTTCCTTGTCCGGTGCGGTCGAGGTGAGCGACACCCGACCGCGCCTGTACCGGACGAATCCAGCGACAACGAGCGCCACCACCAGCACAGCGGCGATCACGGCGAGCAGAATCCACACTTGCGCAGTCACGCGCCCCATCCTGTCAGAACACGGCGACACTCTCGCGCAATGGACGGGCTACCCGTCCAGGCGGCGGTAGTTCCCGGCCTCGGACTCCTCGGGCGCGGTTGTGAGAAATGCCTCGAGCATCTCCTCGGCCACCACCGACGAGGTCAGCCGAAGGCCTAGAGCGAGCACGTTGGCGTCGTTCCATTTGCGGGCCCCGGCGGCCGTCTCGCGGTCGGTGCACAGCGCCGCCCGGACGCCGGAAACCTTGTTCGCCGCGATCGAGACACCGGTTCCGGTCCAGCAGCACACCACCCCGACATCGGCGCGACCGCCGGCCACCGCCTCCCCGACCTGGCGCCCGACATCCGGCCAGGCGTCACCGTCGGCGAGGATCCACACCTCGTGCCCGCGCCCGGACAGCCAGTCGCGCAAGTGGTCGGTCAGCCCGGTGGATTCGTCGGTTCCGAACGCGATCCGCATACCTTCGAGGGTAGTTCCCAGCACATGCCCAGGTCGACGCGCGAACAGACACGCTCGAGCTACCGAATCCGAGCTATTTAAAAACCGACCAGTTCGGTCTTCTCAGTGCCACGCGGCAGAAGCAGCGGCGAATCCGTCACAGAGACAATAGGATCGGCCACGTGACCGATCGCAATGTGCTCGGGGGTCCGTTGGAGGAGTGTGGCACCGATCCTCTTACCGGCTTCTATCGGGACGGCTGCTGTAGCACCGGCCCCGAAGACCTGGGCAGCCACACGGTGTGCACCGTCGTTACCGCCGAGTTCCTGGAGCACCAGAAGTCGATCGGCAACGACCTGAGTACCCCACGTCCGGAGAACAACTTCCCCGGTCTGCAACCGGGAGACCGATGGTGCGTTGTCGCCGTACGCTGGCTCCACGCTCATGAAGACGGCGTCGCCGCCCCTGTCATCCTGGCCGCCACCCATGAAAACGCCCTGGAGGTCATCCCGATGGACACCCTCCGCAAATACGCCGTAGACGTCCCCGACGACGTCAGCGATCTGCTGTAATCGGCTTCCTCGCACCCGTTTCGGCCGTCCGCAGGCAAGCAGGCGACCGGAACAGATGCGACGACACCCTCGCACCAGAATCCGCGAACCGCCGAAATCACCGCCGCGATGACAACATCGCCGGTGTGATACTCCCCACCCGCGATAGCCGCGATCTCTGACGGCCCGTTCCCGAACGCTCGGCCTAGGCGGCGCGATGCCGACGGCGATGCGCCTTCTGGCGGCATGCCGCGGAGCAGTAGCGTGCGCGGCGGCCGGGGCCCGCGTGCCACAGCGCGTTGCCGCATATCGGACACCGCGTGAACTCTTCCGCAATTTCGTTACGGGTTTCGTTACGGTGGTCCGCCACACCGGTGTATTTCGTTACGGGTGCGGCGGCCGCCGGGCGCAGCGCGTCCAGGATTATCCGGGCCGGATGGACCAACTCGTCTCCCGAGCCCGAAACGCCCTGGATGGCAACGCATCCGATGAAGATCCCGGACAGGTCGGCAACGGTGAGATCGGGGCGCACCGCTCCCTGACGCTGCGCCTGGACGAGCAGCTCGTCCAGCGCACGGCGGAACCGATCGCCCGCACCGCGCATCAGGGCCCGGGGCCAGCCGTCGTCGGTGGTGATCAGGTCGCAGACCGCCTTGCTACGCGGGGATCGCACGATGACCTCGGTGCAGAAGGAGAAGAACGCCTCGCCCACATCGGGCGCGCGCAGACCGGCGAGGGCGCGCGCGGTCATTCGCTCGAGGCGCTGCTGCATCACCGCCTCGAGCAGGTCGGTCTTGGTCGGGAAGTGCCGGTAGACGGTCCCCGCCCCGACCCCCGCGCGGCGCGCGATCTCGGCCAGCGAGACGCCGGTGCCACGCTCGGCGAAGGCGTGCTCGGCCGCGGTCAGCACCAACGCGCGGTTGCGGCGAGCGTCGGCCCGCCCGGCCGGGCCCACGACAGCCGTTGCGATAGAGGTCATTTCGTTACGCACATCCCTTCCCCGACCTAGCGAACCGAGCGCAGGCACCCGTATCGTCCGAAATACGGGTTGCCCAACCCGCATTCTACCGAAACAGGCAGGGCGGATATGACCACTCCGATCACCCTGCGAAAGGTTGCCCCCATGCCCAGAGAACTCGACGAATGGCACGCGCGCACCGGCGGTTTCGTCGCGCGCCCGAACCTCGGCGACTACGCCGAGAAATACTCGAAATACTTTGTCATGCAACGCCGCGACGGCATCCTCGAACTGCGGATGCACACCGACGGCGGCCCGGCGGAGTTCAGCTTCGCGGTGCACAACGCCTGGGCACAGGCGTGGCTGGAGATCGGCAACGATCCCGACAACGAGGTGCTGATCATCACCGGAACCGGCGAACGCTGGCTCGGCACGCCCGAGACCGCGGCCCGCGACCCCAAAGAGGTTGTGGACGAGATGCACTCGGTCCCCCTCCCCGCGGACTTCGGCTACGAGCACGGCTTCTACGACGCCACCAAACTGGTGGAGAACTTCGTGTTCGGCATCGACATCCCCACGATCGCCGCGATCAACGGCCCGAGCGTCGCGCACACGGAATTCGCGCTGCTCTCCGATATCACCCTGGCCGCCGAATCCGCCACCATCACCGACCCCCACTTCCTGGCCGCCGCAGCCCCCGGCGACGGACAGCAACTGACCCTCCAGGAACTCATCGGCACCAAACGCGCCGCGTACCACCTCTACACCGGCCAGCCGATCGGCGCGCGGCAAGCCCTGGAACTCGGCCTGGTCAACGAGGTCCTCCCCGCCCACCAACTACTCCCCCGCGCCTGGGAACTAGCCGAGACGATCATGAAACAACCC
>NZ_JAGPOX010000279.1 GCF_019038435.1 Nocardia alni
GTCGTACGGGCCGCAATGGAGTCCGGCCGGAACGGCCGGAGGCAGGCTGCGTTGATGCCGTCGACGATGATCACCGAGGGCTGGCCGCAATGGAGTCCGGCCGGAACGGCCGGAGGCAGGAATTCGGTCTCGGGAAGTTCCGGGGCCACGTCGGCCAGGCCGCAATGGAGTCCGGCCGGAACGGCCGGAGGCAGGGCTCTGTGAATTTGGTGGGTGTGACTTGCGGGAATGCTTGACTTTGCGAGCGGTCCGGAGGATGGGTTCGACACGCCGAGTGCGGTAATGTGCGACCCCGTGTGGGATAACCCTTCTGACCTGGGCGCGAGCGGTGAAGGCGTGTCGGGGTACCGCTGGACCGCTCGCAGATGATCACTGTGCTGTTGTCGATGTGCATGCCGCTCGTGCACGGAATGTACCGAGTCTGGGGTGTCAGTGGATCGGTTGTGTGTGGCAATTGTCATGGTTGTGGTTGGGTGTCAGACGATTTGAGGACCGGTGGGCGGTAGCCAGCGGCGGTGTCCGGTGGTCACGATCTGTGCCTGACGTCCAATGCGGGTGTCGTCATTGTTGGCGAACCGTACCTGGACCCACTTCAGGTAAAGCAAGCTAGGGCAGTAGACGCACTCGTTCACCATCCGGGCAGGGATCAGATCCTCGGCGTCCATCATGTAATCGTGACGCGCTGGGCGGTGACACGATGGAAAGGGCCGCGAATCCGTCTACTGCAACATATTCGCGCGAGTGTGACACGAGTGCAATGTCTTCCCGGCCAGAGTCGATGCGGTACCCGTGCAGTCTGGCCGGAACCAGCAGCATCTGTTGACGGCGTACGAGATTCGTCTGGAGCTGCCGTAATACTATCCAGCCGGAACGGTCGGAGGCAGCGGAGGAGGATCAAGAGGTGCGGCGCCGGTGAGACGGCTCGGGTTTGCGGGTGTTGGTCTTGCCAGCAGGACGTTGCTGGCGGCGGGTGGGTTCGGCCTTCGCCGCAGTTTCGTCGAGGAGTGGGGTTAACGGTGCCTCGGCGCGGCTCAGCGTGTCGTCGTCGTTAGTGTCGGTGGGCTCGGCTGGTGATGCGGTGCTCTGTGGTTCGTCGGGTTCGGGACGGCGGTAGGAGATTTGGGTGGGGTTGTCGGCGATGAAGGTTCGGTCGACTGAGGCGAGGATGTCGGTTCGGCCGTGGGTGTCCACGGCGAGGATGTGGTCCGCGGTGCGGAAGGCGGGGTGGACGGTGCCCTCGATGTCGGCGACGAAGACGCGGCTGGTCACCTCGAGCAAGGTGGTGTCGGGGTGGTCCTCGTAGTGGCTGTGGTGATGGGCGTCGCCGTCGAGAATGCCGGGGAACGCGCGGGCGATGTCGGCGTCGAGATCGTCGTCGAATTCGCCGACGAGTTGGGCGGCGAGGCTGCGGTTGATCGGGTTGGTCGGGTCGGCGTCGGCCAGCCAGTCGGCGACCAGGCGGCGGCGGTCGGCTTCGCTGCCCGGTTCGGGGATGGTGGCTTTCGCGGTTTTGTGCATGAGCCATGAGGCGTAGCCGCTGGGGGCGCGGATGCCGCCGTTGTCGAAGTCCACGGCGGCGACGGCATCGGCGAGAGTGCCCGCTTGTGCTCCGCGCTCGATCAAGTTCGTGAAGGTTTCTTCCGCGGTGGACCATCGCGGGTGGTCGAGTACGCGGTCGGGGACGCGGCCGCGTAGCAGTTGCGCGAGTGTCGGGGTGGGCTCGGTATGGAAGTAGTTGTCGGGCCGGAAGCTCTGTGAGGGATGCCAGCGTTGGATCAACTGGAGGTCGAGTTCGTGGCGCGCGGTGGGGCTCGTTGCGGCGGCTCGATCCTGACCCCACTGGCGTACGGCGTCGGGATCGTTGTTGGCGGCCTGGTAGCGGGCCGCGGCGAGGTCGGCTGTGAAGGCGGGATCGCGGCCGGTGAGCTGTGCCCAGAGCTTTTCGAGCTGGCGTTGACCGCGGGACTGGTCGCGGGCGTTTGCTTGCTGATCACTCCAGTGCCGGAAGTAGACGGGGTCGTTGGTGCGGAACCAGTCGGCGATGTCCTCACTCGCCGAAGGGGTTTGCGCGGGAGAGGTCGGTTCGGTGGTGTGGTCGGGGTGGAGCTTGGCGAGGGCGGCGGCGATGGCACGGTCGGCGGCTTCGTCGCTGAGGCCGTGCTCGAGCAGCCATCCGCGGGCTTTCTCCCCGCGGCGAGTGCCGCGGACTTCGTCGATGAGCAGTGAGGCTTCGACCCAGGTGAGCCCCGGGTGGGGTTGCCGCCCGGCGTCGGTGAGGATGGCGGCCTGAACCGGGGTCATGGGGGTGCGGACGAGATCGTTACCGGCGTGGGTTGCGGTGGGGTCGCTGGTCTCGCGGCGTCGCCACCGCGATAGCAACTCGTCCTGTAAGGCGCGAAGGCTCTCGCGGGTGTCGGCCCAGCTGTAGTGGGCCGACCAGAGGTCATACCACTCCGGATCGTTGACACGCATCCAGGTTCGCGCCTGTTCGAAGTCAGGGTCGGCGGCCGGGACCGCTTGTTCGTCGGTTGGAGGTTGGTTATCGCCCGAGGCCTGCTGGGGTCCGGACGGGTCGGTGGTGGCTTGCTGGCGGTTGGTGTCGCCGGTGGGTGCGGTGGCCCCGGGTCGGCGGGTGGTGCTGCCGTGACGGCGGATGATCTCGAGTTCGGCGAGGTGCCGCGCGCCAGGGGTGGGGGCGTCGCTGTGGCGGAGCCACCATTGCCGGTACCAGTCGGGGTCGGCGGCTGCGGCATTGGCGCGGGCGGCGGCGAGGTGTGTGTTGAATGCGGGATCCCGGCCGGTGGCCCGGCGCCATGCACGCACCAGATCGTCGGGGTTGCGCCAGTGGGAGAGCCAGAGTGGGTCGTGGCGTCGGCCCCATGCCTGGGCGGCGGAAACGCGGTCGGCGGCCGGGCGGTGGAAGCGGGGGTCGAGGGCATTACGGAGTTCGTCGAGCCGGTCGACGGTCGGATCGGCCATTAGCCACTCGGCGAGCTGGCGGGCGAGGTGTTGGTCGCCGACGACGGTTTCGACATGGTCGCTGTCCCATCCAGCCTGTACGCCGTAGCGGCCGTGTGAGAGTTCGGTGACGCGGACAGTCATGCCGGTGTCGGGGTGGGCGGCGCCACCGATGAGGTCTTCGCGGTCGACGTTGTTCCATTCGCGGGCGGTGGCGGAGTCGAAGGGCAACAGCGCGTTTCGCCCGGCGACGGCGCGCAGCCGGGCGGCGTGCTCGGGGTCGGAGAACGCGGCGCGGCCCCGGCGTTCACGCACGGTACGGATCGCGGCGGCTACCGTGCGGATGGCGGCGGCCGCACGCATCAGGTCGTCGCGGGGTAGGTCGAAGGTGGGGGCGTCGGGGTGGGTCATTAT
>NZ_JAGPOX010000027.1 GCF_019038435.1 Nocardia alni
GAGGTTAGCGAGTGTCTCGTGGGCGCGGAGATGTGTATAAGAGAAAGGGGTACCGCTGCGTAGGCGACGAAGGAGCAAGCAGCGGTGCCCGACCGACGCGCCCCCAGGGCGCCGAAAACCTGCCGCAGCGAAGCGGAGGCCAAAAACCCGGAGCGAAGCGGAGGCCGATAACTCAGTAGACTCCGGCCCATGCGGAGGATCACGTCGGCTATCGCGGTTGGGGCTGCTGTCGTTGGGCTGCTGACGGCGTGTGGGTCGGGGGGCGACTCGGGCAACGACACCTCCTCGATGCGGCCGCCGATGAAGGTGGCCGCGCTGGGGCCGTTCGTCGGGGAGTGCGGCAACGTCACCGATCAGGAGATCGCCACGATCGGCGGGCTCGGTCAGGTCACGCAGGTGTACAAGAACGCGGTCGGCTGCAACTGGCAGGGGCCCGGCCTGGGCAGTTCGAGCGTGACGTTCGCGTCCTATCGCGGCAGCCCACTGGGCCGGGAGAAGGCGTGGGTGACCGCGCAGGGGCGCAATCCGGAGACGGTCGACGTGGGCGGGCACCCGGGTTTCCAGGACGCCACCCCCGACGGCACGATCTGCGACTTCGCGGTGCAACTCGGCGACGATTTCTTCGAATGGTCCACCTCCTCCGGGGCTTTCGGCACGCCGAGTCCGACTCCGTGCGACAAGAATCGGAAGTTGGCCGAACTGACCGTGCAGCGGATGAAATGAGGCGAACCATGAAGGCTCGGTCGATAGCGGTCGCCACCGTGGCGCTGGCGGTCGGCCTGTCGGTCGGCGGCTGCGGCAAGACGGTCCCCGGTACCGCTCTGCCCGCGGGCGGGGGCGGGGTCAACACCAACTTCGACAAGCTGCTGCGCGAATGCGATGTCGTCAAGCAGGACCAGATCGCCAAGACGACCAGCGCGCAGGACGCGACCAGCTCGTTCAACGGAGCGGTCTGCATGTGGGTTCTGGACGGCGCGCCCAGCGGTGACGGGATGGCCACGCTCAACTGGTACGAGATGGGCTCGCTCACCAACGAGAAGGCCACGAACGACAAGCTCGGCTACAGCACCACCAATATCAATGTGCAGGGTCGCCGATCACTGGAGATTCGCCGGCCCAACGATCCGGACTCCTGCGGCGTGGAGGCTCCGGCGGCCGACACCGGGGTCATCGGGTGGTGGATCAACTATCACGCCGGCGCGCACCCCGATCCGTGCGACGCGGCCAGCAAGCTGGTCGGGCTGACCCTCGATCTGGCGCGGTGAGGCGACGGTCCGGACAGGCGTTCTCCGGGGTGTGCGGGGAGCCCTCGCACCCACCCCTTTTTGCTCCACGGTGAGTCGGCGGGTATCGTGGATCGCTGTGCCCGGAGCGTGCGGGCAAGTTGTTGTGCAGGACGTAAGCCAGCGAGAGCGGCTGAACGTTCAGACGTGCCCAGAAAAAGGGCTCTGAACTGCGCGCGACACGCCCGACCTCGGGACGCGAGTGACGCGATCCGGGCTAGTGGGTGAAGGCTCGATAACACACACATGAAGTTCCAGACACCTGGTTACTAAACGAGGAAAGCCGGTCTATGCCAACCATCAACCAGCTGGTCCGTAAGGGTCGCAACGACAAGGTCTCCAAGACCAAGACTGCGGCCCTGAAGGGGAGCCCGCAGCGTCGTGGCGTGTGCACCCGCGTGTACACCACGACCCCGAAGAAGCCGAACTCCGCGCTGCGTAAGGTCGCGCGTGTTCGCCTGACCAGCGCGGTCGAGGTCACGGCCTACATCCCGGGTGAGGGCCACAACCTGCAGGAGCACTCGATGGTGCTCGTGCGCGGCGGTCGTGTGAAGGATCTCCCCGGTGTGCGCTACAAGATCATCCGCGGTTCGCTCGACACCCAGGGCGTGAAGAACCGCAAGCAGGCTCGCAGCCGCTACGGCGCCAAGAAGGAGAAGAGCTGATATGCCACGCAAGGGCCCCGCTCCCAAGCGCCCGCTGATCAACGACCCGGTTTACGGGTCGCCGCTGGTCAGCCAGCTGGTCAACAAGATCCTGATGGATGGCAAGAAGTCCGTCGCCGAGCGCATCGTGTACGGCGCGATGGAGCAGGCGCGCGAGAAGACCGGCACCGATCCGGTCGTCACCCTCAAGCGCGCGCTCGACAACGTCAAGCCGGCCCTCGAGGTCAAGCCCCGCCGCGTCGGTGGCGCCACCTACCAGGTGCCGGTCGAGGTTCGCCCGGGTCGCGCCAACACGCTGGCGATGCGCTGGCTGGTCAGCTACTCCCGTGCTCGCCGTGAGAAGACCATGGTCGAGCGTCTGGCCAACGAGTTGCTGGATGCCAGCAACGGCCTGGGCGCCTCGGTGAAGCGCCGCGAGGACACGCACAAGATGGCCGAGTCCAACCGGGCCTTCGCGCACTACCGCTGGTGATTCATCCCCCGGACCGTCCGGTGCAGGAACGGCGCCGGGAGGGCGAGTCACAGCCGGACGCGGCACTTACCAGCCGCGTCCGGCGTTAACACAGACGAACCCCCGACACAGTCGGAATTGGCGGCAAGCCGCCGGGTCGCTCCAGTAAATCCCAACTAGCATCGACAACGCAGAGCGGGGAAGATTTCCGTGGCACAGGACGTGCTCACCGACCTCAACAAGGTCCGCAACATCGGCATCATGGCCCACATCGATGCCGGTAAGACCACGACTACCGAACGCATCCTCTTCTACACCGGCATCACCTACAAGATCGGTGAGGTCCACGACGGCGCGGCCACGATGGACTGGATGGCACAGGAGCAGGAGCGCGGCATCACGATCACGTCGGCCGCGACGACCTGCTTCTGGAATGACAACCAGATCAACATCATCGACACGCCGGGACACGTCGACTTCACGGTCGAGGTGGAGCGCTCGCTGCGCGTCCTCGACGGCGCGGTCGCGGTCTTCGACGGTAAAGAGGGCGTTGAGCCGCAGTCCGAGCAGGTCTGGCGGCAGGCCGACAAGTACGACGTCCCGCGCATCTGCTTCGTCAACAAGATGGACAAGCTGGGCGCGGACTTCTACTTCACCGTGCGCACCATCGTCGAGCGCCTCGGCGCCAAGCCGCTGGTCCTGCAGTTGCCGATCGGCGCCGAGGATACCTTCGAGGGCATCGTCGACCTGGTCGAGATGAACGCGAAGGTCTGGCGCGGCGAGACCAAGCTCGGTGAGTCGTACGAGGTTGTCGAGATCCCGGCCGATCTGAAGGAGAAGGCCGAGGAGTACCGGCAGGCCCTGCTGGAGACCGTCGCGGAGTCCGACGAGGCGCTGCTGGAGAAGTTCTTCGGCGGTGAGGAGCTCTCGATCGAGGAGATCAAGGGCGCCATCCGCAAGATGACCGTCAACTCCGAGCTCTACCCGGTGCTGTGCGGTTCGGCGTTCAAGAACAAGGGCGTGCAGCCCATGCTCGACGCCGTGATCGACTACCTGCCCAACCCGCTGGACGACGGCGGCACCGACGGCCACGTCCCGGGCAAGGAAGACGAGATCATCCACCGCGACGCCGACGTCAGCGCGCCGTTCTCGGCGCTGGCGTTCAAGGTTGCCACGCACCCGTTCTTCGGCAAGCTGACCTACGTGCGCGTGTACTCGGGCAAGGTCGACTCCGGCGCCCAGGTCATCAACTCGACCAAGGGTAAGAAGGAGCGCCTGGGCAAGCTGTTCCAGATGCACTCCAACAAGGAGAACCCGGTCACCGAGGCCCAGGCCGGCCACATCTACGCGGTCATCGGCCTGAAGGACACCACCACCGGCGATACGCTGTGCGATCCGCAGAACCAGATCGTGCTGGAGTCCATGACCTTCCCGGCCCCGGTCATCGAGGTCGCCATCGAGCCGAAGACCAAGGCCGACCAGGAGAAGCTGGGCTCCGCGATCCAGAAGTTCGCGGAGGAGGACCCCACCTTCAACGTGAAGCTGGATCAGGAGACCGGCCAGACCGTCATCGGCGGTATGGGCGAGCTCCAGCTCGATATCTACGTCGACCGCATGAAGCGCGAGTTCAAGGTCGAGGCCAATATCGGTAAGCCGCAGGTGGCCTACCGCGAGACCATCACCAAGAAGGTCGAGAAGCACGAGTACACCCATAAGAAGCAGACGGGTGGCTCCGGCCAGTTCGCGCGCGTGATCATCGCCCTCGAGCCGCTGGTCGACGGCGAGGACGGCGCGACCTACGAGTTCCAGAACAAGGTCACCGGTGGCCGCGTACCCAGGGAATACATTCCTTCGGTGGACGCCGGTATCCAGGACGCCATGCAGTACGGTGTTCTCGCTGGTTACCCGCTGGTCAACGTGAAGGCCTCGCTGCTCGACGGCGCTTACCACGAGGTCGACTCCTCGGAAATGGCGTTCAAGATCGCCGGTTCCGCGGCCTTCAAGGAAGCCGCGCGCAAGGCCGGTCCGGTGATCCTCGAGCCGATCATGGCCGTCGAGGTCACCACGCCCGAGGATTACATGGGCGAAGTGATCGGCGACCTGAACTCCCGCCGTGGCCAGATCCAGGCCATGGAGGAACGCAGTGGTGCCCGTGTCGTCAAGGCGCTGGTTCCGCTCTCGGAGATGTTCGGTTACATCGGTGACCTGCGGTCGAAGACCCAGGGCCGAGCGAACTTCTCCATGGTGTTCAACTCGTACGCGGAGGTTCCGGCCAACGTGTCGAAGGAGATCATCGCCAAGGCGACCGGCGAGTAATCGTTGCCGGGGCGGCCTCGAGAGAAGCCGCCCCAGGTCGGTCGTCGAACGACCCCCTGTAATACAAACCGCACTGCTGCAAAAAAGCACGCACTAACTAGTCCAGGAGGACAACAGTGGCGAAGGCGAAGTTCGAGCGGACGAAGCCCCACGTCAACATCGGTACGATTGGTCACGTCGACCACGGCAAGACCACTCTGACTGCCGCGATCACCAAGGTGTTGGCCGACAAGTACCCGACGCTGAACGCGGCCTTCGCGTTCGACCAGATCGACAAGGCGCCGGAGGAGAAGGCTCGTGGTATCACGATCAACATCTCCCACGTCGAGTACCAGACCGAGAAGCGCCACTACGCGCACGTCGACGCCCCCGGTCACGCCGACTACATCAAGAACATGATCACCGGCGCCGCCCAGATGGACGGTGCGATCCTGGTCGTGGCCGCCACCGACGGCCCGATGCCGCAGACCCGTGAGCACGTGCTGCTCGCCCGTCAGGTCGGCGTGCCCTACATCCTGGTCGCGCTGAACAAGTCGGACATGGTCGACGACGAGGAGATCCTCGAGCTCGTCGAGATGGAGGTCCGCGAACTGCTGGGCTCGCAGGAGTTCGACGAGGACGCGCCGGTCGTGCGCGTCTCGGGTCTGAAGGCGCTCGAGGGCGATCCGAAGTGGACCGAGTCGATCATCGAGCTGATGAACGCGGTCGACGAGTCGATCCCGGACCCGGTCCGCGAGACCGACAAGCCGTTCCTGATGCCGATCGAGGACGTCTTCACGATCACCGGTCGTGGCACCGTCGTCACCGGTCGTGTCGAGCGTGGTGTGGTCAACGTGAACGAGGAAGTCGAGATCGTCGGCATCCGCGAGAAGACCACCAAGACCACCATCACCGGCATCGAGATGTTCCGCAAGCTGCTGGACCAGGGCCAGGCCGGTGACAACGTCGGTCTGCTCGTTCGTGGCATCAAGCGCGAGGACGTGGAGCGCGGCCAGGTCGTCGTCAAGCCGGGTACGACCACCCCGCACACCGAGTTCGAGGGCCAGGCGTACATCCTGTCGAAGGACGAGGGCGGCCGCCACACCCCGTTCTTCAACAACTACCGCCCGCAGTTCTACTTCCGCACCACCGACGTGACCGGTGTCGTGACCCTCCCCGAGGGCACCGAGATGGTCATGCCGGGCGACAACACCGAGATGAGCGTCAAGCTGATCCAGCCGATCGCCATGGAAGAGGGCCTGCGCTTCGCGATCCGTGAGGGTGGCCGCACCGTCGGCGCCGGTCGCGTCACGAAGATCAACAAGTAGGACCAGCTCTTACCGAAAGGGCCGCTCCCCGTTGGGGGGCGGCCTTTTTCGTGTTCGCGGAATGCCCGGCCTTCGAGTCAGGTGGGCCCGGACGCGGCTAGTAGGGCCTCGGCGAATTGGCGCATCTGGTCGGGGCCGCCGAACCAGGCGGTGACCAGGTCCACGGCGGCGGTGCGGGTGCGGCGGGCGGCCCGGATGAAGTCTTCCAGGGAGGCCTCGCCCGCCTCGGCCTTGTCCGCGACGGTTTCCAGGGTGTGGCTGGACAACAGGAGATGCATGATGAGGTGGACGTCGACGGTGGTGGGGGCGTCGTCCTGGGCGGCGCGGCGGTGGGCGGACCGGCGAGATGCGGGGGCCGCCAGGTTCGACACCGTGGGTGTCGGTTCGGTGGTGTCGGGCGGTGGTGTCTGCTCGGACGAGGCGTTCGTCTCGTGGGAGGGCGTACTCGTCTGTTCGAGCGGCGGGTCGTCGACGGGCGAGGGGGTTTCGGCTATGAGGGTTCCGCTCACCGCGAATTCGGTTGTCCTGCGGCCCGCGCGGCTGACGAATCCGCGGGGCCGACGGGGTGGCAGGCCGGGCTGTTTCTCGGATTCGGCTGTGTCGTGGGCCGTATCGGCCGCGGCGTGCGAATTGGTGGAGATCTCGAAGGTGGCCGTGCCGTGCGCATTCATGGTGTTGCGCACGTCCGCGGCGGTATCGGGCGCCGGTTCGGCTGTGCCGCTCGGTGATTGGGCTGTGCCGTTGAGGTTCGCCGCCGTGCCGGGCGTCGGTTCGGCGTCCGGTGCCGCGGGGGTTGTCAGCCCCAATCTCGCATCCCGACCTTGGGGATTACGGGTCGGCAGGGCGGTGCGCACGGGTGCGCTGAATGCGGATTCTTCCGCGGGGCGCCGTGACTCGACCTCGGGTGGGGTCGGCTCGGCGAAAGGCGGCTCCGAGTAGGCGGGCCGGGGCTGTGCCGGGGCGGCGGCCGACGCGACCTCCGGGGCGGGGTGATGTGTGAGACGGCCGGTATCGCGACGGCCGGATTCCGGTGAGGTCAGCACGGAATCGTTGAGGAAAGGGGCGGATTCGGCGGAGGGAATCGTCGAACCGTTGGTGTGGGGTGCGTATTCGGGTTTCATCGCAGCGGCCGCCGGTTCGTCGAAGGAAGATCCGGAATTCGCGGCGTGTGGCGGGAATGCGCCTGTGCGCGAGGGCAATCCGGGACTGCGCTGCGGTAGGCCGAACGAACCGTGCGGCGCGTCGCCGTTGCGGGGAGGGGCCGCCGGATCCGTGCCCGTGAGTTGTGTGGTCGTCCGGAATTCGGGTGCTGTGGTGCGCGTTGGCAAATTTGGGGCATCGTGTTGTGGGTACTCCGGCTGGGTGGTGTCGGTGGAGTAGGGGGATACGAACGCGGAAAACTCTGTGTCCGATTGCCGGGGGATGGCTACCGAATCGGATATCGGTGTGTTGAACTCGGACCTGCCGATCGCCACCGAATCGGGTGACGATATCAGCGATTCGGAATGGCCGAAAGGTAGGGCGTGGCCGTTTGCCGCCGGTGTTCCGGTGGCCCATTCGGGTGCGGGTGCGGCATCGGCCGGGGTCCAGTTCACGGGGACCTCGGGCCGTCCGAGACTTGCACGCCCCGGATCGAATCCGGTGAGCGCCCCCGAGGATTCCGACGCCGACTCCTCACGCGGATGGGTCAGGCGATAACCCTCCGGACGCGAGCGGTTGGGCTCTCCGAAATTGGCGAAGTCGGGGTCGGTCATTAGGCCATTCTTACCTCCATGGCGATGGCATGCGAGTCCGCGGGTCGCTCTCCACCCGTCGCGCGTGCCGGAATCGCCTGGTAGCTGGGAGGATACGGACCAATCCGGTCAGTGGGACTTTTCAGGCGCGCGGGCATGGTAGCCACCTACCTGATCGGGTGCGGCTCGCGGCGGCGGCCTCGATCCGGCGCGGCACCTCCCGGGGATCCTCGAGTTCGCCCCAGGTCCAGCGGATCGGAATCCAGCCCAGCGACCGCAGCCGGTCTTCGCGCAATTCCGCCGCGATCAGCGCCCGTTCGACGGCCTCGGTGCGCGGGTCGGCGCGCGCGGGATCGGTACGCGCGCCGAGGCCGCCGCGGCCGGCCGGGTCGAAGTCGGCGGCGACGCCGAGTGTGGGCAGCAGCAGGTCGACCCGGGCGACAAAAGTGTTGTCGGGACTGAGCACCTGCGCCTTCGGCTCCGGCGCCGGGAGCCCGGCCGCCGACAGCGCCACCCGCAGGCGGGATTCGGCGGTGTTCGAGCTGCGGCCGTCCAGGAAGGCGACGACCGCGGCGGCCCGGTGATATCCGGGCCGGGCCCGGGCGCGGTGGAGCTGCTCGCGCAGCCGCTCGGCCGTCGTCGCGCCCCGGTGCAGGGCCGCATCGCCGACCGCGACCGCCGCCGCGAACTGTTCGGTGCGGGCGATGTCGACGAGGGTGCGTTCCACCGTCGTGGACCGGACGCCGTCGATGACGATGATCTCGTCGGGTGCGAGTTGCCCGGCGTGCACCACCAGAACCCGGCCCACCCGTGCTCCGGTGCGACGAGGGCGGGTGAGGTGCGCGCGGTCCAGCCGTATGCCCCAGGCGGGCAGGCCGTGCCCGATCAGCGCCGAAACATGGCTCACCACAGCGGTATCGGCGACCGCGTCGAGCGTCGCGCGCAGCAGCGCCCGATGGCGCTCGGCCGGCGTGAGCGCCGCGGCGGGCACGGTGACATAGTGCCCGGTCCGGATGCGATGCCAGGTCCCGATCCGGCACAGTCTGCGCAGATCGGAATCGGAGAGTCCGGCGTCGAGGGCCGAGCGACGGGAGATCGGTTGCGGCGTGGCCATACGTCGATCATGAGCGCGCCGCACACCCCCCGACGCCGCCTCGGGATGATTGTGCATAACTCGGGGGGTGTTGGTAACTCGCCGACTTCGGGTCTGTTTCGGCCGGGGATCCTCGAGGCGTCAGGGGCAGTTCGACGGCGCCGGTTCGCCGCGGAAACGTCCCTCGAGCCAGCGGACCATACCGGGCAGCCCCAGCACCGCCGCGCTCAAATGCTCGGGCGAGGGGCTCAGCTGGGACTCCAGCCGCACCCCGGCCGCGCAGTAGCGCTGGTTGGTATGCACGATCGCGCCGACCGGGATCAGCGGATCGGTCGGCGAATGCCATTCGTACACCGGCATCGTCGGCACGCCGTCGAACAGCTCCAGGCTGTTCTCCTGGACGACGTGCAGCGCGTCGGGGCTGGAGATCAGGTCGGTACGGGCGGCGAGCTCCAGGGCGTTGTGCCCGGCCCCGGCGGCCATGATGTCGTTGGTGCATCCGTTGGCCATGGCATTGCGCACGGCGATGCCGTGGGCGTTCATATAGTTGCTGATCGGCAGTCGGTCGGGATACTCCCGCTCGAGCCCGATCGCCGCGGCCATCGCCAGGCCGAACGCCGGATGCCGGTTGCCGCCGAGGGCACGCACCATGGTCTCGAGGTTCATCGGCACGCCGCCGGCGGCCGCGCCCGCGATCTGGAGTTCGGGGGCGTACCGGGGTTGCAGCGCGGCGGCCCACGCCGTCGCCATGCCGCCGCCGGAGTAACCGGCCATGGTGACGCGGCTGTGCGCCAGCGTCAGCTCGGGCACCCGCTGGGCCGCGCGGATCCCGTCGAGGGTGATCTGGCCGCCCAGACGCGCCGCGCCGTAGGCGGATTGCGGTCCGAGATGGTCCGGTAGCGCGATGCTCCAGCCGCGCAGCAGCAGAAGATTCAGCGCGGGCGCCTCGCGCACCACGAGATTCGGATCCGAGGTGTACAGCACGCGCGAGACGGCGCACTCGGTGCCCAGGCCGTTGATGATGTGCTGATAGGACAGCAGCGGGCCGTCGGGCCGATGATTGGCCGGGGTCAGCACCGTGGTGACGGCCGCGATGGGCTGGTCGCGAGAGTTGTTGGAGCGGAACTTGACCAGCTTCACGGTCGTGCCGGGGAATATGGGCAGCGGCGGCATCGGCCGCACCGCGAGCACATCGCCGGGCCCGTGGTCGGCCAGATCCGCCGGCGCGGCATAGAACGGGTCGGGGTCGGGTCTGGGGTAGATCGGCTGCGCCGAACTCGTCGCCGCCATCACCTGCCCGAGAGCCAGGATCACCAGGACATTCAGCAGCGTCGAACCGAACGCAGGACGAATCACACCCATGACCTCCTGGAACGTACTTATTCGAAAGTCCGAGAACGTACCGATCGGCACTATTCAAGTGGGTCCGGAGCGGATGTTTTCCGGCGACACGCCGACCTCAACCCAGATGTGTCATCCCCGCGGCGACGACCTGGGAGATGTTGAGGATCTCCTCGCCGGACGGCAGGGTGAGGCCGTCCAGAGTGTGCAGCCGGTCGGTGGTGGCGATGGCGAGCATGGCCGAGACCCAGGCGCCCGCGCAGGCGCTGAGGGTGCCCGGGCGCACCGGGCCGGGCGCGCTGGCCGCCAGGACCCGTGCGGTGATGTCGAGCAGTTGGTCGCGCATGCGCCGTAACTGCTTTCGCACATCCGGGTGGGTGTCGGCCTCGCGCCACATGATCACGCGCAGGACCGAGGAATGGTGATCGCGCAGGTTCAGCGCCGCGTCGAGGGCGACCAGACTCTTGGCGGGATCGCCCGGCGAGACAACGGAATTGATGTCGTCCAGGGGGTTGGCCGGGATTCGCTCGGACATCAGGGCCGACAGGATCGAATCCTTCGTCGGGAAGTAGTAGAACACCAACCCCTTCGGCACACCGGCGGCCGCGGCGATGGCCGCGGTCGCGGTGGCGTCGAATCCATGTGTCGCGAAAAGACTTTCGGCGGCATCCAGGATGAGGGCGCGGGCGTCGCCGTCGATCCTCTTGCTCCGGCGGCGCCCCGCTCGATGGGGTTTGGGCATATGCATCAGTGAGCAGTATGCAACCGTGCGGTGACTTGTGGAAGGGCGGCGACGGCGACGACCACGGTCAGCACGCCGACGATCCAGGATGTCCACGAGGCGCCGTTGAAGGCGTGGTAGTTCATGACCCACGGGGCGATGAACAGCAGCACGCCGAACAGGCCCATCGCGTAGTCCAGGCCCGCCATCGCCGGCCGGGTCAGCTGCGCCAGGCCTGTCAGTGCGATGAGTATGCCCAGGACGATCAGTGTCCACATGGCTCGGCCGTTGTTGTCGACCCACAGCGGTGACAACGCGGCGTAGACGCCGAGGATGACGGCGACGTAGTCCTGCGTACGGGATTCATTGAACATTGTGTGCCTCCTGAAAGGGGGTGATGGTGTGTCCACTTCCCGGTATATCTCTGATTGACCGCCCGATCAATACCTTGCTCGGCACAATTCCGCGGCGAACCCGGATATGGCGGTCGTCACAGTACAAAAAATTGGAACTAGAATAAGTTGGATAGCGTGCCCTCACCTTCTGCTGCACCCGTATTCGTCCCCGCCGTGATCGGAGCGATCCGATGACCACGCACCCGATCGTGATCGTCGGCGCTGGTCTGGCCGGTCTGCGCACCGCCGAGGAGCTGCGCCGGGCCGGGTACGACGGCCCGCTCGTGCTGCTCGGCGACGAGTCGCGACTGCCCTACGACCGCCCGCCGCTGTCCAAGCAGTTCGTGCGCGGTCAGATCGACGACACCACGCTGCGGCCCGCGGAATTCTTCGCCGAGAAGGCCATCGAGCTGCGGCTGGGCGTGCGCGCGTCGGGCGTGGATACCGTCGCGCGCCGGCTGCTGCTCAGCGATGGTTCGGCCCTGGACTACGACCAGCTGATCATCGCGACGGGCCTGCGGCCCAAGCGGATTCCGGGCCTGCCCGAGGCCTCCGGGATCCATGTGCTGCGCAGCCACGACGATGCGGCGGCGTTGCGCGCGGACCTGTCCACGGCCCGTCGCGCACTGGTGGTGGGCGCCGGATTCATCGGCTGTGAGCTGGCGGCCAGCTTCCGAGCCCAGGACGTCGAGGTGGTCCTGGTGGAGCCGCAGCCGACCCCGCTGGCCGCATCCCTGGGCGAACAGGTCGGTGCGCTGGTCGGGCGCATGCACCGGGAGGAGGGTGTCGACCTGCGGTGCGGTGTGGGTCTGGACTCGCTGGTGGCCGAGGCGGGCGCCGTGACCGGCGCGCGGCTGTCCGATGGCGCCGTGGTGCAGGCCGATCTGGTGGTGATCGGCGTCGGCTCCGCCCCGGTGACGGATTGGCTCGCCGAATCCGGTATCCCGCTGGCGGATCGGCGCGAGGGCGGCGGCGTGCTCGCCGACGCGTCCGGCCGCACCTCGATCGAGAATGTCTGGGCACTGGGCGATGTCGCGGCCTGGCGGCACCCGAGCGGACGGCATCGGCGGGTCGAGCACTGGACCAACGCCGGCGAACAGGCTCAGCTGCTGGCCGCGGCGCTCCTGGGCGCCGAATCGCCCGCGCCCGGGGTCCCCTATGTGTGGAGCGACCAGTACAACGTGAAGATCCAGGTACTCGGTGCGCCCGGCGGCGCCGACGAGATCCGGATCATCGAGGATGACGGCCGCAAATTCCTCGCCCACTATCTCACCGGTGGCGTGCTCACCGCGGTTGTCGGCGCGGGCATGGTCGGCAAGGTGATGAAGATGCGCGCGGAACTAGCCGCCAACGCGGTATCTGTGTAGCGCCCGGCACCCGCGACGCAAGGCGTGTGCAGTGGGTTAATTAGAGTTGTCCGGGTGATCGTCTCGCTCATCGATTCGGGACTCGGAATGTTGCCCACAGGAGCGTGGTTGCGCAGGCTCCGGCCCGAGCTCGATCTGCTGCTGCAGATGGACCCCGACGGCGCGCCGTGGGGGCCCAAACCCGATCCGTGGCTGGTCGATCGGGTGCTGGAGGCCGCTCGGCGGGCGCTCATCCTGGGCGCGGAGGTGATTGTCATCCCGTGCAACACCGCGAGCGTCTCCGCGCTCGAGCAGGTGCGCGCCGAGGTGGGGTCCGGCGTGCCGGTGATCGGGACGGTTCCGGCGATCAAACCGGCCGCCGCGGCCTGCTCGAAGGTGGCGGTGTGGGCGACGGCCGCGACGACGGCCAGCCGCTATCAGGCCGATCTGATCGCCCGTTTCGGCGGTGACGCCGAGGTGATCGGCGTGGCCTGTCACGGCCTGGCCGAGTCCATCGACCACGGCGACCTCCCGGCCATCGAGGAGGCGATCGCCAAGGCGGCCGCGCTGACCCCGCCGGATATCGAGGGCATGGTGCTCGGCTGCACCCACTACCCGCTGGTGCTGGACGCCATCCTGGCCGCGCTCCCGCCCGGAGTGCGGATCTTCGACAGCGCCGAAGCCGTTGCGGTGCAAACGCTGCGCCGCATGGATGGCCTCGGCCGCCCCACCGCGGGGTCGGGCACGGTCACGGTCCTCAACAGCGGGCGGCCCGGCGTGCTGCCCCGCAGCGCCGCCGCCTTCGAAGCGGGACGGGTGCTGGGAGCGGCTGAGCTCTCGGTCAGCTGACTCAGAACTGGATCTTGAGATGATCCGTGACCGGCCGCGCCTGGCAGCCCAGGATGTATCCGGCCTCGATGTCCTCCGGGTCCAGGATTTCGGCGTTGCGCATGTCCACCTTGCCCTCGAGCACCGTGCAGGCGCATGACCCGCACTCGCCCTCCTGGCAGGAGTAGGGCACGTCCAGGCCCTTGCTCAGCATGATGTCGACCAGAGTCTGGCTGCGCGGCCAGTTCAGGTTGTACACCTCGCCGTCGAGTTCCACCTCGACGGTGGCGGCGTCGGCTGCCTCCTCGTCGCTCACCTCGACGGTGGCGGCGTCGGCGAACGGGTCTCCGGCAAGGGAATTGAAGACCTCTGCGTGGGTGCGGCCCCGCGGCACGCCGATCTGCGCCAGGGCGTCGTGCACGCCGTCCATGAACGGCTTGGGACCGCACATGAACGCGCGCCGGTCGGCGAACGGCTCGGCCAGGGCGGCCAGCTTCTCGACGCTCGGCAGGCCCTGCAGCGTCTCGAGCCAGTGCACGATCACCAGCCGTTGCGGATGTTTGTCGGCCAGTTCGCGCAATTCGGTGGCGAAGATCACCGATTCGGGATCGCGGTTGGCGTAGATCAGCGCGACCCGGCCGCTGCCGCTGGACAGGGCCGACTTGAGGATCGACATGACCGGCGTGATACCGCTGCCCGCGCCGAACAGCAGCAGATCCTCGTCCAGGTCCTTGGGCGTGAATACGCCCGAGGGTGGCAGCATTTCGATCTCGTCGCCCGCGCGGACGTTGTCGCACACCCAGTTCGAGGCGTAGCCGTCGACCGTGCGCTTGACGGTGACCTTGGGCTTGTCGTCGGTGTGCGGCGAGCTGGCCAGCGAATAGCAGCGCGCCACCGATCCGGTCCGCTCGCTGGGGATGCGCAGGGTCAGGAACTGTCCCGGCTGGTAGGCGAATCGCTCGCGCAGATCCGCGGGCACCTCGAAGACGAGCGAACAGGCATCGGCCGTCTCGGCGATGACCTCGGCGACGCGCAGCACCACGGATCGCGAGCCGTGCGGTACGACAGGGTCGTGTCGAGGGTCGGCGGAGTTGCCGGTGGTCATAGCGTCCTCTCGGGCCGGGTGAGCAGTGCGAACACGAAAACTAGAACGTGTTCTAATTTGATGATACGTGCCCGTCGCCCCGCCGGACAAGCTGAGCCTCGAGCCCGGAGATCAGCACATCCATGCCGAAGTCGTAGGAATACTTCCCACGCAGATCACTCATGTGTTTCACCGCACGCGCGACCGACTCGGGCAGCGGGGTGTCGGCCAATGCCCCGGCTCCTCGCGGATTCACCCGGGTGCGGCCGAACAGATAGGTGTGAATGGTGGCATAGGCGGACAACACGGTGCGATCGTCGAATCCGGCGTCGAAGAGAATTCGCATCACCGCATCGATCAGATCCAGCTGTTTGCCCAGCATCTGCTCGATGAGCACATCACCCAGGCCCGGATGTTTGCGGAGTTTATCGTCGATCTGATCGATCAGATCGCGCAGCCGCACCTGCCACGGCCCGGATTCCGGCGGCGGCGTGCGCAGGCCGGTGAGCGCCGCGGTGGCGACCAGGTCGAGCAGTTCGCGTTTATCCGCGACGTAGTAATACGGGGCCATCGGTGAGACGCCGAGTTCGCGCGACAGCCTGCGCATGGACAGCTTCTCCACACCGTCCTGGCGCACCACGCGTAGTGCGGCCTCGACGATCTCGGATTCCGAGAGCGTATTGCCGCCTCCGCTGGTTTGCATCCGCCCGACTCCCATGCCGCTTCCAGACCCCACGCCGGTGCTGTTCACCGTGCTTTCCCTCCGCAGTCTAGAGCGCGCCGCCCGGTGTATGGCCGCATGTGTGTCACTCACCGGGCGACCGCAATTGCGGGCTTAATATTCCACGAATGCGCCATGATCGACTGCCCGACGGTTTCGGAGTGCGGCTTGATCCCAGGGTGCGCACATACTCCGGTGGACGGTACCTGGTCGGCGATGCGCCGATGCGGTTGCTGCGCCTGGCGCCGGAGGCTGCCGCCCTGATCGGTGACGGCTATCTCGAGGTCACGGACCGCAAGTCCGCGGTGGTAGCCAGACGACTGCTCGACGCCGGTGTCGGCAATCCGCGACCGCGTCTGCTGCCGCGGCCGGAGGATGTGACCGTGATAGTGCCGCTGCACAACGACACCGAGGGGCTCGAGCGGCTGCTGCGCACACTGCGCGGGCACAGCGTGATCGTGGTCGATGACGGCTCGGACCGGCCGGTGCCGATTCCGCGCACCGGCGGACGCTGCCGGGTGACGGTGCTGCGGCACGAGCGCAGGCACGGCGCGGCCGCCGCCCGCAATATCGGACTGCGCGCGGCGACAACCGAATTCGTCGCCTTCGTGGACTCCGACATGGTGCCGCGGGCCGGCTGGCTCGAGGTGATGCTCGGGCACTTCAGCGACCCGGAGGTGGCGCTGGTGGCCCCGCGCATCGTCTCGCGGGAGCCGGCGGTCACGGTGCTGGGGCGCTACGAGCAGACACGCTCGTCCCTGGATTGCGGGCGGCGCGAGGCCGCGGTGGGCGCGCGCGGCGTGGTGTCCTCCGTGCCGGGCGCGGCGCTGCTGGTGCGGCGCCGTGCGCTGCTGGCCGAGGGGGGATTCGACGAGCAGACGTGCTCGGCCGCCGATGCCGGCCTGTGCCGGCGGCTCGAGCGGGCCGGCTGGCGGCTGCGCTACGAACCGGCGGCCCGGGTGGCCTGCGATCATCCGGTGTCGTTCGGGAAGTGGTTCGGGCGCAAGGTCTCCGACGGTGTCAACGACACGCCCGCGGCGCCCCGCCCGGAGCCGCCGTCGGTGCCGTTCTGGACGGTGGTAGCCATGGCGCTGCTGGGCATCGCCTCGCGCAGCAGCGTGCTGGGCGCGGCGTTGACCCTCGTCGCCGCGCTGGTGCGACTACGCCGGGTGTTCGCCGAGCTGGACAATCCGACCCGGGTGGCGGCGATCGCGCTGGCCCGCGGATTCTCCGGTGGCGTCTGGCGCATCGTGTCGGTGATGTGCCGGAACTACTGGCCCGTCACCGTCGTGGCGATGATCGCCTCGCGGCGAGTGCGGCGCCTCGCCCTGACCATGGCGGTGGCGGACGGCCTGGCCGACTGGTTCACCCATCGCGACGTGGGTGGCCTGGATCCGGTGCGCTATCTGCTGTGCAAGCGCCTCGACGACATCGCCTACGGCACCGGGCTGTGGTACGGCGTGGTGCGTGACAGGCGCGGGGCGCCGGATTTGTGATACTGCCTGGTTTGTCGGGAGATGCGGGTAGGGTGAACGCCGTATGACCGGATGTGCCGATGCCCGGTCATCAACTGCTTCGCCGGTGCCGGTCCCGGGGAAGGTCCGGCACCGGCGAGGATCCACAGGGCTTGTCAGTGCATCGCTGGTGCGTGCCGCCGCTGGTGGAGTCACGAATGCAGCTGCTGGATCACCCAGGCGATGGTGAACGGGCTCGAGCGCAGGCTGGAGTGGTCGACCGTGGGCGCGCCGGGGAACTGATCCTCGTAGACGACGTTCAGCACGCCTGGCTCGTCGAGTACCGAGCAGGTGACAGCGGGTGTGGCGATCTTGTCGTTGCGGGTGGCCAGGACCGAGTAACGCACCCCGGGCTGGGTGACCGGGCCGTTGAATACGGCCTGGTAGACCGGTGAGGTGGGGGACATCTGCATGGCGGGGGCCAGGCCGGGGAACATGATCGTCATCAGCGAGACCATGTACGGCGCCGCCTTGGCCGCCTGGACAGGGGTGAGCGGCGGATCGGTGATCCCGTACTGAGCGAGCAGTCCGGCGCCGTCGCAGTCGCGGGACTCCGGCGCCAGCAGCACCGCATCGTGTACCGACGACGCGCCGCCCAGCACCTTCAGGAAGTAGTTGGCGACGAACGTGCCCGCCGAATGTGCGACGATATCGACCTGCTCGGCCCCGGTGTGCGCCCGCACCTTCGCGACGAACTCGGCCACCTGGCGGGCCTCGCTCGGAATGTCACCGGCCCAGCGCTGATCCTTGATGATCCCGCCCTGGAACAGGAAGGCGCAGGCGCCGTCGGATCGCAGAGCGTCGAGCATCGGACTCCACTGAGCCGCGGTCTTGTCGGTGGTGCCGTCGGCCCCGGGCAGCACGATCACCGGATGCGGGCGTTGCGCGCTCGGGGTGCAGTTCAGCGGGGGTTCGATCACCGAACCGGCCGGGATGGCGGGTTGGCTGCCGCGTTCGGGTGCGGTGCCGCCCGGCCGTGCCGCCTGGTGATCGGGCACGGCGGACAGGCTGGGCGCCTGCGATACTGCCGGATTCGCGGCGGCGGGGGCGGTCGCGATCGCCACCGCGCTCGCCAGCGCGGCGACCAGCAGCCCGATTCGGGCGCTCGCCTCGGTCCTCATCTGCGGCACAGCCTTTCGATCACTCGTCGTGAGGGATCGGACCCCCGGACAGCCAGCATCTCCTCACCCCCTGAGCGTTCTCAATCGCACCAGTGTGGTCCCCTCGCTGTCAATGGCATTCGGCGTGGTGACGCAAACACGCCGTCCAGCGGGCAGGTCCGCGATCCGCGCCGCTCGGAAGCATATGGCATGCCGCATATTTGCCCAACGGTTATGAAGCTGTGACATTTCAAAAAACGCCGAGCCGCTCGCTTGCGCTGTCGATCATGGGTTCAATTGCGCGGCTCGAAGCATTCGAAAACTCGCTCACGGCCGGTCGGCGGCATATTTTGCCAGATGGTCCGATGGTTTACTTTTGAACTTCGGACGGGTGCCGGAGGAATCTTCCGGGCATGACCTCCATCGCGTCGTTTCTGTTCCGTAACCTCTGGTAGGAGCATGTTTTGTTAGTGTCGGCATACGCTGTAGGTCCAAAGTTGAAGAGGTGCATGAATTCGATTGCCGAGCCGCTCTGCGGAGGCGATGCGGAATGGTTGGTGAGGACGTTGTTAGGGAGGGTATTGCGGAATATGAGCGAGAAACAGAACCGGCGCGGTACCGAGGCGTCGAAGGTACTGGGGATCCTCATGGGACAACAGTCAGGAGATGTGCTGGTGTTTAGCGATAACGGTTCCATCGAACCGAATGCACAGGGCTATTACCTGGATCGCGACGGTGACGTCTGGGAGAAGGAGTCGCAGGGGTGGCGGCTGATTCTGCAGCGGGGCGTCGCGGTAGATCCGGTGTCGCTGTGGGATTGGAACGAGGGGTGCGTTCGCGATTACGCGCCGTTCATGCCGGTCGTGATGAATTGATCCCGCCACGGCGGTGATGATCGATCCGCATCGGTTGCGCGTACCACTGGCAACCCGACTTTATCGTCAGGCTGACGATTACAATCGCGGTCATGGCCAATGCTTTTCGTCTCAACGCAGCGGTCGCGGTCGACCTGGTAGTGCTCACTCTCGGCGCCCGCAACGCGCCGAACGACACCCTGTGCGCCCTGCTGGTGCAGCGACTATATGCACCGTACAGGGGTAGATGGGCGCTGCCGGGGGGATTCGTGCAACCCGAGGAGAGCCTGTCCGCCGCGGCCGTGCGGGAACTGCGGGAGGAGACCGGCATTCGCGCCGACAGCCTGCATCTCGAACAGCTCGCGACCTACGGCGAACCGGGTCGCGATCCGCGCGGCCGGGTGATCAGCACGGCCTATCTCGCGCTCGTGCCCAATCTGCCCGCGCCCGCCGCCGGCGCCGATGCCACCGCCGCCGCGATCTGGTCGGTCGAGCAGTTGCTGGCCGATCCGGGCCGCCTGGCCTTCGACCACCACCGAGTCCTGGCCGACGGGGTCGAGCGCGCCCGGGCCAAATTCGAATACAGCCCCCTGGCCACGGCGTTCTGTGGTCGCGAATTCACCGTCGCCGAACTGCGCAGGGTCTACGAGGTGGTCTGGGGCACCGCCATCGACCCCCGCAACTTCCATCGCAAGGTGACCAGTACCGCCGGATTCGTCGAGGCGACCGGGCGCACCAGCATCCGGGACGGCGGTCGTCCCGCGCAGCTGTACCGGGCCGGGCCGGCCGAAGTGCTGCACCCGCCGATGATGCGTCCCCAGGCGGCCTGATCGGACCACCACAGGCAGTTCCCAGCCGAAGCACAGCACCCCTGCCAGGCGACCTTTTTAATCTCGTGTCGACATCGGGGAGAATCGTGTGGAGGAAGGCGGAGCATGGTCTCGATCGGCATCTCGAAAGGCGCCGTGAACGACGTGGGAGTGGCCCGGGAGCTACCGGTCACCACGGGTGACGAGAAGCGCTGGGCCCTGCCGGGCCTGGCTGGGCTACTGGTCGCGACCGCGGTGCTGTACCTGTGGGGCCTGCGTTCGGCGGGATGGACCAACCCCTTCTACGCGGCGGCCGTGCAGTCCGGCACCAAGAGCTGGAAGGCGCTGCTGTTCGCCTCGCTCGATCCGGGTAACTCCATCACCGTGGACAAGCCGCCCGCGGATATGTGGCTGATGGCGCTCTCGGGGCGGATGTTCGGATTCAGCGCGTGGTCCATGCTGCTGCCGCAGGCGCTGCTGGGCGTGGCGACCGTCGCCCTCGTCTACGGTGCGGTGCGTCGTCTGAATGGGCCCGGCGCGGGTCTGCTCGCCGGTGCGGCCATGGCGTCGACGCCGGTGGCGGCGGTGATGTTCCGGTACGCCAATCCGGACGCGCTGATGATGTTCCTGGTGGTCGCCGCGGCGTACTGCGTGGTGCGGGCGCTGCGGGCGAATCCGGTGAGCGCGGTGCGGTGGCGATCGGCGAGCACCGGGTGGCTGGTGGTGGCCGGTGTGGCGATCGGCCTGGGGTTCCTGGCCAAGATGATGCAGGCGTTCCTGGTGCTGCCGGGCCTGGCGCTGGTGGTGCTGATCGCGATGCCGGGCGGATTCTGGTCGCGGATCGCGAAATTGGTGACCGCCGGGCTGGCGGTGCTGGTGTCCGCCGGGTGGTATGTGGCGCTGGTGCAGCTGTGGCCGGCGAACTCGCGGCCGTTCATCGGCGGGTCCACCACCAACAGCCTGTGGGAACTGGCCGTGGGCTACAACGGTCTGGGACGGATCCTGGGCAGGAAGCAGCACAGGGCGCCCACACATCCCGCGGCTCGAGCCACCGCGCACGCCGCGGCCACGCATACGCCCGCGCACTTCGGCGGCATGACCGGTGGGCAGACCGGGCTGACGCGGCTGCTGCAACCGTCGCTGGCCACCGAATTCTCCTGGCTGGTGCCCGTCGCGGTGATCGGGCTGGTGGCCGGGCTGTGGCTCACCCGGCGCGGGCCGCGCACCGAGGCCAACCGGGCCGCGCTGATCCTGTGGGGCGGCTGGCTGGTCGGCACCTGGCTGGTCCTGAGCTACATGAGCAGTTCGTTCCACACCTACTACACGATCGAGCTGGCCCCGGCGATCGCGGCGCTGGGCGCCATCGGCGCGACGCTGCTGTGGCGGCGGCGCGAGCATCTCGGGGCGCGGCTGACCCTCGGCGCGATGTCGGCGGCCACCGGGGCATGGGTGTTCTATCTGCTCGGTCAGACGCCGCACTGGCTGCCCTGGTTGCGGTGGACGCTGCTGGTGGGCGGTGTGGTCGCGGCGGCGCTGCTGGCCGCGCTGGGCGGAATCGGGGTGCGTGCGGGTTCGGGGGACGGTGGGCGCACGGCCCGCCGGGCGGCGGCCGTGATCGCCGCGGTCGCACTGGCCTTCGGCATCGCCGCACCCGCCGCCTACGCGGTGGAGACGGTGGCGGTGCCGCACAGCGGCGGCAGTCCCTACAGCGGTCCGATCCGCGTACGGGGCAATGGCGGATGGCACGGCAACGGCGAAAGCGGCGGCTCGACACCGCGGCTCGACGCCATGCTGAGCGCGGCCAGAAATCGCTGGGCCGCAGCCGCCGTCGGATCGCAGCAGGTCAGCTCGATCGAATTGCGCACGGGTGCTTCGCTGATGGCGATCGGCGGCTTCAGCGGGCGGGATCCGTCGCCGACCCTGGCGCAGTTCCAGCAGAATGTGGCCGGCGGTGATGTGCATTACTTCCTGGCTACCGCGCGGACGTCGAAGGGGCGCGACGATACCTCGGATACGGCGGCGCCCAGCGCGTCCGGCACGCATACCGGCGCGACCGGTTCGCATGCCGCCGGGACGCACGGCCGCAATGCGGATACATTGGAGCAGAAGGGCATTGGCCCTGCGCAGAATGCGGGAGGAGGGGGCGGTGGCGGATCCGACGCCAGCACCTCCGCCGGGCAGATCACCGCGTGGGTGCAGGCGCACTACGCCCCGACCACCGTCGACGGCGTACAGGTGTACGACCTGACTGTCGCACCTGGGGTGTAGGAGAAAAGACCACCGGGTATCCGGTGGGCGCGGCCGGGATCTTGCGACCGGATCCCGGCCGTCGCCAACCGCGGCTCGTTGCCTGCCTCGCGTGCCCGCGCGGCGGTCATCCGGGCGTGCTTGTCCATCGTCATCCCGGCACGCTTTCGGCCGGGATCCATCGTGTACGAGTGGATTCCCGCCGAAAACGTGCGGGAATGACGGGCTGGATATGTGGGAATGACGGTGTGGGTTGCGATGTCGGGGCTGCGATGTTGCGGGGGAGTGTCGGTGCGGGGTCGAGTTCGGTGTATTACGAGTAGTTGTCGGTTGCCGGTGGTACACCGGTGGCATGACCGAGGTTGTGACCCAGCCGCCTCAGACCCGAGGGCGGTCGGCGGAGTTCTGGGGTTATCTGATGTGGGGGCTGGCCGCGCTGGCCATTGCCGTGCCGGAGTTGGCGTCGGTGTTCGGTCTGGTCGATTGGCCGACGATCTCGAATACGACGGGGCACCTCGAGGCGGCGCACGAGTGGGTGCGGCTGATCGTGGTCTTCGTGATCGTCGTCCTCGGGTATTACGCTGTGCCGCAACTGTTCACGCACCCGACGGCGCCGCGGATCGTGGGCGGGCAGCAGACCACTCCCAACGGCCGGACCACACCCGACGCGGGGGCCGTGCCCGCCGAGGGCATGGGCGGCTATCTGGTGCTGGCCGTGGCGGGGCTGATCGTCGGGGTGGTGGCCGCGATCGTCGCGCGGCAGATACATCCGGGGACCTACATCGGCGCGTACGTGCTGTACGGGCTGATCGCGGTGCTGTGGGTGATCCTGCCGAGCGTGCTGGCCATGTTCTTCGCGCGTGATGTGCCGTTCCCCACGCTGTTTCGCACCATCGGCTACCTGGAGCGGCGCGCACATCCGCTGGCCGCGGTGATCCTGGCGCTGCTGGTGATCCTGCTTCTGCACCTGGCGTTCTATCCTTGGCCGCGATACCCGGTCTGAGTCGGTCGCCGCCTAACGCCGGGTCTCGCCGAACAGGGTGATCTCCACCAGGCTGATCACTCGATCGGAGGAGCAGATCCGTTCGTCGTCCGGGAAGATCCGCCCCAGGTCGACGGCCAGGCTGAAGGCGGCTTGGACCAGGATGCGGGCCTGCGCCTGGGAGATGTCGTCGCGCACCTGGACCAGCAGGTTCACCCATTCGGTCACGATCAGCCGCTGGATGTTGCGCAGCATGGCGCGCTCCTCGACGGGCACATGGCCGACCTCCGCGTAGTAGACGAAGGTCAGGTCGCGCTCGGCGAAACAGCCCGCGACATACATGTCGATCAGCTTCGCCAATGCCTCGGCGGGGTCGCTCGACGAGGCGGTGGCCGGTCCGATCGCACTGGCCACCCGGTCGGCGGCACGCCGGAACGCCGCGGCCAGCAGATCGCTCTTGCTGCGGTAATAGCGGTAGACCGCCGAGGCCGCCGACAGGTCGGCCGCCATCGCGATGTCCTCGACGCTGACGTTCGGATAGCCGTTCTGGTGGAACAGCTCCACCGCCTTCTTCAGCAGCAGCTCATGCTTGAACGACTGCGGGATCTCCACGGCCCTGGGCTTGCGCGCGACGGTGGTCGGTTCCGGCAGATCGGCCCGGACCAGCGCCCACGCCGCCGAATTCAGCACGGCCGTCAGCGGTTTCACCGGGAGGGTGGTGTGGTGGTCACCGATGCTGCTGATCACGCTGAGGACCGTCGCCGCGAGCATCCATCGGTCGCCCGGGGACAGGTGCGGGCGCACCTGGCCGATCAGATCCGAGACCGCGCCGACGGCGGTGTCGAACTGTCCGTCCAGCAGCGTGCGGTCGGCGTCCTCGAGGTAGCGCCGCTCCCAGCGGGTCAGTGCCACCGTCGTGCGATTGGCGATGCTGTCGGCGACGATGGCGTCGATGACTCGTCCCAGTCGCCGCTCCGGGGGCCAGTCCGCGGTCTCGTCCGGCAGGGTGACCGCGGCCTCCGCGGCCGCGCTCAGCCGTAGCAGTTCCTCCCGGAACAGCGCGTACTTACTCGGGTAGTGCCGGTACAGCGCGGCCGAGGAGATGCCGAGGCGCGAGGCGATGTCCTCCATGCTGACACCGTGATAGCCCTGTGATCCGAATGCGGCCGCCGAGGTCGCCGCGATCTGCGCCCGGCGGTTCTTGGGACGGCGACGGATCACGCGCTCCGGGGTGGCCGGCGCTGCGACGGGCGCGCTCGTCGACGCATCCTGGGCTGGGTGCGCGGTGCCGCGCTGAGCTCGACTCACTGTGTTCTGGCCCGTCTCTCGGTAACGGCGGGCACGGCGGATTGCGTCGTGCGCGCGGCTGGCGGAACGCCGGCGCGGTCGGTGCCACCGCGCGGCGGTCCTGGGTGTTCCTGGTCGCCATGGTAGCTACCAGGCGTTATGGCCTCGTTGCCTGTTACCGCCGGTATCGGTAGTCGCGACCACTCGGTTCGCGTCGGGCCTGGGTGATCACCGGGACGGCGCGCGCGGGGATCGCCTCGGCGGCCGGTCGGTGTGAGAAATCTGAAAAGCCCGCTGTCACAATGAGTTACGCCACTGCCCGCGACACGGCCCGGTATCGAAACCGCATCGATTCCGACCGGTTCCCTGGCTTGCCCCCCAATCTGCCCCGTAGGCTTCGCGGCGAGTCATCCACGTCCGACCCGAAATGGAGTCCTGATGCGCACGGTGAAGGTGGAGCGCACCATCCGGGCGCCCGCCGAGGATGTTTTCGACTGGATCACCGATGCGACGAATTATCAGCGGACCTCGCTCATTCGGCGGGTGACGCTGGTGCGGCCCGGCAACGTCGCCGAACACGGTGTGGGCGCGGTGCGTCTGCTGGTGACTCCGTTCGTGCGGGTCACCGAGGAGATCATCGAGTACGAACCGCCCCGGCTGATCCGGTACAAGCTGCTCACGTCCTATCCGGCTCTGCGCCGCCAGGACGGATGTGTGAGGTTCGATGAGGTCACGGGCGGCACCCGGGTGCGGTGGACCTCCGAATTCGAGGTCGTCGCACCGGTATTCGCCGGGATGTGGACCATGGCCATGGCGCCGATGGTCGCCGTGGGCCTTCGCCGTGTGCTGGCCACGGCCGGTCACGAGCTGCGCCGGCACTGAAGCCGACACGGAAACAGCCGACACGGAAACGCGCTGCCACTGAAACGCCGAACGGCGGCAGTGTCGACCCTGCCGCCGTTCGGTGCGTTATCACGAAATCCGATGGGTCCGCGCGGATCAGCGCGGACCCCGAGGAATCACGGAAGAATCTGCGGGATCACGTTGGGGTCGAAATAGCCGACGCCGCCGCCGATCGCCGCGCCCAGCAGGGTGGTCCACGGGTCGATGAATGATCCGGTGGCCGAGCCGATTCCGGCACCGAGAACCGCGCCGTTGGCGACCGGATCGTGGTACCTGGCGTGCGGGTTGGTGGTAATGGGCTCCAACGGAATCGTGTGCGACACCGGCTGGGCGACGGACGGCGCGGCCGAAACGGGCGCGGCGGAGGCTCCACCGGCGAATACCGCTGCCGCGGCGAGCGGGACGGCGATCACCGCAAGGGCACTGCCGGACTTCAGGGCACGACGAATCATGTGTTTCCTAACTTTCCAATCGCCGGAATAACCCGGAGATTTTTCCTTCATAAATGGGCCCCCCGTGCGCCGGTTGGCTACACGTCGGCCGTCATCCGGCCAACTTCGAGCACCGGGCCAGACATTACTGCGCATTCGCCGAATTGTCCCGTTGTAGCCGATATTTCAGCCTCGATGCGTCGAGAACCACACGGTCGCTGCCGAAACGGGTCACGGCGAACGCGCATTTCGGAATCAATCAAACAAAGTAAGACGGTCCGGCGAGTTTCGCGAGGGATCGAACTGTGCGGGCGCGGATTTCACAGTGCGTCTACTGCAAGGCGGCCAGTGCCATGCGGCGCAGGATCGGGCGAGCTCGGGTGGCCAGGGCGGCGGACGCGCTGTGCGGAGTGGAGTTGATCAGTCCGAAGGTGGCGTGGGCCTGGACGCGGGCCGCGGTCTCGGGCAGCTCCGGATCGAGTTCACGCAGCACCGTCACCCACAGTTCGACGTAGCGCCGCTGGGTGCTGCGAACCTGGCGCCGGGCGGCCTCGGGCAGATTGTCCAGATCGCGGTCCTGGATGCGGATCAGCTCCGGCTCGCCCAGGGCGAAATCGAGGTGGAAGTCGATCAGACCGGCCAGCGCCCGCTCGGGGGAATCGGCCCGGGCAGCGACGGCTCTGCCGCCGTCGAGCAGTCGCTGGCTGACCCCGACCAGCAGTTCGACCAGCAATGCCTCCTTGTTCGGGAAATGCCGGTACACCGCCGGCCCGCTGATCCCGACCGCCGCCCCCAGATCGTCCAGGCGCACGCCGGGGAAGCCGTGGTCCGCGATCAGCCGAGCCCCGGCCTCCAGGAGCTCGCGACGGCGCTGTGCCTTGAGCTGCTCCCGGCGGGTGGGCGTGACGGGATCGCTGCTGGTCATCGCCCCTCCTCTCGCACAGTCCTGGACATCTTGGTTAATCAAGATTAACCTGAATTCCAGTTATTGGCGACTAACCGACCGGGCAGGATGGTGTGATGACGGTTATTCGGGACGATGCGCCGGGCGCCGTGGGTTCCGGGGCGCCGGCATACCGCGCGGCGCACGAGGCGCTGGTGCGGGACCTGCGCACCCGGCTCGCGAGCGCCGCGCTCGGCGGTTCTGCCGCCTCGCGCGAGCGGCACGTGGCGCGCGGCAAACTGCTGCCGCGCGACCGGGTGGACCGGCTGCTCGATCCGGGCAGTCCCTTCCTCGAGCTGTCGCCGCTGGCGGCCACCGGCATGTACGACGACGAATGTCCGGGCGCGGGCATCATCAGCGGCGTCGGGCGGGTCTCCGGCCGCGAATGCGTGATCGTCGCGAACGACGCCACGGTCAAGGGCGGCACCTACTATCCGATCACGGTGAAGAAGCATCTGCGCGCGCAGGAGGTGGCGCTGCAGAATCGCCTGCCCTGCATCTATCTCGTGGACTCCGGCGGTGCGTTCCTGCCCCGGCAGGACGAGGTGTTCCCCGACCGGGAGCATTTCGGCCGCATCTTCTACAACCAGGCGACCATGAGCGCCCAGGGAATTCCGCAGATCGCCGCCGTACTCGGCTCCTGCACCGCCGGCGGCGCCTATGTGCCCGCGATGAGCGACGAGGCGGTGATCGTGCGCGATCAGGGCACGATTTTCCTGGGCGGTCCGCCGCTGGTGAAGGCCGCCACCGGTGAGGTGGTCACTGCCGAGGAACTGGGTGGTGGCGAATTGCATTCGCGCACTTCGGGAGTCACCGATCACCTCGCCGAGGACGACGATGACGCGCTGCGCATCGTGCGCCGCATCGTGGGCACCCTGGGCCCGCGCGAACCGAGCCCGTGGGAGATCGCGGCCACCGCCGAACCAGGTGCGCCGCAGTCGGAGCTGTACGACGTGGTCCCGGTCGACCTGCGCACGCCCTACGACGTGCGCGAGGTGATCGAGCGCGTCGTCGACGGCGGCGAGTTTCAGGAATTCAAGTCCGAATACGGCCGCACCCTGGTGACAGCCTTCGCGCGCATTCACGGGCATCCGGTCGGGATCGTGGCCAACAATGGCGTGCTGTTCAGCGAGTCCGCGCTCAAGGGAGCCCATTTCATCGAGCTGTGCGATAAACGTTCGATTCCACTGCTATTTCTGCAGAACATCACAGGATTCATGGTCGGCCGCGACTACGAGGCCGGGGGCATCGCCAAGAACGGCGCGAAGATGGTCACCGCGGTCGCGTGCGCGCGAGTGCCGAAGTTGACGGTGGTGATCGGCGGATCCTATGGCGCGGGCAACTATTCGATGTGCGGGCGGGCATATTCGCCGCGATTCCTGTGGATGTGGCCGAATGCGCGGATCTCGGTGATGGGCGGCGAGCAGGCGGCCTCGGTACTCGCGACCGTGCGGGGTGACCAGGTCGGTCAGGGATGGACGCCCGAGGAGCAGGAGGCGTTCAAGGCGCCGATTCGCGAACAGTACGAGCACCAGGGAAATCCGTACTATTCCACCGCGCGACTGTGGGACGACGGAGTGATCGATCCGGCCGATACCAGAACCGTGCTGGGCCTTGCCCTCTCGGTCTGCGCGCAGGCCCCGCTGGAATCCGTTTCCTACGGCGTATTCAGGATGTGAGGCGCATGCTCGAAACCATGGGATTACAGACGGCGACGCCCCCGTTCGACACCGTGCTGGTCGCCAACCGCGGTGAGATCGCCGTCCGGGTGATCCGGACGCTGCGCGCCATGGGGATTCGGTCCGTTGCGGTGTACAGCGACGCCGATGCGCGGGCGCGGCATGTGCACGAGGCCGACGTCGCGGTGCGGCTGGGCCCGGCGCCGGCGAGAGACAGTTACCTGGCCATCGACCGGGTGGTCGCCGCGGCGGTGCGCACCGGTGCGCAGGCCGTGCATCCGGGATATGGGTTCCTGTCCGAGAATCCGGCCTTCGCTGCCGCGCTGGCCGAGGCCGGGATCGTATTCCTCGGGCCGCCGGCGCGGGCGATCGAGGTCATGGGCGACAAGATCGCCGCCAAGAACGCGGTCACCGCGTTCGGGGTCCCGGTCGTCCCGGGCATCGCCCGGCCCGGCCTGTCGGACGCCGAATTACTGGATGCCGCGGGCGATATCGGCTATCCGATCCTGGTGAAGCCCTCGGCGGGCGGCGGCGGCAAGGGTATGCGGCTGGTGCACGAGCACGAGGCGCTGGCCGGGGCGCTGGTGAGCGCGCGGCGAGAGGCGGCGGCCGCCTTCGGCGACGACACGCTGTTCCTGGAGCGGTTCGTCACCGATCCGCGGCATATCGAGGTGCAGATCCTGGCCGACCGCTTCGGCCACGTCCTGCACCTCGGCGAGCGTGAATGCAGCTTGCAGCGGCGGTATCAGAAGGTGATCGAGGAGGCGCCCTCACCGTTGCTGGATTCCGCGACCCGGGCGCGCATCGGCGCCGCGGCGTGCGCGACCGCCCGCAGCGTCGACTATGTCGGCGCCGGGACGGTGGAATTCATCGTCTCGGCCGCGCGGCCCGGCGAATTCTTCTTCATGGAGATGAATACCCGTCTGCAGGTGGAACATCCGGTGACCGAACTGGTGACGGGCGTGGATCTGGTGGAGTGCCAGGTGCGCATCGCGGCGGGGCAGAAGCTGGCCGTCGAGCAGGACGACATCCGGCTCAGCGGCCATGCGGTCGAGGCGCGCGTCTACGCCGAGGATCCGGGCCGGGGCTTCCTGCCCACCGGCGGGACGGTATTGGACCTCGTGGAGCCGGACGGCCCTGGTGTGCGGGTGGATTCGGGACTGCGGGTGGGCGCGGTGGTCGGCAGCGACTACGACCCCATGCTGGCCAAGGTGATCACCCACGCGTCGGACCGCGACGGTGCGATCGCGGCCCTGGACCGGGCACTGCGGGACACGCAGGTCCTCGGTGTGCGGACCAATGTCGAATTCCTGCGTTTCCTGCTCGCCGATCCGGACGTGCTCGCCGGACGGTTGGATACCGGCCTGCTGGATCGGCGCGCGGGGGACTTCGCCCCGGCGCAGGTGCGCGAGGAGCAGTTCATCGCCGCGGCGGTGCTGCGGTGGCTGCGCGCGTGGCCCGCGAATCCGCAGGGGCCCTGGGAGGTTCCGGACGGCTGGCGGCTCGGTGTCGCGGCGCCGACCACCTTCCGGCTGGCGGCAGGAGAGCGGACCACCCACGTCCACATCACCGGACAGCCCGATCGGGCGCAGGTACGGCTGGACGGCCAGGAATCGCAGGAGGCCCAACCCCGTTCGCTGACCGCCGATCTCGACGACGGCACACTGACACTGACCCTGGACGGTGTGCGCGCCTACTACCGGGTGGCCGAACAGGGCGGGCAGCTGTGGGTCGCCGACGACACCGGCGTGGCGAATCTGCGCATCGTGGCCGAAGCCGCGGTGCGGGCTGCGGCCGAGCGGGTCGGCGACGCCGAAATCCGCAGCCCCATGCCGGGGTCGGTGATCGCCACGCCCGCCGCCGCGGGTGGCGTGGTGGCTGCCGGGGATCCGGTCGTGGTGGTCGAGGCGATGAAGATGGAGCACACGCTCACCGCGCCGGTCGCGGGAACCGTTGAGCTGCTGGTGGATCCGGGCGCTCAGGTCCAGCTCGACCAGTTGCTGGCACGCATCGTAGTGGCCGCCGACTCGGCGGCCGATACACCGGAGACCACGAAGGGCGATCCCGAATGACAGAGTTCCTATCCACCGGCGCCCTGCCCCAGGAGTATCGCGACCTGGCCCTGACCGTCCGGGACTTCGCGAACCAGGTGGTGGCCCCCGTCGCCGCGAAGCACGATGCCGCGCACAGCTTCCCGTACGAGGTGGTATCGGGGATGGCCGATATGGGCCTGTTCGGGCTGCCGTTCCCCGAGGAGTACGGCGGGATGGGCGGCGACTACTTCGCCCTGTGCCTGGCCCTGGAGGAGCTCGGCAAGATCGACCAGAGCGTCGCGATCACCCTGGAGGCCGGGGTGTCGCTGGGCGCGATGCCGGTCTTCCGATTCGGCACCGCGGCCCAGAAGCGGGAGTGGTTGCCGCAGTTGACCAGTGGTCGCGCACTCGGCGCGTTCGGGCTCACCGAACCCATGGCCGGGAGCGACGCCGGCGGCACGAGAACCACGGCGGTGCTCGACGGCGGCGATTGGATCATCAACGGCAGCAAGCAGTTCATCACCAACTCGGGCACCGACATCACCCGGCTGGTGACAATCACCGCGGTGACCGGGCAGAACGAGGGTCGCAAGGAGATCTCGACCATCCTGGTGCCGACCGGCACCCCCGGATTCGTCGCCGAGCCCGCGTACAACAAGGTCGGCTGGAACGCCTCGGACACCCATCCGCTCAGCTTCACCGACGTGCGTGTGCCCCAGGAGAATCTGCTGGGCGAACGCGGGCGCGGGTACGCCAACTTCCTGCGCATCCTGGACGAGGGCCGCATCGCGATCGCGGCGCTGGCCGTCGGCGCGGCGCAGGGCTGCGTGAACGAGAGCGTGCGGTACGCCGGTGAGCGCGAGGCGTTCGGACAGGCGATCGGCCGCAATCAGGCCATCGCGTTCAAGATCGCCAGGATGGAGGCCCGCGCGTACGCCGCCCGCACCGCCTACTACGACGCCGCCGCGCTGATGCTCGCGGGTAAACCCTTCAAGAAGCAGGCGTCCATCGCGAAACTGGTCGCCAGCGAGGCGGCGATGGACAATGCGCGCGATGCCACTCAGATATTCGGCGGCTACGGATTCATGAACGAGTTCGCCGTCGCCCGGCACTATCGTGACAGCAAGATTCTGGAAATCGGCGAGGGCACCACAGAGGTACAGTTGATGTTGATCGGACGAGAGTTGGGTCTGTGACCGAGCGCGGAGCTATGAGCGAGGCGGTGCGCAAGGTGGTGCAGCGCGGGCTGTGGTTCGAGGAATTCGAGAGCGGCGTGCTGTACGAGCACCGGCCCGGGCGCACGATCACCGAGGCCGACAACGTGCTGTTCACCACGCTGACGATGAATACCCAGGCGCTGCACCTGGACGCCGCGTTCGCCGACGCGCTGCCGCCGTTCAACCAGCGCCTGGTCAATTCGATGTTCACACTCTCGACGCTGGTGGGATTGTCGGTGGCGCAGTTGACCCAGGGCACGATCGTGGCGAATCTCGGATTCTCCGATATCGCCTTCCCGAAGCCGCTGTTCCACGGGGACACCATGTACGCCGAAACCGTGGTCACCGAGAAGCGGGAATCGAAGTCCCGCCCCGGCGAAGGCATCGTCACCTTCGCGCATACCGCCCGCAATCAGCACGGCGATATCGTCGCGACCGCGGCGCGCAAGACCTTGGTACGAAAGGAACCGCAGTGACCGCTCATTCCCCGAGCTCCAACGGCTCACCACTCGGAACGACCTGGGAATTGCCCGGGCCCACGTGGCTGTTCTGCCCGGCGGATCGACCGGAGCGTTATGAGAAGGCCGCTGCCGCCGCCGACGTGGTGATCATCGATCTGGAGGACGCGGTCGCGCCGGGCGACAAGGCGGCCGCCCGCGAGGCGCTCCTCGGGTCCTCGCTGCCCTCCGAGCGCGTCGTGGTACGGGTCAACGCGGCGACCACCGAGGACTTCGCCCTGGACCTCGACGCGCTGGCCCGGACACCGTACCGACGGGTGATGCTGCCGAAATGCGAGTCGCCCGAGCAGGTTTCGGCGTTGACGGCGTTCGAGGTCATCGCCCTGATCGAGTCGCCGCTGGGCGTTCTGACGGTGCCGGAGACGGCGCGGGCCGACAACGTGATCGGCACCATGTGGGGTGCGGAGGATCTGGTCGCCGGACTCGGCGGCAGCGCGAGCAGGCATCCGGACGGCAGCTACCGCGATATCGCCCGGCACCTGCGTTCGACCACACTGCTGGCGGCCAAGGCGTACGGCAAGCTGGCCCTGGACGGGGTGTACCTGAACTTCCGCGACCTGGACGGACTACGCACCGAGTCCGAGGACGCCGTGGCGGTCGGATTCGACGTCAAGGTCGCCATCCATCCCAGCCAGACAAAGGTGATCCGGGAGGCGTACACACCCGACCCGGACCAGCTGGATTGGGCGCGCCGTGTACTCGCCGAGGTGCCGAACAACCGAGGCGTCTTCGCCTTCGAGGGCCGCATGGTGGACGGCCCGGTCATCCAGCACGCACAGCGAATCCTGCGCCGCGGTGAGTAAACTCAGCCTGCCCCCAGAGGGCTTCCGAAACGCAAGAATTGATTTTGAGTCTGGCCTGAGGCGCGGAGAGGCGGACCAGCGCGGAGAGGCGGATAGCGATGCAGCCGCAGTGGGTGCCTGACGAGCGTGATGTCGCGACGGCGCGGATCACGCAGTTCGCCCGGTTCGTGACCGAGCGGACGGGACTGACGTTCGCCGACTATCACGCGCTGTGGCAGTGGTCGATCGAGGATTTGCCCGGTTTCTGGGGCGCGCTCTGGGAGTACTTCGAGCTCGGCCCGGCGCCCGAGCGGGTGCTGGCTGGTACGGATATGCCCGGCGCGCAGTGGTTTCCGGGTACGCGGCTGAACTACGTGGATCAGGTCGCCCGGCATGCGAACGCGACCAGTCCGGCGATCGTCTCGGCCGCCGAGGACGGCTCGCTGACCGAGCTGTCCTGGACCGAATTGCTCGGCCGGACCGCGGCATTCGCGCAGACCCTGCGCGCACACGGTGTCGTGCCGGGTGATCGGGTGATCGGGTATCTGCCCAATATCGCCGAGACGGTGATCGCGTTCCTGGCCACGGCGAGCATCGGCGCGGTCTGGAGCGCGTGCGGACAGGACTATTCGGCCAAGGCGGCGCTGGACCGGCTCGGACAGCTCGAACCGGTGGTGCTTGTCACCGCCGACGGCTATCGCTACGGCGGCAAGTCCCACGACAAGTGCGAGGATATCGCCACGCTGCGCGCGGGCCTGCCCGGCCTGCGGGCGACCGTGGTGGTCTCGCGCCTGGGCGGCACCGTGCCCGGCGCGCTGGACTGGGAGCGGGCCAGTGCGCCCGGCGACGCCGAATTGTCCATCGAGCCGGTGGAATTCGACCATCCGCTGTGGATCCTGTTCTCCTCCGGCACCACCGGGCTGCCCAAGGGGATCATGCACGGTCACGGCGGCGTGGTGCTCGAACATCTGAAAGCGGCCGGGCTGCAGTCCGATATCGGGCCCGACGACGTGTTCTTCTGGTACACCAGCCCCTCCTGGATGATGTGGAACTTCCAGGTCGCCGGGCTGCTGCTGGGCGCGACCATCGTCTGCTACGACGGTAGTCCCGCGTACCCGGCCCCGGATGCGCTGTGGGATATCGCCGCTCGTACCCGGACCACCGTGCTCGGCACCAGTCCCGGCTATGTGCTCGGCTGCATCAAGGCCGACGCCCATCCCGCGCGCGAGCACGATCTGTCGGCGCTGCGCACCGTCGGCATCACCGGGTCCTCACTGCCGGAATCCTCCGCGCTGTGGCTGAGCGAGGTCCTCGGCGAGCGCGTGCAGGTGGCCTCGATCAGCGGCGGGACCGACGTGGTCTCGGCGTTCATGGGCGGCGCGCCGACGGTGCCGGTGTGGCCGGGCGAGCTGTCGGCGCCGTTCCTGGGCGTCGCGCTGGACGCATGGGACGCCTCGGGCACGCCGGTGCACGAGGAGGTCGGCGAGCTGGTGATCACCGCGCCGATGCCGTCCATGCCGATCGCGTTCTGGCGCGACGCCGACGGATCACGGTACCGCGCAGCCTATTTCGATATGTTCCCCGGCGTGTGGCGGCACGGTGACTGGATCACCCGCACCGATCACGGCAGCGTCGTGGTGCACGGCCGTTCGGATTCGACGCTGAATCGGCACGGTATCCGGATGGGGTCGGCCGATATCTACCAGGCCGTGGAGTCGCTGCCGGAGATCGCCGAGGCCCTGGTGATCGGGGCGGAGCAGCCCGACGGCGGCTATTGGATGCCGCTGTTCGTGGTGCTCGCCCCCGGCGTCGACCTGGACGCCGGCCTCGTCGACCGCATCAAATCCGTGATCCGCACCGAGGTGTCGCCGCGCCACGTACCGGACGAGATCATCCTCGCCCCGGGCATCCCGCACACCCGCACCGGCAAGAAGCTCGAGGTCCCGATCAAGAAGCTGTTCCAAGGCGCCGACGCCGCCCGCGTCGTCGAGCGCAGCGCGGTGGACGACCCGGCCCTGCTGGACTGGTACGCGGCAGTGCAGCTACCCAAGCCCGCCGAGTAACGCCCACGGTCATCCTGGCTGACGCCCACGGCTATTCCGGTCGATATCCAGGTCATTCAGGCTGATGTCCACGGCCATCCCGGCTGATGTCCACCGTCATCCCGGCGTGCTTGTGGCCGGGATCCACCGTAACCGCTATCTACCAGTGGATTCCGGCCACAAGCACGCCGGAATGACGGAGGTGGGCTGCCGGAGTGACTGAGGTGGGGTGTCAGCCCGCCAGCTTCACATCCTGCTCGGCGGTCAGTACCCCGTCCACCATGCGGTATACCGAGTCCATCCTGTGGAGGTGGGCGCGGTCGTGGGTGACCAGCAGGGTTGCGGCGTGGTGTTCGTCGGCCATGCGCAGGATCAGGTCGATGACGGCGCTGCCGCGTTCGGTGTCCAGGGCGCTGGTCGGCTCGTCGATGACGAGTAGGGACGGATCGTTCATCAGGGCGCGGGCGATGTCGACGCGCTGACGCTGGCCGCCGGACAGCTGGGCCGGGCGTTTGTGCTCGTGCCCGCTCAGGCCGACCAGATCGAGCAGATCCATTGCCCGCGTGTGGGTTTCGCGGCGAACCCGGCCTGGGACGAACAGACGCTGGCCCAGGCGGGCCATCACCTCCAGCTGTTCGACGGCGGTAAGCGCCGCGATCAGGTTGGGCTGCTGAAAGACGATGCCGATCTCCTCGCGCCGCAACGCCGCGGCTTCCCGGCGGCTCATGGTGGCCAAATCCGTACTACCGCTGTCAGTTTCGAGCAGAACCCGGCCGGAATCCGGGTGTTGCAGGGTCGAGATCACCGCCAGCAGGCTGGACTTGCCCGAACCAGACGGTCCGGTGATGGCGGCGATCCGGCCGCCGTCCACCCGCAGGCCGACGCGGTCCAGCGCGGTGATCCGGCCGCCGCCGTCGGGATAGGTGAGCGTGACATCGGTGACGGTGAGTGTGGTGGTCATCGAGAACTCCTGTGCCTCAGCGGGCCTGGTTGAGTGCGGTGAGTGGATCGACGGTGATCAGGAAGCGCAGCGCGACGGCCGCGCCGAGCAGGCCCAGCCCGACCAGCGCCACCCCCGGCACGAGCGTCGTGGTGGCGCTGAGCACGAACGGCATGCTCGTGCCGATCGCCGCTCCGGCCAGCGCGGTAGCGCCGACACCGATACCCACGCCGAGCAGCAGCACGATCAGCGCTTGACCCAGTGCGTCGCGCACCAGCGATCCGGTGGTCGCGCCCAGCGCCGCCAGCGTGGCGACGTCGGGTGTGCGCTGAATCGTCCACACCGTGAAGAACGCGCCGATCACCAGCGCGGAGATGACGAACAGCATGACGCTCATCAGCGTCAGCGACCCGTTCTCCGCCTGATAGGAGGCGATCGCGTGCAGCGATCCCGGGACGGTGGTCGTGGTGGTGTGCGCGGCCGCGTTCACCGCGCCCGCATCGTGCGCGCCCGAGACGACCAGGACGGTCGCGGCACCGCCACGCGGCTCGGCCGCATGCCAGTCCGCCAGCGTCATCCACACCACCGGGGTGTGCGCGAACCAGTCGTCACCGCCGACCGCGGTCACGACGAACGTGCCGGTTCCGACCGCGATGCGGTCGCCCACCGCGGCGGACAGGCTCTCGGCGGCCGGTGCACTGAGCTCCACGGCGCCCGGACGGATTGCCGTGTGCTTGCCGAAGGCCGCGCCGTCGTCACCGAACAGCGCTACCTGTGCGGGCGCGCCCCCGGATCGCGTGGCCTGGCTCTGCGCGATCCCGACCGGGTCCACACTGCCGCCCCCGCGCTGCCAGGTGAGCACCTGGTCCCGGCTCAGCGCCGAGGAGGCGAACGAGGGCGAGGACCCGGTGTCGTCGAACACGACCGTGTCGCCGGACATTGTCTGTAGTGCGGAGATGTTCTGGTGGGCCAGGCCGGCGGTGAGTCCGCTCAGGAAGCTCACCAGCAGGGCGATCATGACGACGACCAGCGTGATGAGCCCGAAGCGGCCCTTGGCGGCACGCAGATCTCGGAATGCGACGAACATGATCACAGCCTGGCCCGTTTCGGGCCGCGTTCCATCGTCGGTGCGGTCGGCCCTCGGACCAGCCATGGATGGTGTCCGAATACTCCGTTCGATGGATGCCGGTCGAATAACCCGACATAAGCTGGGATTGTGCACCGTTCTCCGCTGGTCCCCGTCTTCGCCGCGCTGCAGGCGGCCCTGCACGGGCTGATGGTCGCCTTGACGGCGTACGTGGTGGTGCGGGCCATGGTGCCCGGCGGACAGAACCGGGTGGCGGTGCCGGTGCTGGCCGCGCTGTTCCTGCTCACCTACTTCGTCGGCGGTGCGGTCCTGCGGAGTCGGCCGGTGGCCGCGCGGGTGTGGCTGGGCGGGCTGACCGTGCTGTGGCTCGGGCTGGTGGGTCTGGCTCCCGAGGCGGTGTACCTGGTATTCGGGCTGTTCTTCCTGTATCTGCATCTGCTGCCACGGTTCTGGGGTCTGCTCGCGGTCGTGGCCGCGACCGTGCTGTCGGTGGTCGGCTACGGCCTGCACGAGGGGTGGAGCGCGGGCGGGGTGATCGGGCCGCTGCTGGGCGCGGTGGTCGCGGTCGCGATCGGTTTCGGATACCGGGCGCTGTTCCGCGAGGCCGCCGAGCGCCAGCGGCTGATCGACGAATTGCTCGCCACCCGTGCGACACTCGCCGAACGCGAACGCACCGCGGGCAAGCTCGCCGAGCGCCAGCGCCTGGCGCAGGAGATCCACGACACGGTCGCGCAGGGGCTGTCCAGCATCCAGATGCTGCTGCACGCCGCCGAGAGGGTCGCGCCCGATCATCCGGCGCTGCACCAGATTCGGCTGGCGCGCGAGACCGCCGCCGACAGTCTCGCCGAAACCCGCCAGCTCATCGCCGAACTCAGCCCGGCCGCGCTGGAGGGCCAATCGCTCGTGGGCGCGCTCGAGCGAATCGCCCAGCGCGCCAGCGCACCCGGCCTGGACGCCCAGGTGCTCATCGAGGGCGAACCGGAACGGCTGCCGATGCCGATCGAGGCCGCGCTGGTGCGGGTGGCGCAGGGCGCGGTCTCCAACGTGGTGCGCCACGCCCGCGCGCGGCGGATGCGGATCACCCTGACCTATGCCGACGACGGCGTGCACCTGGACGTGGTCGACGACGGAATCGGCATAGAGCCGGCTGTCTTCGCGCGCGGCACCTTCGGATTGAACGCCATGCGCAGCCGCGTCGAGCAGCAGGGCGGGAGTATGGACATGGAATCCGAACCCGGCCACACCGCGGTCACGGTCTCGTTCCCCACCGATCCGGCGCCTGTGGTGAATGCTCCAGCGGCACAGACGGTTCCGTCGGAGGTGTGATGAGCTCCACGATCCGGCTGCTGCTCGCCGACGACCACGCCATCGTGCGCGCCGGGCTGCGCGCTCTGCTGGATTCCGCCGCGGACGTCGCGGTGGTCGGCGAGGCGGCCACCGCCGAGGAGGTCGTATCGGTCTGCACCACAACGGAAGTGGACCTGGTGCTGATGGATCTGCGGTTCGGCCCGGGCCGGTCGGGTGTGGACGCCACGATCGCGCTGCGCGCCCTGGCGAACCCGCCGCATGTGCTCGTGGTGACCAATTACGACACCGATGCCGACATCCTGGGCGCGATCGAGGCCGGGGCCTGCGGCTATATCCTCAAGGACACCCCGCCCGCGGAGCTGCTGGCCGCGGTGCGCGCGGCGGCGGAGGGGGAGAGCGTGCTGTCGCCGTCGGTGGCCTCGCGCCTGATGACCAGGGTGCGCAAACCCGATACCACGTTGAGCCCCAGGGAGATCGAGGTACTGCGGCTGGTCGCCGACGGGCATTCGAACCGCGAGATCGGCAAGAGCCTGTTCCTGAGCGAGACGACCGTGAAATCCCATCTCGTGCACATCTACGCCAAGCTCGGCGTGAAGTCGCGCACCTCCGCGGTCGCCCGTGCCCGCGAGCGCGGCGCGATCTGAACCGCCGTACGCTCGAGCGCATGGCATCCATCACCGATCCGCAGGTACGGGAGTTTCTCTCGCACGGCACGCGCACGGGCAAAATCGCCTTCGTCGCATCCGACGGTCGTCCGGTGATCAATCCGGTCTGGTTCGTCCTCGAGGGTGACGAGTTGGTCTTCAACACCGGCAAGGACACGGCCAAGGGTCGCGCCATCCTGCGTGATCCCCGGCTGGCGCTGTGTGTGGACCTGGACGAACCGCCGTTCGGCTACTTCCAGGTCCAGGGCATCGCCACCGTCTCGGAGGATCCCGAGGAGCTGGTGCGTACCGCGACCGATATCGCCGCCCGATATATGGGCGCCGACCGCGCCGAGGAGTTCGGCAAGCGCAACGGCGTGCCCGGCGAGCTGGTGGTGCGGTTGCGGCCGCTCAAGATCCTGGGTGGCGTGAATATGATCGGGTAGCCGTGGTTACCGGGTGAGCAGGATCTTCAGGTTGCGCCGGACGGCCTTGGACGAGTCGGCCTTCGAGAGGCGTCGTCGTTCCAGGTAGTAGTGGTAGGCGCTCCAGCCGGTGGCGGTGTCGACGAGATCCAGCAGTTGCTCGTCGACACGGCCCTCCCGGGTGAGTTCGGCGAGGAAGGCGCGGGCCAGCGATTCGCGGACCCTGTTCTCCGTCTGCCGCATTCGCGCGTCCACGCCCGGCACGGTATGCGCCTCGATGAGCCCGGCCAGGCGCGGGAAGCGCTGCAGGTCGTAGATCGCCTCGCTGCGGTGGATCACCGCGTCGATGCGCCGGTCCAGCGTCCACGCCGGGTCGATCTCCTCGATCAGCGCCTCGACGCGGGTGGCCTGCTCCTCCATGACCGCGAGCCGCAGGTCGTCGCGTCCGGGGAAGTGCACGAAGATACTGCGCTCGGACGCGCCCGACCGGGCGGAGATGTCCTTGGTGGTCGGCAGGAAGGTGCCCTCGGACAGGGCCGAGAGGGTCGCCTCGACGATGGCGCGCCGGGTCTGCTCGGGATTTCGCCGCCGCCGCGGGCGCGGGGCTGCGTTCTCGAGCAGTGTGTTCCGGTCGGCCATGAATAAAACTCCACCTCTTCGGGCCACCTGTCGGGCCAAACCGCTCCATCATATCCGCACTACAGAGGCGCTCAGGGGGTTCCGTTATATACATACGAACCGGTCGGATCAATCGGGCTTACAATGAACGGACCTGATGGGCTCGCAGGTGCGATGGCCATGACAGGTACTGATCGACTCGCATCACTTCTGGATTCTCGGATTTGGGAAGAAGGGCAGGTTCGACCGGTATGACAGGTAATCGCTCACATCGTCTCGCCCGGCGTTGCGCAACGGTCCTCGTGATCGCCGCGATTCCGGGTGCGCTGCTGGCGGGGCCGGCGACCTCACAGCCGCCGCCGTATCCGCCCGGACACGGCGGACCGTATCACCCGGGCCCGCCCGGACCTCCGCATCCGGGCCCGCCCGGACCGCCGGGACCGCACTACCCCGGCCCCCCTCCTGGCCCGCCCGGACCGCACTATCCGCCGCCACCGCCGCCCGGCAGCTGCTGCGTGCCGCCGCCACCGCCGCCGCGGTACTAGCGTTGGAATGAACTCGAAGGCCCGACCGCACCTCGCGGTCGGGCCTTTGTTCTGCTCGGGCCGGAGTCGGCGTATTGCAGTTCACATGCAAAATGCAGTGCGCCTGCAATGATGTGGCTGTGACACCCCTGGCAGGATGTGATTGCCGGGAGTTGGCAGTACTTCGATGATGTATTACTCGACACCAGGCGGTGACTGTGCACTCGACCGATCGCGCTCGCTCGGCGGTAGCCGAGATGTGGGAGGTTCGATGACCTCCGGACCCGGCGACCAGATCGACTACCGATTCACCCTCGCCAACGAGCGCACCTTCCTGGCCTGGATCCGCACCTCGTTGGGCCTGCTGGCCGGCGGCGTCGCCGTGCACACCCTCGTGCAGCCGTTCAGGCACGCCGGAATCCGCCGGACCCTGGCGGTGAGCTGCATCGTGCTGGCCGTGATCGTCGCCGCGGGCGCGTACCGGCACTGGCGCGACGTCGAGGCCGCCATGCGCCGCGGCGACCCGCTGACCGGGACCGTCATGGTGCCGCTGCTGGCCGTCGGGATCACCATCGTCTCGGTGATCGCCGCGATCGCGGTGCTCATGCAGTGACCGCGGATACCGGCATGGCCCGGGAGCGGACGGCGCTGTCGTGGCGTCGCACCGCGGTGTCGTCGATGGGCACGGCGGCACTGTTCATCAATCACGCCGTATCCAGCGGTTGGCGGCATACGGCGGTGGCCCCGCTGGTCGCCGCCGTCGTGCTGGCCGTGCTCGCGGCCGTGAGCTTCCATCGCGGGCGTGCGTTGCGTCGCGGCGAGGATCACCGTTCCGGGCTCCCCGTCACCGCGACGGCCGCGGTGATCGTCCTGGTCGGTGTGGTCAGTTTGTATATCGGCCTGACCGATCCCCTGCGGTAGGCACTCCAGGCACCCGCACCCCTCGCTATCCAGCGGCGAGACCCTTGGTGCGGACCTGCTCTTCCGCGAAGGCTTCTACTCGGCTACCTTGATCGATAGCTGAGTATTTGCCACATGGAATGCGTCGTCATGGCTGAACCGGCTCTCGAACAGCTGTGGCCGCCCTTTCTCCGCCCGAGGATCAGGAGCAGTCGTGACCGATACAGTCCAGTTGGCCGATCCCACCACCCATACTCAGGAGCGGTTGAAACAGGCGGCGCAGTCGTTGCCGATGTCCGATACCAGCGATTTCGAGGACGCCGACCGGGGGTTCGTCGCGGAGTTGAAACCGGGGGTGGTGCGGGATGCCGACGGAAAGGTCGTGTGGGACAACGACTCCTTCTCCTATATCCAAGGCACGTGCCCTAACTCGGTGAGTCCGAGCCTGTGGCGGCAGGCGCAGTTGATGATCAAGCAGGGTCTGTACGAGGTGACCGCGGGGATCTATCAGATCCGCGGCCTGGATCTGTCGAATATGACCCTCGTCGAGGGCGATACCGGTGTCATCGTGATCGACCCGCTGATCTCGACCGAGACCGCGGCGGCGGGGCTGGCGCTGTATCGGGAGCAGCGCGGGGACAAGCCGGTCACCGGCGTCATCTACACCCACTCGCACGTCGACCATTTCGGCGGCGTCATGGGCGTCACGACCACCGAGGATGTGCGGGCCGGGCGGGTACCGGTGCTGGCGCCGGCCGGATTCGTCGAGCACGCGGTGGCGGAGAACGTGTACGCGGGCACGGCCATGGGCCGCCGCGCGGCCTACATGTACGGCGCGGCGCTGCCACGTGACCCGAAGGGCCAGATCAGTGCCGGTCTGGGCATGACAACCTCCACCGGCACCGTCACGATGATCCCGCCGACCAAGGACATCACCACCACCGGCCAGCAGGAGGTGATCGACGGGGTCCGCATCGTGTTCCAGATGACACCGGGCACCGAGGCGCCCGCGGAGATGAACTTCTATTTCCCCAGCCGCCGGGCGCTGTGCATGGCCGAGAACGCCACCCACACCCTGCACAACATCCTCACGCTGCGCGGCGCGGTGGTCCGCGACGCACACGTGTGGTCGCAGTACCTGACCGAGGCGATCACCATGTTCGCCGCCGATACCGATGTCGCGTTCGCCTCGCATCACTGGCCCGCGTGGGGCACCGATCGGGTCACCGAATGGCTGTCGCTGCAACGGGACACCTACGGCTATCTGCACGATCAGACGCTGCGGCTGCTGAATCAGGGCCACACCGGCATCGAGATCGCCGAGATGCTGCGGATGCCGCCCGCCCTGGAGAAGACGTGGCATGCCAAGGGGTATTACGGCTCGGTCAGCCATGATGTGAAGGCGATCTACCAGCGCTATATGGGCTGGTTCGACGGCAATCCCGCCAACCTGTGGCAGCATCCGCCGGTCGAGGCGGCCAAGCGGTATATCGACGCGATGGGCGGCGCGGACCACGCGATGGCGAAGGCGCGTACGGCCTTCGACGACGGCGACTACCGCTGGGTGGTGGAGTTGCTCAAACATGTGATCTTCGCCGATTCGAACAACGACGCGGCCAAACAATTGCAGGCCGACGCGTTCGAACAGCTCGGTTACGGCGCCGAAAACGGCCCTTGGCGCAATTTCTACCTGATGGGCGCCTACGAGTTGCGCAACGGAAATGTCGGTACCCCGACCGTGCCCTCGTCCCCGACGATGCTGGCGGCGCTGTCGGTCGACCAGGTCTTCGATGCCGCCGCCTTCCTGATCAACGGGCCCAAGGCCTGGGATCTGCACCTGATCAACGACTGGATCGTCACCGACGAGAACACCACGTACCGCACCGAACTCAACAACGGCGTGCTCATCCACTACGCGGTCCCATCGAAGTTCAAGGGGCCCGCGCCGGACGCCACCTTCACCCTGAGCCGGCCCACCCTCATCGCGGTCATCGCCGGTGGGCAGGACCTGACCGCCGCTGTGCAGTCCGGTCAGGTGAAGGTTTCCGGCGACCCCACGAAGCTGGGACAGTTGATAGCCGTGCTGGACAAGCCCGACCCGGACTTCGCCATCGTCACTCCCTAGGGCAGCCGCATGCCCGAGGACGACACGGCGATCGGCTCCGCTCCGGGCCTGATCGGGCGACTGCGCGCGCGGCTGAGCCGCCCCACGGGCTCGGATGTCACCGCGGGCATGGCGACGGGACTGTTCAGCATCCCCGAGGGGATGGCGTACGCATCGATCGGCGGTTTCAACCCGGTCGCCGGGTTGTACGCGGGCGTCGTGCCGCCGATCCTCGGTTCGCTGTTCGCGCCGACCGTGCTGATGATCACGACGTTGACCAGTGCGATCGCGCTCACCAGCCAGTCGGTCCTGAGCGATGCGGGCCTGGACCCGCACGCGGGGGCCAATGTGGCGGCGCTGACCGTGCTGGTCGGGGTGGTCATGGCGATCATGGCCGCGCTACGGCTGGGCGTGGTGATGAGCTTCGTGTCCAACGCGGTGATGACGGGGTTCTCGACCGGCATCGCGCTGTCCATCATCACCGGAGTCTTCAAGGACGCGACCGCCTACAAACCATCCGGGCACAACAAACTGCTTCAGGTCTGGAATTGGGTTGTGGGTGTGGGGCATTGGCAGCTGTCCGCCACGCTCGTCGCGGTGGCGACGATCGCCATGTGGGCCGCGGCCCGGCTGATCCGGCCCATCGCGGAGCTGGCGCTGCTGGTGGCGATGATCGTGGTCAGCATCGGGGTGGCGATATTCGACGTCCATGTGGAGACCGTCGGGGACATCGCCCACATCCCGGGGATGCTGCCCCCGTTCTCGGCGCCGAACTGGGGTGCGATGCCGCATCTGATCGGCGGCGCGCTCGCGGTCGGACTGGTCGCGCTGGCCCAGGCGGCGGGGGTGTCGCCGTCGATGCCCAATCCGGACGGCAGTCGCTCGAATGTCAACGGGGACTTCGCCGCCCAGGCCGCCGCCAATCTCGGCGGTGGATTCTTCTCCGCGCTGCCGTCCGGAGGTTCGCTGTCGCGCACGGGCGTCGCGGCCGGGGTCGGTGCGAAAACCCGGTGGGCCGGTGTGATTTCCGGTGTCTTCCTGGCGATCGTGGTGCTGGTGTGCGGGTCGCTGGCCGAGCATATTCCGATGCCGGTGATCGGCGGACTGATCATGGTCGTCGGCGCGGAACTGATCGTCGGCAAGATCCCCGACATCAGGCTGGTGCTGCGCACCTCCCGGTTGTCGGCGCTGGCCATGGTGGTCACGTTCCTGGCGACGACGCAGCTGCCCCTGCAACAGGCGATCGTGCTCGGCGCGATGTTGTCGCTGCTGCTGTACTGCGTGCAGATGTCGCGGCAGGCCGAACTCCTCACTCTCGTGCCGGATTCCGACGGCCGCTGGCGGACCGCCGAGGTCCCGGCGACGCTGCCTCCGGGTGAGGTGACCGTCGTCGATTACGGCGGCGGAAGCTTCTTCGCCGAGACCTCGCGCATCGACGCCGAACTGCCCGATCCGTCCGGCGCCCGCGACGCCGTGCTGGTGCTGGCGCTGCGCGTGGTCCCGGAGGTGCCGTCCTCGGCGATGATCAAGGCATTCCGGCGTTACGCCACTCGCGTCGACAAGGCCGGTGGGCGGCTGATTCTCGCGGGTGTGCGGCCCGGACTGGCCGGCGTGCTGGCTCGCACCGGCCTGGCGGCGCAGCTCGGCGAGGGCGGCGTCGTGCCCGCCGACACCCATGTTTTCGGCGCGGTGGACCGCGCCGTCGCCGCCGGGCGGGCATGGATCAGGGACCGCCGCGACACCGACCCCGACCAGTGAAAGTGTAAGGAGGGCAACGATGCTCGGCACTTCGATCGGCCAGATCCTCGTGCATGCCGTCGGCGTCGCGATCAGCCCTTTGGCGCTGGTCGCGATGACCCTGCTGCTCGGCACCCCGCGGGCGCGCACCCGCGCAGCCGTGTTCGCCGCCACCTGGATCGTCGTGCTCGCCGTCGCCGTCGCCGTCCTGCTCGTGGTCGGCGGTCTGTTCGGCGCCCATCACCGTGATCATCCCGCCACCTGGACCGGCTGGGCCAAACTCGTCATCGGCCTGGCGGCCCTGGCCATCGCCGCCCAGCAGGCTCGCCGCGCCCTGCATCCCGACCCCGACCGGCCCAAACCCCGCTGGCTGGGCCAACCCGGCCAGAGCACCGGCAGAGTCGTCGCGCTCGCGGCCACGCTGGCCCTGGCCAACCCGAAGAACATCACCCAGCTGGCCGCCGCCGCGGTCGCCATCACCTCCATCACTCCCGGGCACGGCGCCCGCGCGCTCGCCGGACTGGTCTTCCTGCTCATCGCCTCGCTCAGCGTCACCGTTCCGCTGGGGGTCCACCTGCTGGGCGGAGATCGCGCCGATGCGATACTCACCAGCTGGAAGGACTGGGCGATGCGCAACAGCTCGACCATCATGGCCGTGCTGCTCACGATCCTCGGCGTCAAATCGGTCGGTGACGCCATCGCCACACTCACCAACTGAACCAGCGATATGAGCTGCGATGATGCTGTCCAGCTATGAATCTTTTTCGTCGGATGCGGCGTCTGGACGGTAGGTTGGTTCGGTGTCCATGCGTACAATCCAGCGGGCCGCCGACGGTCGTGACCCTTTCCCGGTAACGGGATCGGTCCGGGCGACGGTTATCTCCTGTGGGCGCGCATGCCCGTCCGATTGAGATTCGAGGCAGTCCGACTGCCACACGTCACACTGGATACATCTCGGCGTCGGCGTGGGCATGTCGCTGGGAGCGCCCTGCGGCGTTCCGGAAGTGAGGTTTCGGGTTGGACCGGCGGGCTGACGGCGAAGGCGGCGGGCGGCGGGCCTGCTCGGCGTATGTGAGAGGTGTCGAAATTGGCTAGGGATCGTCGTCCCGCACGTGGTCGTCGTCGCGGCGATATTCTCTTCGGGAATTTGCTGGTGGCCGCTACGGAGTCGGTGGCCGATGGGGTCGCGGTCCGGTTCAGTCCGTCCGGTGATCCGGCCGATGATCGGCAGTTGACCTATCGCGAGTTGGATGAGTTGTCCTCGCGGTTGGCGCGTGAGGTTATCGCGCGTGGGGTGGGTGCGGGGGATGTGGTGGCGATCGGTATCGCTCGCGGTATCGAGTCGGTGCTGGCGGTGTGGGCGGTGGCGAAGACCGGGGCGGCGTATGTGCCGGTGGATCCGGGGTATCCGCCGGAGCGGATCGCGCATATCGTGTCGGATTCGGGTGCGGTGCTGGGGTTGACCACCATGGGGTATCGGCCGGTGTTCGGTGCGGGTGTGGAGTGGATCGAGCTGGACGAGCCGGGGCAGGCCGGGCTGATCGCGGGGCGGGCGGGGCATCCGGTGTCGTATGCCGATCGGGTGCGTNCGGTCGATCACCGGCATCCCGCGTATGTCATCTACACCTCGGGGTCGACCGGAAAACCCAAGGGCGTCGTGGTCTCGCACGCCGGTCTGGCAGGACTGGTGGCCGCTGAGCGCGAACACTACGGGGTGACCGAAGAATCGCGAGTCCTGCACGTCTGTTCGCCGAACTTCGATGTCTCGGTGCTCGAGTTGCTGTTGGCTTTCTCCTGCGGTGCGACGCTGGTGATCGCGCCGCCCTCGGTGTTCGGTGGTTCCGGGTTGTCGGATCTGCTTCGGCGCGAGCGTGTTACGCACATGCTCATCACCCCCGGGGCACTGGAATCGGTCGACTCGGACGGCCTCGACGACCTCCAGACCGTGGTGGTCGCCGGTGACAGGTTCGGGCCGGAACTGGTCGCCCGCTGGGCCGGTAAGCACAAGTTCTACAACGGTTACGGGCCTACCGAGGCGACGATTCTGGCCACCAGCACCCCGCCGCTGGTACCCGGCGGGCCCATCACGATCGGTTCGGCTATTGCGGGCGTTGGTGCGTTCGTGCTGGATTCGCGGTTGCGTCCGGTGCCTGCGGGGGTGATGGGTGAGTTGTATCTGGCTGGTCCCGGGTTGGCGCAGGGCTATCTGGGCCGTCCGGGGTTGACCGCGGAGCGTTTCGTGGCCAATCCGTTCGGTGGTGCGAGCGGTGGTGCGCGGTTGTATCGCACCGGGGATCTGGTGCGCCGCATCGAGTCCGATGGTGCGGGTGGTTTCCTCGAGCATGTGGGTCGGTCGGATTTTCAGGTGAAGATCCGTGGTTTCCGGATCGAGCTCGGTGAGATCGACAATGCGTTGACCGGTCATGCCGATATCGAGTTCGCGGCGACGTTGGGGCGGAGGTTGCCGTCGGGTGTGACCGCGTTGGTGTCTTATGTGTTGCCGCGGGCGGGGTCTGCGCCGGATACCGGTGTGTTGACCGAGTTTCTGGCGGAGTCGTTGCCGGCGTACATGATTCCGGCCGCGATCGTGGTGCTCGATGAGATCCCGTTGACTGCGGTCGGCAAGCTGGATCGTGACGCGCTGCCCGAACCGGTCCTGGCGGGCCGCGAATTCCGGGCGCCGGTCAGCGATGTCGAGACGCTCATCGCCGAGTTGTTCGCCGAGTTGCTCGGTGTCGAGCGGATCGGTCTGGACGACTCGTTCTTCGCGCTGGGCGGCGATTCGATTCTGTCGATCCAACTGGTGGCTCGGGCCAAGGCGCGCGGTCTGACGTTCACCACCCGGGATGTATTCGACTATCGCACCGTCGAGTCGTTGGCCGAGATCGCCGCGCTCGCTGGGGAATCGGAGCAGGAGCGGCTGGCGGAACTGCCCGGTGGCGGGGTGGGTGAGATTCCGCTGACGCCGATCATGGCGGCGAGACTGACCAGTGGCTCGTCGTATCGGCGGTTCTCGCAGTCGATGACGCTCGGGCTGCCGGACGGCATTGATCTGCCGACGCTGGTCGCGACGATCGATGCCGTGGTGGGCCACCATGATGCGTTGCGTATTCGGTTGAGCGGCAGCGGTCCTGTGGCGGGCGAATCCGCGGGGGGCACCCCGTGGACTTTCGAGGCCCTGGAGCCGGGCGCGGTGGATGTCGGCGCTCTGGTGCATCAGGTCGAGCTCCCCGCCGACATCGACGATGCCGAATTGTCGCGGCGGGCGGGCGTCGAATACGACGCGGCCCTGGGACGACTCGATCCGTCGAATGCGGTGATGCTGCAATTCGTTTGGTTCGCCTGCACCGAATCGGCCGGATCCACCGGCGAATCCGCGGAGCCGGTCGCCACCGGCCGTCGCGATGTGTTGCTGATCGTCGCGCACCAGGTCGTGATCGACGGTGCGTCCTGGCGGACGCTGATTCAGGACCTGGCGGTGGCCTGGTCGCAGCTGTCGACGGGCCAACCGGTGGCGCTGCCGGCCGTGGGAACCTCGATGCGGCGCTGGGCGCACGCCCTGGCCGACGCGGCGAAGGAGCCGGCCCGTATCGCGGAACTGCCGTTCTGGCAGGAGGTTTCGGCTTCCGGTAACAATATCGACGATACCGATCCGCTCGTCGGCACGCGTGCCTTCGATCCGGCGGTCGACACTCTCGCCACCGTCGACCGGGTTCGAGTGAGCCTGCCGCGGGAGGTGACCGATGCGGTGCTGACCGAGATCCCGAACCTGTATCGCGGCGCCGTGTACGACGGCCTGCTGTCGGCGCTCGCGCTGGCGGTGTTCCGGTGGCGCGGGGAAACATCCGGCGGTACGGCGCTGATCGCGATGGAGGGCTACGGTCGCGAGGAGGCCGTTGTCGCGGGCGCGGATCTGTCCCGGACGGTCGGCTGGTTCACCAGCGCCTACCCGGTCCGGCTGGATCTCGCGGGCCTGAAGGGCGCGGACCTCGACGAGGCGTTCGCCGGTGGAAAAACCATGGGCGACATCGTGAAATCGGTCAAGGAACAGCTACTGGCGATCCCCGACGCGGGGATCGGCTACGGCCTGCTGCGCTACCTGAACCCGGAGACCGCCGCGCAGTTGGACGGGACCGCGGGGCAGATCAGCTTCAACTATCTGGGTCGTGTGGTGTATCCGGGTCGTGTGGAGCCGGGTGGATTGCCCCGGCAGCTGGGTGAGCTGGGCTGGATGCCGGTGGGCGAGCTGGGGCAACTGGACGCCGAGATGGATCCGGATATGCCCGCGAACGGTGCTGTCGACATCACCGCGACCGTCGTCGACACGGCGGAGGGGCCGCAGCTGAGTGCGTCGTTCGCCTTCCCGTCGGGGCTGTTGTCGCGGGAGCGGGTGCAGCAGTTCGCCGATCTGTGGGCCGACGCGCTGAGCGCGCTGGCCCGGCACGCGCACCGGCACGATGCCGGTGGTCTGACGCCGTCGGATCTGCCGCTGGTGCATGCCGATCAGTCGGACATCGAGGTGTGGGAACGGAATTATCCGGCGTTGTCGGAGGTCTGGCCGCTGTCCCCGTTGCAGTCCGGTCTGCTGTTCCACGCGCTGATGGTGGAGAGCGTCGACCCCTACATCATGCAGGCGCGAATCGAGCTGACCGGCGCCGTCGATGCCGCCCGGCTGCGGGCGGCAGGGCAGGCGATCCTGGACAGCTACCCGAACCTGCGGGCCGCATTCGTCACCGATGCCCAGGGCCGTTCCGTTCAGGTGATCCTGGATCGGGTCGAGGTGCCTTGGCGCGTAGTGGATCTCACGCATCTGCCCGCGTCCGAGCAGGCCGCCGAACTACAGCGGTCGACCGAGGCGGACATGATCGCCCCGTTCGACATGTCCGCCGCGCCGCTGATGCGGTTGACCCTGTATCGCACCAAGGGGGACGGTGAGCCGGCGGGGTGGATGAACTCGATCGCCGACGACGCGGCCGGACAGTGGCATCTGCTGATGACCTTCCACCACATCCTGCTCGACGGCTGGTCCATGCCGCTGCTGATGCGGGATCTGTTGATGCTGTACGCGTCTCGCGGTGATCGGTCCGCGCTGCCCAGGAGCGCGTCCTATCGCAACTTCCTGAGCTGGCTGACCGGGCGAGACACGCAGGAGTCGCTGCGGGTGTGGGCGACGGCGTTGTCCGATGTCGACGAGCCGACCCTGCTCGCGCCACAGCCACGCACCGCCGAACACCAGGAGGTCGGCACCCTGGTCACCGAGATCGACGCCGACCGCAGCGGTCGGCTCGTCCGGCGCGCCGGCGAACTCGGTATCACCGTGAACACCCTGGTCCAGGCGGCATGGGGCATCCTGCTCGGCAGGCTCATCGGCCGCGACCGGGTGGTTTTCGGGGCGACCGTATCCGGTCGACCGGCCGAATTGCCCGGCGTGGAGTCCATGGTCGGGTTGTTCATCAATACGGTGCCGGTCCGCGTCACCGTCTCCGACCGGTCGACGGTCGGCGACTTCCTGACGCGGCTGCAGCGCGAGCAGGCCGAACTGCTCGACCACCACCACGTCGGTCTCACCGATATTCAGCGTATCGCCGGCGCCGGAGCGCTTTTCGACACTCTGATCGTGTTCGAGTCGTATCCGATCGACCGGGACGCGATCACCGCGGCGAGTTCGATCGATGGCGTATCGGTCACCGGTGTCGGCATCAACAACGACACGCACTACCCGTTGACGCTCCTGGTGGGCGCCGGGCAGACCATCGAGCTGACCTGGAAGCATCTGGCGAGTCGGCTGTCGGCCGACGAGGTGGAAACCCTTGCCGCGCGGATGATCCGGGTGCTCGAGGCGCTGGCCGGGGAGCCGGACGGCCTGGATGTTCTCGTCGGCGACATCGATGTCATGCTGCCCGGCGAGCAGGATCGTATTCTGCTGGACTGGAACGACACCCGGCATCCCGTGGAACCCGGGTTGCTGCTGGACGGCTATCACCGTGCGGTGCGGGAATATCCGGATCGGGTGGCCGTGGTTCACGAGGGCGCCGCGCTCACCTATAAGGAATTCGACGAGCGAGTCAATCGTCTTGCGCGGGTATTGATCTCGCGCGGCGTGGGCGCGGAATCGCTGTGCGGTCTGGCGATTCGCCGCTCCCTGGATCAAGTCGTCGGCATGTACGCGATTCTGGTCGCCGGTGGCGCCTACGTGCCGCTGGATCCCGATCACCCCGACGAGCGCAACGGCCACATCCTGGCGATCGCGCGGCCGCAGTGCCTGCTGACCACCCACGCGGACGCCGTGCCCGTGCCGGACGGAATCGCGGTGATGTACCTCGACACCCTGGACCTGGGTGAGGTGGACGGCGCGCCGGTGCGCGCCGAGGAACTGCTGCGACCGGTGCGCCCGGGCAACCCGGCGTATGTGATCTTCACCTCGGGTTCGACCGGGCGGCCGAAGGGCGTCGCGGTCTCGCACGCGGCGATACACAACCAGATCGTATGGATGCTGGACCACTACCCGCTGGACACGGACGACGTCTACTTCCAGAAGACCGCGACGAGTTTCGACGTGTCGCTGTGGGGCTGGTTCCTGCCGCTGAGTGTGGGCGCGAAACTGGTCGTCGCCACTCCCGACGGGCATCGCGATCCGGAGTACATCGCTGAAACCATTGCCGCGCAGGGGGTGACGGTCACCGACTTCGTGCCGTCGATGCTGACGGTGTTCGCCGCGAACACCGCGGCCGGTGCGGTGCCGACCTTGCGCGACGTGTTCGTGATCGGCGAGGCGCTGCCGCCCGAGACCGTGGCCGCGATGCGGGCGATCTCCGACGCGTCGGTGCACAACCTGTACGGGCCCACCGAGGCCGCGGTCTCGATCACCTACTGGCAGACCACCGGCGCGGAGCTCGCGACCGTGCCGATCGGTCTGCCACAGTGGAATTCCCGTGTCTACGTGTTGGATTCGCGGTTGCGGCCGGTTCCGGCCGGAGTGGTGGGTGAGCTGTATCTGGCCGGCGACCAGCTGGCCCGGGGCTATCTGGCGCGTGAGGACCTCACCGCGGACCGGTTCGTGGCCAACCCGTTCGGGTCCGGTGAGCGAATGTATCGAACCGGTGATCTGGTGGTCTGGCATGTGCGGGGTGGTACGGAGGACTCGACCACGCCGGAACTCGGGCGCGGGGTACTGGAGTATCGGGGCCGTTCCGACTTCCAGGTCAAGCTGCGAGGGCAGCGGATAGAGCTCGGTGAGATCGAATCGGCGCTGCTGGCATTGCCTTCGGTGAGTCAGGCCGCCGTCCTGGTGGTGTCGTTGGAACTCGGCGACCAGCTGGTGGCGTACACGGTGCCTGCCCCCGGGGTCACGGTGGAACCGGCGCAAGTGCTTTCGGAGCTTTCGGCGCGGCTCCCCGCGTACATGGTTCCGGCAACGATCGTCGAGCTGGACGAGTTTCCTCTCAATTCCAGCGGCAAACTGGATCGCAAGGAGTTGCCGCGCCCGGTCCTCGCGGCCAGGCAGTATCGTGCGCCGTCGACGCCGGTCGAGGAGATCGTGGCCGGGGTGTTCGCCGATGTGCTCGGTGTGGGCCGGGTGGGGGCTAGCGACGGCCTGTTCGCTCTCGGTGGTAACTCGTTGGTGGCTACTCAGGTGGCGGCTCGGTTGAGTGCCGCGTTGGGTGTGCGGGTGTCGGTGCGGATGTTGTTCGATTCGCCCGTGGTGGCGGATCTGGCCGCTGCCATCGCGGCGGGTTCGGGCTCGGGTGCGGATCGGCCTGCTCTGGTCCGGGTGGAGCGGCCCGAGGTGGTGCCACTGTCGCTGGCGCAGCAACGGATGTGGGTGCTGAATCAGGTTGATACCGAGTCTGCTTCCTACAACATGCCGTTCGCGATCCGGTTGACCGGTGATCTGGATGTGTCGGCGTTGGGGCAGGCCGTGGTGGATGTGCTGGAGCGGCACGAGGCACTACGTACGCGGTTCCCGGTGCACGGCCCGGATGGGGTGCCGCGTCAGGAGATCTTGTCGGCGGCGCAGACGTTGCCGGGTGGGTTGCCGGTCGAGGCGGCATCGGGGGATCTGCGTGAGCGGGTGATCGGCATGTTGTCCGCCGGGTTCGATGTGACCGAGCATCCGCCGGTGCGGATCGGGTTGTTCTCAGGTCCGGGCGCGGATGAGTATTTGCTGGTGGTGGTCGCCCACCATATTTGCGCGGATGGTGTGTCGATGGCGCCGTTGGCGCGGGATCTGGCGACGGCGTATCTGGCACGCGCGCAGGGCACCGCGCCGGGCTGGTCTGCGTTGCCGGTGCAGTACGCCGATTTCGCGCTCTGGCAGCGCGAGGTCATCGGTGTCGAAGAGGATGAGAACTCCATCGCTGCCCGGCAACTGACCTACTGGCGTGAGGCCCTGGCAGGGGTGTCGCAGGCCGCGCAGTTGCCGCCGGATCGTCCGCGTCCGGCGCGTGCCTCGATGCGCGGCGCCTCGAGTGTGGTGGTGGTGCCCGCGCTGGTCCATCAGGGTTTGGATCGGATTGCGCGTGAACGTAATTCGTCGATGTTCATGGTGGTGCATGCCGCGTTGGCGACGCTGCTGGCCCGGATGTGTGGTGGATCCGACATCGCAGTCGGCACCCCGATCGCCGGGCGCGGCGCGGCGGCACTGGATGACCTGATCGGGATGTTCGTCAACACCCTGACATTGCGTACCGAGGTCGACCGCTCCGGGAGTTTCGCGGCGTTGGTCGAGCGGGTGCGTGAGGTCGATCTGTCGGCGTTCGACAATGCGGATGTGCCGTTCGAGCGGGTCGTGGAGTTGGTGGCTGCGGGGCGGGATGCGGCGCGTAATCCGTTGTTCCAGGTGATGTTGTCGTTCGAGAACACCGCCCAGCCTTCGCTGGAGTTGCCTGGTTTGACGATCTCCGGGGTGGAGTTGGAAGAGGTGGTAGCGAAGTTCGATTTGCAGGTGATCATCGAGCCGCGCTACACCGAAGACGGGACACCCGATGAGCTGGTGGTGGTGTTCACGTATGCGACAGATCTTTTCGAGGAGGCGACGATCCAGGGGGTGGGTCGGCGGTTCGAGCGGATCTTGAGCGCGGTCGCCGCCGATGAGAGTGTCGTCCTCGGTGATATCGACATCCTGGACGAGGGCGAACGCGATCGGGTATTGGCCGCGCCGATTCACCCCACCGCACCCATTGCACCCGCTGCATCGGCTGCCCCGGTGCCGCAGGAGGACACGGATGTCGTGTTGCTGCCGGAGTTGCTGGCCGGGGCGGTCGAGGAGAATCCGGACGGTATCGCGATCATCTTCGCTGATGCGACCGATCGACTCGCCGAGTGGGAGTACGCGGAGTTGGATGAGCGTTCGACCCGGCTGGCCAGGTTGCTGATCGACCAGGGTATCGGCCCGGAAGATTTGGTGGCGGTAGGGATCCCGCGGTCACCGGAGTCGGTGCTGGCGGTGTGGGCGATCGCGAAGACCGGCGCCGGATTCGTCTCGGTGGACCCGAACTATCCTGCCGCGCGGGTCGCACACATGCTCTCGGATTCGGGGGCGGTGCTGGGATTGACGGTCGCGGCCGCGGCGGCCGGGCTCCCCGGTTCGGTGGCGTGGCTGACCATCGACGGCGACGAGGTCACCGGGCGGCTCGAGGAGTATCCGGTCGATCCGGTCACCGACGCGGACCGCCGCCGTGCGTTGCGGGCGGCGCATCCCGCCTATGTGATTTACACCTCGGGGTCGACCGGTTTGCCCAAGGGTGTGGTGGTCACGCAGGCGGGGTTGTCGAGTTTTTGTGCCGAGCAGCGTGAGCGGTATCGGGTGACCAGCAGCGCACGGACGCTGGCTTTCGCTTCGCCGTCGTTCGATGCCTCGGTGCTGGAGTTGTTGTTGGCTGTGGGTGGGGCCGCGAGCATGGTGGTGGTGTCCCCGAGCGTGTACGGCGGGCAGGAACTGGCCGCGCTGCTAGGCAGGGAGCGGGTGACGCACGCGTTCATCACCCCCGCCGCGCTGGCGTCGGTGGATCCGGACGGCCTGGACAAGTTGCGTGTGGTGATCGCTGGTGGTGAGGCGTGTCCGCCGGAGTTGGTGCGGCGCTGGGCGGTGCCGATCGGTGGGCGCCGTAGCCGGGAGTTCTACAACGGGTACGGGCCGACCGAGACCACGATCATGACCAACATCAGCACACCGTTGGCAGCCGGGGATCCGGTTACCATCGGTGCGCCCATCCGGGCGGTCACCGAATACGTGCTGGATGATCGCCTCTCGCCGGTACCTGACCGTGCGGTAGGCGAGTTGTACATCACCGGTGCACAGTTGGCGCGCGGATACCACGCGCGAGCGGCGTTGACCGCAGCCCGGTTCGTCGCCAACCCGTTCACCGCGGACGGATCCCGGTTGTATCGCACCGGGGATCTGGTACGCCGCACCGGTGACGGCGCCATCGAGTATCTGGGCCGCAACGACTTCCAGGTCAAGATCCGCGGATTCCGCATCGAACTCGGCGAAATCGACGCGGTCCTCGCCGGGCACGACACCGTCGATTTCGCCGTCACCATCGGGCACGAACTCCCCAGTGGCGAAACCATTCTCGTGTCCTATGTGCACGCCGCCCCGGGCGCGGCCGTCGATACCGACGAACTCGCCGCATTCGCCGCGGGCAGCCTGCCCGCGCATATGATTCCCGCCGATATCATTGTGCTGGAACAGATCCCGCTGACCCCGGTGGGCAAGCTCGACCGGGCCGCCCTGCCCGCCCCCGCACTGCGCACCCGGGAATACCGCGCACCGGCGGGGCCGCTGGAGGAATTGGTCGCGGGTGTATTCGCCGAACTGCTGCATATCGACATGCCGGTCGGCGCCGATGACGACTTCTTCGAACTCGGCGGCAACTCGCTGATCGCCACGCGGCTGGCGGCCCGCCTCGGGGCCGCGACCGACACCCGGGTCCCGGTGCGGATGCTGTTCGAGGCCTCGACGGTGACGGGCGTCGCGGCGCGGCTGAGCGAGTACGCGTCCGGCGGCGGTCGTCCGGCGATTGTCGCCGGTCCGCGTCCGGAGCGGATCCCGTTGTCCCCGGCGCAGCAGGGCATGTGGCTGCTCAACCGCCTCGATACGGACTCGGTGGCCTACAACGTGCCCATGGCGGTGCGGGTGAGCGGCACCCTCGACACGGCGGCGTTGCAGGCCGCCGCCGCGGATCTGGCGGAGCGCCACGAGATCCTGCGCACCGTGTACCCGTACGCCGATGACACCGGCCGAGCCCCGGTACAGGTGATTCTGCCGGCCGCGCAGGCGATTCCACAGCTGCGGATCGAGACCGTCACCCCCGACGAGGTGGTGGACGCGGTCGCCGAGCTGGCCACGACGGCATTCGATCTCACCACCGAGGTGCCCGTCCGGCTCGCCCTGTTCGATCTCGGCCCGGCCGCGAGCGGTACCGGACGCGAGTACGTGCTGGCGATGGTGATGCACCACATCGCCGCCGACGGCTCCTCGCTCGGCCCGCTGGTCCGGGACCTGATGACCGCGTACGCGGCCCGGTGTGCCGGTCAGGCCCCCGGGTGGGCCCCGCTCGCGGTGCAGTACGCCGACTACAGCATGTGGCTGCGGGATCTGCTGGGCGCCGAAGACGATCCGGAATCGCTGCTGGCCAAACAGATCTCCTATTGGCGTCACGAGCTGGCAGGCCTGCCGGGCCAGCTCGACCTGCCCTCGGATCGGCCGCGGCCGATCCAGCGGTCCGCCGCCGGCGGTCAGGTGCCCGTCGAGGTCGACGCGGAAACCCATGCGGCGCTGCGGGAATTGGCACGAGCCCAGGGGGCGACGCTGTTCATGGTCGTGCACACCGCGCTCGCGGTGCTGCTGGCCCGGCTGTCGGCATCGGATGATGTCGCGATCGGCTCCCCGGTCGCCGGGCGCGGCGATGAGGTGCTGGACGATCTGATCGGCATGTTCATCAACACCCTGGTGTTCCGCACCCGCTACCGGCCGGCCGCGAGCTTCGATGAGCTGCTGGCAGGTCAGCGCGAGAGCGACATCCAGGCGTTCGCGAACGCGGACGTGCCGTTCGAACGGCTGGTCACCGTGCTGAACCCGGCCCGGTCCCCGGGGCGGCACCCGCTGTATCAGGTGGCGCTGTCGTTCCAGAACATGGAACTGGTGCCTCTGGAACTACCGGGGCTGTCGGTCGCGCAGCTCGAGATCAGCGCGCAGGTGTCCCAGTTCGATCTGCACTGGATGATCGGCGACGGCTACGACCTCGAGGGAGCGCCCGCCGGGATCGGCGGTGTGGTCTCCTACGCCGCCGACATGTTCGACCGCGCGACCGTGCAGGACTTCGTGGACCGTTTCGTGCGGCTGCTCTCGGCGATCGCCGCCGACCCCGCCGCCGCGTTGGGCGATATCGACCTCACCGATACGGCCGAGCGCGCGCGGCTGCTGTCGGATGCGGCCGAGACGGCCCATCCGGTCCCCGAGACGCTGCTGCTGGACGGGTACCGGCGTGCGGCGGCCGCGGCGCCGGAGGCGGTGGCCGTGGTACACGACGGGACGGTGTGGACGTATCGCGAATTCGACGAGCGCGTCAACCGGCTGGCCCGATATCTGATCGACGCGGGCATCGGGCCCGAATCCGTTGTCGCACTGGCGATGCCGCGATCGGTGGAGCTGGTGGTCGCGATGTACGCGGTGATCGCCGCGGGCGGCGCCTACCTGCCGCTGGATCTGAGTCACCCGGCCGACCGGATCGCCTACGTGCTGCGCACGGCCGAGCCGGTATGCGTGCTGACGACCCCCGACGGCCCGATCTCGGCTTCGGAGCAGCGGGTCGTGGACATCGCGGATCTCGACCTCGCGCACTATCCGGCCGATCCGGTCGCCCCCGGCGAACTGCGCGGGCCGCTGCGCCCGGAACATCCGGCGTATGTGCTGTTCACCTCCGGGTCGACCGGCAGGCCCAAGGGCGTCGCGGTGTCCCACCGCGCGATCGCCAACCAGATCCAATGGATGGCCGCGGAGTATTCGTTCGGGCCCGCTGATGTCTACCTGCAGAAGACCGCGACCACGTTCGACGTATCGCTGTGGGGTTTCTTCGTACCCCTGTCGGTGGGCGCGCGGGTGATCCTGGCCGCGCCGGACGGCCAGCGCGATCCCGGATATATCGCGGGTCTGATCGACGAACACCGGGTCACGCTCACCGATTTCGTTCCCTCGGTCCTCCAGGTGTTCCTGGCCGCGGCCCGGCGGGAGCAGCTGGCGTCCCTGCGGGAGGTCTTCGTCATCGGTGAGGCGTTGCCGCCGGGGACCGTCACCGACTTCGCCGCACTGTGCGAGGCCGGGCTGCACAATCTGTACGGACCCACCGAGGCCGCGGTGTCGGTGACGTATCGGCCCGCCTCGCCCGCCGATCGGTCGACGGTGCCGATCGGTGCGGCGCTGTGGAATACCCGCACCTATGTCCTGGACTCCCGGCTGCGGTTGACGCCCGCCGGGGTGGTCGGCGAATTGTATTTGGCGGGAACCCAATTGGCGCGCGGTTACCTGCGGCGCGCGGATCTGACCGCGGACCGGTTCGTCGCGGACCCCTACGGTCCGCCGGGAGCCCGGATGTACCGCACCGGCGATCTGGTGCGTCGTCGTGCCGACGGCGTCCTGGAGTACTTGGGCCGCACCGACTTCCAGACCAAGATCCGTGGGCATCGGATCGAGTTGGGTGAGATCGAGGCCGCCCTGCTGGCCGAGCCGTCCGTGGCTCAGGCGGTGGTCGTGGTCTCGGCCTCGGAGACCGGGGATCAGCTGGCCGCCTACGTGGTACCGGCCGCCGATCCCGAGGCAACGGCGGCCGGTGTGGATGTGCTGCGCGAGTCGCTCGCGCAGGTGCTGCCGCCCTATATGGTGCCTGCTGTCATCATCGAGCTGGAATCCTTCCCGATGAACTCCAGCGGCAAGCTCGATCGCGGCGCACTGCCGCGGCCGGTGTTCCGGGTCCGTGAGTATGTCGCGCCGGCGACGGTGACCGAGCGGGCGGTGGCTGAGGCCTTCGCCGAGGTCCTCGCGGTCGAACGGGTCGGCGCCGAGGATGACTTCTTCGACCTGGGCGGAACCTCGCTGCTGGCGTTCACGGTGCAGCGTGCGCTGGCCGCCCGCATCGGCGGCGACGTGCCGATGGCGGCATTGTTCACCGCGCCCACGGTGCGTGGTCTGGCCGCCCGCATCGACGATCCGGACAACGCGGCGGCTCCTGCCGTGGCCGATGCCACCGAGACGATCGCGGCCGATGCCGTCCTCGGGCCGGAGATCGACGGCACGGGAGCCGAACCGGCGCGCGTCACGCCCGCGCAGGATGTCCTGCTGACCGGTGCGACCGGATTCGTCGGGGTGCACCTGCTGCGGGAACTGCTCTCCACCACTGCGGTGCGGGTGTGGTGTCTGGTGCGCGGCGGTGATGATGAGCAGGCGTACAAGCGAATTCGTGACGTCATGCAGCTGTACAAGATCTGGGACGACGCCGATCAGGACCGGATCGTGGCCGTCGCGGGCGATCTGGCCGCGCCTGGTTTCGGGCTGGACAGATCCGCATACGACCTGCTGACCGAGCGCATCGATGCGGTCTATCACGTCGGAGCCCGGGTCAATCACATCGAGCCGTACGCGCGGCTGCGTTCGGCGAATGTGGAGGGCACCCGGGAGGTTGTGCGCCTGGCGACCACCGGCCGGATCAAACCCGTGCATTTCGTGTCCACCGCCAACACCGTGATCCCGGCGAACCCCGGGCTGCGGTTCGTCGGCCGTGAGGACGCACACGTGAGCGCCGGTGAGGTGTCCGCGAACGGGTATGTGGCCAGCAAGTGGGTCGCCGAGCAACTGGTCCGCCAGGCCGGTGAGCGCGGGGTTCCGGTGAGTATCTACCGTCCGGGACTGGTGTGCGGGGATCCGCGCTCGGGGGTCAACAGTGTCGACGACTCGTTCTGGAACATGATCCGGGCGGCCGCGATCCTGGGACTGGCCCCCGATACCGGCGATGCCGCGATGCCGATGGCGCCGGTGAACTACGTGTGCGCGGCCATCGTGGCACTGTCCGAATCACCGGCGACCGGTAGCGCCTATCACCTGGTGAACCAGCAGCCGGTGGTGGTCCGGGACATCTTCGAGGCCGTGCGCCGTCACGGGATCCCGATCACGATCGCCCCGGTCGAGCAGATCGCGACCAGACTCGCCGAACAGGCCGCGGCGCGGGATGCCGCGGGCGACGACTCCCTGGTACGCGCCGCGCTGGTCAGCGGCAACTACGGAGGCGTGGCCTTCCCGATCGACGACACCCGCACCCGCACCGAACTCGCCGCGCGGCACATCCAGTGTCCTGCCGTCGACGCGGCGGCACTGGACGCCTACATCGGCCACTTCATCGACTCGGGCTTCCTCCCCGCCCCGGACCCGGAAGACCGGCCGGGGCAGGGCGCGGATCGGCGGTGAGAAGTAAGGAACTCGGTGCGGCGGCCCCGGATGACCGAGGTCGTCCGGGGTGGCCGTCCGGGCGGTGCCTACACTCGCCCGCATGACCGTGCACTTCATCGGGGCGGGACCCGGGGCCGCGGATCTGCTGACCGTGCGTGCGGTGCGGCTGATCCGGGAGTCTCCGGTGTGCCTGTACGCGGGGACGTATCTGGATCCGGAGGTGCTGGCGCACTGTGCGCCGGATGCGGAGATGATCGACACACAGGGTCTGGATCTGGATCAGATCATCGGGCACTGTGTGCGGGCTCACGCCGAGGGGAAGGATGTGGCCCGGTTGTGCTCAGGGGACCCGTCCATATACTCGGCGCTGACCGAGCAGGCGCGGCGGTTGGACGCGGCGGGGGTCGAATGGGATGTCACGCCGGGGGTGCCCGCGTACGCGGCGGCCGCGGCGGTGCTCGGGACGGAGCTGACCGTGCCGGAGCTGGTGCAGTCGGTGGTGCTCACCCGCACGCAGGCCCGATCCACCGCCATGCCGGAGTCCGAGGAACTGGCGAACTTCGCGCGAACCCGGGCGACATTGGTGCTGCATCTGGCGATCACCCGTATTCGGGCGATCGCCGGGGAGTTGACCGCGACATACGGATCGGACTGCCCGGTCGCGGTGGTCTATCGCGCCAGCCAGCCCGGGGAGCTGGTGCTGCGAGGCACGCTCGCCGACATCGCGGACCGCGTCGAGGAAGCGGGGCTGCGGCAGGCCGCGGTCGTGCTCGTGGGGCGGGCGCTGGCCGTCCTGCCGGGGTGTGCGCAGTCCCATTTGTACGATCCCGCCCGGCCGCGTACAGCGGCGAGATGAATCACATCGCCCGGTCGGCGACGACGCCGCGGGCGAGGAGATGACGCCGGAAACAGTGGTGCACGCCACCCGGTTCGCGCGCGGCGACACCAGGCACTACTGTCTCCGGCGGGTTGAGGCAGCCAGCTGTGTCGATGCATCGTTGCTATGAACCTTTTTCGCCGGATGCGGTGTGTGGACGGTAGATTGGTTCGGTGTTCAGCAGCGAAGTTCAGCAGAAGGCCGTGCCATGGCCGCCGGGCCTGGTCGGTTCCATGTAACAAGATCGGCCTGAGCGACGGATTACTCCTTTGAACACATATGTCTGATTGAGATTCGAAGGCATCCCGACCGCTGAACGCCGCACCGGATAGGTACGCGTTCACGTTGGTGTGCCATGGGGAGCGCCACGCGGTGTTCCGGAAGTGAGGTTGTGGGTTGGACCGGCTGGATTTCGGCGGAAACGGCGAAGCTGGCAGCGAGATCGCGGCCACGCCGGTAGTCGGGGATGAGCTCTTCCCGCTGTCGCCTGCGCAGTTGGGTATCTGGTATGCCCAGCATCTGGATCCCCAGGTGCCGGTCACCATCGCCCAGTACGTCGACCTGCACGGGCGCCTGGATCGCCCCCTGCTGCGGCAGGCCAGCATCGATGCCTCGGAGGAGTTCGGTTCCGGCTTCCTGTGCATCGTCGAGCGCGACGGTGAGCCCCGCCAGTACATCGACCCCACGATTCCGGACCGCGATGACATCTTCTATGTCGACCTGCGCGCCGAGGACGACCCGGAGACCGCGGCCCTCGAGTGGATGCGCGCGGAGTACAGCCGCCCGCTGAACATGGTGACCGACCGGCTGGTCCGGCTCGCGGTCCTGCAGCTGCGCGACGATCACTGGTACTTCTACCTGCGCGCCCACCACATCGCACTGGACGGCTTCAGCGCGATGAACTACGTCGGCCGCCTGGCCGAGCACTACACCGCGGCCGTGAACGGCACCGAGCCCGCCCCGCTGAAGGTCTCCGACCTGCGCAGCCTGGTCGAATCCGAGTTCGAGTACCGGGAGAGCACTCGCTTCCAGTCCGATAGGGAGCACTGGGCGCAGCGCGTGGCCGGGCTGGAGGGCGGGACGAGCCTGGTCGGCGGCGCCGCCCCGCCCGCCCCGCTGAACGGCCTCGCCAGCGAGGTGCTCTCCGACGACCGCGGCGCGCTGCTGGAAGCGTCTGTGGCCCGGCACGATTCGACGCCGGCCGCACTGCTGATCGCGGCCTTCGCCGCCTATCTCGCCCAGTGGACCAGCACCGAGGATGTGATCCTGAGCCTGCCGGTCACCGCGCGCACCACCGCCGTGATGCGGCGCTCGGGCGGTGTGACCTCCAACATCGTGCCGCTGCGACTGCACGTTGGCTACGGCACCACCGTCGCCGACCTGCTGAAGTCCGTGACTGTGGAGGTATCCGGGGCGCTACGGCACCAGAGGTACCGGCACGAGGACATCCGGCGCGACAGCGCCGACGGCGGTGTGGTCACTCGGGAGTTCTTCGGCCCGTGGGTCAACATCATGCTGTTCCACGACCAGATCGCGCTCGGCGACATGGTCGGCCAGATGCATGTGCTGTCCACCGGCAGCATCGAGGATCTGGGCGTCAACTTCTACCTGACCGAGGGCGGTACGCGCTCGCGCATCGACTTCGAGACCAACCCGAATCTGTATTCCGAAGACCTGACGCGAGAACACCATTCGCGTTTCCTGGAATTCTTCGACCGGTTCCTGGCCGCGGACGCCGACCAGGCCCTGTGGGCGCTGCCGATCACCACCGACGGCGAACTCGACCGGACACTGGTCGAATGGAACGAGTCCGGGCACGAGGTGCCCGAGACGACGCTGACCGCGCTGCTGGACGCGCAGATGCGGCGCACCCCGGACAACGTCGCCCTGGACTTCGAGGGCCGGACCCTCACCTACGGTGAATTCGCCGCGCGGGTCAACCGCTTGGCCCGGTATCTGATCTTCACCGGGGTCGGCCCGGAATCTCTTGTGGCCCTTGGCATGCGGCGTTCGCTCGATCTGGTGGTCGGCATGCACGCGGTGCTGGCCGCCGGTGGCGCCTACGTGCCGATCGACCCGGATCATCCGGCCGAGCGCACGGCTTACATCCTGGAGTCCGCCGCACCGGTCTGCGTGCTGACGGCCTCGGACGACGAGCTGGCGCTGCCGGGCGGCGTGCGCGAGGTGCGGATCGACACACTGAACATGTCGGGATATTCGAAGGAGTCGATCACCGACGCGGATCGTCTTGCGCCGCTGCTTGATTCGAATACCGCCTACGTGATCTACACCTCTGGCTCGACCGGCCGCCCCAAGGGCGTGGCCGTCACGCACCGGGCGATCGTGAATCAGCAGCTGTGGATGCTGGATCAGTACGGCCTCACGGCCGACGATGTGTACCTGCAGAAGACAGCGACCACCTTCGACGTGTCGCTGTGGGGCTACTTCCTGCCGTTGATGGTCGGCGCGAAGCTGGTCATCGCCACCCCGGACGGGCACCGCGATCCGGTGTACGTGGCGCAGGCCATCGCGCGGCACGGCGTGACGGTCACCGATTTCGTGCCGTCGATGCTGACGGTCTTCACCGGCCAGGCCACCCGTGACCAATGTGCCTCGTTGCGAGCGGTTTTCGTGATCGGTGAGGCCCTGCCCCCGGAGACCGCCGCGGCCTTCCGCGCGATCAGCGACGCGGGTCTGCACAACCTCTACGGCCCCACCGAGGCCGCGGTCTCGGTCACCGCCTGGCAGGCCACCGCGGCCGATACCGGCATCGTGCCGATCGGCGCTCCCGAGTGGAATGTCGAAGTGTACGTGCTGGATTCGCGGTTGCGTCCGGCCGCGGTGGGTGCGGCGGGCGAGCTGTATCTGGGCGGGCGGCAGCTGGCGCGGGGCTACCGCGGCCGGGCCGATCTGACCTCGGACCGGTTCGTCGCCGGTCCGTACGGCCTCCCGGGCGAGCGCATGTACCGCACCGGAGACCTGGTGCGCTGGAATGCCTCCGGTGCGCTGGAGTATGTCGGCCGCACCGATTTCCAGGTGAAGTTCCGCGGTCAGCGCATCGAGCTGGGCGAGATCGAGACGGATCTGCTCGCGCATCCGGCCGTCAACCAGGCGGTGGTGCTGGTCGCCGACACCGCGACCGGGCAGCAGTTGGTGGCGTATGTCGTTGCCGCCCTGGGTATGTCCGTCGATCCGGCCGACCTGACCAGGTTCGTCGCGGAGCAGTTGCCGGCCTATATGGTGCCCGCGTCGGTCATGGTGCTGGACGCGTTGCCGCTCAACACTTCCGGCAAACTGGACCGCAAGGCCCTGCCCGAGCCGGTATTCATCGCCGACGCCGCCGGATATCGGGCCCCGCGCACGCACGCCGAGGAGATCGTCGCCGGGATCTTCGCCGACGTGCTGAGCCAGGACCGGGTCGGCATCGACGACAACTTCTTCGACCTGGGCGGCAACTCGCTGGTCGCCACCCAGGTGGTCTCGCGTATCTCCGCGGCCTTCGGGGTCACGCTGGGCGTACGGGCGCTGTTCGAGACCCCGACCGTGGCCGGTATTACCACGCGGGCCGAATCCGCCACGCCGGCACAGACTTCCAAGCCGCCACTGGTCGCACTCGGCGCCGGGGCGGACAGCCTGCCGGTTCCGCTGTCGCTCGCGCAACAGCGGATGTGGTTCATCAACCAGTTCGACCCGGCCGCGCCGACCTACAACCTGCCGTTCGTCGTGCGGTTGCGTGGCGCCGTCGATATCGCGGCGCTGACCGAGGCGCTGCTGGATGTAATGACGCGCCAGCAGTCGCTGCGCACGCTGTTCCCCGAATCCGAGGCCGGCGGTGGCTATCAGCAGGTGCTGCCGGTAGAGGAGATCGACCTCGGCATCGTGGCGCTGCCGCTCGCGGAATCCCAATTGGCAGCGACGCTGATCGAATTCGCCTCGACCGGTTTCGACGTCACGCGCGAGCTACCGATTCGAGTGCGGGTCTACCGGGTGGCGGGCGGCAACGGCCACGGCGCCGACTATGCGCTCGCCTTCGTGCTGCATCACATCGCCGCCGACGGCTTCTCGTTCGGGCCGCTGGCCCGCGACGTGACCGCCGCCTATCTGGCTCGTGCGAAGGGGGAGGCGCCGAGCTGGTCGCCGCTGCCGGTGCAGTACACCGACTTCAGCCTGTGGCAGCGCGAGGTGCTCGGCTCCGACGACGATCCGGATTCCATAACCGGCCGCGAAATCGCCTATTGGAAGGGCGCTCTGGAGGGGCTGCCCGATCAGCTGAATCTGCTGGCGGATCGCCCGCGTCCGCCGGTGCAGAGCTTCCGCGGCAGCCGCATCACCTTCGACATCGATCCGGACCTGCATATCCTGCTGTCCAGATTGGCTCGGGCGCAGGGTGTTTCCCTGTTCATGGTGCTGCACGGTGCGCTCGCGCTGCTGCTGGCCAGGCTCTCGGCCACCGACGACATCGCGATCGGAACCCCGGTCGCGGGGCGTGGTGAGCAGGCGCTGGACGACCTGATCGGCATGTTCGTCAACACGCTCGTGCTGCGCTCGCAGATCGACGCCGGTGAGACGTTCATCGAACTGCTTTCCCGCACGAAGGAAAGCGATCTGTCCGCCTTCGCGCACGCGAACATTCCGTTCGAGCGACTGGTGGAGGTGCTGAACCCGGCCCGTTCGCAGGCGCGGCATCCGCTGTTCCAGGTGCTGCTGTCCTTCCAGGAGCTCTCGTACGCGACCTTGGAGATGGACGGGTTGTCGGTGACCGCCGAGGAACTCGACGTCGACATCGCCAAATTCGATCTGCAGTGGACGCTGACCGAGGAGCGCAGCGCCGAGGGCGCCCCGGCGGGGGTCCGCGCGGTGGTCTCCTATGCCACCGACCTGTTCGATGCGGCGACCGTCGCCGAGTTCGGCGACCGTTACCTGCGGATATTGCACGCGGTGGTCGCCGATCCGGCTAAGCCGGTCGGCGATATCGACGTGCTCGCCGAGGCCGAGCGGGTATTGGTCCTGGATACCTGGAATGCCACCGCCGTCCCGATGCCCGAGGCCACGACGCTGGCCTCGCTGTTCGCCGAGCAGGTCGTTCGGACCCCGGACGCCCCCGCGGTGAGCTTCGAGGGGACGACTCTGTCCTACGGCGAGTTCGCCGCCCGGGTGCACCGCCTGGCCCGCTACCTCATCTCACTCGGGGTCGGCCCGGAATCGCTTGTCGCGCTTGGTATGCGCCGCTCACTGGATTTGGTCGCCGGCATGTACGCGGTGACGCTCGCCGGTGGCGCGTATGTGCCGCTGGATCCCGATCACCCGGTGGAGCGCACCCAGTATGTGCTCGACAGCGCGCGTCCGGTGTGCGTGCTGAGCACCGTCGAGGACGAATTCGAGGCCGGCCCCGGCGTTTCGGTGCACGAGATCGACCGGCTCGACCTGTCCGGATATTCCGATGCCCCGCTGACCGATGCCGATCGCTTGGCGCCGCTGCGTGATTCGCATACGGCATATGTCATCTTCACCTCCGGTTCCACCGGTCGGCCCAAGGGTGTCGTCGTCACTCATGGGGCGATCGTCAACCAGCAGCTGTGGATGGTGCGGCAGTACGGGTTCGACGCGTCCGATGTCTATTTGCAGAAGACCGCGACCACCTTCGATGTGTCGCTGTGGGGCTACTTCCTGCCGTTGATGGTCGGCGCGAAAATGGTCCTGGCGACCCCGGACGGACACCGCGATCCGGGCTACGTCGCCGAGATGATCGAGCGGCACGGGGTGACGGTCACCGATTTCGTGCCGTCGATGCTGACGGTGTTCGCTTCGCAGGTGACGTGGGACCAATGTGTCTCGCTGCGTGCGGTTTTCGTTATCGGTGAGGCGTTGCCGCCGGAGACGGCGGCGGGCTTCCGGACGATCTCGGCCGCCGGCCTGCACAACCTCTACGGCCCCACCGAGGCCGCGGTATCGGTCACCCACAGGACCGTCACCGAGGCGGACACGAAGACTGTTCCGATCGGCGTGCCCGAATGGAATGTCGAAGCGTACGTGCTGGATTCGCGGTTGCGCCCGGTGGCGATCGGTGCGCCCGGTGAGTTGTACCTGGGTGGCCGGCAGTTGGCGCGGGAGTACCGCGGCCGCGCCGATCTGACCTCGGACCGGTTCGTCGCCAACCCGTACGGCGCGCCCGGCGCTCGCATGTATCGCACCGGTGACCTGGTGCGCTGGAATTCCACCGGTGCGCTGGAGTACATCGGCCGGACCGATTTCCAGGTGAAGTTCCGTGGGCAGCGGATCGAGCTCGGTGAGATCGAGACCGATCTGCTCGCGCATGCTGCCGTGAGCCAGGCCGTGGTGCTGGTCGCCGACACCATGACGGGTCAGCAACTGGTGGCGTATGTCGTTGCGGTGCCGGGGATGTCGGTCGATCCGGTGGAGCTGACCAGGTTCCTGTCCGAGCAGTTGCCCGCGTATATGGTGCCGGCCTCGATCATGGTGCTCGACGCGCTGCCGCTCAATACCTCCGGCAAGCTGGACCGTAAGGCGCTGCCGGAGGTGGTGTTCACCGCCGGTGTCGCGGGTTACCGGGCTCCGCGCACGCAGACCGAGGAGATCGTCGCCGGAGTCTTCGCCGATGTGCTGGGCCTGGACCGGGTCGGCATCGATGACAACTTCTTCGATCTGGGCGGTAATTCGCTGGTCGCCACGCAGGTGGTCTCGCGCCTGGGTAACGCGCTCGACATCCGGGTGCCGGTGCGCATGCTGTTCGACGCCAGCACCGCGGCCGCGCTCGCGGCCCGCATGGAATCACATGTCGGAGATGGCGGCCGCGAGGCGCTGGTCGCGCGCGTGCGGCCGGAGCGGGTGCCGCTGTCGCTGGCTCAGCAGCGGATGTGGTTCCTCAACCGCTTCGACACCGACTCGGTGGTCGACAACATCTCGGTGGCCATTCGGCTGTTCGGTGACCTGGACGTGGCGGCGCTGCAGGTCGCGATCATCGACGTGATCGATCGTCACGAATCGCTGCGCACGGTCTTCCCCGAGACCGGCAGCGCCCCGATACAGGTCGTGCTCGACGCGGCCCGGATCGTGCCGGACCTGACCCCGGTCCCGGTCGCCGAGGCCGATATCGTCGAACATCTTGTCGAGCTGGCCTCGGTGTCCTTCGATGTCACCAACGAAGTGCCTTTGCACGCACGGCTTTTCGAGATCAGTGAGACCGAGTACGTGCTCGGCATGGTGGTGCACCACATCTCCGCCGACGGCTGGTCGATGGGTCCGCTGGCCCGCGACGTCATGGTCGCCTATGCCGCGCGCACCAACTGGGAGCCGCCGGCCTGGGCTCGCCTGTCCGTGCAGTACGCCGACTACGCGCTGTGGCAGCACGAGGTGCTGGGTTCCGAGGACGATCGGAATTCGCTGATCTCCACTCAGATCGGGTACTGGACCAACGAATTGGCCGATCTGCCCGATGAGCTCGTGCTGCCCTCGGACCGCCCGCGCCCGGCGGTGGCCACGTATCGGGGCGGCACGCATACGTTCGTGATCTCGCCCGATATCCAGTCCAGGCTCGTGGAGTTGGGCCGCAGGCACAACGCGTCGCTGTTCATGGTGATGCACGGGGCCCTGGCCGTGCTGCTGGCGCGGTTGTCGGGGATGGACGATATCGCCATCGGCACGCCGGTCGCCGGTCGTGGCGAGGCGGCGCTGGACGATCTGATCGGCATGTTCGTCAACACGCTCGTGTTGCGTACCCCCGTACGGGATTCCGCGAGCTTCGTCGAGTTGCTCGGACAGACCCGCAATACCGACCTGCAGGCGCTCGCGCACGCCGATGTGCCCTTCGAGCGGCTGGTCGAGGTGCTCAACCCGGCTCGGTCGCAGGCGCGTAATCCGCTGTTCCAGGTGGCGCTGTCGTACGAGAACCTGCCCGACCGCAACTTCGAACTGCCCGGTTTGCGGGCCACCCCTGTCGATTTCGACCCGGGGATCGCGAAATTCGATCTGTCGCTGACCCTGCGCGAGGCGGACAGCGAGACTGCCGGCATGCTGGGTGAATTCTCCTTCGCCCGTGATCTTTTCGACGAGGCCACGATCGCGGTCTTCGCCGAGCGCTTCATGCGGCTGTTGGACGCGATCGTGGAGCGGCCGGAGCTGCCGGTCGGCGATCTGGGGATCCTGGCCGACGCCGAGCGCACCGAACTACTCACCCGCACCGGCGATCTCGCGGTGGCGCCGTCGACGCTGCCCGACATCATCGCCGCGGCGGTGGCCGCCAATCCCGACGGGCAAGCGGTCGTGTTCCGGGACCGAGCCCTGACCTACGCCGAACTCGACGAGGCCGCCACTCGACTGGCCCGCACTCTCATCGCGCGCGGGGCCGGACCCGAAATGCTGGTGGCGGTCGCCGTTCCGCGGTCGATCGAATCGGTGCTGGCGATCTGGGCGGTGACTCGCACGGGAGCGGCCTATCTGCCGGTGGATCCGACGTATCCCCCGGATCGGATCGCGCACATGATCTCCGATTCCGGCGCGAAGCTGGGTATTACGCTGCTCGCCGAGGCCGCCGCGCTGCCGCCGATCGTGGACGGCAGCTGGCTCTCGCTCGACGATCCCGAGCTGGCGGCGGAGGTGGCGGCCGGCTCCGCCGCGCCCATCACCGATGCCGACCGGCTCGGCGTGCTGCACCCGCGCAATACCGCGTATGTCATCTATACCTCGGGTTCGACCGGCCGGCCCAAGGGCGTGATGGTCACCCATGCGGGCTTGGCGAACTTTGCCACGCTTCAGATGGAACACTATGGCCTGGACCGGAATTCACGCGCGCTGGCCTTCGCCTCCCCGTCCTTCGACGCCTCGGTGCTAGAATTGCTGCTGGCTCTGGGATCTGCGGGTGCGCTGGTGGTGGTCCCGCCGGGAACCTACGGCGGTGACGAACTCGGCGAGCTGATCGCCCGCGAGCGGGTCACGGTCGGCCTGATCACACCGTCGGTGCTGGCCTCGCTGGATCCGATCGCGCTGGCGGGCATGGCGGTCATCATCGCCGGCGGTGAGGCGCTCTCGGCCGACCTGGTTACCAAATGGTCTGTCGCACCTGTCAATTCGGGTACGGTGCGGCGCTTCCACAACGCCTACGGTCCCACCGAGGCGACCGTGGCCACCAATATCAGCGACCGGCTGCGCCAGGGTGATCAGGTCACCATCGGCGGCCCGGTCCGCGGTATGCGGGCGCTGGTTCTCGACAGTCGGCTGCATCCGGTGCCCGAGGGCGTCGCCGGTGAGCTGTACGTCGGCGGAATCCAGCTGGCCCGGGGTTATCTCGCGCGTACCGAGCTGACCGCGGCGCGGTTCGTCGCGGATCCCTACGGTGTCCCCGGTGAGCGCCTGTATCGCACCGGCGACGTGGTGCGCTGGCGGCGCACCGACGGGCATGACGCGGCGAAGGTCATCGAATATGTCGGCCGCAACGACTTCCAGGTGAAGATCCGCGGTTTCCGCATCGAACTCGGCGAGATCGATGCCACGCTGGCCGCACACGGCGACGTCGACTTCGCGGTCACTCTCGGCCACACGATGGAGACGGGCGCGACCGTGCTGGTGTCGTACGTGCGCGCGGCGCCGGGTCGTGCGGTCGATGTCGCTGCGCTGTCGGCCCATGTCGCGGAACGTCTTCCGTCGTATATGGTCCCCACCTCGATCATGGTGCTGGACCAGATTCCGCTGACTCCGGTCGGTAAACTCGATCGCCGGGCGTTGCCGGCGCCCGAGCTGGCCGCGCGCGAATTCCGTGCTCCGGTGACGTTGATCGAGCAGCTGGTCGCGGATATCTTCGCGGAGTTGCTGGGTGTGGAGCGGGTCGGTGCGGACGACGATTTCTTCGCTCTCGGCGGTAACTCGTTGCTCGCCACACAGGTCGCGGCGCGTCTGAGTGCCGCGCTGGGCGCCTCGGTCGGGGTGCGGACGCTGTTCGACGCGTCGACGGTGGCCGCGCTCGCGGCGGCCGTGGAATCGAATACTCATGGTGATCGGGTCGAGCTGGGCAGTCTGAAGCGGCCGGAGCGGGTGCCGTTGTCGCTGGCTCAGCAGCGGATGTGGTTCCTGAACCGGTTCGACGCGGAGTCGGCGGCATATAACGTGCCGGTGGGCGTGCGTCTTTCCGGTGCGTTGGATGTCGCCGCGTTGGGCGAGGCGCTCGCCGACGTGGTGGCGCGGCACGAGGTGCTGCGGACGGTGTATCCGGAGCATGACGGCGTCGCGTATCAGATGATCATGCCTGCCGCGCAGGCGATTACGGACCTGACTCCGGTGGTGGTGCGGCCGGATACGTTGCCGGACACCATTGCCGCGCTGGTCGGCGCCGGCTTCGACGTAAGCGCCGAGGTGCCGGTGCGGGTCAGGCTGTTGCGGGTCGAGACCGGCTTGGATCAGGAGGACAGCGCCGAATACGTGCTGATGTTCGTGGCGAATCATATTGCCGCGGATGGCTGGTCGATGGGTCCGCTGACGCGGGATCTGATGACGTCGTACGCGGCCCGGGCCGCGGGACGGGTGCCGGTCTGGGCGCCGTTGGCGGTGCAGTACGCGGATTACAGCATCTGGCAGCGAGCGTTGCTGGGGTCGGAGGATGATCCCGGTTCGCTGATGAGCAAGCAGATCGGCTATTGGCGTGATGCCTTGGCGGGTCTGCCGGATCAGTTGGAGTTGCCGTCGGATCGGCCGCGTCCGGTGGTGCAGTCGTTTGCCGGTGGCCGGGTCGACGTGTGTCTCGATGCGGCGACTCATGCCGCGTTGGTGGAGTTGGGGCGCTCGCAGGGCGCGACGTTGTTTATGGTCGTGCATACCGCGCTGGCGGTGTTGCTGGCTCGGTTGTCGGGTACGGACGATATCGCGATCGGTTCGCCGATGGCGGGTCGTGGCGAAGCGGTGCTGGATGATTTGATCGGTATGTTCGTGAACACGTTGGTGTTCCGGACGCAGGTCGACGGTGGTGTGTCGTTCGGGGATCTGCTGGCGCGTCAGCGTGAGCTGGATGTCGCGGCGTTCGCGAATGCGGATGTGCCGTTCGAGCGTCTTGTGGAGGTGTTGAATCCGGTTCGGTCGACGGCGCGGCATCCGTTGTTCCAGGTGGGTTTGTCGTTCCAGAATTTGGCGCAGGCGAGTCTGGAGTTGCCGGGGCTGATCGTGTCCGGGCTGGATATCGATACGGTGACTTCGCAGTTCGATCTGCATTTGATCGTGTCCGATGATTATGACCAGGACGGAACTCCGGCCGGCCTGAACGGTTTCTTCACCTACGCGACCGATCTGTTCGATCGGGATACGGTGCAGGGCTTCGTGGATCGGTTCGTGCGCCTGCTCGGCGAGATCATCGCCGCGCCCGCCGCACCGGTGGGTGATATCGACTATCTGGTCACGGGTGAGGTCGAGGAACTGGTATCGCGCCGCAACGCGACCGGGCACGAGATCGATCGGTCGGCGACGTTGGCGTCTCTGCTCGGTCGCACCGTCTCGGAGACGCCCGGTGCTGTGGCCTTGGTTGCCGCGGATGGTGCGCGGGTCACCTATGCGGAGCTCGATGATCGCGTGAATCGCCTGGCGCGGCACTTGATTTCGTTGGGTGTGGGTCCGGAGTCGCGGGTGGCGTTGGCGTTGCGTCGTTCGGTGGATCTGGTGGTGGCGATGTATGCGGTCGCCACTGCGGGTGGTGCGTATGTGCCGGTGGATCCGGATCAGGCTGCTGAGCGGACCGATTACATTCTGGAAACGGCTGCGCCGATCTGTGTGCTGACCAACGCGGAGGCGGAGTTCGATACGGCCGCTGTGCAGGTGGTCCGCATCGATGAGGTGGATCTGTCGAGTATCGACAACGCGCCGATCGGTGCCCGCGAGTCGGTCGTCCGGTTGCGGCCGGAGAATACGGCGTATGTGATTTTCACGTCGGGTTCGACGGGTCGTCCGAAGGGCGTGGCCGTTCCGCATGCGGCGATCGTGAATCAGTTGCTTTGGGAGACTGCTGAATTCGGCTTGGGTGCTGATGATGCGGTGTTGTTGAAGACCGCGGCGACGTTCGATTTGTCGGTGTGGGAGTTCTGGACTGCGGCGGTGTGTGGTGGCCGGCTGGTGATCGCCGCGCCTGACGGTCATCAGGATCCGGGGTATCTGAACGAGTTGATGGCGCGTGAGTCGGTGACCACGCTGCACGTCGTGCCGTCGATGCTCGATGGGTTGCTGACGGTATCGGAAGGGGCACTGCCGAATTCACTGCTGCGGGTGTTGGCGATCGGTGAGGCGTTGCCGGGTTCGGTGGCGCAGCGGTTCCGCCGGGGCAACGCGGGTGTGCTGTTCAATCTGTATGGGCCCACCGAGACGGCGGTGTCCATTACCAGCCACCAGGTGACCGATGCCGATCAGGCCGCAGTGTCGATCGGTGCGCCGGAGTGGAACAGCCGTGTCTATGTGCTGGATTCGCGGTTGCGTCCGGTTCCGGTTGGTGTTCCGGGTGAGTTGTATCTTGCTGGTGCGCAGTTGGCGCGTGGGTATTTCGGTCGTGCGGATCTGTCTGCGGATCGGTTCGTGGCCAACCCCTTCGGCGCAGGCCAGCGCATGTACCGCACGGGTGATCTGGTGGCGTGGAACTCGGACGGTGAGCTGGATTATCGGGGTCGTACGGACTTCCAGGTGAAGATTCGTGGTTTCCGGATCGAGCTGGGTGAGATCGAGGCGGCGCTGTTGGCGTTGCCGGGGATCGCGCAGGTTGCGGTGTTGGCGAAGTCGGATCCGCGGGTTGGTGATCGGCTGGTCGCATACCTGGTGTCGGCCGCTACGGTTGATGTGGCGTCTGTGAAGTCGGAATTGGCGTCGACGCTTCCCTCGTACATGGTGCCCGCGGCGTTCGTGGTGCTGGATGCGCTGCCGTTGAACGTGAACGGCAAGCTGGACCGTAAGGCGTTGCCGGAGCCGGAGTTCGAAGGTGCGGTGTTCCGTGCGCCGTCGACTCCGATCGAGCAGGTCGTGGCAGGCGTATTCGCTGATGTGCTGGGTGTCGAGCGCGTCGGTGTCGATGATGACTTCTTCGCTTTGGGCGGCAACTCGTTGTTGGCCACCCAGGTGGTGGCTCGGGTGGGGGCCGCGTTGGATGCGCGGGTGCCGGTGCGGGTGGTGTTCGAGGCATCGACGGTGGAGAGCATGGCCGCTCGGGTGGAGCGGCATGCCGGTGAGGGTGGTCGTGCGGCGTTGACGGCGGTGCGGCGGCCGGAGGTTGTGCCGTTGTCGCTGGCTCAGCAGCGCATGTGGTTCCTGAACCGGTTCGACCAGCAGTCCGCGGCGTACAACGTGCCCGCGGCGGTGCGGTTGAGCGGCCGGCTGGACGTGGCGGCGCTGCGGGCGGCGGTCGGCGACCTGGTGACGCGCCATGAGGTGCTACGGACCGTGTACCCGGAGACTGAGCAGGGCGTGGCGCAGGTCATTCTGCCGCCGGGGCAGTCCGTGCCCGAACTGGCCGTGTGGACGGTCGATTCGGCCGCGTTGGAGACCTCGTTGGCCGAGTTCTTCTCGGCGGCATTCGATGTGACGGCCGAGGTGCCGTTGCGGGTGGCATTGTTCGAGATCAGCGGTGCGACAGGAACATCCGCCGATGATCGCGAGTTCGTGCTGGCGGTGGTGGTGCACCACATTTCCGGTGATGGTTCGTCGATGGGGCCGTTGACGCGGGATTTGATGACCGCGTATGCGGCTCGTGCGGCGGGTGTTGCTCCGGGTTGGGCGCCGTTGGCGGTGCAGTATGCGGATTACAGCATCTGGCAGCGTGAGGTGCTGGGGTCGGAGGATGATCCGGAGTCGTTGTCGGCTAGGCAGGTTGCTTACTGGCGGGAGCAGTTGGCGGGTTTGCCGGATCAGCTGGATTTGCCGGCAGATCGGCCGC
>NZ_JAGPOX010000280.1 GCF_019038435.1 Nocardia alni
GTGGCGGGGGAGATCGAGGTGGAGGGCGACGTCGTCGATGTGCTGGACGCCGTGGCGGATTTCGGGCTGGGAATCCGGCGGCGGCGCCGGTTGCGGTGGCGGGAGCGCGCGCAGGTCATCGTCACGGCCCTGAAGGTCGGAGCCATCGGGCGTCGTCCGAGCCCGCCGCCGGAGGAGTTCCGGGTGGCGGGCCGGATACATTCGCGCTCGCGCGACAAGGCGGCGGTGAGCAGCCACTATGACGTCGGAAACGATTTCTACCGGGATGTGCTCGGGCCGTCGATGGTGTATTCCTGTGCCTATTGGTCCGAGGACCCCGATTACACGCTGGAGCGGGCGCAGGCGGCGAAACTCGATCTGATCTGCCGCAAGCTCGGGTTGCACGAGGGGATGCGGGTGCTCGACGTGGGGTGCGGATGGGGGTCGTTCGCCATCCACGCCGCGCGCGAGTACGGCGTGCGTGTTCTGGGCATCACGCTGTCCAATGAACAAGCCGAGCTGGCCCGCCGGCGGGTGGCCGATGCCGGCCTGACCGAGCGGGTGGAGATCCGGGAACAGGACTGGCGTGAGCTTCCGGATCGGGATTTCGATGCGATCTCCAGTATCGGCATGGCCGAACACGTCGGACTCCAGGAGTATTCGCATTACGCGCGGTCGCTGTACGGGATGCTTCGGCCGGGCGGGCGGCTGCTCAACCACCAGATCGCCGGGCAACCGAGCGCCCCGCGCGGCGGGCGGCGAAACTTCCGGGACGCCTTCGTCTTCCCCGACGGCGACCTGCTGCCGATCGCGACGGTGACCGGGGCGCTCGAGGAGGCCGGATTCGAGGTGCGGGACGTGCACTTCCTGCGCGAGCACTATGCCCGCACGCTGCGCGCCTGGCTGCACAATCTGGCCGAGCACAGGGAACAGTGTGTTCGGTGCACATCTGAAGGGCGCGTACGGGTCTGGGAGGTATACATGGCCGTCTCGGCTATCGGCTTCGAGCGAAATGTACTGCGCGTGAACCAAACTCTGGCCGTGCGCCCGGATGAGCAGGGCCACAGCGGAATTCCGCTGGTCCGTGAGCAGTGGCTCACCGCCGTGCACAATAACTGACGATCGCCGGTGCGACCCCGGTCGCCGGGGTCGCATTGTGCGGTATGACGAGCTGGGCATACTGGTGCCGTCGTGACTTTGCCCGGGGTTCACCGAGAGCGTTTCGGGACAGCCGATCGGGAGAAGATATATCCTGGACCGGGTCTCGGGGGATAGCAGGCGCTCGCAGGTTAGGTATGTAAACCCTTCGTTTGCAATGGTTTACCTCATTTCGGCTAGCCTTCCATTGCTGGTGAGGTGCCCGAAGAGTCGTTAATGTTGGACTCGTGCTGAGTGATGAGGCAGTACTCGAGAGTGTTACGCCGGAGCCGGAACTCCATTCGGAGACCCATGCCCCCGGTCTGGCGGCGCGTCTGAATTGGTTGCGGGCCGGGGTGCTGGGGGCCAATGACGGAATTGTCTCGGTGGCGGGAATTGTCGTCGGTGTGGCGGCGGCCACATCGACGCGCACCACGATTCTCACCGCGGGAATCGCGGGCCTGGCCGCGGGTGCGGTCTCGATGGCCCTCGGCGAGTACGTGTCGGTGAGCACCCAGCGCGACAGCGAGCGCGCGGTCCTCGAGGTGGAGCGTCGCGAGCTGGCCGAACAGCCGGAGGAAGAACTGGCCGAGCTGGCCGCGATCTACGAGGGCAAGGGCCTGTCGCCGGCGACAGCCTGGCAGGTGGCCGAGGAGCTCACCGAGAACGACGCCTTCACCGCGCATGCCGAGGCGGAACTGGGCATCGACCCCACCGATCTGACCAATCCGCGGCACGCGGCCTTCTCTTCGGCGCTGTCGTTCACCGTCGGCGCGCTGCTGCCGCTGCTGGCGATCATCACCCCGGTCGCGATCCGGATACCGGTGACGGTGATCGCGGTGCTGCTCGCGCTGGCGTTCACCGGTGCGGTCGGCGCGAAACTGGGCCAGGCGCCGGTGCTGCGGGCGACCGTGCGAGTGCTGCTCGGCGGCGCCCTGGCCATGGCGGTGACCTACGGGATCGGCCATCTGGTCGGCCTGGCGATATAGAGACCCTGCTCGCTCGCCGAGAAGAGTTCGGCCCGGGGTGGTTCGATGATCGGCTGACATCACGCCTCGGTGTGCACCAATTCTCGCTTGCGCGCCTCGCGTGCCAGCGCACGGTCCCGCTGTTCCTCGAATCGCACGCAGTCGGCTTGCAGCTTGTCCAGGAATTCGCCGAGCTCATTGCGCAGTCGATCCCCGCGAGAGCTGAAGTCGTTGCGCTCGAACACGTTCCACTTCCGCAGCACCGGCATCACCACCTCCTCGAGGTGCTGGCGCAGATCGTAGACGCCGTGCTTGGCCATCAGCACGCCGTTGCGCCGGAAGTCCGGCATTCCCCAGCCGGGCATCTGGAAAATCCGGATGATCTCGGAAATCGCCTCGAGTGTCTGGTCGGGCGCCATCTCCAGCGCCGCGCCGCACAGATTGCGGTAGAAGATCATGTGCAGGTTCTCGTCCAGGGCTATGCGCTGCAGCATGCGGTCGGCGATCGGGTCGTTGCACACCCGGCCGGTATTGCGATGGGAGACACGGGTCGCCAATTCCTGAAATGTGACATATGCGACCGAGTGCAGGAATCCGCGATCGGTCACCAACCCGATATCCCCGCCGCCGTCGCGGATCAGCTTGACCGGGTTGTACCCCTGGGTCATATGGATCATTCGGGCCCGCTCCAGGGCGACCGGATCCACCGCCCTGGTCACCACCAGATAGTCGCGGATGGCGATTCCGTGCCTGTTCTCCTCGGCGGTCCAGCGGCCCACCCACGTGCCCCACGCGCCGTCCTGGGAGAAATTCTCGGCGATCTCGCGGTGATACGAGGGCAGATTGTCCTCGGTGAGCAGATTCGTGATCATCGCCGCGCGTGCCACCTCGCTCAAACCGGACTGTTCCAGATCCCAGTCCTGTCCGCCCATCGCGGCGAAGTTGCGGCCGTTGTCCCAGGGCACATAGTCGTGCGGATGCCAGTCCTTGGCCATCGACAGATGCCGATCGACATTCTGCGCGGCGACGGGTTCCAGCTCCATGAGCAGTTCGAGCTGTGTCAGGTTCCTGACCACGATGAGAAGCCCTTCCTCGAACGTCGGATCGGCGTGAAGAGACGGTGCGCGAAGAAAGCGGTACAGTGCAATTGCGACCGAATTGCTGCGTGTCCTGCGGCAACTCCGGTCGGCTCCGCCCCCGATAATGTAGTCCGACCCAGCCGGGCGCGGGTGGGAGGGAGGGCGCGTTGCGTTAAATAGGACCGTACTCCTG
>NZ_JAGPOX010000281.1 GCF_019038435.1 Nocardia alni
CCCACCGCCAGGCCCACCACCAGCGAAGTCACTCGGCGTCGTAGCAGTCGGATCGAAGGAAGAAGGCTTCACCGCATCCGAACTCGAAGACAGCCCCGAATTGACCCCCGAATAACCACTCCCCGACGAACCATAATTCGACGACTGCGACTGATCCGCAGACCCCTGCGCACCACTACCACTGTCGCCCCCGGCCCCGGAACCACTCCCTGAACCACCGTCGACGCCGCCGCCACCGCCACTGGTCCCGCCACCGCCGCCGTTGGTACCGCCGTCGTTCCCGCTCAGACTGGTCCCCGGAGTCGGCTTCGAGATGTCCAGCGGATGAGCGGGATCGTTGACCGACGGCAATACCGGAACCTTGCTGTCAATCTGTCCGAGCCGCGTCACATAGTGATTCTGGAAAACCTCTCGGGCTTCCTGCTCGTGCTCGCCCCTACGCTGTATCAGCGTGTGCCGGTGAATCGGATTCAGCCATGCCGATCCAGTGACAATCACCGCATCAGGAATCGAGCCGCGAGTCGTGTTGACCGAAGAAGCGCACTCCCCCATCGCGTCGGCCAACTGCTTGAGCGGATCGGTGAGCTGCTGTGCCTGGTTGGCGTAGTTACTGATCGCCGTCTTCGCCGCGTCCGCCGAAGTACCTTCCCAGGCCTCGGAGATCGAGCGGTGTATGGAACGGAGGAAGGTTTCCACACCTTCGTTCCATACGTTAACCATCGTCATATAGTCGTTCGAAGCCTGGTTGGTATTCGTCGTCTTCAGAGGATCGAAGGCATTCTTCAGCTCGCCATTCGCCCAGCTCTGTGGGTTCTCAGGATCTGTGATCGACGGCGGCTCGTACTGATCGACCATCGCTCCCCCTTAATGCCTGGTTACCATGTGCATATTAGCCGACGTAGCAGGGTGACACGTACTGCGGCACGCTGACCGCAGGCTGCCGCGGCAGCGTTTTTACCAACTGAGCATATTTGGCAGCTTGATCGGCGTCGTGGTCAGTAATTTGCTTGCAGATACGGCGGTAAGTTTCCTGGATATCCTTGACGGCTTCGAGGTGCGCCTGCATGATCGCATAGACACTATTATCACTCTGATCGCTCGCGCCACGAGACTTACTTTTGAATCGCTGCACAATCGCTTCGCCCGAGGTCAGCTTCTTACCGCTATCGCTGACCGTGTGCTCGCCGAGACCCCAGGGGTCTAAGCGGGATACAGAGTCTGCGATCCCCATAACCTGGGTGATAGCCTGTATAAAGGTCTCACAATCACGATCCAGGTATACGAACTGCTCCAGATCCATCCGTAGAGTGATGTGTCCTGCCGACGCCTCGCTCAACATGTTAGCGAAAGGATGCGAGCTGCTATCAGTACTGTCGCCCATTTCTTCCCTCCCGGTTATACCTAATCAAGAATAGCCCCCTCATACCGTCGAAGGAAGTGTGGGGACGACCTTCTCCGCCGCTTGTTGAGCCAGATCGCAAGCATTCTTGGTACCGGAATTTCCTGGCGCAGGGTTGCTGAGGAAGAATTCAAGACTGCCACCCTTGATTGCAACATCGACAGTGCATTGCTGATCAGGGTGATCGGGAACCTGACGACTCGAGACTGCATTCCGGCCAGAGATAGTGAGGTCTTGGGTGCCCTGGTAGTGCTTGCTACGCACGTTGTCGAGCGTGGCATTGGTCACCCAGATCGCAATCGAGTACTCGTCGGCGCTTGCCCATTGACATCCGCGCCACATTGTCCCGTCAGGCGCATCCTGCTGGCGTGGGATCTTCATCGTCAGTTGCAGGGAGTCCAGTACGTTCTGCGGAACCTGCGTACAAGGGTCGTAGCCTGTAGGCACGTCCGACGCCATCGCCGCAGTCGTCGAGGTTGCTCCACCAGTCGACTTGGCTGATCCACCCGAGTTGCATCCTACGATCAGCAGCACCCCGCCCACCGCAAGAGCGACAGCCCCAACCGTACGTCTCGCGCCGATCATGCTGTCCTCCTGTGGTGCCGGAACCGGTCGCCTGCCCGAGGCCGGACCGCATTCCCGCCCCCTCAAGACTCGTGCAGGAGGTTACCGGCCGACCCCTAAAGCCGCAATGGACGGTATCGGCCCGTCGCTTCCCTACTTCTCAGCCAACCGGCAGACAGTCCAAAGTTCGCTGAAGGCGGTGATGTCCGGCGCATCGACCGGCACCCCTTGCCAGCCGTGGCATCACCGACCTCCGACGTCGGACATGAGGTTTGGCCCGGAGGCGGGGATACACTTAAGAACTGCGCGCTGCTCGGCCAGGCGGAATCGGCCTACAGTCCCTGTGGCAGTAGCGGGACAATCTGCTGTGCTGCGTCTCGGGCTATTCGGCACGAGGAGTCTGTGCTGCCAGGCGTATCCGATGCCTCTGGATTGGTGAGGAAAATCTCGAGACTGCCGCCTTTGACCGCCACATCGACCGTGCACTGCTGACTCTGATGATCAGGGTCTTGGATGGTGGAGATCGCCCTGCGGCCGTCCACGACAAACCCCTGCGCGTACAGGAAGTTCTGGGCACGTACGGCGCCCACAGTTGCGTTCGTCATATAGACAACGGCCCCGTACTCAGTCGATTTCACCCAGCTACATCCTCGCCATTCGATATCGCCTGACGCGTTTTTCGCCGAGTCCTTCGACGTCCACTGCAGCGAATCCAGCACACTCTGCGGGATGTCTGTGCAAGGGTCGAAGGCCATCGGAACAGATGGGACGGTTGTTGTGGTTACCGCTGCACTGGTTTTAGACGAGTCAGGTGGCTGGCAGGCCCCGACGAGGAGGACGACGGCCGCGAGTATTGCGGCTTGGGCTAGGTGGAGTCGAGTGATCATAGCGGCCTCCCCGATGCCGGAATCCGGTTGTGCGCAGTGGAGTTCGGACCGGCCCTCCGCCCCCTGACGATTCGGGCAGAGGCTACCGGGATGTTGGTGGTGCTGCAATCGTTGAGCTGGGTGGAGCCGGTCTCCCCTCCGGACCAGTTCCTGCCGTCGGATGGCCTGGGGTTCACCGGTATCCCGGGAGGCGGCGTTGGCCTCGGGTGACCTCGGCGACGAGATCTTCGTAGGCGCAGGCTAATTCGGCGACGGACTCCCAGGCGTCGCAGAGTTCCCAGTAGGGGGTGGGGGCGGTGAGGGTGGCGTAGGCGTGGGCGGTGAAGGTGGCTAGGCGGTCCAGGACCGAGCCGATGGTTTCGGTGTGGATTCGGGCGGTGGCTTGGGCGGGGGTTATTCGGGTGTCGATCCAGTGGTCGGCTTCGTGGATTAGTTCTTTTCGGCGGGTGTCGATTTCGTCGATGCGGGCTCGGGGGGCGGAGAGGCGTTCTTCGTGGAGGCG
>NZ_JAGPOX010000282.1 GCF_019038435.1 Nocardia alni
GGGGTAGGTCACGCGATCGACAACACGGTGGGCGACGCGGTGGAGAACGCGGTGGGTGGCAAGGTGCGGGCGGCGACCCAGCACATGGTGGAGGGCGCGGCGGCCGGCGTGGCAGGCACGATAGGTGGCTCGCTGGCCCAGATGGCGTTCAACGGCGGACAGTTCGAACTGTCCGCGGCGGGATTCGGCGGTGGTCTGGCCGGGGCGATGGCCGGGGGTGCGCGCGGGTACCGCACGACCGAAGATTCCGGGGCACGCGACACCGAGGCTACAGATGCGGCGGCGGTCGTATCCGATGCGCGGGCGGCGCAAGACAGCAATCCGGTTGCAGGACAGAACGATATCGTCGGTGCGGATGGTGACGGAACCATCAGCAACAGCAACAGCAACAGCAACAGCAACAGCAACAGCAACAGCAACGATACCTCCGACAACAACAAGACCAGCGCCGGCGTCAACGAAAAGAACACCCAAGCCAACTCCGGCACCAGCAACAACGCCAGCCCCACCAACGGCGACAATGACACCACCGAAGACACTCGAACCGACACCACCAACAACCAAATCACCAGCAGCAGAACCAACTACGACAACACCGGCACGGACAACCAAACCACCCACACCAACGGAAGCACCGCCAACAGCAGCCCCAACACCGATAACAACTCCCACAACAACAGCGGCAGCATCTCCGACAACAGCAATACCGGTACCAGCGTCAGCCAAAAGAACAGCCAAGCCAACTCCGGCACGAACAACAACACCAGCCCCACCAACGACAGCAACGACAGCAACGACAGCAACGACAGCAACGACAGCAACGGAGACACTCGAACCGACACCAGCAAAAACCAAATAACCAGCAGCAGAACCAATTACGACACCACCAGCACCAGCAACCAAACCACCCACACCAACGGAAGCACTACCAACGGCAGCACCGCCAACAGCAACCGCAACACCGACACCAACGGCAATGCCGCCAGCGTCCGTAACACCAACGGCAGTACCGACGGCGGCACCAATAGCAGTGCCCGCGCGGTCAGCAACGACAGCACCGCAAGCCAGAACACCCCACGCGCCACCACCAGCAGCACCCCAACCGACACCACCCTGAACAGCGCTACAACCAGAGGCACCTCCACCGAGACCAGCGGCAACACCACCGACCACGCCACTCGAACCGAAAGCGGCAACAACCAAACCACCAACAGCAGTAACGGCACGCAAACCGACACCAACACCAATGGCAGCAGCACCGCCACCACCGACAAGGCCACCCCAACCGACACCAACATCAGCAGCGCCACAACTAGAGGCACCTCCACCGAGACCAGCGGCAGCACCACCACTGACCAAGCCGCCCAAACCGAGAGCAGCAACAACCAAACCACCAACAGCAGTAACGGCACGCAAACCGACACCAACACCAATGGCAGCAGCACCGCCACCACCGACAAGACCACTCAGACCGACACCAACATCAGCCAAACCACCAGCAGCGGAAGCAATTACGACAACACTGACTCTCACACCAACAACAGCACCACCGAGGTCAGTAACAACACCAGCAGCAACGCGACCAGCGAGAGCAGCACTAACACCAACGTAACCAGCGAAAACAGCACCAACGCGACCAGGGAAAACAGCGCTAACGGCAGCGCGGCCAGCGAGAACGGCACCAGCACCAACGGAAGCATCGGCAACGCCGACCGTAACGCGGTCAGCGACAGCAGCAGTAACGGCAGCAGCCCGACCGCGTACGCCGACAATGGCGTGCAAACCAGCGTCAGCCGAGGCACCCAAACCAGCAGCGACGCCAGCACGACCACCGGCGTCGGCGATCAAACCATCACTGGCAGCGGTAAAGACAGCACAGGCACAGAAATCGGGAACCCGAACACACGCGCCCGCGCCACCACCGACACCGACGCGCAGACCCCGGCACGGGTCACCGCCGCCAGCAAAAGCACGACGAGCCCGGCCGAACAGCAGACCAGCGCATCCGGGGACGGTGCACTGCGCCGCTCCGACTCACCAACCGACACCACCGACTCACCGAACATCAAGGTCGACTCGCGCACATCGAAGGCCGGATCACAAGCCACACCGAAGAATTCGCCGATCCCCCGCACCAACACCACCCCCGAATCCAGCAACGCCGCCCCACGTCGCGACACCACGAACAGCTCGTCCACACCCGCCGAGACACCCCACAGCCAGGACATCTCCTGGACCAAAGCCACCGATGGCACAGGAACCTGGCGCAAACTCGGCGACGACGAGCTCACCCACTGGAGCGCCCCCGAAAACAACAGCCACACAACAACACCCGACAACAACGCCCACACCGCGGCTGCAGACGACAACGACGCAACACTCACCAACACCGACGATCACACGACGCTCGACCACACGATAGCCACCAACGACAAACACACGGCACCCAACAGCAACGACCACACAACGCTCACCGACACCAACGACCACACAGCACTCGACGACAACGACCGCACGGTAGTCACGAACGACAACCACACCGCGCCCGCCGACAACAACCACACACCCCTCACCGACGGCAACGACCAGACGGCGGTCGATGACAACAGCCAGACAACACCCAACAACGACAGCCACGCGGGAGGCAACGACGACGGTCACGCCGTGGTCGGCGGGCGCGTGGTGGTCAACAGTGAGGGGCGCGTCCTGCTCGAGGACGGCGAGATCGCGTTGCTCGGTGATCAGGACCATGCCCTGTTCACCGCGTCCGTGGAGTCCGGGCGGTTGCGTGTATCGCGGATCGGCAGCGGTAGGACCGATGACTTGGATGCGGCCGGTATCCGCCGATTGGTCGGCGATCACGGGATCACCCAGATCCGTGTCAGCGCGACCGCGAAGCACGGCGGCACAGACACCCCACGTGACACCAGAACACCGAGCGGCAAAACCGCCCGCAACAAGCTCACCAAACCCAGGCCCGCCAACGACAAACACACCGGCGCCTCGCGCACACCGAAAACCGCCAAGACACCAGCCACCAAGACCGGCCCCCGCAAACTCACCAGGACGAGGCCCACCACTGACGGCAAGGGCACAACCCGGCAACCGAAACGGCACTCCACCGCAGGCGACAGCAACATCCGCCGCGGTCACGGCTCGATCGCCAAGGAAACCTTCCTGCGTATCCCCGGCATCGGCAGCCTGTTCCGCCGCATCGCCGAACTCCTGCGCCGCGACCCCGACACCCGCACCACCACCTTCGACGGCACCGACGAGATCGCGCCCGCCCGCAGCGACACCCCCACCCTGTCTCT
>NZ_JAGPOX010000283.1 GCF_019038435.1 Nocardia alni
CTCCCCGATAGCCCCCATCGCCAACTCCGGCTGCCACGGCACCCCCAACTTGCGCACAAGCAGAATATCGACCTCACCACCGATCACCGCACACACACCGACCGCAACCGGCACCCCGCCCCGGGGCAGGCCCAGCACCAGCGGATTCGACGCTCGCAGGTGTAGCAGCGATCCGCCGAGTGCGCGACCGGCTGCGATCCGATCGGGATAGATCATGACCCTGTTCAGTCTAGTGCTCGACCTGGTTCGCGGCGGGTTCTGCGGCGCATCGACGCCATGTCGTAAACCCGTGCCGGATCGAGCGATGGGTACCTCGGCCGGGTGAGGTGCGACGGGTGCTGGAGCGTTGCGGCGTCAGGCGTCCGCGATCGTGAAACGTCGGAGGGCGAGGCTCGGATTGGCGGCTCGGACCTTGTCCAAGTGATCCAGTTCGATCCGGGCGGTGGCGATGCCTGTTCCGTCGCCCAGTTCGGCCAGCACCATGCCCGTCGGGTCCACGATCATGGACGCGCCCGCTCCTCGGGGTGCGGACTGGTCGGCGGCCGCGACGTAGACGGTGTTCTCGATGGCTCGGGCTCGCAGCAGCGTTGTCCACTGGTCGACCTTGGCCGGGCCGGGAATCCACTGGGCGGGTACCAGCAGGACCTGGGCGCCGGCCGCGGCCACTCGGCGGAAGCCCTCCGGGAAGCGGAGGTCGAAACAGGTTTGCAGGCCGAAGACGACGCCGTCGGCGGTGAAGGTGACCGGGTCGGTGATCGGGCCGGGCAGCACCACATCCGATTCGAGGAAGCCGAACGCGTCGTAGAGGTGCACCTTGCGGTAGACGGCCGCGAATTCGGCGTCGGGTGCGGCGACGACGAGCGTGTTGTGGATGCGCTCGGGATCCTGCGTGCTCTCGGCCACGCCCGCCACCACGTGCACCCCGAACTCGGCCGCCAGCCCGCGCAGACCGGTGACGTAGGGGCCGGTGAGCGGTTCGGCGGCGGCCACCGCCCGATGGTCCAAGCGGGTCACCGCGAACATCGAATACTCCGGCGCGATCACCACGCGCGCACCGTGTTCGGCCGCGTCACGCACATGCTCGCGCAGCATCGCCAGGTTGGCGTCCTTGTCGGTGTAGGGGTCGAATTGGACGACCGCGATATCGAGGGCGCGCGCGGTGGCCGAGGTCGGCTCCGACGGCGATGCGGACACACCGGACGTGCTGGTCCGCCCCTCGGAGGATCGATCGGCGGCGGGCTGCTGCGATTGCATACCTGTCACCGTATTGGCCCGATGCTGGCGGCGGCCACCGTTGACAGTAAACTGCTGGTCAATGAATACCTCGGAGGTCGACGTGTCCCAAGCCGACGAGAGGGACGCTGACGACCCGTCCTTCGCCGATCTCGGCATCGATGACCGCATCCTGCGGGCCATCGCCGATGTCGGCTACGAGTCGCCCTCGCCCATCCAGGCCGCGACGATTCCGCCGCTGATCGCGGGGTCCGACGTCGTCGGCCTCGCGCAGACCGGTACCGGCAAGACGGCCGCGTTCGCGATCCCGATCCTGATGGGTCTGGCTACGAACGAGGGCCGCCCGGCCAAGGCGCCGCGCGCGCTGGTGCTGGCGCCGACCCGTGAGCTGGCGATCCAGGTGGCCGAGGCGTTCGGCCGGTATTCCGCGCATCTGCCCGGCGTGCACGTGCTGCCGATCTACGGCGGCCAGAATTATGCGGTGCAGCTGTCCGGGCTGCGGCGCGGGGCGCAGGTCGTGGTCGGTACGCCGGGCCGGGTCATCGACCATCTCGAGCGCGGCACGCTGGATCTGACCCAGCTGGAATACCTCGTGCTCGACGAGGCCGACGAGATGCTGAAGATGGGCTTCCAGGAGGACGTCGAGCGCATCCTGCGCGATACGCCCGCCGAGAAGCAGGTCGCGCTGTTCTCCGCGACGATGCCGACGGTCATCCGCAAGATCTCCAAGCAGTATCTGCACGATCCGGTCGAGATCACGGTCAAGGCGAAGACCGCCACCGCCACCAACATCGGCCAGCGCTGGGTGTCGGTGTCCTATCAGCGCAAGATGGACGCCCTCACGCGCATCCTCGAGGTCGAATCCTTCGAGGCGATGATCATCTTCGTGCGCACCAAGCAGGCCACCGAGGAGGTCGCCGAGAAGCTGCGCGCACGCGGTTACGCGGCGGCGGCGATCAACGGCGATATCGCGCAGAACCAGCGCGAGCGCACCATCGGCCAGCTCAAGTCCGGCGCGGTGGACATCCTGGTCGCCACCGACGTCGCCGCGCGCGGGCTGGATGTGGACCGCATCTCGCACGTGCTGAACTACGACATCCCGCACGACACCGAGTCCTATGTGCACCGCATCGGCCGCACGGGCCGCGCGGGCCGCACCGGTGAGGCGCTGCTGTTCGTCGCCCCGCGCGAGCGCCGCCTGCTGGACGCGATCGAGCGCGCCACCCGCCAGCCGCTGACCGAGATGCAGTTGCCGACCGTGGAGGATGTGAACGCGCAGCGTGTGGTGAAGTTCCACGACGCGATCACCGAGAATCTGTCCTCGGACAATCTGGCGCTGTTCCGCAAGCTGATCGAGGATTACGAGGCCGAGCACAACATCCCGCTGGTCGATATCGCCGCCGCGCTGGCCGTGGGCTCCAACGACGGCGAGAACTTCTTCATGGAACCCGAGCCGGAGCCGGAAAAGCAACGGCGCGAACGCACTCCGCGTAAGTTCGATGATCGTCCCGACCGCTTCGACGACCACGGCGAGAGTAAACACCGCGCCACCGGCGCCGATATGGCCATCTACCGCATCTCGGTCGGCAAACGTCACCGCGTCGTTCCCGGCGCGATCGTCGGCGCCATCGCCAACGAGGGTGGCCTGCGCCGCAGCGATTTCGGCCACATCAGCATCCGCCCCGACCACAGCCTGGTGGAACTCCCCGCCGACCTGCCCCAGGAAACCCTGGAAGCATTGCGCCGCACCAGAATCAGCGGCCAACTGATCCAACTCCAGTTGGACCAGGGCGCGCCCGGCCACCGCCCCATCAGCCGCGGCCCCCGCCGCGAGCCTAAGCGCTTCGACCGCCGCAAGCCCCGCGCCTAGGTTCGTACGCCTACCTGGCAAATCACGCTCTGATCGACCCTCGGCAGTCGTCCACCGGACGAGTGTCGCCGGTCGACCGGCAGCGGTATCGAACGAATTGCTCGGTCGTTACCCTGATCTCGGGCGTGGAAATGAAAACGCACCCCACGTATGGGGTGCGTTTCTGACGAGACGTGTTCGCTCAGCCGCCGACGTGGGGGAGCGGGG
>NZ_JAGPOX010000284.1 GCF_019038435.1 Nocardia alni
GCCCCGAGCCGACCACACACCACCACACGAAGGACAACCCGGCCTATCACTACATTTTGGCGGTTCGGTACGCCGCTTTCGGATAATTCGGGCCGCAAAATGTAGCGGGAGGCCGGTTCTCCGGGCCAGCAATACGAACTCAGCGTCCGAACACCAGGGTCTCAGCGGTGCTCAGCAGCTCCGCCAGTTCCCGGCCCTCGTCGTCGGTGAGCACCGCGAACGCCGGGGCGATCAGCTCATCGGTCAGTGCTTCGGCGGCGTCCCAGCGCCGCTGCAGCTCCGGGGTGACCTCCGGAAATGGCTCTGCCCAACCGAATTCGCGGGCCTGGTCGGGGCCGCTGTTACGCGGCGAACCGCCGGTGAGCACGGCCTCGAAGGGAGTCAATCCACTGGCGCGCACCGCGATCAGGTGCAGCCCCCCGCGCAGTTCCCGCAGCACCTGGATCAACTGCAGCGCACGCGCCGGATCGTCACCGGCTTGCGGTAGCGCACGCCAGCCCGCGAACAGTGCCACGCCTGCCGGATCGGCAGCGGCGACCACCGGAGCCATCAGCTCGGCCAGCCGTCCCGCGCCTTCGAACTCGCCGAGCTTGCGGCGCCCGAAATCCTGGCATACCCCGAGGTAGCCCGCGGCCGCCTTCTCCGCAGGCATGTTCACCGATTCCCAGGCCGTGCGGACGGTGCTCGGGGAGAAGAATCCGAACGCCGCGACGATCACATCGGCGTCCACATCACCCAGCACGCCGCCGCGACCGCGCGTGTAGGGACCGAGGAACCCGGGCACCCCCACCGCGGCGCCGAACGCCTTCGCCTCACGGGAGAACATGAACCCCGCGCCGATCTTCAGAATCGGCCCTTTGACTGCGGCAGCTGTCGACACGATCGAACCCTCTCTCAGTGGACTATCTCGTGACGCAACATATCTCACTATTGTGAAGTAGCGCCAGGGGGTCGGTTACGGCGGATTCTCGGTGAGAGCATCCATTCCGCGCCGACATTCGATCCGGTATGCCTCGCCGAGAATGAGGGTCCAGGCCGGTGACGTCCAGGCACTGGCGGATAGGGTCGGGCGAATTCCGCTGGTCCAGGTCGCAGTGCATGGTCAGGCGGCGAACTCGAACACGGCGCCCCGATTCGCACACCACCGTTCCGGGCACGCGGCGGCCTGTACGCCCTGGGCGTCGTGTCGTAGGAATTGCTCACCGGTCCAATGTCTTTCGACGACGAGCACGCCTGAGGCAAATCCGGGCAGTCCCTCCGGGCCGTAATCGGACTGCTCTACTGCCGAGTCCTGCTGATCATCAACGGATTACGTCGCGGCAGACATCCCGACGAGGCAATCCCGGCCTGTGCCGACACCCTAGCCTGCGACGCGACCGACACCCCTCTGTCCCGACCGCACGCCGAGTTGGTCCGGCGCGTCGATGGGCGGGGCGGCATCCTGGCCCTGATCTGCTGCGCCGCGATGTGTAGCATGGGCTACGAGGATCACATCGCCATGGTGGCAGCCACCGGATCGGTTGGGGCGGCGCAGGTTTCAACCGGCGTGCGCTGGGCCGCCCGCAGGCATCCCAGCGCGACCTGTTGTGGCAGAGATGGATTGGTCACAGCCTTCTCTACGCAGAAGTGTGCGCTCGGCAGGAATCCAAGGCCTGAGACTCCAACCGAAAGCATGCCGAAGCGACGGCACGCTCGAGCGATTGGGGGTGCCGAAACCTGAACGCCGGAAGCCTGCCCGCTATGCCTGCGACGGTGGCGTTTTGGGCTGTGGCTACTTATAGCCGCTGGGCGGTAGTGTGGGCTGGGCCACGTGCGACAATACCGGCGAAATGTCCCGGATGGGCTACTGTCGACGCGGTGCTAGGACATTCACATGCGACCAGTGGTGCGCTCGTTTGGGCTGGAGCCGCTGCCGCACTACCGCTTTCGATACTCACGTTTCCCGTCGTCACCGCTGGACATATCGGCACCGTCGATCTGATCATGGGAACGTTCCTCACCGCGGGCGCGGCATTACTGCCCGACGCCGACCATCCCAACGGGACCATATCCCATGTGTTGGGGCCGGTTTCGCATGCCGCGACCAAGGTGATCTCCGAGGTATCGGGCGGCCACCGGCACGCCACTCACTCGTTCGCCTTCGTCATCGCGGTCACCTACGGCACCTGGGCGGGTGAGCACTGGTTGCACCGCTGGTTCACCCTCGGCCTGGTCTTCTTCCTGCTCGCGCTGGCCGCCCGCGCGCTCAATATCTGCCCGCCCGGTAAAGGCCTGCCCGCCTACGGCACCATCATCATCCTGGCCGGAGCCGGAACCTTCGCCATGGACCAGTGGATCTCCGACAAACCCGCGTGGCTCCCTTTCGCCGTCGGCTTGGGCTCGCTGGCTCACTTGGCCGGAGATTGCCTCACCGACAAGGGATGCCGGCTGTTCTGGCCTTTGAAGCTACGGACGCGAGTCCCCATCATCGACCACACCGGCAACAAGGTCGAGACCTGGATCCTGTCTCCGTTGTTCGTCGCGGGCACCCTGGCCATCCTCTGGTACACCATCACCCACCATCCCTAACAACCGCACGGCGTCGTGGTCCGGGCCGCCCGGTGCGGCCTGGAACACCACGAACCGCTGACCGTCCGGCGCGGTCGTGATCTCCGAGGTCAGCGTGAACCGCCCCACCGCCGGATGCCGAAACACCCGTGCCGCACCGCGTTTGGTGCGCACATCGTAGTGCGCCCACAGATTCGCGAATTCCGCGCTCTCGCCGCACAACCCCGCCACGACGGCGGTCAGCGCCGGTGAGCCGGGCTCGCGGCCCTGCACCGTACGCAGGTGTGCCACACAGTCTTTCGCGATGCCGTCCCAATCCTCGAACACCCGTCGCGCCGCCGGATGGATGAACACATACCGGGCCAAATTACGTTCGGCCACAGGAAAATCCGTCAGCCCGTCGAGCAACCGCAGCATCTCCGCGTTCGCGACCAGCACATTGCTCGGCTGATCCATGACCGCCGCGGGCGTCGGCCGCACCGACTCGAGCAGCAACACCAGACCGGCCCGGGCCTCCGCCCGCGCGACCACCGGCCGCGAAGGCCGAGCCACCACCGCCCGCGCCAGGTCGTACAGGTGAGTGCGCTCGTCCTGGCTCAACCGCAACGCCGCCGCCAGCGCATCCAGCACCGCGAGGCTCGGATTCGTATCGCGCCCCTGCTCGAGCCGGATGTAATAGTCCACCGAAAGCCCGGCCAATGTCGCCACCTCCTCCCGCCGCAGCCCCGGCGTCTGCCGCCGCCCCGCTGTCTCTTATACACA
>NZ_JAGPOX010000285.1 GCF_019038435.1 Nocardia alni
GCCCCACCAAAACGCCTCCGACCACGCCCCCTCGGACGACAAGACCCCCACCGACGAGGTGCACACCCCGACACCGCAGAACCACTCCGCCGAGACCACCGACCAGACTCGCCCAACACAACCGCCCCAACAAACTCCGCAGCCGCCTACCACCGAAGCGCACACCCAGTCGGAGGACCACTCCAATGAAGCCACCGACAAGACACGCTCACCGGCGCTCACCCAGCAGAACCTGCAACGAGACCAGCAGACACGCACCGAGGAAACTCAACAGACCACAGACGCCCTCGACCACGAAACCCCGGACGAGGAAACGTCGACCGACGAGGTGCCCACTTCGAGACCGCAAGATCGCTCCGCCGAAACCTCCGACCAGATTCGTCCAACGTCACCAACTCAGCAGAGCCAGCAGCCCCGCTCGACCGACCTCGAGGAAACCGAGCAGCTCACGCCCTCCGGCCACGAAACCCCGACCGAGAACACCCGGGCCGACGAGGTGCACACCCCCAAACCGATCGACCGCACGCCCGAAACCCCCGACCAGACTCGCCCAACGTCACCACCCCAGCAAGACCAGCAGACGCACACCGACGAAACTCAACCGGTCACATCGAGCAACATAATCGAACAGTCCCCCACCGACATCCTCGGCAACGAAACCTTGGATGAGGAAGCACCGGCCGACGAGGTACGCACCCCGGCATCGGACGACCACTCCGCCAAGTCCGTCGACCGGGCCCCATCGTCACAGCTGCCCACCGGCGATATCGAAAAAGCCCCGCAGGACGAGCGCCCCCGGACTCCGCCCACCCCGACGCGCCCAGCAGATACTTCACTGCTCGACGGTCGGGAAGACTACGTAATGGGCCACCTGTTCGATGACCCGTCTCCCTCGCCGCTCGACAGCAAGGAGGACAACGTACTGGGCGACTTGTTCGATGAGCCGCCGCACGTCTCACTGCTGGACAACCAAGAAGACTATGTGCTCAACGGCCTTTTCGATGGGCCAAGGCACACCACGTCGCCGGTCGACGCCGAGGATGACGACACCTACTACGGGCTGGATCTGGCCAGATCGCTAACGGTCGATCGCCCACACGACCTGAGCCCTCTGATGCGGACCTTCGGCAACCAACGCACCGGTCCGAAGAATCCGGTCTACTACGACCCGATCCACGAGGATACGGTCAAGTGGCTCCGGCGGCACGTCATTCGAGCCGTGGAGGAAAAACGCGGCAAGGGCAAGAAACCCGAGTCATCGGTCGATGAGGAACTGGCCGCCGCGGTCGAGAAGGAGCTGACCGCCGAGCTGTTGTCCACCAAGCGGGGACGGCTGCTGACCACGTCGGGAATGCCGTTGAAAGTGGTGTACAAGGGCAAGACATATCGGATCTTCCTGCGTCTCGCATTGCGTGCCCTCGGCCCACCGGAGGAGCGGGCGCCATCGGGCGAACCGAAGGTGACTCGCATTCAGCGTTTCAGTACCGAATCCTCCAGGAGCGGCAACAGATCCAGCAACACCACCGTACGGTCCTCATCGTTCGCGCAGTCCAATGAATTGCCGTATGAGAATGGTCCACTACACGCGGCGTATACGAACTGGCAGTTCGACGCCAAGCTCAACGAGCTGAACTCCGGCACCCATGTTTCCGAGACGGTCCAGACGACCTCCAAACTGCGCAGCCAGGGCGACCACGAGCCTTACGATCTCGCGGCGACATGGGAGCTGCGCCAGGGTGATGCCGCCGATCTCCTGTCGCCGCAACGGCTGACCACGGGCTGGAAGGCCATCAGCGAAGCGACGCCGAACCACATGCGGGCATTTTTCCCGGAATTCATGACGAACGGCAAGACGCCCACGGCCGACCCGAACGACCTCGCGACGGTCCCGACTCCACTGAGCCTGCTGCGAGACACCCTCTACGCGCCGCTCGACATCCCCGATGTCGACCAGATCCACGCGGACGTCATCGCCGCGTTCGAACCATATTTCTCCCGACTCTCCGATATTTCCGCCGAAAGCCTGTGGGAATTCTTCGATCCCGATAATTTCCTCGATCTCGTCCCGAAGATGTGGGACGGTACCGAGGATTCGCCGACCCTGTATACGAGAAACGGTCACGAGATCGGTTATCTACAGTTCACCATGAAAATGCATGGGGGCAACCGGATCACCGGGCCGACCGCGAAGAAAATGCGAATCGAGCTCTACACGATACGGCAGCTGAACGTACAGGGGGTTTCGACGATCTCGAATTCCGTCGGCTTCCTCCTGGCGCCGATGACGATCTGGGGGCAGGGCGAGAGTTCGACCAGCGTGTTCGCGCCCATGGACGTCCGAATCACCGGCCCACGAGTGGGGGTGACCAACCAGTTCCGGCACCACCAGAATCACAGCAGCCGCGGCGTCACCGCACGGACCCTGCGGCATGAGGGAGATCTGCTGCATGTCACGCCCACCGGAACCATCCACGTCACCCTGATACTCGCCGATGGCCCCCCGGTCGCCCCCGATCCCACGTCAGCGCTGCACGGCGGCAAGGGATATCCGATCAACATGCTCGTCCCGTCGGTGAAATCCTTCGGCCACGCACCCACCGAAGCCCGGTATCCGACGGCGAAGCTGCTGCATCTGGAACTGCTCGGACTGACCACCACACCGCTCAGCGTCGAAGGCACCGAGCCGCTGTTCGACTGGCTCGAGAAATACCTGGCTGCCCGCGGCCTGCTGAAAATCCTGGAAAACCGGCAGAAGCTCGATCAGATGAGAGGCCGGAGGGGCCTGAATTCGGCACTGGACGAGGCGATCCAGGGCGGAACCCCTCGGTGGTTCGAACTGTCCGGCACGACCGATACTCGACGCATTTCCGTCAGACTGGTCACGGAACGACGATACATCGCGGTGAATCCGTACGACGACGTCACCCACGACTGGACGCTTCCGGGCTTTCCGACCATGAATTACGCCGGCTCCGGCGCAACCAGCGGCGAGGAATACTCGAACGAGCCGCTGGCGACGAACATCAGTCTCAATGCCCAGCTCAACAATCCGGGCAGCAGCACGAAAAGAGAAGCGGGCCGCATCGCCATGGCGTACACGCGCGCCACCGGCCGGGACTTCAACCGGAATTACGGCTGGAACTCGGTCGAGAACCGATATGCCCACACCCCCAAGAAAGAAGGGACGCAGCTCTTCTCCTACCCCGTCGTCCACCGGTTGGAGGTCACCGACAGTCACGAGACCGATCCCACGCCCGACGCCAACAACGGCACCGTCCGATTGGCCATACCCACCCACCTC
>NZ_JAGPOX010000286.1 GCF_019038435.1 Nocardia alni
GTGCGCAGGTCCGGGTAGCGGCGGCGGGGGTCGCGGGGATCGGGGTGAGGCCGCGTCTGGCGCTGAGGCGGACGTATCAGGCGACCTGGAGAATCCTGGTCAACGGGTGGCTCGCGACCCGGTCGCGAGCCGGAGTATCAAGCAGCGCAGTCGGTTTCGCGATCGGATCTGGGCGGCGCACGCCCGGATCCGAGCGCGTCGGCTGTGCGGGGGCCGGGGTCTGGACGTCGTCCGGGTTGTCGGTGGCAGCGCGTACGGTGGTCGTGACGGTGAGGGTGTCCGGCTCCACGTGCGCGGCGCCCGGGAAAGGAGCCCCGCATGCTGGGACGGATTGTGGATCGGCTGCTCGGTCTGCCGGCGGCCGTTGTGCCGGAACCGGTGGTGCACAGCGACATTCCGATCCCGATGCCGGACGGGGTCACGCTGCGGGCCGACTGGTATCGGCCCGCGGGCGCGGATGCCATGCCGGTGGTGTTGATCCGCACCCCGTACGGGCGGCGGGGGCCGCTGGCGCAGGTGTTCGGTTCGGTGTTCGCCCGGCGCGGGTTTCAGGTGGTGGTCCAGAGCACGCGCGGGACGTTCGGGTCCGGCGGTGAGTTCCGGCCCTTCCTGCACGAGAAGCAGGACGGTCTGGCGACTGTCGCGTGGCTTCGTGAGCAGCCGTGGTGCGATGGCCGGATCGCGATGGCCGGGGCCAGCTATCTCGGGCACACCCAGTGGGCGATCGCGCCGTACGCCGATCCGCCGCTCGAGGCGATCTGCCTGGGCGTCACGGGCTCGGATTTCACCGGCATCTTCTACCGCGGCGGTGCGCTGGCCCTGGACGATCTACTCGGGTGGTCGGCCTCGATCGGTCGCCAGGAGGACCGGTTCGCCGCGCTGCGTGCCGCGCTACGGCGGCGCCGGGTGCACGAGACCACCTCGACCCTGCCGCTCGCGGGCGCCGATGTCGCGGCGATCGGGCGGCACGTGCCCTTCTTCGCCGACGTCAGCGAGAATGCGGAGACCCCCGAATTCTGGTCGCCGATCGTGCACGATCCCGCCGCGGTGAGCACCCCGATCAGCATGGTCGCCGGATGGTACGACCTGTTCCTGCCCGATCAGCTGCGCGATTTCGAGAAGGTCCGCGCGACAGGGAATCCCGCGCGGATCCTCGTCGGGCCGTGGAGCCACGGCGAGCCGGCCAGTTTCGGTCCGATGCTCACCGACCAGGTCGACTTCCTGGCCGCGCATCTGCACGGCGACCGCGCCGTGCTGCATCGCGCGCCGGTGCGTCTGTACCTTCAGCAGGCCGGCCACTGGCTGGATTTCGACCAGTGGCCGCCGAAGGCGACAGAGCGGCGGATGTACCTGCCTGACCTGAGCGATGTCTCAGGTGACGCGCGCCCCGATGAATTCACCTACGACCCGGCCGATCCGACGCCGTCTGTCGGTGGCCCACTGCTGTTCGGCAAGGCCAAACAGCAGGACAACCGCGCGACCGAGGCACGGCCGGACGTCCTGGTCTATACGGGCGAACCGCTGGCCGCGGACCTGGACGTGGTGGGCGAGCCGATCGCGACGGTGCGGCTGCGCACCGAACTGGCGAATGCCGATGTGTTCGTGCGGATCTGCGATGTGGATCCGACCGGCGTGTCCCGCAACGTCACCGACGGCATCGTGCGATTGCACGAGCGGGCCGACGGTCCGATCGAGATCGCGCTGTTCCCCACGGCGTACCGGTTCCGGCGCGGGCATCGGGTGCGTGTGCAGGTGGCCGGTGGGGCGTTCCCCCGTTTCAGCCGCAACCACGGCACGGGGGAACCGGTGGCCGGTGCGGTCGCCACGAAGACATGCCGGTTCGAGGTATTCCACGAGCCTGAGCATCCGTCGTATTTGACCCTGCCGATCTTGGCGGAGTGAATCCATGTCGGCTGGCCGTCGATACTGAGCAGCGCAGGGGCCCACTGAGCGATCCGTGGTCGTTGTACCGGATAGATCCGCGAATCTTGTTCGCTGCTGCGGGTTCCGCGTGTCGATCGAGTCCTGGTCGACATCGATCGACCGGGGTGCACGGACTCTCGGCATCCTGAATCCAAACTGAACAGCAAATCCGATTGTGCGCGAGGGAGATTCGCGGTACGACAGTGGTAGGTTGCGCGGGTCACCGATTGGGTACGCGGCGCTGTCAGGCGCTGCCGATCCAGGTGATGGTATTGCGATGACACAAGCGTGAGGTGAGTGAGAATGCAACCGACGGCCGGATCTACCGAACCGGGCCCGCACACGATCGAGCAGTGGCGTGCCTACCTGGCCGACTATGGCGCCGACGTGCTGCGCGTGGCGGCACGTGAGCTAACCGAAGTCAGCGACCAGCAGCGGGCCGCCGGTTGGCTGGGCTTCGAGGGGGCGAGCGAGGAGCAGCTGACAGAGCTGGAGCAGCGGCTCGGTACCCGGCTGCCGCCCAGCTATCGCGCGTTTCTCGGCGCCTCCGACGGCTGGTTGCACCTGAGTTCGTTCATGTGGGAGATGGGCACGACCAGCACCGTCTCCTGGCAGACCGAGTCGGACGCCGGGTTGGGCGGCGATTACTTCGACGACGATGACGACGATGACGAGATGTCCGCGGAGAACGCGATGCTCGACCGCGCTCTCCTGATCTCGGGCCACGGCGACGCACAGTACTGGCTGCTCGACCCGGGAGACGTGTCCGAGGATGGGGAGTGGGCCGCATACATCTGGGCGAGCTGGTACCCGGGCCTGGGCGAGCGGCACACGTCGTTCGCCGAGCTGGTCCGAGCCGAGCGCGTCACCTTCGAGAGGCTCGCGGGATACGACGGTCGCGGCGTGCATCCGGAGGGGGTGGAGGAACTCCTGGCCCAGGGGCGCGCACAGGCGCTGCGGGGCGAGGTCGAGCAAGCGACGGAGAGTTTCGAGCGGGCCGCGGTCAAGGGGTCGGGCGCCGGAATGTATCTCGAGACCATCCTGGGCGCGTTCCTGGACCTGCGGTTCGTCCACCACAGGATTCGCAACAACGTCTTCGGCCGGGAACACGTCATCGCGGAGGTCGGGGAGGATCAGGTACGCGCCGAGGCTGTCCCCCTGTATCTGCGCCGGTCGGTAGAGGAGCACGGCCCACTCATCGGACTGCCGCGCCTGGACACCCTCAGCCGTCTTGTCCCCGAACTGACCTTCTCACCAGGAGAATCCAACGCCGCCTGGATCGAACGCGCCGCCGCTCACGTAT
>NZ_JAGPOX010000287.1 GCF_019038435.1 Nocardia alni
GGGGGTGGGTGTGCAGGGCGAACAGGAATACGAACGTGCTGTCGACGCCCTCGGAATCGAAGATTTCCAGTAGTTCGGCGAGGTAGGAGGCCTGTTCGGTCTCGTCGCGAAGGTAGGTGCCGTTCAGGCGGATCGGTTCCTCGGTGCGGGGGTCGAGTTCGACGATTTCCATGCTCCGGGGAGCGATATCGCCCGAACCGCGCCAGGCGGCGGTGCCGAAACCGGTGATCGCCAACGGTTTTCCTTGCGCTACGAGGGTGCGCACGCCGTCCCGGAATCGGTCGGCCACCTCGGCGGAGCGGATCAACTCCACCGAGACGATATCGAAGGGCGTCCAGTCGATCTGCTCGAACGGTATGCAGGCGTAGGTGATCCGGCCCCCGAAGCGTGCGCGGATCAGTGCCGCCGCCGCACCGAGGAACTCGCTGACCCGAGTACTGGCCTCGGCGAGCAACTCCGCGCGCCCCTCGGTCCGCGCGAACAGTCGGTGCAGGCGTTCCTGCACAGTGTCGCCGTCGATGAATCCCGGGTTCATCAGCGACATTTCGACCCCTGCCACGAAGACGACCTCGGCTCCGGCGCGTCGAAGTCGTTCGGCTCGCTCCGCGCACTCGGCGAACAGTGAGTTGATCTCCTCGGCCGGGAGTTCGAGTGGATAGGGCGAGAACCAGACCTCCAGCCCGAGGTCGGCGGCGCAGCGGGCGGCCGTCTCCAGCCGGTCCGGATCACCGCCGACGATCTGAACGGCGTTGCAGTGCAGATCGTCTCGGATGATTTCGAGTTCTCGCCGGACCACGCCGGGATCGAAGTCCGGACGGGAGGTCCGGCGGTTGCGGATGAAGCCGGTGTCGTACGTCATTCCCTTGGCACGCATCTGCGTACTCCTTTCGTTCGTGCCCACCGTAGAGACAAAAGTGCGTGCACGCAATATTGCGTGCACGCAGTGTTGGTGGCATGATGATCGCGTGACGACGAGGTATCCGGGATTGCGCGAGCGGAAGAAGCAGGCCACCCGGGAGGCGCTGCGGGACGCGGCCCTGCGGCTGGCTCTGGAACGCGGGCCGGACAACGTGCGCGTCGAAGACATCGCCCAGGCCGCCGGAGTCTCGCCGCGCACCTACAACAACTACTTCTCCAGCCGGGATCAGGCGATCGTCGCCGCGGTCACCGCCGAGCGGCAGGAGCGGGTGGGAGCGGCGGTGGCTGCCAGGTCCGATGTCCGCCTGGCCGAGGCCGTCACCGCCGGGATCGTCGAGCAGTACACGGATCCGGGTGACCATGCTCGTGAGGCCCTGCTGTTGATTACCACCCATCCGGCACTACGTCAGGCGTTCCTCGACACGACCGCCGCGATCGAACTGCCATTGTCCGCAGTGATCGCCGAACGGATCGGTGGCACAGGCGAATCCGCGGCTCGCGATGTCGACCAATCTGCCGCCCGCGAGGTCGGGAGAGGCGATGTCGCGACGGATAAATCATCGGCTCAGCGCGAGGTCACGGCACGCGAATCCGGCACTGCCGAAGTGACGGTACGCGAACCCTCGGCGAGCGAATTGACGCCTCGCGTCCTCGCCGCGGCCGTGACCGCGGCCGTGCGTGTCGCGCTGGAGCACTGGATAACCGGCTCTCCAGGCGGAAGCGGTCTCGTAGTCGTCTCCGGCTCACTGCCGGACCTGCTCCGCACCGCGCTCGCCCCACTCGAGCCGGCCTTGAACGCTGCCGAAGTCACGCGTACCGGATAGGCCGGGCACGATTCGACCCGGCGGGGTCGTCGAGCCCGGCGGGAAAACGTCAGCGCGCGAGGCTGTGCCACTCCGGCTTGCCGGAACCGCGAGGCACCAGCGGCGGGTCCGGCCATGCGGCGGGGGTGTGGGAGAAACGAACCGGCGGGGCGAGCATGTGGACGTCGCCGAGGGGGCTCGGGGCGTCGTAGGCGATGGGGTCGCGCAGGGTGTGCTCATCGCCGACGCCCGCCAGCTCCGGATCGACCAGGCCGAGGGTCTGGTACCACATGGCGGTGCGGGTGAGGTTGACGGTCACGTGCCAGGAACCACCCTCGGTGGCGCGCTTGGTCAACGCGGCCAGGGCGCCGATGGCGCCCATATAGCCGGTGATGAAGTCGTTGATCATGCCGGTGACCGGGAGCTTCGGGTCACCGTCGCCGCCTTCGAGGGTCATCAGGCCCGATGCGGCAGAGCCGTTCATATCGAAGCCGCCGCGTTCGCTCCACGGCCCCTCGGAGCCGTAGCAGGTGACCGAGACGACGATGATCCCCGGATAGCGCTCGGCCAGATCGGCCGGATCCAGGCCGAGCTTCTCGAGCTTGTCGCCGCGATGGTTGTTGACCACGATATGGGCGTCGGCCAGCAGCCGGTCGGCGCGTGCACGGCCGGTATCGGTGGTCAGGTCGGCATAGGCGCTGCGGGAGCCGACATTCGCCTCCGCGTAGATGAAATCGTGTTCGTAGTCGTTGGGCCGGGTGACGCACAGCACGTCCGCGCCCTGCTCGGCCAGGGTGCGCCCGACTGTCGGCCCGGCGATCGCGTGCGTGAACGACAGCACCCGGATTCCATCCAAAGGCCTTGTAGCCGGACCGAATTCGTGTACCGGTGCGTCACCGATGCGGTGCAGTCCGATCACCGGCTGGGTCGCCAGCAGCGCGCCCTGCGGATGCGCCAGCCACTCCTGCGGCGTGCGCGCGACGCACAGCGGCAGCCCGACCTCGTTGGCGGCGTCCTCCAGCTCGAATGCCTCGCGCCCGGTGAACGCGGCGGCCACCTTGCCGTAATCCGGTGGCACATCGAGGAATCGGCACCATTTGGCGGCCAGATGCGGATACACCCCCGATGCCATGACGGTGCGCCCCTCGGCGGTGCGGTACGGCGCCAGCAGGAACGGATTGTCCGCGACCAACGGGAACGGCGGCAGTTCGCCGGCGAGCGTCGGATGCCAGAACGCGTGCGGGGTGATGCCGTGCACCGCCTGCCGCAGATCCACATGCAGATCCTGATCCGGCCCGCCCCGCCGCCTGTGCTCGTTGGCGGCGTCCTCCAGCTC
>NZ_JAGPOX010000288.1 GCF_019038435.1 Nocardia alni
CAGGTTCGGGGTGGAGGGGGCCTCCTGCGCCATCATCTCCGCGGTGGAGATCTCCGCCTGCGCCGCGCGGCGATCCAGGGTGCGGGTGGCCTGGCGGCGCGGGGCCGTGCGGTGGGTGGCCAGCATCCGGGTGGAGGCGGTGTCCTCGGCCATATCGCAGAAGTCGGCGAGCTGGTCGCGGACCTCGGTCATGCTGGGGCGATCCTCGGGCTCGAAACTGAGGATGTCCAGCAGCAGGTCGTGCAGCTGGCCCGCGTTGCGGGGCTCGCTGAGCTGGCCGTTCGCCGCGGCGTACAGCAGTGCGAGCGGGTTCGGGTTGCTGCCGTAGGGCGGCTCACCCTCGAGCGAGTGGAACAGGGTGGCGCCGAGGGCGAACACGTCGGCGGCGGGCGTGGGATCTGTGCCGCGGGCGACCTCGGGGGCGAGGTACGCGGCGGTGCCGGAGATCAGGCCCGTCGCCGTCAGAGCCACGTCGCCCTTGGCCTTGGAGATGCCGAAGTCGGTGATCTTGACGGTGCCGTTCTCACCGAGCAGCACGTTGCCCGGCTTCACGTCGCGGTGCACGATCCCGGCACGATGCGCGGCCACCAGGGCCGAGGCCACCTGCTCGCCGATCCGTGCCACCTGCGGCAGCGGCAGTGTGCCCTGTGCGGACAGCACCATCGCCAGGCTCTGCGACTGCAGGTACTCCATGATCAGGCAGGGGTCGCCCTCATGGTCGGTGATGTCGAACACCACGATCGCGTTGGGGTGCTGAAACCGGGCCGCGTTCCGCGCCTCGCGCGAGGCGCGGGCGCGCACGATGTCCTTCTCACCCGGAGGCAGGCTGGGCTGGGTGAGGATCTGCTTGATCGCCACCGACCGTTCGAGCCTCTCGTCGACGGCACGCCAAACGACGCCTGTGCCGCCGCTACCAATCCGCTCGACCAGGCGGTAATGCCCTGCGATCACTTGGCCGGTTTCGATGGCACTTCTCCGAATTCTCCGCGATCCAGCACTTACCATGCGCGAGGTTCCGCGCGTGTTACCCGCACGAGTGTAGCGGGCCATGCGGACGGGGTAGACGCCGGAGCGTGATCCGGAGGAAATAAGCACGGAGCCTGAGCGGAGCCTAAGAGATCACCCTGCGACCGTACTGAAATAAACCGTGTCCAATGTCACTTTTCCATCCCCGATGTGCCCTCGCGCACCCGCTCGACCAGCTGGTGCGGCAGGTCGACCGGCGCTGGTGAGGTTCGGCAGGGATGTCGGTCGATCGGGCTACTATTCGCCCATGCGTTCGATGGATATCGCACAGCGGCGGGCTCGGATGGCGGTTCGGCATCGGCTGGCCATGGCAACCCGGGTGGACGATCCGGTCGGCATAGCCCGCTCGATGGTCGTGCTGCACGCGACCGATCCGGCCACCGTCTTCCTGTCCGTCGCCGCGCGCAGCCGCGAGCTCGAGCCCGCGGATATCGAGAAGGCCTTGTATGCGGACCGCACACTGCTACGCATGCTGGCGATGCGGCGCACGATGTTCGTGACGCCCCTGGACCTGGTGCCCGCGCTGCAGGCATCGGTCGCCGATGCGCTGGCGCTCAAGCAGCGGCGCACATACGCCCGCTTTCTCAACGAGGTCATCGACGGCGACGTGGACGCCTGGCTCGCGGAGGTGGAGGGGGAAACCCATCGAGAGTTGCTCACCCGCGGCAGCGCGACCGGCGCGCAACTGGGCGCCGCGGTGCCACGGCTGCGCACCCAGGTCGACACCGCCCCCGGCAAGCCGTATTCCAAGCCGACGAATATCACCACCTGGGTGCTACTGACTCTCGGCTGTGAGGGCCGCATCGTGCGCGGCCGCCCCAACGGCGGCTGGACCAGCACCCAGTACGCCTGGGAACCGATCGAGTCCTGGCTGCCCGCCGGCGTTGCCGCGATGGCCGTCGACTCGGCGCGCGCGGAGCTGGCCCGCCGCTGGCTGCACACCTTCGGTCCCGCCCCCATCGGTGACCTGAAATGGTGGACCGGCTGGACCCTCGGCGAGGTGCGCAAGGCGCTGGCACACCTGACGATCACCGAGGTAGATCTCGACGGCGTCACCGGCATAGCCCTGTCCGATGATCTGGACCCGATTCCGGCCCCCGAACCGCACGCCGCCCTTCTGCCCGCCCTCGACCCGACTCCCATGGGCTGGCAGTCGCGCGATTGGTTCCTCGGCCCGCACGCGCAGGCGCTGTTCGATACCAATGGCAACGTCGGACCCACCCTCTGGTGGGACGGTCGCATAGTCGGCGGGTGGGCTCAACGGTCCGATGGCGAGATCGTGTGGCGTCTGCTGGAGGATGTCGGGACACAGGCCGTCGCCGCTATCGAATCCGAGGCCGCCCGCATCCACGCCTGGTACGGCGACGTCCGTGCCAAACCCCGTTTCCGCACCCCATTGGAGCGAGAGCTCACCGCCTGATCGTCATCGTTCGGTATCCGGACTCACGCGTCGGCGTGGGCGTTCGCCCATGGCGCGACGACCAACGCGTCCGCATCCTGCGGGGTGAGATCGATATCGAAGGTCTCGGTGAGCAGTTTCGGTAGATCGGCTGGCGTCACGTGATGGGTGCGTGCGGAACCGTCGGGGTAGTCGGTCGTCCATGTGGTGGCGTCGAGCGTGTGGTGGGCGTCGGGGTGCATGCGCTGGATGAACGGACGGCTGACGAACGGGGAGCGGGGCGAGGTGGAGACGAAGTGGTTGGATACCGCGAAATCTATGCGGTAGGAAGGGTTCTCGGTGAATCTGATACGGGACACCCAGCCACCGTTGGCAAAATGGTGCAGGAACCATACGCCGGTGTCGAGTTCACCCCGAGTGCGTTCGAGCCGGAAGCGCCAGTCACCGGCCCGCACCTCGCCCACGTCCGGACTCAGCTCCAGCGGCGCGAGGGGGCCCGCACCGAATCCCACATCGCACAGCCATGGCCGGGGATCGTCGACGGTCGTGACGCGCAGCAGGGAATGGGTG
>NZ_JAGPOX010000289.1 GCF_019038435.1 Nocardia alni
GGCTACAACCATCCGGGTTGGCATGATCCCCGCGACCCCCACCGTAACGATTGGCGCTGCGACCGGCACGGGTACTGGCACAACGACCAGCATGACCGCTGGGGACATCGGGATGGCCGCTGCCACTCGTGGTGATATCGATGAGCACATGAGGTAGGGGTGGTTTCCGGGCGCATCGCTCGGAAACCACCTCTTTCCATCCGCTGGGGTGTGTCGCGGGCCCTTACATCCGGACACGGTGTGGTCGATCGCGGCGCATGCGGCAGACTTGGGGGCCGTGAGTACCCAGTTGCTGATCGGCGGTCGCATCCACAGTCCGAGTTCACCCGACGCGACGTCGATGGCGGTGACCGACGGGACCGTGGTGTGGCTGGGCGCCGAGCGACCGGGGCGGGCGCTGTATCCGGATGCGGAGATCATCGAGTTGGACGGGGCGTTCGTCGCGCCGGGATTCGTGGATCCGCACGTGCACGTGACCGGGCTGGGCTTGCAGCTGACCGGGTTGGATCTGTCCCGGGCGAATTCGCTGGAACACTGCCTGGAGTTGGTGAGGGACTACGCACGGGAGCATCCGGACGCGGTGATCATCGGGGAGGGCTGGGACGAGACCAGATGGGCGGATCCGCGCCCGCCGACCGCGGAGCTGATCGACGCCGCGGCGCCGGGCCGGGTGGTGTATCTGGTTCGCGTGGACGCGCATTCGGCGGCCGTGTCGACCGCACTGCTCGACGCCGTACCGGGTGTCACCTCGGCCGCCGGATTCACACGCGGTGAGCCGGTGCGCGCCGACGCGCATCATCTGGTGCGCGCCGAGGCGCTGAACCGCCTGGAGCGCGGCCAGCGCGACCGAGCCCGCCGCGCGGCGCTGGACCTCGCCGCGTCCCGGGGCATCGTCGCGGTGCACGAATGCGCCGGACCGCAGATCTCCGGTCGCGCCGATACGGCGGAACTGCTCGAGTTCGAGCACGGCGTCGAGGTGCGGGTGTATTGGGGGCAGGCTGTCCGCACCGCCGACGAGGCCCGCAGCCTGGTCAAGGAGTTGGGCGTGCACGGGCTCGCGGGCGATCTGTTCGTCGACGGCTCGCTGGGTTCGCACACCGCCTGGCTGCGGGCGCCGTACACCGACCACGACACGCTCGGGATCGGATATCTCGACCTCGACGCCGTCACCGCGCATATCCGCGCCTGCACCGAGGCCGGGATCCAGGCGGGATTCCACGCCATCGGCGACGCCGCGATAGGGACTGTCGCACAGGGCTTCTCGCGCGTGGCGGACGAACTGGGCGGCCCGGCGCTCGCCGCGCGGGGACACCGGGTCGACCACGCCGAGCTGATCGATGCCGAGGCGATCGACATCTTCGCGCGATACGGCGTATTGGCCAGTGTGCAACCGGGTTTCGACGCGGCCTGGGGTGGACCCGACGGCATGTACGCCGCCCGCCTCGGCGCCGAGCGCGCCGCGCTGCTGAACCCGTTCGCCGCGATGGCCTCGGCCGGAATCGGCCTGGCGATCGGCTCCGACGCCCCGGTCACCGACCCGAACCCCTGGGCCGCCATCCGCGCCGCCGCCCACCACCGCACCCCCGGACACCAGATCTCCCCGCGTGCCGCCTTCGCCGCCGCCACCCGCGGCGCATGGCGCGCCGGCGGTATTCGTGACGGCATAGCGGGCACCCTGGTCCCCGGCGCCCCCGCCTCCTACGCCCTCTGGGACGCCGCCGACCTGGTGGTCGCCGCCGCCTCGGACTCGGTCCAACGCTGGTCCACCGACCCCCGCTCCCGCGTCCCGGGCCTGCCGCCGCTCACCCCGGACACCGAACTCCCGCGCTGCCTGCGCACCGTGCACCGGGGGCAGACGATCTATGCCGCGTGAGTACGTCTCTGCCTACCGAGCCCGAGCCGCCACGACCCGACCGCCCACGAGATTGATTCTCGCTGAGCAGATCGGGGTGACCCGGCCACCTGAACATCGTGTCGCGGACGGCCGACCTCGGTGCGCTGGCGGCGGGAGCGCTGCCCACCTCGGTCGCGGCTCCTACGGCATGTGGCCTGCTCGGTTGCCCAATCGGTACAACGCCTTTCGCGGTGGGGCGGCGACCTCGAGCGACTGGATTCGGCATGCGCCGGTACGAAACGGATACGACGATGTGGAGTGACGGCCATGACGAATGATCCGATGGCGCAGGCGCCGGCCGTGCAGGGCGACCCGATATCGGATGGCGGCACCGGCCGCGAGGTCGTCGATCACAACGGTGCCGGGGTCGAACAGCCCGATTCCGAGGCAGACATGCCGCTCGAAGTTCAGAGATCCGGCGAATCCGACCTGTCGAAAGCCGCGGCAGATCAGTCGGCGGCCGCCGAGAATAATGGCGTCTCGGGCGACTCACCAAGACCGGTGGATGACGCGGCCGGACAGCGGCAGTCCGCGTCGGTCGGAGCCCAGGGGGTCAGTGGGAGCGCCGAGCCGGAGAGGGAGAACGGCAGCGCCACGGCCGACGCCTCTGGACGCGCTGACCTCGTGCCGTCGAAAGCCGCGGCAGACCAGCCGGGGTATACGGCTGCCGATGGTCATAGCGTCGCGGTCGAATTGCCCGCTGCCGCGAGTCTGGACGCGGCCGAGCAGCGGCAGTCCGTATCCGCGTCGGTCGGGGCTCCGGGGTTCGGTGGGAGCGCCGAGCCGGGGAGTGGTAGTGCTGCGGCTGATGTTTCTGGGCGCGCTGACACCGTGGACGAGGGAGCGCTTTCCGAAACGACCGGTGCCGTGGTCGGCCGGTCCGACTCCGGGGTGGACCTGCCGACCGGTGCCCAGGAGCCTCGCGAGGGTGACGAATCCGAGCGGGCGAACGCTGTGGTGGACCAGCAGGGGCACGTGGCGGCTGGGCGCGGTGGGGTTGTGGGCGACCAGCTTGCTTCCGAGGGCGCGGCGGATGCTGCTGGACAGGGCGGGAC
>NZ_JAGPOX010000028.1 GCF_019038435.1 Nocardia alni
CTGCCCACCCAGCAGCAGTTCCATGTCGAGATCAACGGCCAGGCCGCGGGGCCCTACGCGGTCGACCAACTGCGCCAGCTCGTCAGCAGCGGCCAGCTGATCAGGACCACGAACGTCTGGGCTACCGGCATGTCCGGCTGGGTCGCGGCCGAAACCGTGCCCGCGTTGCAGAGCCTGTTCACCAATCCACCACCGCTGCCGGGCACCCCGCCCCCGCCGCCCAGCCAATAGGAGCGGAACCCGTAGGCGTAGGTCGATAGGCCCCCGGGGGAACAACAATGAGCAATCCACAGCAGCCAGACAACGGAACACAACCGGGTGAGATCCCGCCGGGCCAGGGGCACCCGCAGCCACAGTCGCCCGGTGGTTACCCGGCACCGCAACCGCCGGCGAATTACGGTGGGGCACAGCCGGGTCGGCCCGGGCAGTACCCGCCGCCAGCGCCGGGATCCCAGCCTGGCGTACCCCAGCTCGGCGGCCCTCTGCCGCCGGGTTCGCCTGCGCCCCAAGGCGGCAACTCGGTACCGTGGGAAACCCCGCCCTCGGCGAACTTCGTCGTCTCGGGCGATGCACCGGTCCCGCACGGGATGCCGCAGCAGTCGTTCGGCGGCCCGTCGCAGCAGTATCCGAGTGGCCCGCCGCCGATTCCCGGCAGGCAGCAGCCTTTCGGCGGACCGTCGCAACAGTCGCCGAACGTCCCGATCCCGCAGTCACCAGGTGCTCCTCCGCCACCCCCGGGTGGTGCGAATCCGGTTGCGCCGCCCCGCAGTCCATATCCACAGTCGCCAGGCGGCCCGCCGCCACGGCCCGGTGCACAGCAGTCGTTCGGTGGGCCGCAGCAGCCCAATGGTCCGATCTCGCAGTCGCAGGGTGCCGGACCGCGGATTCCGGGTGGTCCGCCCCCGCTTCCGGGTGGTGTGAGCCCCGTTGTTTCGCAGGGGGATTCGCGACAGCAGCCGGTGGATGGCGGGCCAGTGATGTCTGGTGCACAGCAGTCGTTCGGTGGGCCGTCGCAGCAGCCGCCGAATGGTCCGATGTCGCAATCGCAGGGTGGTCCGCCCCCGCTGCCAGGTGGGATGAATTCGGTTCCGGCGCAGTCTTTCGGTGGCTCGGCGTCGCAGGGGCCGAGCGGTGGATATCACCCGACGATGCCGATGGGTGTGCCGCGGATTCCGGGTGGTCCGTCGCCGGTCGGGGTCGTCGGGGTGAGTTTCACGCCGTCCGGTGGGCAGTCTGCGCCGCAACAGGCTGTTGCGCCTGCGAATCGGGCTGCGCCGGAACATGATCGGGCGATGCTGCACGCTACCGAGCACACGCGAACGTATCCGTGCTCGGCCTGCGGTGGGCAGCTCATGTTCGATATCGCCAGCCAGAAGCTGCGCTGTCCGAGCTGCGGTAATTACACCGAGATCGACGCTCCGCGCCAGCCGGTGCAGGCCCGGGATCTGGGCTCGGCGATGGCGGAGTTGCGCGCGGAGCAGGCCACCGCGACCGGTCCGCAAGTTACCGGCGATCACGAGATCAAATGCCAGAGTTGCGGCGGCACAACATCATTCGTCGGCAGCTTGACCGCGACGAAATGCCCGTACTGCGCCACACCGATCCAGCGCGACGATGTGTACAACGCGCCCGCTCGGTTGCCGGTGGACGGCGTCGTTCCGTTCCGGGTCGATGAGAAATCCGCCAAGCAGTTGGTCGAGAAGTGGGTGTCGGGACGGTGGTTCGCACCCACCAACTTCAAGAAGTACAAGCGGGTCGGTTCGTTCACCAGCGTCTACCACGCGTATTTCGCCTACGATGCCGACACCTACACCTGGTATCAGGGCGAGCGCGGCATCGAGTACACCGAGACCTACCGCGACGACAACGGCGACCTGCAAACCATCACCCGGGTGCAGTGGTATCCCGTCCAGGGCGAGGTGGCCAACCAGTTCGCCGACGTGCCGGTACTGGCCAACGACGCGGCGAATCGCGACCGCATCAAGGCGCTCGAACCGTGGCCCATCGTCGAGGCCACCGCGTATTCACCGGAGTATGTCGCGGGGCATCTGGCCCGCACCTACGACCACGACGCCGAGGAGTCGTTGCCCGAGGCGCGCGCGGAGATGGAACGCGAGATCGAGCATACGGTCATGCGTGATATCGGCGGCGACCAGCAGCGCATCCACCAGTTGAATTCGTCCTGGAATTCGCTGGCGTACAAGCACGTGCTGCTGCCGATCTGGCTGTTGACCGTCATCTATCTGAATCAGCCGTTCAACGTCTACATCAACGGTCTGACCGGCCAGGTGTCCGGTCAACGGCCGTGGAGCAAGATCAAGCTGGCGGTGGCGATCACCCTGGCGGTGATCGTGGCGATCGTGCTGGTCGTATTGTTCATGAAGCTGCACGGGCACGGCGCCGCGCACGGCACCACCGGGGTTCACCACGTGTCGCATCGAAGGAGGTAGCCCGTGGCACTGTTGTTGTTGCTGATCGTGCTGGCGGTGCTGGTCCTGATCGGCGGCGCGGTCGCGATTCTGGTCGTGATCTCTCGCCACCAGAAGCAGTCGATCGCCTACGACAACCAGATCGTGCCCGGCATACCGTCGAACGCGCCGTCATCCTGGGCGGGTTCGCACGACCCGGAGGCGAAACTGCACCGCCGCCTGCGCGATGCGGTCCGCGCGCTGCGCGCGGTCAACGCCTACGACACCGCCGCGAGCGTGCAACTGCGCGCGGGCCTGGAACAGTCGGCGGTGGCTGTGGACAACCACCTGGTCGCCATCGCCGGCATCCCGGAGCCTCACCGCGCCCCGGTCCTGGCCGAGGCCGCCACCATGGTCGAGGCCATCGAGTCCGGCGTCGCCCAATATGCGTCCGCCACAACCAAACCCGACCCGGTAGCCTTCGAATCGGGCCTGCAGGGCGTGCAGACCAGCGTCGACGCCATCACCCGCCGAATCCAGGCCCTCGGCCCGGGCCAGTCCACTTCCGGCCAGATCGGATTCCCGCAGCCCGGTGCCGCCGGATACCCACAGCCGCCCGGCTATGCGCAACCGCAGCCAGGTGGTGGCTACCAGCAGCAACCGATCAGCGGGGGGTACGCGCAACCGAGCGTGTACCAGCAGCCCCATCAAGGCACAGCACAGCCGAGCGGTCCCGTCCCCGGCGGTCCAGTGGGCGATTCCGATCCCACGATCCGGCGCCCGCAGCCCTGATCGTACGATCACCCACTCGGCCAACCGATCCGAGCACCCGACCGATGCGTGTCGGCCGCCATCATGTCGCGCTGGGTGTCGACCAATCCCAATCGCGTTGGGTCGGCGGGTGATTCGGATCCTGCAATCCGGCGTCGGCGATCGGCACTCACACCTGGTGCGGCGCAGAGGTAGCCCGGCACCATCCAAAGCCGCAGGGCCGGGCCGGGCGTCGCGACCATGGATGCGCGCCGCAAGCCGAGGCCGTAAAACACCTGCCGCCGAAGCAGCCGATCCACTTCACCCGCTGGTAGCTTTCGGTGAACGCCAGTAGTGTGCTCGATGCCCAGCACCGGTGTCCGATGATCGTGTCGGTTCGAGGAGGATTCGCAGCAGGATCCTCCTGCGGCTGGACTTCACTCTGGCGGGGCTGTGATCAATGAGCCGGGTGCCTTCCGGAGAACGCCCGCTGTGTATAGCCGATGATCGACAAATAGGTCGGCCAGGGACGATCTGCGGGCAGGATCATCTTGCGCGCTCGACCCATGGGTGTGGCGATTACTACGTCATGGTCGATTCGCGCCGGCGCGGCGATGCTGTACACGCCGATGATGGCCGCACCGGCGTCGATCCCCCAGCCTCGCACCGCGACGGCGGCAAACTGTGTGCGCAGATGCGGTGGGGCGGTGATCAATGAGCCTGAGTCCGTAACGGCGTGCACGTGCTTCGGCGGACTGCATTCGATCAGTCCAGCGTCGGCCAGGTTCCGATGACGGCGGTCGCGTAGAGTTCCTCGGATTCGGCGATTGTCGGCGTAAGTCCTTGGTGAGCAAGGATTTCCGTGGCCGCGGGCAGTTGCTCCCGGCTCGACTCGACCAGCAGTCGTCCGCCGGGGGCGAGCCAGCGCGGTGCGGCCGCGACGACCCGCCGGAAGATGTCGAGGCCGTCCGGACCTCCGTCGAGGGCGGTGTGGGGTTCGTATTCGCGTGCCTCGGGCGGCATTTCGGCGATTCCCGCGGTCGGGACGTAGGGCACATTCGCTAGCAGAACATCCACGCGCCCAGCCAAATTCGATGGCAGCGGCGCGAACAGATCACCCTGATACACGGACGCGCCCAGAGACTCGAGATTGCGGCGGGCGCATGCGACGGCGGCTGGCTCCACATCACTGGCCACCAGCTCGACCCGAATACCCTGTGCCGACAACTCGGTCGCGGTCGCCAGCCCGAGCGCCCCGCACCCGCAACACATATCCACCACGACACACGTCCGCCCCCCATGCGATGCGTCCGGACCGTCAGCCGACTCCGCCTCATCTCCGTTAGGGCCACGTGTCCCCGCATGACGCCCGGAGATGCGATCACCGGAGGTCATGGCAGTGCTACTCCCCGCCACAACGTTGCCGACATCGCCGTTCTGTCTCCCTACACCGGGGAACCCGCCAGCCACGGCGTTATCGTGCAGAGCCAGCGAAACCGCCTGCTCCACCAAAAATCCCGTGCGCTGCCGCGGCACGAAAACCCCCGGCGCCACAGCGACCCGCAGACCCCGAAACTCCGCCCAGCCCAGCAGGTATTCCAACGGCGTCCCGGAAACCCGCTGTGCCACCAGAGCGTCCAGCTCGCGCGATGAGGTGGCAGCCTCCAACAGCAGCGCGGCCTCGTCCTCGGCGAACACACACCCCGCCGCCCGCAATGTGGCGACGAGGCCGTCGATATCCGGGCTCATTGCGGTGCTGTGCTCCTGCTCGTGGTCGAGGTCGTCGCTGTTTGTCCGTTCCCCGAGTCATCTTCGCAGCTGCACTACTGCTGTCGGTGGTAGAGGCCACTGTTTCGCGGCACACTCCCGGTCCGCTCTCGTTTGAATGGAAGCCGCCGTAGCTGGGTCAGATCCGGCCTCACGCTACATTTTGCCGTTGGAATTGTCGGAACCCGGCGTTTCGAGGCGGGAAAATGTAGCGCCAGGCCGGATCGGCTCTAGGAGTTGGGCAGGAAGACGTGCGTGGCATCGAGGTACATGCCGCGCTGGGCGGGCTTGGTCGGGGGAGCCAGCTGGGAGATGATCTCGTTGGGCGAGGTCATCGCGCCGACCACGCGGGTGCCGGCGACGATGAAATCGGTGACCGCCCGGCGGATGTGGTTGGGGGAGGTGATCACCACCGCGCCGCCGATGCCGTGAGAGCGCATGATCTGTGTGCTGAACAGGGCGTTCTGCACGGTCGAACCGGAGCGGTCCTCGACCAGGATGCGCGCCGGCGCGATCCCGTGGCCGATGAGCCAGGTCGCCATGGCCGCTGCCTCGGTGATCCCGTTGTGCGGGGCGCCGCCGGTGACGACGACCGGCGACGCGGGCGCCTGCGTCGCCTGAAGCCACGCGGCCTGCAGGCGGTTGATCAGTTCCGGACGCATCGCGCCGTTGGGCAGCAGGCCGTAGCCGAGCACCACGAGGGCGGTGCGCGCGTCGACCGTCCGGGGAAACGGGTTGGGCGCCGTGCCGACGCCCGCGCCGATCGCGCCCAGCACGCCGCGCGCGCCCGCGGCCATACCGGGATCGATGACGTTGAGCTTGGCGAACGCCATCTCCCGGGTGACCAGGTCACCGGCGTAGTCGGCCCAGATGGCCTGCAGGGCAAGCCCCTGCGGGTCGGTGGGCGCGGCGGCGACCATCCGGTGTAAGTCGGCCAGGCCCGCGATGTCGTCACCCTTGACGAATTCGGCCTGCGCGGCGATGTAGAGGTTTCGGGAGGCGTTGTCGGCCGCGGCGTTGTCCGCTGCGGCGACCCCGGAGACGGCCCCTACCGTGACGAGCGCCACCGAACAGGCGGCGAGGAGGATTCTGATACGCCTGGCGAATGTCACTGCTGTCGACACCTTTCGGACGAACGGAGTCTCGCATGTGTTGCTCGCAAGAGGCTCTAGCGCAACCGCACCCACGATACGGCCCGACTCGGTCCCCAGCCCGGATTTCCCGTTGTGACGTTTCCAGAGTGGGTGGGTAGCCGTTCAGTCCCGGCGTCGTTGCGGATGCGCCGCCCGATAGGGTATGAGGTCGTGGAGACCATTTCGCTGATCGGCAAGGACCTCGCCGCCGCACTCAACGCCGAGACCAAGCAGCGCGCCGCCGCGCTCACCGAGAAAGGGGCCGCGCCGCGGCTGGTGCTGGTGGTGGCCAACGACGATCCGGCCAGCGGCTGGTACGTGAAGTCGTTGCAGCGTGCCGCCAGCCGCCTCGGAATCGACTGTGACACGGTCGATCTGGGCGCCACCGCCACCGCCGACGCGATTCGCTCCGAACTGCGCGGGCTGTGCGCCGACATCGCGGTGGACGCGGTCATGTTGCAGACCCCGCTGCCGGAGGGTGTCCAGCTGCAGGACGTCAGTTCAGCGATCGTCGCGGCCAAGGACGTCGACGGGGTGAGCCCGCACTCGCTGGGCCTGCTGGCCACCGGCCTGCCCGGCTTCCCGCCCGCTACCTCCGAGGCCGTCGTCGAACTGGCCAAACATCACCAAATCCCGCTCTCCGGTCGGCATGTCGCGATCGTCGGCCGTTCCAACGTGGTCGGCAAGCCGCTCGCACAGCTGCTGCTCGCCGAAAACGCGACGGTGACGGTCTGTCACTCCCGCACCACCGACCTGCCCGGCGTGACCTCCGCCGCGGACATGGTGGTCGCCGCCGCCGGCCGCGCGGGCTTGATCACCGCCGAGCATGTGCGCGAGGGCGCGGTGGTGATCGATGTGGGCACCAACGAGGGCCCGGACGGCACCATCGTCGGCGACGTGGACGCGGAATCGGTTCAGGGCAAGGCCGGTTCGCTCAGCCCGGTCCCCGGCGGCGTGGGTCCGGTCACCACCGCTTTGCTCATGCGCCATGTCGTTCAGGCCGCCGAGGCGAGCCGCGCCTGATCGTCCGTCTGGTCTTGGCGGTGTAGGCCTGGTCACCGCTGGCGTGCTTATGCGCCATGTCGTTCAGGCCGCCGAGGCGAATAGCGCCTCGAGTATCCGTCTGGCCCTGGCGGTGTAGGCCTGGTCACCACTGGCCTGTTCATGCGCTACGTCGTTCAGGCCGTTGAGGCGAATCGTGCCTGATCCGAAATAGTGGAGTGGGCGGGTGTGTCACCCGCCCACTCGCCCCGGTTTTCGGGTTGCCGCCTCGAGTCCAACAGCCGGTCGACCCGAGCCCAACAGCCGGTTAGGAGACCTAACAGGCGGTGAACAAGGACATCAGGCGATCCAAGTCTTCGGATTCACCAGTGGGTCGTCACCGGATCGCCGATGCCGACGTTGTTGTAGTACCACTGGGCATCGGCGGGAGCCAGGTTGATGCAGCCGTGGCTGACATTCGAATGACCCTGCTGGCCGACCGACCACGGCGCGGAATGGACGTAAACCCCACCCCACGTCAGCCTTTCCGCGTAATAGACATCGAGGCGATAGCCGTCGGGACTGCTGACCGGAATGCCGATGGTGCTCGAGTCCATGATGACGTGCTGCTGCCGTTCCAGAACGGGAAACGTGCCGACCGGTGTGGCGTCTCCGGGTTTACCCATCGATGCACGCATCACACGCGGCACCTGACCGGGGATGAATACGGTGAAGGTGTGTGCGGACATATTGGCATCGGCGCGGGTACCGCCATTGGTGCCGAATTGTGCGCGCGCTGTGCCCGCGCCGACGGTGAATCGCGCATTGGCCGGAAGCATTCCGTCGGCTTTCCAGACCAGCTCCCGGTCGCCGTTCCAGGAGAATGCGCCGTCGAGCGGCCGATCAGCGTTGACCGTGACGGACCGCTCCGCCAGGGCGCGATCACTGACAGGCCGCGCGAAATCGATCGTGACCGGGTCGGCGACACCTACCAGCTGCCCGTTCGTCGGCGAAATGGATAGCACCGCTGGAAGCTGTATCGACGGTAAGACGAATGCTGCCGCGGCGGTACCCGTAGTGATCGCTGCGAGGGCCGCTATCACGACCGCCAGGAAAATGTGACGGGTCATCTTCCGCATGGCCCCACCCCTTCGACTGGTGTGGTTATTGGACGTTTGTCTTCATGATCACGTCGGCCCTACGAAGAACCAAGCATCGTAACCAAATTGCCGCATGTCGCTACGCGACAATCGATAGCTTATCCGCATAATCCCTCGCTATTGATAGGCGCCCTCGCTATCGCGCTCGCAGCCGGTGGTCACGGACGGCGATCAGGTTGTCGACCAGGCGGGGTGCGTCGGTCGCCGGGGTCAAGGGGGCGGACATCAGTGCCCGGATGTAGGCCGGGGACAGGATGAGCTCCCAGACGTCCTGGCTGTCCAGGATGGTGCATCCGCTCGCGGCCAGGGTCGCCTCGATCTCGCGCACGCGCGGCGCGGCGAATTCCGCGACGTCGACCAGTCCGCCCTCGCTGTTGCCTCCCGCCCGTGCCATCGCCCGGAAGAAGGGCATATGCCCGGGCTCGCTGAGGTCGGTGAGCAGGTTGGTGGCCCAGGTGAGCATGTCGGCGCGTAGGTCGCCGGTCGCGGGCAGTGGAGAGCGGGTCGTCAGCTCCTCGGCGATCGCGTCGATGATCAGGCCCTCGGCCGTGCGCCAGCGGCGGTAGATCGTGGCGACGTGCACGCCCGAGCGAGCGGCCACCGCGGCGATCTCGATGGTGCCGTCCTCGGATTCCGCCAGTAGTTCGCGCGTGGCCGCGTGGACCGCCTCCCTGGTGCGGGCGGTGCGGCCGCCGGGGCGGGTGACTCCTGTCGCTTGGGCCATGACCACAGACTAACGCGAACCTATTGCATTTGCATGCTAGGAGGCCTTACCTTTAAGGCGAAAAATTCGCATCAGTGGCGCAGACTGTGCGCACGGGCAGGGAGGACACGTCATGGCACGAGCACTGATCGTCGGTGGTGGAATCGCGGGTGACACGCTGGCACTGTTCCTGGGGCGAGACGGGTGGGAGGTGACGGTCGCCGAGATCGCCCCTGCTCCGCGCACCGGTGGGCAGACCGTCGACCTGCGCGGGGACTGCCGCGAGGTGTTGCGGCAGGCCGGACTGCTCGAGCAGGCGCTGGGATGTCTCATCCCGCAGCGCGGAGCGGCGTGGATCGCCACCGACGAGCGGCGACTCGCGGAGATGCCGGTGGAGGCGTTCGACGGGCAGGGCCTGGTATCGCGGGAGGAACTACTGCGCACCGATCTCGCGCGGATCATTCACGAGGCCGCCGGACCGGGCGTGACGCACCGCTTCGGCGATACGGTGGACGCGCTGCGGGACCAGGGGAGCCGAGTACTGGCCCGGTTCCGCGGCGGTGCTTCGGAGGAGTTCGATCTCGTGGTCGGCGCCGACGGCGCGCACTCACGGGTGCGTGCGCTGCGGTTCGGACCGGAGGAGAACTACCGCAGGCCGCTGGGCCTGGCGCACGCGTGGTTCACACTCACCGAAAGCCCCGGCACGCCGCGGCTGGACGACTGGTTCCTGCTCTACAACGCCCCCGGCCGCCGCGCGATGGCAGCCCGGCCCGGTCACCCCGGCCAGCAGGAGGTCGGCCTCACCTTCGCCGCCGACACACTGCCGCCACGACACGATCGCGAGGCCCAGTTCGCCCTGCTGGAACGCACTTTCGCCGACGCGGGCTGGCGAGCCGAAGAATTCCTGGCCGCCGCCCGCAAGGCGCCGGACTTCGCTCTCGACACGTACGACCAGGTGCACATGCCGTCCTGGAGCGTCGGCCGAGTGGTCCTGCTCGGTGACAGCGCATGGTGCGCCAGCCCGCTCAGCGGCCTCGGCACGGCCCTGGCACTGCGCGGTGCGGCCGAGCTGGCAGCGGCCCTGCGATCAGCCGGAGTGCACAGCGATCCCACCGACCCGAGCGCCGCCCTGACGGCCTTCGAGACGACGATGCGCCCCCGAGCCGCCTCCGCACAACAACTCCCGCCGGGGCGCGTCGCCATGGTGGCCCCACACTCGACCCTGGGCATCCGGATCAACGCCTGGGCGATGCGCGCCATCCAGGCGAAGGCACTGAGGCCCCTGATGGCCCGTGCCTTCGCCGCCACCGAGCACGGTCGACGTCCGGCGGAGACCGAGGGGATGCGGCCGGAAGTAACGAACTGAACGTCGGCGCCGTGGTGTGCGGGCGGGTTTCCCTGTGCGTCGCGGCGCCCGGTGCGTGACTTCACCGGAGATCGCGACCTGGTACTGGTCGTCCGTGGCCGCTGACGGCCCGCGCTTTCGTAGCCATCGCCTCGGCCTTCCCGTTCGACGCCCGGCCCCGAGCGACTGATGCCTTGCCGCAAGGGGTGAATGCCGTTGCGTGGCCAAGCGGCCTGCCTTGGCCGCCATCGAGCACGGTTGACGTCCGTCGGGGACCGAGGCGGCGTGGACGGAGGAAGAACGCGGGCGGTGTACTGACAGCGGTCGGGTACTCGGCCGTGTCATGTCGCTTGATTCGGTGGTAGATCGCGACCCGACACCGGTCGAGCGGCCGTCTTCGCCAGACCGGCGGCGAATATGGCTCAGTATCCCTTGTACGGGCGGGCTCGTTTCATCTTGCCGATGCGTCTGTGCAGGAGCGCGATGCGGCAGCCCGGGGCCTTTTGCCCGGACCTCAGCGCTCGATCGCCTCGATCACGCCCGAGTAAACGGTGTCCGCGCGCGCGATCAGTTCATCGATGCGGGAGAGCACCGGGCCGAACTCCGCGCTCTGCTCGGCGCCCAGGGAGGTGACGTTGATCGCGATGTTCAGGCGTGAGCTGGTGGCGGCGGCGCGGGCGGCGTCGGCGGCCGCGCCGATATCGGTTACCACGTTCGGGTTGCCTATGGGCAGCAGATCCGCTGCCAGGGAAAGGATCTCGTCGGCCTCGGCGACGACCGCGGCCGGGACCCGGGCGGCCTGCAGCAGGGCGGCGGTGATCGCCGCCTTGCGTGCGGTGGTCTGCTCGTCGGTGTCCTTGGGCAGCTTGTAGGCCGCGCCCACGGCGGTGAAGGCGGCCGCGTCGGCGTCGGCCAGGGCCAGGGATCGGGTGCGGGCGGCGTCGGCCGCGTCGATGATCCGATCGATGACAGGCCGATTGTCGGCATCCTTGGCGCGCGTGGTGTAGCGGGCCACCATGGCCACCAGCGCGGCGCCCTGCGCGGCGTGCAGCGCGGCGACGGCCCCGCCACCGGGGGCGGGGATCTTGGCCGCCAGATCGTCCAGGTACCGGCCGATCGCCGACTCACCGAAGGTAGCGGTGTCCACGGACGACGCGGTTTCCTGAGACATGCTGAGGGGCCTCCTGTTTCATGCGGTACGGCGATCGGCCGGACGCCGGCTCACCGACCGACGGCTGATACCGCACAACGGTACCGGGTGGGCGAAATCAGCCCGGGCGCGGTAGGTCGATCCGGCCTATCGCTACATTCAGGAGTGCGTTTCCTCCGGAAACGGACGATTCGGTACGCAAAATGTAGCTCTGGGCCGGGTGAGCGGTCCGGTTGGAGCTGTGTCGGCCCGCCGGGCCCGCTGGTGGTGACTTCATGGGGGGTCGGATGGGGCGGCGACGGAGCGCAGTAGTTTGGCTGACATGCGTATCGGATTGGGCATCAACTATGCGGGGGGCTTCAAGGAGGTCGCGGCCGAGGTCGCCGATCTGGAGCGCGCCGGGCTGGACATCGTCTTCGTGCCGGAGGCGTACTCCTTCGACGCGGTGAGCGCGCTGGGCTACCTGGCCGCGATGACCGATCGCGTGCAGCTGGCGTCGGGCATCCTGCAGCTGTACACCCGCACACCCACCCTGACCGCGATGAGCGCGGCGGGGTTGGACTACGTCTCGGACGGCCGCTACATCCTGGGCCTGGGCGCTTCGGGGCCGCAGGTGATCGAGGGCTTCCACGGCGTGCCGTACGACGCGCCGATCGGGCGCACCCGCGAGGTCGTGGAGATCTGCCGCAAGGTGTGGCGGCGCGAGCGGCTGGAACACCAGGGCAAGTACTACACGATCCCGCTGCCCGCCGAACGGGGCACCGGCCTGGGTAAATCGCTCAAGCTGATCAATCATCCGGTCCGCGAGCGCATTCCGGTGCTGCTGGCCGCGCTGGGCCCGAAGAACGTGGAGCTGGCCGCCGAGATCGCCGAGGGCTGGCAGCCGATCTTCTTCCTGCCCGAGAAGGCGAACGACGTGTGGGGCGAGGCCCTGTCCGCCGGTAAGGCCAAGCGCGACGCGTCCCTCGGCGACCTCGAGGTGTTCGCCGGCCCGACGCTCGCGATCGGCGACAACGTCGAGGGCCTGCGTGAATTCGTCAAGCCGCACCTGGCGCTGTACATCGGCGGTATGGGCGCCAAGGGTAAGAACTTCTACCACGCCCTGGCCACCAAGTACGGCTACGGCGCCCAGGCCGACCGCATCCAGGAGCTGTACCTGGCCGGTGAGAAGGAGGCCGCGGCCAAGGCCGTCCCGGACGAGCTGGTGCGCGACGTCTCGCTGATCGGTTCCGCCGGTTTCGTCGCCGAACGCGTGGCGGCCTTCCGCGAGGCGGGTGTCACCGTCCTGAACGTGGCCCCCCTCGCCGAAACCGCCGCCGAGCGCGTCAAGCTGATCGAACAGCTCCGCGAACTGCTCTGAGCCCGCCGGGGCCTTCCCAGCGCAACGCCGGCGGGCCGGTAGGCGGCACAGCATTGGTGAGCCTGCCGGTGTCGCAGCTTCGCCGAGCCAGTCGGCGGTGCAGTTCGGCGGGCCAGCCGGCGTCGCAGCTTCGGCGGCTGGCGGACGGTGCGGCATTGGTGGGCCGGTAGGTGGCGCAGCATCAGCGGGCCTGCCGGCGTCGCGGGTTCGGCGGGCGACCTGGCGCATGGCTTCGGCGGCCAGTCGGCAGCGCAACATCGGCGGGCCGGCCGCAGCGCGGCTTTGGCGGGTCAACCGGACAACGCGACCTCGGGAGCCGGACGAATGTCACAGCCGGTCGGCTCAACCGGATGGCCGTTTTATTCGGCTGGTTCCGGACCGTATCGGGTCTGCTGACGACGGCGCGTTTATGGGCCGCCCGACGGCCCGGCATCGGTGGGCCCGGCCCGACAGTGCGGCACCGGCGGATCAGCTGAATGTCTCGCTCGATCGACTCAACCGAATGCCTGCGACATTCGGCCGCGCCTCACCGTTTCGAATGAGCAGCCCGTGGACGCGGTAGCCGAACTGGCTGCTCACGTACACGGGCTGCTCGGTATTCACCCGGCCGTGCCGGGAGGACGAGAAGTGGGCCGTCCGATGACGAGGGTGGGACCGCCCGGTCGGTCTAGTTCTGGCGCGCGGCCGTCAGGGCATCCTCCAAGGTGGTGTACATCGAGAAGACCTTGTCCAGCCCGGTCACGGTGAGCTGGCGGCCGGTGGCCGGGCCGTGCGCGACGACGTAGATCCTGGTGGTCGTGTCGGCCCGCTGATGCGCTGCGACGAGGGCTGCCATGCCGGCCGACGCCAGGAAGGTCACCTTGGACAGGTCGATGATGAAGACCGCGGGCTTGCCACCCAGCGTGGCGTCGATCGCGTTCTCCAGTGCGGGGGCCGTCGCGAGGTCGACCTCACCGGCCACCGTGAGCACGGTCGCTTCGTCGTGCACCGAGACCGAAGTGGTCATTGTGTCGGCCAAGGGGTAAGCGTCTCCGGAAGTATTGGTCACATCAAGACAATCTGCCATGAACCCGCGCTCCGTGCCGCATCGTCGCGCGGATCCGCTGTTGATTCGTAGTATTCGCCGACGTGAAAACCGCAGGCACGCCGAATAATCCGACAAATACCGCGACCTGCTGGCAGATGAGTGCCGGAGTGTCACATCTGTGCCCTCGCCAGGACAGATTGCCATGGAATCAATCGCCGCGCGAGGCGTTGCCGTTACTCCCGGCTCGCCGCGGCGAACGACACTGCGGGAAGTTTAGCCATCATTCGCACATGGGTGCCCACCCCGACGTGGTCGATGACCAATTCGTCGGTCAGCGCCTGCATCATGGTGATGCCGCGGCCGCGATAGCCCGGATCCTCCGGCAGCGGGCGCCAAATCCCGTTATCGGACACCCGGATGGTGACCCGGTCCAGCGCGCAGTCCGCGGACAACGCCATGCGTCCCGACTCGCCGTCCAGATACGCGTGTTCGATGCTGTTGCTGCACGCCTCGTTGGCCGCGGCGACCAGATCGCCCGCCAGCTCGTGCGGGACGGCCGCCGCGCCCAGCCAGGACGCCAGCGCACGGCGCAGGCTCGACAGCCGGCTCGCCTCCGCGGGCACGTCCAGGTGCAGCGCGCGCGGCGGCTGGCGATACACCACCATGGCCACGTCGTCGTCGTAACCGGCCGCCGGGCGCAGCCGGGACAGCACCGCGTCGGCCACCTCGCGCGGTAGATCCTCGGCGGCGGTGGACAATTCGTCGGCGAGTTCGTCGAAGCGCACATCGAAGTCGATACCGCGCTGTTCGACCAGGCCGTCGGTGTACAGCACAAGGGTCGAACCGGGTTCGAGCTGGGTGGTCGCCTCGGGCCGCCGGGTGTCGAAGGTGGCCAGCGGCACCCCGCGCCCGCCCTCCAGCAACCGGCCCTTACTGCCCGGCGCGGCCAGCATCGGCGGCATATGCCCGGCGTTGGAGTAGCGCAGCACCCCGCGTTCGGGGTCCATGATCCCGGCGCAGACCGTGGTGCACATCGCACCCGGGATGCGCGCGGCCACGGTGTCCAGTTCGGCCAGCAACTGCGCCGGACCCGCGCCGCGCAACAGCAGCGCCCGCGCGGCCGTACGCAACTGACCCATCACGACCGCCGCGGACAGGCCTCGGCCGACGCAGTCGCCGACCACCAGGCCGATGGCGCCGTCGCGCAGCTGCACCACGTCGTACCAGTCGCCGCCGATCTCGAGGGGCGGTAGCGCCGGCTCGTAGTGCACCGAGAACCGCGGCGGCAGCTCGATCGGCCCGAGCATGGCCCGCTGCAGCGTCAGCGAGGTCGAGCGCGCGGCGTCGAAGTTGCGCGCGCGCTGCACGGCCAGGCTCAGCTGGCCGACCAGCAGGGAGAACAGCGCCCAGTCACCCGGGCTGATCGCGCGTGGCGCGGCGAACCGCAGCCACAGCGCCGCGTCGGTGGTCTCGCCCAGCGGCGCGACGATACCCTCCGAACTGGCCGCACCCTCCGGTATCGCGAACATGGTCCGCCCGGGCCGCAGCCGCGCCCGATCCAGCAGCGCCCGCGCCCGCGCGTCCAGGACCTGCCGGGACTGCGCGCCGTCACCGCCCGAGACGTACAGTTCGGGCCCGGTCTGGCGGTTCGGCCACATGGACACCACCGCGGTCTCCGCGCCGACCGCGCGCCGCACTTCCTCGAGCCCGACGCCGAGCACTTCGACCACACTGGTGGACGCCGCGACCGCGGTCGCGAGGCGGGAGACGGCCTGATCGCGGGCCTGCGCGTCGTGCTCGGCGGTGACGTCGCGGATGGTGCCGACGAAGATCCGCTCGTTGTCCTCCGGGCGCACCACCGAGGAGGTGCTGACCCCGAGCCACAGCCGCCGCCCGTCGCGGTGGCGTATCGGCATCACGAAGCGCGCGGCCTCGGTGCCCAGATCCGGATAGCGCGATTCGCTGGAGATCGACCACGGATGCGGGAGGGGATACGGCACGGTCTCCGGGCCGTATCCGGTCAGCGCGCCGAAGGACGTGTTGACCTCGATGACGGCGCCGTGTGAATCGGCGACGAAGAATCCGTCCTGCAGCGATTCGACCAGCGCGGTGCGGAACGCGTCGCGCTGATCGAGATCGTCGGCGCGCAAACGCTGCAATTCGTAGGAGCGGGTGCTGTCCAGGAATCCGCGGGTGGCGACGTCGAGCGCGGCCATGGTCTGCAGCAGGAATTCCAGCGTGGTGTCGGTGGGGGAGACGGCGGATTCGGCTGGGCCGGTGGTGTTGGCGGCGTTGTCTTTGCGCGCCAGCAGATCCCACTGCGCGAGCAGCCGGAAGTGATGTTCGGTCAGATCCAGGATACTGACGCCCTCGACCAGCGCGCGCCGCCCCAGCTCGTATCCCTCGGCGAGAGTGAACTGGGTCGGTGAATCCAGGTGCAGGCGAAGGGCACTGGTGTACGCCTCACGGAATTCCACCAGCGGGGAGGCGGGTACAATCCTGTCGGATTCGGTCACGTCGGGAATCGGTTCGCCGAGTTCGGCTGTCTCGGCGGCCCGCTCGCCGGAACCGGCTGCGTCCGTGAACCTTTCGCCGTGTTCGCTCATTGCGCCGGAGTGGTGTGGCCGCGATGGCGCGCGGCCAGTACCAGCGCGTCGTCGGTGTCCTTGGCGTGGCGTTCGAGGATCGCGGCGGCGATCTCGGCGGTCGGGCGGGACAGGTCGATGGTTTCGATGTAGTCACTGACGATGCCGTCGGTGGTCATCAGCAGCAGATCCCCCACCCGCACCGGCACGGTCTGCGTCGAAATGTTCTGGGGTAGCCGGTAACCGACGATGCCCGCCGTGAGCAGGGCCGTGGCCCGGATCGTCGGCTTCGCGGGCGCCGCGGCCACGATGCGTGTCTCGACGTTGCCGACGCCGAGCCACTGGACCCGGTCACCGGTGTCGAACAGGGACAGCGACAGCGCCGCGCCCCGGGTATCGGCCAATGCGCGATGGCACAGCACCACCAGTACGTCGAGGGGTTCGGCGCGATTGTCCGAAAGTACCTGTGCCGCACGGTCGGAGGCCTCGGCGGCGGCCGGACCGTGCCCGAGGCCGTCCAGCGCGGCGAACAGCACCGACTCACCGCCCGCGTCGAGCACTACCGCACGGTCACCGCACACCCGCTGGCCCGGAAGCGCCCTGGCCGCGGATGCCCATTCGATCGCGCCGGACAATCCGTTGTCATGCACCGGCGCGCACCCACTTCCACATCTCCACCAAAGTGCCCTGGCCGGGCGTGGATTCGACGAGGAGCTCGTCCATCAGGCGTCGTGCGCCGGGCAGGCCCAAACCCAGGCCGTGTCCGGTCGAGTAGCCGTCCTCGAGGGCTCGGGGGATGTCGAGAATTCCCGGGCCTTGGTCTTGTGCCTGGATCACGAGCGCGCGGCGTCCCTCCCGATTCTCCACGGCGATACGAACTTCGCCGGTTCCCGCGTAACTGGTGATGTTGCGTGCGACCTCCGAGATAGCGGTTGCGATCATGGTGATATCGGTCAGGGAAAAACCCAGCTGCGTTGCGAGTTCTCGCCCGGCCTGACGTGCGGTAACGATGTCGCCCGACATCTTCACTGCGATCACCACAGGGTCAGCGGCCACGATCACGACCGTCTCTTTGGGCCCGTGGATTGTGCAGCTTTCGGTTCAGCCAGGAAAGGCCCTCCTCGAGATCGAGGGCGGTGTGCATGTCCTCGAACGTCAAGCCCAGCTGCACCATCGCGAACGCGACTTCGGGTTGCAGACCGACGATGACCGTCTCCGCGCCGCGCAGCTTGGTCATGTGCGCGATATTACGCAGTGAGCGGGCCGCGAACGAATCCATCACGTCGATCGCTGTGACGTCGACGATGATGCCGCGCGCGCGGTACCTGCTCACGTAGGCCATCAGGTCGTCCTGCAGGCGCTCGGTATCGCCGTCGGTCAACGCCGACTGGACCGAGGCGATCAGGTACGTGCCCTGCTTCAGAATGGGTACCGGCATGTCCGCCTCGGATTACCGTCCGTCGCGATCGGTCGTGGGGTGCGAAACCTCGTAACCGATCTGTCGTTCCGCCTCCTCGATACCGCCCTGCAGGTCGCCGACGGCGTTGATCTTGGACAGATCCAGGCCGATGGTGACAAGCGCGAGGGCGATTTCCGAGGACAGGCCGGTGAGGATGACGTTGGCGCCCATCAGACCCGAGGCGTCGACCGTCTGCACCAGGTGGTTGGCCACCGTGGAGTCGATCATCGGAACACCGGTGATGTCGATGACGACGACCTTGGCTCGATTGGCGCGAATCGCCCGCAGCAGCTGTTCGGTGAGCTGCCGGGCGCGCTGGCTGTCCAGCACGCCGATGATGGGCAGGATCAGGAGCTGCTCCCGCACCTGGAGCACGGGGGTGGACAGCTCGCGGATCGCTTCCTGCTGCTGCCGGATGACGCGCTCGCGCTCCTGCACGAAGGAGATGGCCACCGTGTTGGCGATGCGGTTCGCGGCCGGCTCGTACGCGTCGAGCACTCGCTTGAGTAGCTCGAAGTCCGATTGGTACTTGTCGAACAAACTGCGGGACAGAACGTCTCGCAGGAGCAGCACGATCCCGATGACTTCCTCGGTCTCGACCCCTCGCGGAATGATGCGCTCGGACAGATCGCGCGCGTAGGCCTGCAGCGCCTCGACGCTACCGGTCTCGAGGACCTCGACGTAGTTGTCGTAGATCGAGGTGGCCTCGGAGAAGACCTCCTCCGGGGTCATAGCGGTCAGCAGCTGCGAATCGGTGATGCGGCGAGCCCACTCTTCACGCAGCTCGGTGCGGTTTTGACGGAGGTGTTCGACCAGCTCCGGAAGCAGGCTGTCGACCGGGCCGGCCGGCAGCGAGTCCGGCGACAGGCCGATGGACATGTCGGACATGAAAACTCCGGCCCCTTTCGTTAAGGGTTAGGTCGGTTGGTCGTCGGTGACTCGCACACGGCCGCCCTTCGCGTGCCTGTCGAGCCTAGTCTTACCCGATACCCCCGACATCCCAAACAAAACCTGGGTTGTCGGGTCGTGATCTTCAGCCGGCGCGGCCGTTGCGGTGCTCGATTCGCTGCTCTGTGCGGGCGACACGGGCCTCGTTCGGGCCGCGGTGATGGTCCAGCAGTGTGTCGTAGATATCAGCGAGTGCGGCGAGCTGATCGCGGTCCAGCACGTCGATCATGTGCCGCCGGACGCTGGCCACGTAGGCGGGCGCGGCGGTGGTGAGCACGTCGGAGCCCTTGCTGGTCAGGACGGCGGCGGTGCGGCGGGCGTCGTCCGGTATGGACTCGCGGGCGACCAGGCCGCGTTTCTCCATGCGGGTGATCTGATGCGACAGCCGGCTCTGCGACCATTCCAGCACCGACGCCAGTTCGGCGAAACTGCGCCGATGGTCGGGCGCGTCGGCGAGGCGGGCGAGCACGGTGTACTCCACATAGGTCAGATTCGACACGCGCAGGGAATCCCGGCCCACCGCGGCGGCGATCAGGTCCCGGGTGAAGACGAAACCGAGCCAGGCCCGGCTCTCGAGTTCATCGAGCCAATGGGGTTCGGTCACGATGTCGTGCCGGATTCGTGCACGGTCGTCCTGTGCTCGTTCACATCGTGTTCGCACACGCCTCTACTCACGCCTCTGCCTTCGCCTACTCCGTTGCCATCACCCCCATCAATGAGAGGTACACCGCGCCTGTTGAAGGTGCAACCTGTGAGCGGAAATTCAAGATCAAAATTATCTCGACGGGCGGGCCGGCGGCCGCTGATTAGGTTTGCCTTACAAGGGTACGTCCGTCTGGCACGGATACAGTTCGGAGGGCCGTCCGACGGTGAGATGTGGGCGGTGTGGCCCCCAAGTTCTGAGGAGTGCGATTCGTGACCGCGCCTGAGTTTCTTTACTCGGATCTGCTGCCAACCGGTGCGGACGAGACCCCCTACCGGCTGCTGACCACCGAGGGTGTCAACACCTTCGAGGTGAACGGACGCACGTTCCTGCAAGTCGAGCCCGAGGTGCTGAGCATGCTCACCGCCGAGGCCATGCACGACATCAGCCACTACCTGCGCCCGGCCCACCTGGCCCAGCTGCGCAAGATCATCGATGACCCGGAGTCCTCGGGCAACGACCGTTTCGTGGCGCTGGACCTGCTCAAGAACGTGAACATCTCCGCGGGCGGCATCCTGCCCATGTGCCAGGACACCGGCACCGCGATCGTGATGGGTAAGAAATCCGAGGGAGTTCTGACCGGAGCGGACGACGCGGAGTGGATCAGCCGCGGCGTGTTCGACGCCTACACCAAGCTGAACCTGCGTTACTCGCAGCTGGCCCCGATCACCATGTGGGACGAGAAGAACACCGGCTCCAACCTGCCGGCGCAGGTCGAGTTGTATTCCACCGCCGCAGATCCCGCGCATCCGGCGTACAAGTTCCTGTTCATGGCCAAGGGCGGCGGGTCGGCGAACAAGTCGTTCCTGTATCAGGAGACCAAGGCGATCCTGAATCCGGCCGGGATGCTGGACTTCCTCGACGAGAAGATCCGCTCGCTGGGCACCGCGGCCTGCCCGCCGTACCACCTGGCGGTGGTGATCGGCGGCACCTCGGCCGAATTCGCCCTGAAGACGGCCAAATACGCCTCGGCGCACTACCTGGACACCCTGCCGACCTCGGGATCCATGGCCGCGCACGGCTTCCGGGACGTCGAGCTGGAGCAGGAGGTGTTCAAACTCACCCAATCCTTCGGCATCGGGGCGCAATTCGGCGGTAAGTACTTCTGCCACGACGTGCGCGTCATCCGGCTGCCGCGCCACGGGGCCAGCTGCCCGGTGGCGATCGCGGTGTCCTGTTCGGCGGATCGCCAGGCGCTGGCGAAGATCACTCCCGAGGGCGTGTTCCTCGAGCAGTTGGAACGCGAACCGGCGCAGTACCTGCCGGAGCAGACCGACGAGATCCTCGGCGGTGACGTGGTTCAGGTCGACCTGAACCGGCCGATGTCCGAGATCCGCGCCGAGCTGTCGAAATATCCGGTGAAGACCCGCCTTTCGCTGACGGGGCCGCTGGTGGTGGCGCGTGACATCGCGCACGCCAAGATCAAGGAGCGACTGGACGCGGGCGAGGAGATGCCGCAGTACCTGCGCGATATGGCCGTCTACTACGCCGGTCCGGCCAAGACTCCCGAGGGCTACGCGTCGGGTTCGTTCGGTCCCACCACGGCCGGCCGCATGGACTCCTACGTCGACCAGTTCCAGGCCGCGGGCGGGTCGTTCGTCATGCTGGCCAAGGGAAACCGCTCGGCGCAGGTCACCAGGGCGTGCAAGGAGCACGGCGGCTTCTACCTCGGTTCGATCGGCGGTCCCGCCGCGCGCCTCGCGCTGGACTGCATCAAATCCGTCGAGGTCCTGGAGTATCAGGAGCTGGGCATGGAAGCGGTGTGGAAGATCGAGGTCGAGGACTTCCCGGCGTTCATCGTCGTCGACGACAAGGGCAACGACTTCTTCGCCGAGACCCAGAAGCCGATCGCCCTGCGTGTGCGCACGCGCTCGAAGGAACGCGTCTGAATCTTCTTGCGCCGCAGGCCCCGAATCGGCTCGATGCCGGTTCGGGGCCTGCGTGTGTTGGGGAACACTCTTATGTGTGCGTGAACAAGGTGTCGATGAGGGCGACGCTGAGGGGGCCACCCATCCTCCCGAGAGGTGTTGCGGCCCAGTACAGCCCATTGGCAGGTCGTCTCGCCGACGCTCCGCCGGTCGAGTGATCCGCCGGAGACCGCCCTCCCCGGTTCACGACTTCAGCCGCAGAATGCGTTCGGCGTTCGCGTGCGCGACTCGCTCCTTGTCGGCGGGGGCGAGCGGCGCGGTACGCATGAATTCCGCTGCCTGCCCGCTCGACTCGTACGGATAGTCGATCGAGAACAGCACGTTGTCGACGCCGATCGCCTGGATCGCGTCGGTCAGCGCCGAGTGCGAGAACACCCCGGACGTGGTGATCGCGATGTTCGGGCCGAAATATTCCGAGGGTAGCTTCTTCAGCTGTCGCTGCTGTGCGGGATCCAGATCGCGGTAGCGGGCGTCGATGCGGAACAGCTGGGCGGGCAGGAATTCGCCCATATGCCCCAAGATGATTCGGGCGCCGGGGAATCGGTCGAAGACGCCGCCGAAGATCAGGCGCAGCGCATGTCCGGCGGTGCGGTGATTCCAGCTGAACGTGGCGTGTTCCAGGCTCGGGTATCCCTGCAGCACATGCCATTCGTCCGACGGCACCGGATTCGGGTGGATGTAGAGCGGGACTCCGAGGTCCTGAAGGGTCTCCCAGACCGGCTCGTACCGCGGCTCATCGAGGTAGTGGCCCACGGTGTGATCGTTGACGAGCGCGCCGCACAGGCCGAGTTCTTCTACGGCGCGGCGCAACTCGGCGGCCGCGCGATTCGGATCCTGCAGGGGGAGGGCGGCCAGACCCTGGAATCGGTCCGGATGCTCGCCGATGACGGTGGCGAGGAAGTCGTTGGCCGCACGGGCGTCGGCCACCGCGACGTCCGGGTCGGGTTGCATCTGGATGCCGGGCGCGGTCAACGACAGCACCTGCACGTCGATACCGTGTTCGTCCATCTCCGGGAGGCGGAATTCGGTGAAGTCGGGCAACTTTCGCCGCCAGTCGGCGAGCAGGTCGGCCTTGACGGGGATGTGACCCATCGGCAGGCCGTCGGATGACAGGCCGTCGTACCAGAACGCTTCTTCCAGGGCGATGAGCTTCATGGGATTGCCTTCCGTAGTGCCAGTTGCCGATCGGTGATTTCGGTCGGCGAACAGGCCGGCGAGTCCGGGGCATCGGGCGCCGGACGGGGTCGGCTCTGCTCTCGCGAGGCGCCTGCGCGGCACTCGCGCCAACCATTAAGTAGCTTAATGGTCTGAGTGCTACGGTAGCACTGTGCGCGAAGAAAAAGAACCGGCCGACGAGCCGCTCGCGAGACTGTTGTGGCGGGCGCACCACTGGTTCCGCACGGCCGTCACCGCGGGTTTCGACGGTGACGACGGCGATGTGAGCCCCGCGAACGCGACCCTGCTGAGCCAGCTCGAGCCGGAGGGCATGCCCATGGCCGACCTCGCCCGGCTGATCGGCGTGAGCACCCCGGCGATCCATCAGATGGTCCACCGCCTGGTCGCCCAGGGCCTTCTGGAGGTCGCGCCGAACCCGCGCTCCGGCCGTTCGAAACTCGTCCTGCTGACCCCGGCGGGGCTCGTGCGCCGCAGAGAAGCGCTGAAGCTGCTCGCCGAGCTGGAAACCGAACTGGCGCAACGCATCGGACAGCGGCGGGTGGCGGGGCTGCGTGATGCGCTGGAGCGAGACTGGGGTGACGCGACTGTTGTCGCCGAGGGGATTCGAGGGATCGATGAGCATCGGTCGTGACGAGTCTCGACGATCGCTGGCGCTCTTGGCCGTGTTGCGCGGCGTCACGCCCGAGCAGCGCGCCGGGTTGATTCGTGCGATCGCGCAGCCGTCCGGGCGACGGCGACCCACGCGCCGGTAGACAGGTCGAGGACGTCCTTGCCGGTCTCGAGCCGGTTGTGGGTCTACCAGGCGATTCCGGTGTGCAGAAGGCCGTTCGGGTCGGTCGTGGTGCGTACGCTGCGCAGGCGGTTCAGGTTGCCCGCGTAGTAGCGGGACGGATCCTGGCCGAGTTCGACGTAGTTGGCGTAGGCTCCGGCGCTGGCGGGGCCGAGGGTGCGGTGGGCGTCGGCGATCCAGCGCTGGGCGTCGGCGGGGTCGCCGGGGTCGTCCACGATCCACTGGAGGGTTGCGGTGTGGGTGCGCCACGGGAAGGCCGAGGCGTCGGGGGCGGTGTCGCGGACCGCGCCGTCGAGGGGGTCGATCAGGACGTAACCCGTTGCGCCGACGCGGGATCGGGCCGTGATGACGCCGACGATGGTGGCCGCGATGGCGGGGGTGATCTGGGCGACGACGTCGGATCCGGCCACCTTGGTCGAGCGTGGGGTGGTGGATCCGCCGCCGAGTTGGTCGGTGGCGGCCATATGGTCCAGGGTGCGGCTGTCGGTGCCCGAGGCCGGGGTGCCGGCTGTGGCGGTTAGTCCGGCTGTGGCGGTCGAGCCCTGGCCCGCGGGCGTCACGATCAGCGCCTCGCAGCCGAGTTGCCCTGCGGCGCTGGAGATCGTGAGATTCGACCAGATCGAGCGGTCGGCCGCGGACAGCCATCGGGCCCAGCCGGTGAGGACCTGCGTTGCCGCCTCGGGCGGGAAGGTCACGTGCACGATATCGCGGGACTGCGCGGGGCAGGTGCGGTAGGTCAGCGAGGTGACGATTCCGGCGCTGCCGCCGCCACCGCGCAACGCCCAGAACAGGCCCGGCAGCTGGGTGGACGAGGTTTGGGCGCTGCCGCCGCCGGGCATGACGACTCGCGCCGACACCAGTTGATCGCAGGTCAGCCCATAGCGACGCGAGTCGACGCCGATCCCGCCGCCCAGGGTCAGCCCCGCCACGCCGACCGTGGGGCAGGTGCCCAGCGGCAGCGACCGGCCCGTGGCGTCCAGCCGCGCCAGCAGCGCACGCGCGGTGACGCCGGCGCCCACCGTGACCTGATCGCCGTCCGGGGTGATGTCGGACAGGCCGCGCACGTCCACCACGAGTGCCCCGCTGGTCGCCGAGGCGCCGACATAGGAGTGCCCACCGGCCCGCGCGGCCAGTGGGATTCGGTTGTCGCGCGCGAAGGCGGCGGCCGCCAGCACGTCCGGCTCACCGGCGGCCTCGACAATGGCCGCCGGGGAGTCGCCGTCGAATTGTGGATCGAAAAGCTGTTTCGCGGAGGAGTATTCGCCGTCGCCCGGCAGTAAGAGGTTGCCCCGCAATTGTTTCCGCAGAGCATCCCATGGCGGAGTGCTCGCCGACGCGGATGCCGGAACGAGACCCGCCGTGCCCGCCGCGGTGACCGCGACCGCCGTGCGGAGCAGGATGCGCCGGGACAGCCGGTCGTCATTCGAATTCACCGATATCTCCTGAACAATCGGGGCCGCGCTCACCGCTCCACTTCGCCGACGCCCGGCTCCGTCGGGTGCGAGGCGCGCTGTGCCGGCTGTTCGCCACGCCCCGTTCACGACTCGCGCTGTGTCCGCTGGTGTGCTCGCAAGTTCGCTCTGGACGGTACCCGGTCGCACCGGTGCGTGGCCGCGTCGCCCCGCGCCGGGGACAGGCCGGTGAGTGCGACGAGTGCCGCGGCGCCCACTGCGGCGCCGGCCGCGACCATCAGGTGGGCCGGTGGCAGGAAGGTTCGGAAACGGTTACGTCTACTCAAAATCCTCCGTCGTCGGGACTGTCGCGGTGCGCCCGGGTCGGCGAGCGCGGCGGTGGTGTGGTCGGCGCGGCGGTGGTGCAGTGGTAGCAACAGATCGTAGCGAACAGTTAACTGAATGAAGGATTCATCGCGTGTCGCAGCGGCAGAGAAGGTGATTTCGTCGGATACGTCCCGAAATGATCTTCGGATAGCTACTGTTCGGTACCGGCTCGGCGGGTTGCCGGATCGGTGCTGGCCGTTGATGCTGGTCAGGCGGGATCGGTATCGGATGCGCCGCTCGATTCGCATGCCGACGGCCATTCGCGGCAAACTTTGGCAAACACGACGAATACGCTGTCTAATACGATGTGCCGGGGGCTCGAATACGGCATGGTGGGTATTCGGCGACGTCCTGGCATCGTGCCGGGAGGCCGCCCGACATGATGGAGGTTGGGTTGCAAGGGCGCGTTGGGGGTTCGGCTCGCTGGTCGGTGCCGATGGCGCACCGCGCGCGCGAGGTCGACGTGCGGCGGAGCGGGACTGGTTCGGGGCGCGACGGCGACGACACGGCCAACTGGTTCGCGCCGGGGTGGATGCTGCTGGAATTCCCGACGGCGATATTGATGGCCGTCTTCGTCGGCACCGGCTGGCTCGGCTACGCCCAGCACGGGCGGCTCAACTCCGACACGCCGATCCCCGCGGTCGTCGTCCCCGCGCCGGGCGATGCGGCCGCCCCGCATGAAGCCACGGCTGCCGCGCACGACGGTTCGCCCGCGGCGGGCGTTGGCACGTACACGCAGAGCGCTGTGCCCACCTCGGGCGTCGAAGCCGCTGTCCCACCCGGCAATCCGGCGTCACGCTGAGTTCGTACCGCTCAGTGAGCGTCGTTCACCCCGTTCCATGAGCGTGGATTGCGTTGTCACCGTCGGCGTGGATCACTTCGTCACAATGGGCGCCGAGCGCTTCGTCATCCCGGCGTGCTTGTGGCCGGGATCCATGGCGACCCGATGACAGCTTACGGATCCAGGATCTTTCCCGGATTGAGCAGTCCATAGGGATCGAGAGCGCGTTTGATGGCGGCCATGACGTCCACGGCATCACCGTGTTCCGCGCGGAGATACTGCTTCTTCGCCAGGCCGATGCCGTGCTCGCCAGTGGCGGTGCCGCCCACGTCGAGTGCGTGCTGCACCATCGCGTGCGAGAAACGCTGTGCCGCAGGAAGACTCTCGTCGGTGTAGGGGACCACCACGTGCACGTTGCCGTCGCCGATGTGTCCGGCCGCGCTGATGTCCAGGCCGAGTTCGGCCCCGAGGCGGGTGGCGGTGTCGACCGCGTCGGCGATGTGCGAATACGGCACGGCGGTATCGGTCACCAGGAAGCGGTGTCCGGGGCTGCGGGCCTTGAGCGCGAAGAACAGTCGGTGCCTGTCCTCCCACAGCGCGTGCCGCTCGGTGTGGGTACGGGCGAGGTCGATCTCGGTCGCGCCGCACGCCAAGCAGATTCGCTGGATCTCGCGTTCGTCCGAGGCCGCCGCCGCGTCCGAGGCAGCCTCCAGATCGATGAACAGCGCCGGCGCCTCGGGGTAGCCGGTGCCGCGAAAGCCGTTGACCGCGGCCATACTCGCGGCGTCGGCGAATTCGAGACGGCTGACCGGCAGCGCCAGTCCGAGCATATCCACCGCGGCGGCCACGGCGGATCGCACGGTGGGAAAGGAGATTCGCAGCGACCGAAGGTATTCCGGGATCGGGTGCAGCCGAACCGTCAGCTCGGTGATGATCGCCAGCGTGCCCGCCGACCCGATCAGCAGATCCTTCAGGTCGTATCCGCTGGAGGACTTGCGCACCGCGCGGCCTATCCGCATCGCCCGCCCGTCGGCGAAAACAGCCTGAAGCGCAACAACATTGGTGCGCATACCACCGTATCGCACGCTGGTCGTGCCGCTGGCGTTGGTGGCCGCCATCCCGCCCAGCGAGGCGTCCGCGCCGGGATCCACCGTGAACTGCATGCCGATCTCGGCCGCCGCCGCGTTGAGCCGGGTGCGGGTCACGCCCGGCTGCACGGTGGCGGTGAAGTCGGCGGCCGAGAGGTGCAGGATCGAATCGGCTTGCGACAGATCCAGTATCAGCTCATCGCCCCGGGCCAGTACGTGGCCCTCGAGGCTGGTGCCCGCACCCCGGGCGATGAGCGGGGTCCGGGTCTCGCGCGCCCATCCGACGACGGCCAGCACCTCGTCGAGACCGGCCGCGTAGGCGACTCCGCGCGGGCGGCTGCCCGGGCGGCCGGTCTCGTCGGTGACGAACTGATCGAGAATCGCCGGGCGGGTGTCGATCTCGAACGGCGCGTCGAAGGCGATCGTCATCTGCGTTCCAGAATCGTGGTGACGAGCATGGTGTGATCGTCCATCCGGCGGGTCACGGTCCAGCCGAGTTCGGCGTAGGCGGCCTCGTACTCGGCTTGCGTCCACAGCCGCACGCCGGTGATCGTGTGGTAGATCTCGTAGGTCGGGGAGAACCAGGGCTGCTGGGTCCAGTAGTCGGCCTCGAGCAGGTATCCGTCGCCGACGACCAGGCGCCGCATGTTGGGGAACCAGTCCATCCAGCCGCGCAGCACCGCGGCGATGCCCTCGCCGTCGCTGGCGAGCTGGTGCAGCAGGAAGAACGACATCGCGGTGGTGACGCTGTCCCGGTCGACGTGCGCGAGCCAGGCGGGCGGCTGCCGCTCGGGCTGCACCGAACCGGCCAGCAGTGTGATCCGTTCGGCCAGACCGAGTTCGGCGACGTCGGCAGTGGCGGCCTCGATCACCTCGGCTTCGATATCCACGCCCAGGAATCGCTCCTGGGTGGCGATCCCGGCCAGCGCCTGCACCCGCCCGGCGTCGGCGCAGCCGAGATCGATGGTGCAGCCCGGTGTGTCGGTGGCGATGGTCTGTCCGATTCCGGCGAAGATCTCCGGCCGCCGTCGCGCGATATCGGTGCAGGCGCGCGCCACCTCACCGGCCTCGGTTGCGGCGGGGATGTATTCGTCGTGCGCCGCGCTGGAGAGCTGACGGAAGGTGGGTTCCCAGCCGCGTACGGCGCAGCGCACGAAGCCGCGGTTCTTGCCCACGTCGTGTCCGGTGTGGGTCAGGTGGTAGCGGTGGCCCCGGCGGGTGAGGAATCCGGCGCGCAGCAATCCGACGGCCACGGTCTGCTGGATGCCGGTGGTGGGGGCGATGGTATCGCCACCCAGCAGCGTCGTCCACCAACCCCAGTCGTCGGCGGCCACGATGAGCTGGCCGGCCGTCTGGCCCTCGATGACGTCGCGGATGGTGAAATCGCCGATGGCGGACTGGGTCTGGAACAGGGGTGTCACTGCGGTCATGATCATGTCTCCTGAATGGGGGCGATGGCGATCGCCTGGACTTCTATGAGCAGCCCCTCGATGGGCAGGGTGGTGATGGTGGTGGTCCGCGCCGGTGCGGCTGACTCGAAAAACTTGGCGAAGGCGGCGTTCCAGGCCCCGAACCACTGCCGGTCGGACAGGTAGCAGTCGAGTTTGAGCACCCGGTCCCGGGTCGATCCCGCGGCGGTGAGCGCGGCATCGAGTTGTGTCAGGACGGCGTCGGCCTGTTCGTCGAAGGTGGTGGCGGCCACGGTCATCGTGGCCGGATCGATCGCGGCCAAGCCCGAGGTGAAGACCAGGCCGCCACCGGTCCGCGCGGCGGGAAACGGCGCACTCACCGGGCCGCCTCGGTGATCCGGGCGCCGTCGATATCACCGATGGTCGCCGCCCCCGACAGGATCATGAGCGTGCGCAATTCCTCGGTGAGCAGCTCGAACACCCGGTCCACCCCGGATTCACCCGCGGCGGCCAGGCCGTAGATGGCCGCGCGCCCGATGATCACCGCGTCCGCGCCCAGGGCCAGCGCCAGATAGATATCGCTGCCCGTGCGCACACCGCTGTCCAGCAGGATCGGCACGTCCGGCCCGGCCGCCGCGCGCACGCGTGGCAGCATCTCCAGGCTGGCCGGCGCCGGATCTGTCTGACGGCCACCGTGATTGGACACCACGAGTGCCGATGCGCCGATGTCCAGGGCACGTTCGGCCGCGGCCGGCGTGAGAATGCCCTTGGCGATCCACGGCAGCCCGAAATCGGTGGCCGCGGCGGCCAGCTGATTCCAATTCCACACCGCCCCGCCCCGTTTGAGCAGCTGTCCGAACACCTCGGCGACGCCGGGCGCGCCGTTCTCGCCGGTGAGGTTGCCCGCGAAGTATCGCTGGTCCGGATCGAACCGATTCCCCATGTTGCGCGTGCGGAATCCGCCCACGGGACAGTCCACTGTCACGCACAGCGCATCGAATCCGTTGTGCGCCACGTGTTCCGCGACTGCGGCGGCGTGTCCGAACGGGTGCACCTGGGCGATTCGCGCGGCCCGGGGCGCGGCCGCGTGCACCCGCTCGTAAGAGTAGGTGCCCGCCTCCGGGACGATCGAGAGCGCACCGTGCCGCTGCGCCGCTCGCGCCACCGCGAGATGCCCGTCGGCATGATAGAGCCCGTCCCCGCCGAACGGTGCGGTCAGGATCGGCACCGCGAGCTCGAGGCCCAGCAGTTCGGTGCGGGTCGAGGGAGCCCCGACGCCGCTCATCGGTTCGGGCAGGATGCGCCAATGCTCGAAGGCCGCGAGGTTGGCGCGCAGCGTGATTTCCTTGCCTGCTCCGCCTTCGATGAAGTCCAGCACATCGGGCAGCAGGGCCGTGGCGGCGGCGCGGTGGATCTCGTCCAGGGTGCCGAAGTCGACGCGGGTGGGGTAGAAGCTGTCCAACTGCGCGGTCATGCCCCCACCTCGCTCGGTTCGGGCATGACCCCGGGAGCGGCCGTGCCTGTTGTTCGCTCGACGATGTCTATCGAACGCTCGCTCATGCGACGCCTCCCGCGGGTTCGGCGACCGTGTCGGATGCACCTGCGCCAGTGGATTCCCGGGCGGCGACGACAGAGTGTTTGCGCCCGTAGGTGAGGTACAGCACCGCGCCCGCGGCACTCCAGATCACGAACCGCAGCCAGGTGAGCGGCTCGAATGTGGTGGCGAGCCAGATACATCCGGCGATCGCGAGCAGGGGCACGACCGGCATGAGCGGCGTGCGGAACGGGCGCGGACGGCCGGGGTCGGTGCGGCGCAGGATCATTACGCCGAGACAGACCGTGACGAAAGCGAACAGCGCGCCGATGTTCACCAGTTCCGCCACGGTGTCGATGGGCGTCAGCCCGGCCACCACGGCGATGATCACACCCAGTACCACACTCAGCCGCATCGGCACCCCGCGTGAGCTGGTGCGGCACAGTGCCTTCGGAATGAGGCCGTCGCGGGCCATGGCGAAGACCAGACGTGTCTGCCCGTAGAAGACCATCAGCAGGCCCTTGGTGAGCGCGATCACCGAGGCCACCAGGATCACCTTGCCGATCCAGCCCGCGCCGATCGCGGCCAGGGCGGTGGCCACGGGCGCGGCGTTGTTGAGGGTGGTGTACTTGGACACGCCGGTCAGCACGGCGCTCACGGCCACGTACAGCACGGTCGCGATGATGACCGATCCGATGATTCCCCACGGCATGTCACGGCGCGGATTGCGCGTTTCCTCGGCCGAGGTGGCCACCACGTCGAATCCGAGATAGGCGAAGAATGCCAGGGCCGCGCCGGCGGCTATTCCGTGGACGCCGAACGGCATGAACGGCGCCCAGTTTCCCGCATGCAGATGCGGCGCGCCGAGGACGATGACGAGTATCAGGACGGCGATCGTGAGGGCCACGAGGGTTTTCACCACGGCCGCGGCGATTTTCACCTCCAAGACCAGTACGGCGACGATGACGCCGACGATGAGCACGGCCGGAAGGTTGATGACGCCGCCGTCGCTGGGGCCGGCCGATATCGCCTTCGGTAGTTCGACTCCGAACAGTGATTTCAGTGCCGCTCCGAATAGCCCGGACCAGCCGATCGCGACAGCGGCGGCCGCGACGGCATATTCGAGGAGTAAATTCCAGCCGACGAGGAATGCGGGCGCCTCACCCATGGTGGAATACGTGTACGTATAGGCGCTCCCGGATACCGGTGTCATCGAGGCCAGTTCGCTGTAGCACAGCGCGACCAGGACGCAGATCGCCCCGGCCAGCACGAATGACAGAACGATGGCCGGCCCGGCCTTGGTGGCGGCCGCGACGCCGGTGGTGACGAATATGCCCGCGCCGATAATGGTTCCGACGCCCATGGCGATCAAATCGGTACGGCCGAGGCTGCGGGTGAGGGCGCCGCCGGGGCCCGCTATGGTGTCGATCGACGCCTCGGTGCTGCGCATGCGGAACGCGGTCGCGCGGCGGGATGCCGACGGGCCGGTCCTCGTGGGTACTGCCATGACTGTATTCCATTCGCTGGAAAATGTATTCGGTTGTTCTGTATTCAAGTGAATCAACTGGATTTTGTGAGCCTGTGAACGCAAGTAACGTGTTGGTTTCGTGTGCTGCCGAAAAGTATTGGGGTGCAATCTATTAAGGACATGCCAATGGCGCGCGGTGGTATTTCCGCGCGTATTTCGCAGGCCGCGAGCGTTGCTGGAATTCGCCGAATCGTCGATGACGGCGGATTCTCGAGCAGAAGGGTCGTGGGGGGAAATTATGCGATTGTCGTTCGGTGTGTCAGTTGGCGGTCGTCACTGTGTGATCGTGGTGGTCGGAGGTGGCGTGCGCCTTCGTGCGGCGGACGACAGCGGTGGCGATGGCGATCAACGCCAACGCGACAGCCGCGGCCAGTACGGCGTCACGCATCGAGGCGACCGTTGCCACGACGCCCAGGCCGATCGTTCCGACCGCCGCGCACAGGTACGCGACCGCCGCGAAACGTGAGGCGATCCGCGCGTGGTGATCGGGAGGCGTTGCGGCGCTGACGATCCGCAGCCCGGTGCGATACGCGATGCCCTGCCCGCACCCGGCGACCGCCGCGCCGAACAGCAACATCGGCAGGCTCGGTATCCAGGACACCGCCGCCGCGATCGCCACGCCGAGGATGATGATCAATTGTGCGGCAACGGGTTCGGCGGGCAGAGTATTCGGCGCGAGAACGCGCTGCGCGATCCACGCGCATACCAGATACAGCGTCACCGGCAGCGCCAGCAGGGTGAGATTCGAGGTGCCCAGCAGTATCGCGCCGTAGCTGGGCAGCAGCGCGACCACCAGTCCGGCCGAAACCCATGCGGCAATTCCGGTGAGATATCCGGTAATCGGCGGTTCGTCGCCGGATGTGGCGGCGTGCGCTGAATTCGCGACGACGGCGGTGCGCACGACGCGATCGGACAGCACGAGCGCGGCGACGACGGCGAGCACGATCGCGTGCACGACATAGACGGTGACCCCTGGGGCTGGAAGATATTGTGCCAGCACGGCAGCCGCGAAAGTGCCCAGCGCGGAACCGAATACGGTCGCGCTCGCCATCGCGGTGCGTCCGCGCTCGCCCCGGCGCTCCAGGATCAACCCGGCCAGCGAGCCGGTCACCAGGCCCACCGAGAGTCCGGCGCAGATCCGCGCCGCACAGGCGAGCCACGGCGAATGCGCCAGTGCCATGGCCAGATCCGCGCATACGCCGAAGCCGCTGCCGACCCCGATCCGCCACCACCACCCCCTGCGCGATAGTGGCGTCCCGAGGTACGACAGCGTCGGGGTGAGCGCGAACAGATACGCGGCGAAGATCACCGTGATCAGCAGCGGCGCGAGCGTCCAGGCATGCCGGTAGTAGGGCATCATGCCGGTCGCCATATTCGGCTGCGCCATGATGAGCACCAGTAGTGCGCCCGGGGCCGCTAACCGCATGCCGCCTCCTAATTGAGGAGATCTTCTCGGTTAGACGATAGACAACTGGGAAGAAGTTCTCTACTCGGCTGATGTAAACGCTCGGTTTCGACACGGCCGGATACCGATGCGTCCACGGCTGTTTGCGGACAGGCCGGGACCGTTTTCCGACACGCTTTGCCCCACTCGGCGTGGCGCGATAGGCGATTGTGCAGGATGGGAGGGTGCCCGTGAACGCCCGCAGCGATGCCCAACGCAGCCGAGTGCTGCTGGTCGAGGCCGTCCGCAGCCTGCTGCAGGCGGGCAGGGTCGGCTTCTCCATCCCCGAACTCGCCGCCGAGGCGGGTGTCGGTGTCGCCACCGCCTACCGCCACTTCCCGACGCCGCAGGACGCGATGCGGGCGTTCCACGGCCGTGCGATCGAGCTACTGCTGGAAGCCTTCTCGCAGATCGACGCCGAGTACCCGCCGCCTGGCGACCACCGAACGCCTTCCGTCGCAGCCGACCCGATCGAGCGCTTCCACCGATTCTGCGCCGCCTGGGTGGATCAGGCCATGCAGTGGGGCGCGGCCGTTCGCTACGTCCGCAGCAGCGCCGGATTCATCGAACGCCTCTCCGACGGTGACGAGGCCATCACGGCCATGCACGACATCCTCGCCGACGTCCTGGAATCCCTGGCCCGCGCGGGTAAGACCACCGAATTCGACGTGACCTACGCGGTCCTGCTGTGGATCACCATCTTCGACGAACGCGTCGTCTACGACCTCGCCGAACACCGCCACTGGAAGCCCGCCGACATCACCGACCACCTCACCCGCGCCGTCGCGGGTGCACTCGATATCACGATCTGACCTACTTCATCGGTTCCCTGTGTGCGTGGTCCGCTCGGCCGTCAAGGTGTGAGCTCCATGGCCTCTTCCAGGGTGATCGCGCCCTCGACGGCGTGGGCGATGCGGCGGCGGTTGGGGGAGCCCAGGGCTGCGGTGAGGTCCGATCCGTCGTGCTCGGCGAGCAGGTCGCGGGAGTCCCAGACCAGAAGGGTTGCGCTGACGGTGTTTTCGGCGGCGGAGTGGGCGAGGTCGTAGTGGGCACAGGCCGGGACGTGGTCGTAGGTGATCCACAGGTCGTAGCCGGTCATGAACAGGTCAAGGTCGAAATCCACCGACAGGCCCAGCAATTCGCTGCGGCCGTTGTCGTCGACGCCGGCGAATGCCTCGTCCAGGGCCAGCAGGCGGGGGGCCTGCGGGTCGGCCGAATCGAGCATGACGTGGGCGGCGGCGAACAGGGGCAGGTGCAGGGAGACGGACTGCTCACCGCCGGAGAGGGCACTGTGCCGGGCGACGGTGAGGCGGTCCTCGGTGCCGTCAGCGGTGATCAGACTGAACGAGAAGACGCGCCAGGTGCGGTAATCCAGTGTGGTGGCGAGGATTTCGGGGTACGAGCGCTCGGGGTGAGCGGCGCGTGCGGTGCGGATCTCGGCGGCGAAGTGGGCGCGGATGGTGGCCAGATCTTCGGGGCTCAGGTCCGAGGCGTCGCGGTCCAGGAGTTTGCAGACAGCGCGTGCGGATTCGGACAGGTTGTCCGCCAGTACCCAGTGCACGCCGATGGTGTTGCCCGAGGACATGCGGCGCTGCTTCATCTCGGCGCCCATCTGCGCGATGAGTTCGCGTGCGTCGCTGGTCCGCTCATGGATCTGTTGCGCAAGACCGGTCAGCAGCGCGTCCTCCAGGATGCGGCGCTCGGCGTCGGTGAGCAGCAGTTCCTGATCCGAGCGAGCGCCGGCGATGCGCCCGGCGAAATCGGCCAGGGCCGCGGCGCCCTGATCGTCGTGCACCTGGACCACGGTCAGGCCGTCGGCGGCGTCCCATTGCAGGCGGTAGTCCTGGCGGGCGGCGGCCAGCGCGGCGTCGAACTCCTGCAGCGCGGCAGTGACCGCGGTGCGGGTGGACTTGCGGGCCGCCTCGCCTGCGCGCACGGAAGTCGTTGCCGCCGAGAGGTTCTCGAACAGTTCGTGTACCTCGTCGGGCAGGGCCCGCTGTTCGGCCTGCGGGCCGCCGGTCTCGATTCGATACAGCAGCTGCTCGGGCGTGGACCAGGCCGCCTCGGAGCTGGGCCAGCGGCTGTCCCGCGGTGCGCCGAGCAGGCTCAGCAGATCCGGACGGGCATAGGGCGCAAGGTGTTTCACGTCGGCCAGCAGTTCGGTCAGTGCGGTGGCCAGCGAGTCGTGCGCGGCCCGGTACGCACCCTCGGCGGTGCCCACGCCCTCGATCGCGTCGGAGGCGGCCTTGCGCGCGCTCTTCTGCTCGGCGCGTGCCGCCTCGATCCGCTCACGGGCGGCCTCGAGTTCCCGATCGATATCCGCCGCGCCGGCGCCCAGCGCCTCGCGCAGCGTCTCCAGTTTGCGCAGCTGCTCCTCGTAGCCGTCGCGGGCCGCGGCCGCCTCTTCGGCGAACGCCTCGGCCAGATCCCGGGATTCGGACAGGCGGTTGTCGGCCTCACGGGCCCGCTCGTGCTCGCGCTGATGATCCCCGCGCAGGCGCAGCAACACGGTGCCGGTGTTCTCGAAATGCCGGATGGCCGCGGCCAATGCGTCCAGCTCGGCCGGATCGCGCGGGGCGTTGTGGGCCGCGGCGACCGAGCGCACCTTCTTGTCGGCGGCGGTGAATTCGGTGACCGCCTGGTCGAGTTCGCGCTCGGCCTGGGTCACGGCCTCGGCCCGGGTGCGCAGCACGCCCGCGGCCTCGGATACCGCGCGCAGTGCGGAGGTGACGGTGTTGGTGCGGGGGAGGGCCTTGGCGGCGGCCGAGATTCGCGACAGTTCGGTAGTGGCGGACTCTTGCTGTTCGGCGGCCTCGCCCGCGGTCGCCTCGGCGGCCTCGATGGCCGCGGCGAGTTCGGTCAGCCGCAGCTCGCGGCGTGCGGCCCGCGCCGTCGCGCCGATGAACTCGGCGTGCGTCTTGGTGTGCCGCCCGAGTTGGACGCCTTGGTGATAACGGCCGTCCAGCGTGATGGTCACAGGCAGAGCGCCAGGTACGTCGGATGCCACGCCGCTCGTGGTTCCGGCTCGAGCGTCTGCGTTCGTCAGTGCGGAGTGCGCGTCCCCCTTCGTTTTTCCGGCGCGCTTCCGGCCGGAGTCCGCCGTGAGATCCCGGACGGAAGCACGTTGGGGTGACGAGGAAGCGTCCCGCTGGGGCGAGGAGGTGTCGTCGGTTGTCGTGTTGACATCGCTGGATGACGGGGAGTCGGCGGGTTCGTGCGACCGCAGGGAGGAGTCGTCCGACGGGGATGCGCCAACTGCTGAGGACATATCGGCCCAGGAGGATGAACCGTCGGCCGAGTGGGACGACTCGGCGCAGATGCTGTCCGCCAGGGCAATCGACGCCAGAATGTCGGTGACGGTCTCGCGGGGAACAGTCAGGGTGTCGGAATCTTCCTCGACGACCAGTACATCGGCGAGCGTGCGACCGGCCGGACGCAGGTCAGCCGCCGCGGGGAGCAGGAACTGGTCCGAATTATGCTGCGGCAGTTCGGCTTCCGTGGATACCCAGCCATCCAGCAGGTCGGCGGCCTGGAGTGCGGCCTCGATTCCGGCGGCTTGCTCGGGGGTGACGTGGTCGGCGAATCGGACCAGCCGCCACAGTGGTGCACCCGCACGGCCCGAACGGTCGTCGGTGCGCGCTGCGAACGGCGGTGGGGCGTCGTCATTTTCGGCGGCGACCTGCCGCTGCTCGCCGCGCAATTCCTCGGCGCGGGCGGTGGCCTGCTCGGCGCGGGCACTGGCCTCCAAGCGCTGCGCGCGGATCTGTTCGGTGAGTGGCTCGGTGCGTTCGGCCAGGATCTCGGCGAGGGTCGGGGTGTCGTCGGATCCGGCCGCGGCCAGCGCGGTGTCCAGTGCGTCGAACAGGCCGGCGCTCACCGGTTCGTGCACCTCGCGGTGGGTGTCCCACCATTCACGCAGTGCTGCTGCGGTATTCGCGCGGGCAAGGGTGACGGTGGCCTCGGCCTCGGCCAGTTGGGCCGCGGCGGTATCGCGCAGCTCGGTCGTGCGGCCGGCGGTGCGTTCGGCGCGGGTGCGTTCGGCGGCGGCCCCGTCGACCAGGGTGCGGGCCTGGCGTACCGCGCGCACGTCGGCATCGCGTTCCTCGGCGTGGCTGCGCACGGTGGTGGTGAGCTGTTCGGCGCGAGCCTGTTCGGGCAGCGCGGACCAGGCGATGCCCGCTTCCTCCGCGGCCACCCGCAGCTCGTCCTCGCCGCGGGTCAGTGCGGCGGTCGCGGAGTGGACTGTGGCGGTTGCCCGTTCGGATTCCTGGGCACGCTGGTCGACGGCCTGCTGCGCCTTGGTGGACTTGTCACTGTGCACCGCGGCGGAGGTCTCCAGCCGCCGGACGGCGTCGGCGAGGTCGTCCAGCTGCTGCTTGCCCTCGTAGGCACTGGAGCGCTGGAGGGTTTCGCGGTCGGTGTGTGCCTGTTCGTACGCCCGGTCGGCGGCCTCGGCGCGTTGCTCGGCCGCCGCGCGTTCCCCTTCGCGACGCTCGCGCAGTGCGGAGGCCGCGAAAAGCGCGGTACTGGAATGGGTTACCGCGTCCAGGCGGGCTTTGACCTGTTCGACATCGCTCTTGGCCTGCACCGCAAGGTATCTACGGTAGACGTCCACGAACGCGCGAGTGGCGGTGTCGGCCTGCACCAGTCCCTCGAGGGTGCGCCCGACCTCCTCCATATCGCTGAACGAGCGTGCCGCGTCGAGGATGAGCTGCTCGTCCAGTGGCCGCAGGCCGTCGGTGAGCGCCTGCGACAGCCCGCGCGGGTCGAGGTTCTTGGCCAGCTGCGGACGGCGCAGCGTCAGAATGAGATTGATCAGCTGGTCATAGCGCTGCTGTCCGAGCCCGAACATGCGCGCGTCGATCGCGGCGCGATAGTCCACGGGCCGATCGGTGATGGCGTCGGTGCCGATCTGGTCGGCCAGTTGCTTGCGGGTGAGTGGCCGATCGTCGGGGCCGATGAGCGAGAAGTCTACGCCCACACGCCCGTCGGCGACGAAGTACCAGCGGGTCACCTTGTCCGAGGAGCGGGTGGCCCGCATGCCGATACCGACGGTGACGACCTCCGGGTCGTCCCAGTGCCCGCGAGCGAACTCCATCCACACATACGAATACGCCGATTCCTGCTTGCGGTACAGCAGATTCGATTTCATCGTGCGCTCTTCGCCCGCGAACGGATTCAACCGCCGTGGCTCGATCCGCCCGTCGAACACGAACGGAAACAGCACCTCGAGACCCTTGGTCTTGCCCGACCCGTTCGGCCCGCGCAACACCAGCCGCCCATCGGCGAAGCAGAACTCCTGATCCCGATAGTCCCAGAGATTGACGATGCCCGCCCGCGTCGGCACGAATCGAACGCCACCGTGTATGAGCTCCATCATCTCCCCTTCTGTACAGAACCGTTGTGCCGCTCCCGAACTCCACTATTCCGGCATGTCCGTGGCGACCGCCTACCAGCGTGGATCGTGCGGCTCGGAGAACCGGCCTCCCGCTGCATTTTGCGCGTTGATTTGTCGGAAACCGGAGTTTTGAGGCGCAAAAATGTAGCGATAGGCCGGATTCGGCAGTATCGAGGTGTAGCTCGCGCGGGCATAGCCGTTCGGGGGATCGTGTAGTCGTGAGCAGTGTGGCAGCGGTGCAGTACGAGTGCAGGGGCCGTGGACGCAGTCATGCACTCGCCCCTGGTCACCCGGCCGCGTTGTGGAGTTCGGTCGCGGAGGCGACAAGTTATCGGGTGCGGGGCGTGTCCCTGCGATACCGGGCCTACTCGGTGAAGACCAACGGGCTGGGTCTCGCGTCGCTGCGATGAGGTTCGCGCGCTCACGTGTCGGCCTCGGGGAATGAGGCGGCTCGGCCGTCGAGTTTGGTTGCCGCGGCGGCGAATACGGATTCGGCGCAGGTGAGACGACCGCGCCGCGATACCGGGCTGGCGTTGGGATGACGGGGCCGCCTCAGGGGATGGGCCGGCCTGGTTGGAGAGATTCGTTGCCAGCGCGAGAAGTCCGGATTCGGTGCGGGGCGGGGGGTTACGGCTGCGCGGCGATACGGGCCAGCGTCGGGACGACGGCTCGGCAACGGGTTTGTGATGGTGGCCATCGGCGTAGTGATGTGTCGGCCACCAGGAGTGGGCGGTCTGGTCGTCGAGTTCGGTTGCCTGGTGGTCGAGTCCTGATTCGGCGTGGGTGGGACGACTGCGCCGCGATACCGGCCCGGCGTTGGTATGGCGGTTTGGTATCGAGTTGTGGTTGCTACGGGTCTGATCATGCGCCGGCCCCGGGGGCTGGGGCGGCATGATCGCCGAGCTTGGTTGCCGAGGCGAAAAGTTCGGATTCGGCGCGGGTTCGGACGGTGACGACCGCGCCGCGATACCGGGCGAGCGCCGGGAAGATCAGTAGGGCGGGTTCGGAACCGGTGGGTGTGAGTCGTGTTGGTGTGGACGCATTGCCGGCTTCGACCGCGCTCGCGTCGTCGGGCCCATCCGCTTCGTCCGGGGCTCGTTCGGGGGTATCTGCCGATTCGGTGTCGCAGGGGTCCGGGGTGACCTCGGCGTCGTTGGGCGCGACCGTCCCGGATGTGGCCCCGGCATGATTGGGTGTAGGCGCGGTCTGCGCGGTGTGGTCGCCTGGTTTGCCCGCCGTGGCCGCATGGTCCTGGGCGTATTCGTCTGAGGCGTCGGTGGATTCGTCGTTGTGCTCGGCGGGGTGAGGCGCGTCGTCGGCGTGGTCGAGGATCACCGGCTGCACGAGGCGCAGGCGCTCCAGCAGCGACAGGACCTCGCGGGTGAGGCCGGGGACGTCGGCCTGCCACTGGGCGGCGAAGGTGGAACCGTAACGGTGAGTGAGGGCTTGGACGGTTTCGGCGATCCAGGTCATCGGGATCACCGGGTAGGTCATCCCCTCCACCGTGTCGTCGGAATCATCCGATTCCCAGGAATCATACTGTGCGACATCGTGATCCGAGGACACGACCAGCGGCGCGAAGATGGTCGACTGCGGAATCGCCTCGTCCAGGGCGGCGGCCAGCGCGGGGTCGTGCTCGGGGCGGGGGCGGCGCTGGACCGGGTTGTCGAAATCCAGGACCAGGTCCGCGATCTCGCCGACCAGCAGCAGCGCCACCTGAGCAAGGGTTCCGGTGCTGGGAAAACGAATGTCGGAGAAGCGGCCGGACGTGTCGATCAGCGCCACGCCCTCGGCACGGCGTTCGGCGTGCAGCCCGGTGAGCAGTTCGACCTCGGCGACGACCTTCTCCACCGCGAGCTGTGCCCGCTCGTCCTCGCCGAGCTCGTCGGTGTACACCACCGGCCGCTCGACCAGTGCTCGCCGGACCCGCCGGGCAGCGGCAGCGCGTGTCTGCCCGGCGGAAGCCGTTGCGCGGGATTCGGATTCGTCATCGAGCAGCCCGCGCACACTCCGCAGATGCTGGAGTACGCGTGGCGGGCGGAAGATCGCGAACACCACCGCGCGATCGATGTCGTAGAGCGCCTCACCGGCCTCCGGATCCGCGGCCCACCCCCCGGCGTCGCCATCGGCGAGCGTCAAGGCGCCCCGTGCAGCGAGCCAGGCCACCGCATCCACGAAGGCGTCACGGTCGGCAGCCCGGTCGGTGGACAGCTCGAGACCGTCCACACGCGTCGCGTAGGAGGCGACTTGATCCGCCAACTCGGACAGCGTGGTCTGATCGCCCGCTCGCCCCAGCGCCGCCAACGCCAGCGACAGGTACGCGTAGCGTCGCCGATCGAACACCCGCTCTGCGGGCGTGCGCGCGGGCCGACCCGGTTCCAGCCGATCGTGCAGGGGAAAAAGCCTCGCGGTCGTCTCGGTAACCTCGAGCCGATACCCGAACAACTCGGCGAGATCCTCCCGCAGCTCGGTAGCCCAGCGCCGCATCAGCGGCAACGCGATACGATCCGGATAGCTGCGCGTAACAAGATGATTCGCCAGAATCACCCGAGCGGCCCGCTGATAGCTGTCGAGAGCCAGCGAATCAATGCTGCGTGCATTGATCATGGCTGTGCCCCCTCGACCCCGGCCACCGCGGTTTTGGGCGCGGCAGCGGCGGGCGCGTCGACATCCGACACGGCAGTGGTGCGCGTGGCCGCCTCATCTGCGGCTGCGCCAGGCGCACCGGCTTTGATTGTGTCGGCGTGACTCACGGTTGTGCCGCCTTCGCCCGGGCAGCGAGAGTCTCCGAAGAGGTGGCGTTGGGACCGGCGGTGCTGGGTTTGGTACTGCTTGGGGCGGTGCTCGTGGATGCCGCAATGTCGGACTCTGCGACGTCGGTCGCGGTGTTCTCGGGTGCGGCGGTTTGGGAAAAAGCGGCGTTGGGTGCGGCGATCTTGGGTGCGGCGGTCTTGGTGGCGGATGCGTTGGGTGCGGCGGTTTTGGGGGCGGAAGCGGTTCGGGTGCGACCGTTGTCGCGTACCTCGAGGCGACGTCCGTTGAGATGTAACAGTCCGTTGGTCGTGCGTACGAACGTCGAGCCCGGATGTGTGGAGACGGTGAGGGTGACCCCGCTCTCGGATCCGGTGGTACCGGTTCGCCCGCTGACGGGCACCCAGGCGGTCGAGGCGGCGTCCAGCAGCTTCAGCAACACCTCGGTTTCCCCGTCGTCCAGCACCCGCTCGTGCACATCGCCGGAGGCCAGGGACTGGGCGGCCGCCGCGCGTGCGCGTTGTGCGTCCAGCTGGGCCTGGCGCAGTCGTCGGATGCCCGCGTCGTTGCGCGAGATGCGGGAAGGGGCGCCGGGCGAGGGCGGGCGGCCGGTCTCGGCGAGGGTTCGGGCGATCTCCAATGGTGGTGCGTCCCACCAGGATCGGTGCGCCGGGATGACATCGGCGTCCGGATGCTCCATGGACAGGTGGCGTGGTCGCCCCAGCCCGAAGACGATGTCGAACAACGCGTGGGCGGATTCGGCGGTGGGCGCGGCGGTGAACCAGCCGGCCAGGTGCCGCAGCGCCGACTCGCGACTCACCCCGCCCTTGCGGGTCTCGGTGACCCGGCGCAGCAGCGACAGCACCGCCGCGATCGCGCTCATCGTCGCATCCCGCAGCCGCTCGGCCTCGGTGGCCGAATTACCTTCGCCCGCACCGATATCCGAGGCGGTCGCGACGAACCACCCGCGCAACCCGTGCCAGCGGTCCCGCCAGTCGTCCTGACGCTCGGTCACGCTCAGCAGCACCCGCTCGTCACACGCTCCGGCCCGCGCGATCATCTCCTCGACCCCGGTGTCCTCGACCTCGGCGATCGCGGCGGCCAGGCGTGGTGCGAACCGCGCCAGATCCATGCTGAATTCGCGCATATGCGCCAGCAGGGCATCCTTGTGCGCGAGAAATGATTCCGGTGTTGCCTCGGTGGTCCGCACCAGGTCACCGAGGGTGAGGTAGAAGTGCGCGGCCCGCTCGGCCAGCTCCGACAGCGCCGTGTCCAGGCGATTGAGGATGCGGTAGACCCGCTCGGCATCGCCGTTGCGGTTGGCCTTCGCCAGGGCCTCGAGATCCGCCAGCAACTCCGGCAGGACCAGTCGCGACAGCGACGCCTCGTCCAGCCGCGCCCCCAGCACGTCGGACACCGCCCGATACGCGTGATACCCGCTCTGCGAGAACTGGTACACGAAGTGCCGATTGCGATATTCCGCCAGGGTCGCCGCGCGCGTTCCGTCGTAGCTGCGTTCCAGCACACCCCACTGATGCAACTGCTCGAGCAGCGGCCCCACCTCGCTAGCGGACAACCGGGGCGCGTCGGGAAACCGAGTCAGTGTCTCAGCGACATCGCTGGAATGCAGCAGCACCACATAGGCCGCCCGCGCGTGGTCGAACGCACGCAACACCCACAGATACTCACCGCGCTTCTCGGCGGTGGCGAAGGTGAACAGCCGCAGCCGATCCTCCGCGACCGCCGCATCCATACCCGCCGGGGCGAATGCGACCCGTCCACGCGGAATCGCCGACCCGTCGAACAGCGCGTCGGCTCGAGAGAAGGGTGCCCCCGGCGCACCAACCTGCTCGACCTGCGGCGCGGCCGAACTGCCGTGCGCCCGCCCCCCGGCACGCGTGACCGTTCGAGCCTCCGATCGCCCGGACCTTGTGCGCACCGGCGAATTCTGGGTCGCAGGCGCTTCGGCAGCGCGCGAATCCGGTTCCTCGACAGCACTTCGGTTCGCGCCGCCCCGAGTCGCTGTCGGTGTGACCGCGGCACCCTGTGCTGCCCGTTCGTCCGATCGTGCATCGGTCCTGCCGACCAACTCCTCGACGCGCAAGGTCGCATCGGTCCCGGCCTCCGCCTGCCCGGCCGGTGTGTCGGCCGACGCGACTTGGGGCGCAGGCGTTTCGGCGGAGTGCGAGCCCTGTCCGTTGCCGACGCGCTTGTCGGGGCCGCTGTGAGCTGTCGTCGGCCCGGTCGAGCGGCTCTGTGCTGCCAGGTCGGACGGTCGAGGATCGGATCCGCTCGCCTGCTGTGCGCGTGTGGTCGTGCTGGGTTCGGCGTCCGATCGCTCGGCCTGGGGCGCAGGCGGTTCGGTGGGGTGTGATTCCGGCCCGCGTCCGGTGTGCTCGTCCGCTGCGGAACCCTGCGCCGCCGACGGCGCGGCGTCGGGTAGCAATCGTTCAGCGGACTCGGTCACCGGGACAGGGTAGTACCCGCATCCGGGTGCGTGACGCCGTGGCTGTGCATCGGCGTGCCGTTCGCCCCGGAATGGGCGGTTACGGTGCGCCGACGGTTACCGCGGAACGTTCCACTGTGAGCAGGCTCTCCTCGTTGTGCTCGGCGTGATAGGCCCGCCCGCCACCGTTCAGACCGAACAGTCGCTTCGACCACAAAAGCCAGATCACGGCGGCGATATTGATCGCCAGCATCCCCACGCGCAGGACGGTGATCTTCTCGGTGAGCTCGTAGATCTCCAGCGGCAGGAAGATCGCGGTCGCGACCACGGCGAAGTACTCACCCCAGCGCTGCCCCAGCCACAGCCCGATCGCCTCGATCAATTCGATCACGGCGTAGGCGAGCAACCCGGCCGCGATCAAGGTCAGCACCGTGGGGGACAGCTTCCACCCCTCCTCGATGAAGTGAATGATCTTCGAGTTGTCCGGATTCCAGCCGAGCTGGTCCGCGATGGGCCGGATCAGCGGCATCTCCTTGTCGAAGGCGTCGTGCAGCTTGCCCTGCGAATTGCGCACCTTGAACACCCCGGCGGCGAGCGCGATGAACAACAGCGCGCGAAAGATCCGTTCCAGGGCCAGCAGCCGCATGATGAACCGGTCGCGCAGCAGCCGCCCGCGCGGCACCGCGGGCGCCTCGTCGGCCGGGCCGCTGGCGGCGGCCTCGCCGACGACGAAATCACCGCAGCGCAGGCAGCGCCACGCTTGTCCGGCGGGTGTCGAAACATGCAGGCGCGCGGCGAGTTCGGTCTCATCCGGCGCGTAGGTGGCATGCCCCCGCCACGAGCAGGTCCGCAGACTGAAGTCCATCGCAGGAGGGTAACAACGAATTGCCGGATTCCCGAAGCAATATCGGCCGCATCGAGCCACCACGCGAAAGGCCGACGATGGAACAGGCCCGCTCACATGGCGAGCGAGCGCAAACGGTCCAGGTAGCTGTGCGTGCGTGGATCCTCCGGATAACGCTCGATCATCTCCCGGGCCGCCTCCCCGGCGATCCACATGAACGACGGCAGCGAACGGCGCCTGCCCTCGAACGCGCGCAACCCCTCGTCCACGGCGAGGTCCAGATCGTTCCCGCGCACCGCGACCACGGACAGGGTCAGCTGAGCCTCGGACAGCCGCATAGGTTTGAGTACCGTACCGCCCGGTCCGGTGGCCGTCCGGATGACCTGTCGTGCATAGGTTTGCGCGAGCTTGTCCTCGCCGACCACGCGGCAGCAGTCCATGGTGTAGAAGTCGAACTTCTGCGGATCGACCACGAAGTGATTGTCCAGATTCACCGGATGGTCCAGCCGGTCCAGGATCGCACGCCCGCGAGTCAGCGCCGCGTCCATCGCCGAACGATCGCCCATGCGCGCCCAGGCCTTGGCCTGCTGCGCGGCCAGTTGCACTCCGACGCCGAGTTGCCGCGTGTCGGCCACCGCCGCGTCGGCGACATCGATCGCCCCGCGGTAGTTGCCCTGGGTCAGCGCGAACCACGCGGCCATTTCCGCACCCCAGCCGAGGATTTCGGGATGGTCGGACTCCTTGCCCAGCGACAGGGCGGCGCGGCGTGTGGCCTCGGCCTCGGTGCGTCGGCCGAGGTCGTAGTCCACGCAGCCGACCAGCAACGCGACCCAGCCCGCCAGCACCAGCACCTCGCGATGCTGCGCCAAGGTAAGCCGACCGTCCAGTAGGGATGTGATGCGGCGCAACCAGGTCGTGCCCTCGGTGTGCAGATCATGCGGGTCGGCACAGGGATATTCGCAGCACAGCCGCTCGGCGGTGATCCGGATAGCGTCCAGGGTCGCCGCGGATACATCCGACATGCGCAGGCGGCCAAGGAATTCCAGGGTGTCCATGCCGATCGAGGAGAGCAGCTCGTCGTCCCGGCTGGGCCGGGCCTTGGGGAAGAACGCCGCGGTGACCGTATCGAACGCCGCGGCGATGATCGGGGCGTAGAAATCGTCCGGGCGCGATTCGCCCGATTCCCAACGGCGCCAATTGCGTAGCAGCGTCGAGTCCGTCGGCAGGTTGTGCGAGGTCTTGGCCCGCATCGCGCGCACCGCCTCCGTTTGTGACCACCCCCGCGCGTCGCGTTCGGCACGCATCCTGACTGCCCAGACGGGCCGATCGTCACCAGCGGTCACTCCACTAGTATCCCATCAGTTAACGCAAGATGGCCCGGATAGGGCATTCGAATGTCAGTGTATTGACATCTGCAATTGCATTTGAGAATGTTGCATGCTCGATACGGGCAGCTCTTCGCCCCCTGGCAACGCCCTAGCTTCGAAGTCGACGGCGTTGTCGTGCACCGCAGTACCTCGTCTTGGCAGTACCCCGCGCCTCGGTGCGGGTGATCCGACAACAGAACAGCGAATCCTTGACCAGATCCAACGGAGGTTCGGGTGGAAGCGTTGATCTATGGGTATGTGCGTGACGAACTGGCCGAAGGCCATTCGCAGGAGCTCGAGGACGCGATGTGCGATCTCGCGGCTTCGGCAGGGCTGTGCTTCGCCGCGACATTCCATGAATCGACTTATGGGGACGGCACGGCGTTCGCGGAGCTGACCGCCGAACTCAAGCGCGCCGACGCGCATCACGTGGTGGTTCCTTCACTGGATCACCTGGCGGGACAGACGATCCCGCGCGAGATCCTGCTTGCCAAGCTGGCGGGCGAGGCAGCGGCCCAGATCTGGACCGTCGAGGATCAGTAACCGGCAGTGCGGCGCCGCCCCCGGCGTTTATCCCGAGCGAACTCAATGCCCGCACGGATATCGCTGGGGGCCGGTACTTTTGCCGTCGAGGCGCCTCGCCGAGAGGAAGCGGCGAGGCGTGTCTACATTCCGAAGCCGGCCGCCGGGCCGCCCCGGCGGCGCAGGTACTTCTCGAATTCCGCGGCGATGGCGTCGCCATCGATCTTGGCCATGGCCTCGTTGAGGTCGACCGCGTCACCGCGCTCCTCGAGCGAGCGGACGTAGTCGGTGACCTCCTCGTCGCCGGCGGTCATCTCGTCCACCGCAGACTCCCAGTCCTCGGCTTGGGCGGGCAGCTCGCCGAGCGGGACCTCGATGTCCAGGACCTCTTCGACCCGGTGCAGCAGCGCGATGGTGGCCTTCGGATTCGGCGGCTGCGAGACGTAATGCGGCACGGCCGCCCAGAACGAGATCGCCGGAACGCCCGCGCGCACGCACGCGTCCTGCAACACTCCGGTGATTCCGGTCGGCCCCTCGTACCGGGTCTGCTCGAGGTTGAACTGCTCGGCCGCCTCCTTGTTGTAGGCGGTGCCCGTCACCGGGACGGGCCGGGTATGCGGGGTGTCGGCGAGCAGTGCGCCCAGAATGACCACCGTGCTGACGTGCAGCTGCTCCACCAGTTCCAGGATGTCGTCGCAGAAGCTGCGCCATCGCATATTCGGCTCGATACCGTGCAGTAACACCACGTCACGCTCGCTGCCCGGGGGCGAGCACACCGATAGCGTCGTCGCCGGCCACTGAATCTCCCTGGTCACCCCGTCGACCTGGCGCACCGTCGGGCGGTTCACCTGGTAGTCGTAGTAGTCCTCGGAGTCCAATTCGGCGAGGGGTTCGGCGTCCCAGATCAGCTCCAGATGCTCGACGGCGCCGCTGGAGGCGTCGGCGGCGTCGTTCCAGCCCTCGAAGGCGGCGACGAGCACCGGATCGCGCAGCGACGGCAGGTCCGGATCGGGTGATGCACTGGCGTTCACCCGGTCAGCCTACGGCTTTCCTGGCCTGGTGTTCACGGCATATTGATCGACAGGGCGTGTCGACGCTGGATGTATGCGGTATGCGTGTCATACCCCTATGTGTTCGAGTGTGGCGCGGGACACACTCGCCCTCGGTTACCTGGTCCTTACCCCGCGCACGGGTCGGGGCTGGTCCGCGCTGTCGGTGCCGACCTCTACTCTTTAGTACATGTCCTCCCCACGCATCGAATTCGATACCACCTTGTTGGACACGCTCTCCCGGCGTGTGGTGATCGGCGACGGCGCGATGGGCACCATGCTTCAGGCCGCGGATCTGTCGCTGGACGATTTCCGTGGCTTGGAGGGTTGCAACGAGATCCTCAACGAAACCCGCCCCGACGTGCTGCGCAGCATCCACCGGGCATACTTCGAGGCCGGGGCCGACGCGGTCGAGACCAACACCTTCGGTTGCAACCTGCCGAACCTGGCCGATTACGACATCTCCGACCGCATCCGCGACCTGTCCGAGCGCGGCACCCGCCTGGCCCGCGAGGTCGCCGACGAGATGGGCCGCACATCCGACGGCACCGCCCGCTATGTTCTGGGCTCGATGGGCCCCGGCACCAAACTGCCCACGCTGGGCCACGCCCCTTTCGCCGCCCTGCGCGACGCCTACACCGAGGCCGCGTTGGGCATGCTGGACGGTGGCGCCGACGCGATCCTGATCGAGACCTGCCAGGACTTACTTCAGGTCAAGGCAGCGATCACGGGTTCGCGCCGGGCGATGCAGCGCGCGGGCCGCCGCATCCCGATCATCACCCACGTCACAGTGGAGACCACCGGCACGATGCTGGTAGGCAGCGAGATCGGCGCCGCGCTGACCGCGATCGAGCCGCTGGGCACCGACATGATCGGGCTGAATTGCGCGACCGGCCCGGCCGAGATGAGCGAACATCTGCGGCATCTGTCCAAGCACGCCCGGGTGCCGGTGTCGGTGATGCCCAACGCGGGTCTGCCGGTGCTGGGCCCCAACGGCGCGGAATACCCCTTGGCCCCCGAGGAGTTGGCCGCCGCGCTGAGCGGTTTCGTCTCCGAGTTCGGCCTGTCGCTGGTCGGCGGTTGCTGCGGCACCACCCCCGAGCACATTCGCCAGGTCGCCGCCGCGGTGCGCGAAACCCGTTCCGGCGTACGCAATCCGGTGCACGAACCGAGCGTGTCGAGCATGTACACCGCGGTCCCGTTCGAGCAGGACGCCTCGGTGCTGATGATCGGCGAGCGCACGAACGCGAACGGTTCCAAGGCGTTCCGCGATGCCATGCTGGCCGAGGACTGGCAGAAGTGCCTGGACATCGCCAAGGACCAGACCCGCGACGGCGCGCACATGCTGGACCTGTGCGTCGACTACGTCGGCCGCGACGGCACCCTCGACATGCAGGCCCTGGCCTCGCGCCTGGCCACCTCCTCGACCCTGCCGATCATGCTGGACTCCACCGAAACCCCCGTGCTGAGGGCGGGCCTGGAGCATCTGGGCGGCCGCTGCGCGGTCAACTCGGTGAACTACGAGGACGGCGACGGCCCGGAGTCCCGATACGTCAAGACCATGGAGCTGGTCGCCGAGCACGGCGCGGCGGTCGTCGCGCTGACCATCGACGAGCAGGGCCAGGCCCGCACCGCCGAGCACAAGGTGGCGATCGCGGAGCGTCTGATCGCCGACATCACCGGCAATTGGGGGCTGCTCGAGTCCGACATCATCATCGACACCCTGACCTTCACCTTGGGCACCGGCCAGGAGGAGTCCCGCCGCGACGGCCTCGAAACCATCGAGGCCATCCGCCAACTCAAGCGCCGCCACCCCGATGTGCAGACCACCCTGGGCCTGTCGAACATCTCCTTCGGTCTGAACCCAGCCGCCCGCCAGGTGCTGAATTCGGTGTTCATGCACGAATGTGTCGAGGCCGGGCTGGATTCGGCGATCGTGCACGCCTCGAAGATTCTGCCGATCAGCCGCATTCCCGACGAGCACCGCGAGACGGCGCTCGATCTTGTGTACGACCGCCGCCGTGAGGGCTACGACCCGCTGCAGAAGTTGATGGCTCTGTTCGAGGGTGTGTCCACTGCCTCGTCCAGGGCCTCGCGCGCCGAGGAACTGGCCGCGCTGCCGCTGTTCGACAGGCTGGAGCGGCGCATCGTCGACGGCGAGCGAAACGGCATGGAGTCCGATCTGGACGAGGCCATGGAGTCGGTTCCACCGCTACAGATCATCAACGAGACCCTGCTGTCGGGCATGAAGACGGTGGGTGAGCTGTTCGGGTCCGGGCAGATGCAGTTGCCGTTCGTGCTGCAGTCCGCCGAGGTGATGAAGGCCGCGGTCGCGCACCTGGAACCGCATATGGAGTCCACCGACGACGCGGGCAAGGGCCGCATCGTGCTGGCCACGGTGAAGGGCGATGTGCACGACATCGGCAAGAACCTGGTCGACATCATCCTGTCCAACAACGGCTACGAGGTGGTGAACCTCGGCATCAAGCAGCCCATCGCGACGATCCTGGACGCGGCGGTGGACAAGAAGGCCGATGTGATCGGCATGTCCGGGCTGCTGGTCAAGTCCACCGTGGTGATGAAGGAGAACCTCGAGGAGCTGAACTCCCGGGGTGTGTCCGACCAGTTCCCGGTGCTGCTCGGCGGCGCGGCCCTGACCCGCTCCTACGTCGAGAACGACCTCACCGACGTCTACACGGGCGATGTGCACTACGCGCGTGACGCGTTCGAGGGCCTGCGGCTGATGGACGAGATCATGACCGTCAAGCGCGGCGGCGGTACCGATCCCGACAGTCCGGCGGCGATCGCCGAGAAGCAGAAGACCGCCGAGCGCAAGGCCCGGCACGAGCGCTCCAAACGGATCGCGGCCGAACGCAAGGCCGCCGAGGTGCCCGTGGAGGTGCCCGCCCGTTCGGATGTCGCCGCCGACCTACCGGTGGCGGTGCCGCCGTTCTGGGGCAGCCGGGTGGTCAAAGGCGTCTCGCTGCAGGACTATTCGGGCCTGCTGGACGAGCGCGCGCTGTTCCTGGGCCAGTGGGGCCTGCGCGGCCAGCGTGGTGGCGAGGGACCGAGCTACGAGGAGTTGGTGGAGTCCGAGGGCCGTCCCCGGCTGCGCTACTGGCTCGACCGGCTCACCGCCGAGGGTGTGCTCGCGCACGCCGCACTGGTCTACGGCTATTTCCCGGCCGTCTCCGAGGGCGATGACGTGATCGTGCTCAGCGAGGCGAACCCTGGTGCGGCCGAGCGCTATCGGTTCACTTTCCCGCGCCAGCAACGCGACCGCTTCCTGTGCATCGCGGATTTCATACGTTCGCGCGAACTCGCGGCACAATCCGGACAGGTGGACGTGTTGCCGTTCCAACTTGTCACGATGGGTCAGCCGATCGCCGATTTTGCCAACGAGTTGTTCGCGCAGAACAATTACCGCGATTACCTCGAGGTGCACGGCATCGGCGTGCAGCTGACCGAGGCCCTCGCCGAATACTGGCATCGTCGCATCCGCGAAGAGCTTGTGCTGGAAGGACATTCGGTCTCCGACGAGGACCCGTCCGATGTGCTGGACTACTTCAAACTCGGATATCGTGGCGCCCGTTACTCATTCGGCTACGGCGCGTGCCCGGAACTGGAAGATCGTGCGAAACTGGTGTCGCTACTGGATTCCGAGCGCATCGGTGTCACACTGTCCGAAGAGTTGCAACTGCATCCAGAGCAGTCGACGGATGCGTTCGTCCTACTGCATCCGGAAGCGAAATACTTTAACGCTTAGGATATTCAAGTTTTCCGGGCTCGCGCAGCGTGGCAAGTGGTCCGGGCGGGTCATTGCTCGGACGATGTCCGAGCCTAGAAGGGTTTTACAACATGACATCTGACCGGCTGATTGCGGGACGCTACCGGTTGGGCGATCCCATCGGCACGGGAGCCATGGGCGTGGTGTGGCGGGCCACCGACGTTCGACTGCGGCGCACGGTCGCGGTCAAGCAGCTGTTGCTCGCGCCGGGCCTGACCCGCTCACAGGCCCTCGAGGCCAAGATGCGGGCCATGCGTGAGGGCCGCATCGCGGCGCGGCTGCATCATCAGAACGCGGTCACGGTCTTCGACGTCGCGGAGGAAGATGGCCAGCCGTGGCTGGTCATGGAGTTCGTCGACGCGCCGAGCCTGGCCGCTCTGATGCGGGAAAAGGGGCATCTGGACCCGCAGCAAGTGGCGAAGATCGGGGCGAAGGTGGCGGCCGCGCTGGCCGCCGCGCACGACGCGGGCATCGTGCACCGCGACGTGAAACCGGCCAATATCCTCGTCGCCGACGCCGGCGCGAAGATCACCGACTTCGGCATCTCCCGCGCGGTGGGCGATGTGACAGTCACCTCCACCGGATTCCTGGCCGGGACGCCCGCGTACCTGTCGCCCGAGGTCGCGCGCGGGGAGAACCCCGAATCCCCGTCGGACGTCTTCGCCCTGGGCTCGACGCTCTATGCCGCGGTCGAGGGTCAGCCGCCCTTCGGCGAGAGCGAGAACCCCCTGGCCGTGTTGCACGCGGTCGCCGCGGGCAAGATACCGCAGCCGCAGCGGGCGGCCACGCTCGGACCGGTGCTGATGCGGTTGCTGGCCTCCGATCCGGCCGAGCGACCCACCATGATCGAGGCGCAGAAGGAGTTGGAGGAGGTCGCGGAGGGGCGCACGCCCGTGTTGCCGCCGTCGGCCACCAAGATCCTGCCCGCGTCGGTCGCTGCGGTCGCCAACTCGGACAAGACCACGGTGCTGGCAGGGGCGGGTGGCAATGCCGCCGCCCCGACCGTGCACCTCGCGTCGAGCCCGCCCCCCGCGTCGGGAACTGCTGTGCAGCCAGGGAAATCGGGCCCCGACCGCCGGGTACTCATCTTCGCCGGGGCGGGTGTCGTTTTGGTGCTGGTGATCGTCGGACTGGTCGTGGCGCTGCAAGGCGGCGGCGACAGCAACCATCCGGTCGCCGCCGCTGGATCCACCAGCGCGGCCGCCGGGCCGCTGGCCGGCGCGAGCCAGAACGGCGGGCCGGCGACCACCGGTGCCGCCGCGAGCACCACGGCCGGATCCTCGTCGAGCAGTACCACCACACCGAGCCCGACCACCACGACACCTACCTCATCGGCTGCGCCGGCCGCCCAGCCGACCGACGTCGGCGGCTTCCTGAGTAGCTACTACGGCAATCTGCCGGGCAACACCGGTGCCGCATGGACGATGCTCACTCCCGGTTACCAGGCCAAAACCGGCAGCTACGACGCGTACTCGAACTGGTGGAGTAGCAGTGTCTCGTCGGTCAGTATCAGCAATGTCGCCCCGGACGGTCCCGGGAAGTACACCGCAACGGTGAACTACGTGAAGACGGACGGCACAACGAGCTCGGAGACTCGGTGGTTCACGATCGACACGTCCAACGGCGGGATGAAAATCTCTGACTCCGATCTCCGGTAGTCCCGATACCAAATCCGGTGTTACCGAAGAAAGTTACCGGTGAGCGGAGCCACGGGCCCGCTCACCGTCCCAGGGCTCACCGCTGGTTTCAGTTCGACTCTTCCACCGTCCGGATGGTAATCGCGGACTCCCGGCTTGATTGAAGGCTGACGCAAGGGCTTTCGCAGCTGTTGTCCCTTCCGGACGCGGTGTGGAACCCGAATCATGGTGATGGCCTGCTGATTTCAGGTGTCATGCAGGCAAAGAGCTGGCGTAGCCTCGGGGACGTCCGCTACTCTCTGTACCGAGCCGTACAGCATGAGAATTAGGTTTCGGGAGGGAAGCTAGTGAAGACTCTAGTCAATACGCTCGGCAGAATAATCGTGGGTTCCGTGATCGTCGGTGGGGTTATTGTGGCAGTGTCCGGCACCGCGGCTGCTATTGGCGCGCCGTACCCCATTCCACCAGCACAATGCATCTCAGGGGGCGGCGTTGTGTTCTCTCCGCCACATGGAACAAACTGGACGGGCCTGTGCAAGGGTGGGCGGTGGGACCACTCGACGGTTGACATTCCTCATAATTAACTGATGGCAGGGTAGTCACCGTTGATCATGATGTGTTCGTTTGGGCCAACCGAACCGACGGTGGCCGCCCTGTGATCGGCCGATCAGGGACGGCCCGGGCATGGGACCGCGGCGCTTACCTCTATGGAGAGCGGCGGCAGGTCTGTGACCGGTCTGTATGAAATCCCGGTCCGAGCATGGTCGGCGGGCTGATCGCTTGGACAAGGAGGTATTCGGTGTGACAGCGCGCCTCGCAGCTGTTCTGTGGGATATGGACGGCACTCTGCTGGACTCGGAGAAGCTCTGGGACATCGGTGTGCGCGAGCTGTCCGTGCACCTCGGGGGCGAGATGACCGACGAGACCCGCCATGCCCTGATTGGCTCGGCGATACCGACCTCGCTTCAGATCATCTTCCAAGGTCTGGGTCTGGATCCTTCGCCCTCGCGGATGGCCGAGGCCGAGACGTGGTTGAACCGCCGCGTGACCGAGCTGATGTCCGGTCCGATTCCCTGGCGTCCCGGTGCCCGGGATGCCTTGGCGGCGGTTCGTGCCGCCGGGTTGCGTACTGCCTTGGTCACCAATACTCAACGCACGATCACCGAGCTGTGCTTGGACACTCTTGGGCGCGCATATTTCGACGTCTCGGTCTGCGGTGACGAGGTCGCTCACGGCAAGCCCGCCCCGGACCCGTACCTAAGCGCCGCTGAACTCTTGGGCGTGGCGCCCGAGCGCTGTGTGGCCATCGAAGATTCGCCCACCGGCTCGGCTTCGGCCGCCGCTGCGGGCTGCGCGGTCCTGGTGATCCCCTGTGAAATTCCCGTCCCAGCCCAGCCTCGCTACACCTTCCGTGACTCGCTGATCGACCTATCCGTCGCGGACCTGGAAGCCATTCGCCGCGCAGCGTAAACCCCTCTCCGAGAGCTGTTGTCGTGCGACGGTGGCTGCGTGCAGTGTCGACTGCGTGCTGACGACACTGGTCCGGCACATCACAGACCAGTGTCGTTGCGGTGGAACAACAGTTGGCGATGCGTCGTCATGTGCCCGAATGAGGGGACGTCAAATATCGCTACCTGTCGGCAAATGAGAGGCTGATTGCATGGCATCAGACGCATCGACTCCATTCGAGGTGGTCCCGGCCGCGGTGTCGGATACCGGAAAGTTCGTTCAGGAGACGGCCACCGCACTGGTGAACGGTGTGCGCTCGGCGGATTCCGAGGTTCAGGGCCTGATGTCGACCTGGCGCGGTCAGGCCGCCACCGCCTACGCCGAGGGATGGGAGGAGGTTCGCAAGGGCGCACTCGAAGTTCTGGACGCCCTGCACACCATGGCGGACCTGATGGGAGTCGCCGCGACGTCCTTCGCCGACCTCGACGCCGAACGGGCCGCGAAGACCACGCGGGTCACGTCCTCGCTCAACCTCTGACCGTGGGGAGAAACCGATGACAACACCTGCACCGGACGGATATCGGGTCGACCTCGAGCACCTCGACCAGGTAACGACCCACATCGCGAATCTGAGGGGATTCGTAGCGGATTCACTGACCGGACTGGACCAGCGCATCTCCGCCGCACACCAACAATGGAGTGGTGCGGCCGCCGAAAAACACCTGGCCGCCCACCGCGAATGGATGAACGCCGCCCAGCGAATCAAGGACGGCATCGAAACCATGCACACCGCCGCGAAGACCGCCCACGCCGCCTACACCGACGGCCTGGCCGCCAACCGCAAGACATTGGGTGCGTGAGTTGACCACAGTCGACGCTCAACCCAGCATCTATTACGGCGCTGCCTCGGCACTGCACACGATCGCGTCGGACCTGTCCGCCGCGGTCAACGCGAAATGGGGTGCGCTCTCCGGTTGTTCGGGTATGTCCGGGTCCTACGACGAGGCCAAGAAATGGTCCGCCTCCTACGACTTGCAGACCACCATGGCATTGGACGCCGCGACGCAACTCGCGATGACCATGGACAAGTACGGCTCGGCACTGCGCACCGTCGGTTTCAACCATGAGATGGCGGACTGGTCGGCCACTATCGGCAACAAGGGTCCGGCCCCGGTCAAACCGGCCGCCCCGGACATCCCTGCCGTGACCATGTGCCGGGTGCCGCCGCCCTCGGCGGGCGGGCCCGGTAACGGGCTGTCGGATGTGGTGGGCCTGGCCGAGAAGGTCGGAGTCATCATCCCGGACGGGAACCCCGGCAAGCTCGGCACGATCGGCAACACGTGGGCCGCGCTGGCGTCCGACCACGCCGTGACCGGCCTGCCCGATGAACTCGGCCGGATCGTCAACGCCGTACATCTGGTGAAATCGCCCGAGGTGGACACGGTGTTGTCGGATCTGGCCGGCATGCAAACCTCGGCGCGGGCACTGGAAGGCCAGTTCAACGCCCTGGCCGGCGCCTGTCACGACCACGAGACCGCCCTGTGCGACCTGCGCGACAAACTCACGAAACAGCTGAAGGCCCTGGCGAAAGAACTCGCCGAACAGGAAGCGATCAACCTCGCGATCGGCGCGGCGGCCTCGATGCTCACATTCGGCCTCGGCGCGGTCGTGGCGGTCGCACGAACCGCGCAAATCGTCGAGAAATTCGCAGGCCCGATCCGCGAAATGGTCGAGAGCTGGAAAGCCGAGCGTGCGATCGCCAAGGGGGTGAAGGTCGAGGAGAACATCGCCGACGAGACCCGGAAAATGCAGTCGCTCGAAAACCGGCTCGATGACGACGAATTCAGTGACCCCGGAGATTCGACCTGGCTTGCGGACAAGAACGGCATCACCCCGAACGACGCTGCCGTCTTGAATCGTGGCCCGTCCAGCCTCGGCGGGAGTCGCGACGGAAGTAGTGACCTCATCTCCGCAATCCGCGAGGACAGAGTCACACCCCGTCAGCAGGCGGACATGGACGCCTACAACAAGGCTCTGGACAAGTTGCCTGCCTATAAGGGGAACGTCGTGCGGCAAACCCACCTGTCCCCGGAACAGATTGCGGAGTACAAGCCCAACCAGCCGTATACCGAGGATGGCTACACCTGCACCTCTACCAATATGAACGGCACCGGCAACGGAGTGAACATGGGCTCGACCAATGTCGAATATCGGATGACCAGCAAGACCGGTCGGCAGATTGGCGACTACGGCGGCACTTACGATGAGGTGCAATTCAAAGACCACACTAATTTTATGGTCAAGGCCAATTACTTCGATCCGAAATTAGGAAAACAGATCATCGTCATGGACGAGCTGTAGGAGAGAACTATATGCCTGAGAAATTCGGTGGAAAAACGTTCTGGGATCGGGAGGAGTGGGAGCGGGTTCATGGAGAGAAATTGCCACCCATTCAGACCCCGGAGGAACAGGCCGCACTGATAGCGGAATGGGACGAGAAGATCCGCAACGCGCCGGAACCCCCTGCGGGAGTTCCCGATTACCGCAGTAGCAAGAACTTTGTCGATGATCTGGTAGGCACCGAGTTCGAGGGCTGGACCATCGATCCCACCACGGGCCAATGGCGCGATGCGCTCGGCCGCCCCGCCTACGATGTGCAGGGCCAGCGGATCCGCTACCCCGACGACACCCCGAGGTAGTGAGGTGAGCGGAAAGATTGTGGGACCCACCACGGACGGTCCTACTCCGGAGGAACTCGCGGAGTATTCGGCTGGATTTGCGGCTTGGAATGCCCAGCGGGCAGCGGTTCCGGAGGCGGACAAGGTGCTGTTGACCAGCGGGAAGTTCGGAGCCGATGATCTGGGCGCAGGGCCAGCGCATCCGCTATTCAGACGACGCCGACAGAGGCTGACAGAAAACCGAGGAGCGCGGGCCGCCGATTGGTGAGATGGGGGGAGTGCTGCCGTGAGCTTAATCCGTTGGTCCTGCCCCACAGGCAGAACTACTATCGGGCACGATGCGTACTGACTTGATGCTCGATTCGCTGGACGGGCTGTCGGTGGGGGATTCGCTGGGACAGGTGTTTCCTATCGTTCGCCGGTCGACTGTTGCGGAGTTGCGGGCGGGGAGCGTTCCGCCCGCGCCTTGGGGGTGGACGGACGATACCGAGATGGCGTGCAGTGTTGTCGCCGAATTGCTCGAGCGTGGGGGGATCGAACAGGATCGGCTTGCCTTGGCGTTCGCGAATCGGTTCGACGCCGGCCGGGATTACGGGTGGTGGGCGCAGCAGACGATGAACAAGGTTCGGCGGGGAGTGCACTGGCGTAAGGCGGCCGGGGCCGTATACAACGGCGAGGGCTCCTGTGGAAACGGCGGGGCCATGCGGGTCGCGCCTTTGGGCGCGTTCTATGCGGACAAGCCGGATCGGGTTGTGGCCGAGGCTGTTCGGTCGGCTCAGGTGACGCATCTGCATCCGGAAGGAGTTGCCGGCGCGGTGGCGGTGGCCCTGGCGGCCGCGCACGCCGGACGTGCCCGGATCGGTGGAACTCGGCCCGTCCCAGCGGAATTCATCACCGCCGTGCTGGAACGGCTCGAGGACGGCGAGACGGCGCAACTGATCCGCCGCGCCCGCGAGTTGGTCGGCGCCCCGGCGGAGAGGGCCGCGGAAGAACTCGGCACCGGTATCCGCGTGCTGTCGCAGGACACGGTGCCGTTCACCATGTGGGTCGCGGCGACATACTTGGACGACTACCCGACGGCGATCACCACGTGCATCGCGGCGGGCGGGGATAGCGACACCACGAGCGCGATCGTCGGCGGTATCGTCGCCGCCTACACCGGCGGCGGCGCGGGCACCGGGGTACCGGAGTCCTGGATCGCCTCGCGAGAGGCGTTGCCCGCCTGGTTCGAACAGATCCGGGAGACGCGATCGGGGCGGAAACCCGGTTCGGGCCTGTTCAGACGGTGGTTTTCCGGGCGTCCGGGCGGCGGTGACCCGCCCCGGCCGACCCGCGAGCCCTGGTAGCTCGAACGCCACGGAGTCCGGATCGGCCGGACGTAGCATCCCGACCGTCCATCCGAGGCCCTGTGATCTTCACGATGGATCCGCGAAACCCGCGCGATCCGCCCCGATGTCGGCAGTGCCCGAAATGCGGTATGTGACCAGCGCCTAAACTCGAATACCCGACAGATCTCCTGCGATACAACGAGACTCGTCGGTATGTGACATTGACAGTGAACACCGTGAATACCCTATGGCGCGCCGCGGCGGCAGGTCACAATGGTCGCCATGGCGGCGACTGGTGATCCAGCGGACGTGTGTGAATCGGAAGGTGGTTCTGGACAGCAGGATTCATCGAGCCTCGAGAAGATCGTCGATATCGATCGCTATCCGCTGCGGGATGCCGGATCTCCGGCATGGCGGGAGGTCGTGCGGGTAGCGCGAACCGGGCTCGCCGAAAACGGATGCTGTGTACTGCCGGGGTTCATCCGGCCGGAATTGCACGAGGTATTGCGGGCGGAGGGGGAGAAGCTCGCTCCGCACGCCTACTACCGCGTCGAGCGGGTCAACGCATACAACATTCCCCTCGACGCCGACCTGCCGGCCGGTCATCCGGGCCGGATCGTATTCGACCGCGGAAATGCCTTCGTGGCAAGGGATCTCATTCCGCGCGAGGCGCTCATCCAGGTGCTTTACACGAGCTCGCTGTTCCGTCGATTCCTGGCAGACTGTTTCGAACTGCCCGCACTGCACGAATTCGCCGATCCCCTGGCGGGATTGTGCCTGAACGTGGTGGCGCCCGGCATGTCCCATCCGTGGCATTTCGATACGAACGAGTTCACCGTTTCCCTGCTCACGCAGGCCCCGCAGTCCGGCGGCGTTTTCGAATACTGCCCGCGCATCCGCAGCCCGCGCGCGGAGAATCTCGACGATGTGCGTGCCGTATTGACCAGCGCAGGCGCGCATTTCGTGCGCGACCTCGAGTTGCGGCCCGGCGATCTGCAACTGTTCCAGGGCCGCTTCGCGCTGCATCGGGTCTCCCCGGTAACCGGAGATACGCAGCGGCACACGGCGATCTTCGCCTACAGCGACCTGCCCGGGATGATCGGCACCGCCGAACGTTCCAGGCAATTGTTCGGGCGGGTCCTGCCGGACCACCTGGCCGCGGAATACCACGCCGTCCGCGGAGACCGATTACTCGACTGACAGGAAGATTGCCCGTGCCGGTTTCGTTGCACAGCACTGGAAAAGCCTCGTTCGACGATATCTATGATCGCCCCGACCCCGCCGACTATTACCGCCGACTGGCCGAATTGGACTATCGCATACCGGAATTGGCCAGGCCGCATTTCGAGCGCCTGATCGAGAGCTATAGATCCGAAGTCGGCGCGGACCCGACCGTGCTGGACATCGGCTGCTCCTACGGGGTGAACGCGGCAATGCTGCGCTACGACACCACCGTTCAGCACCTCGCCGAGCACTACCGCGGCGGCGATACCGCCGCCAGGATCGCCCGTGACCGCGACCGGCTGGCCGCCCGCGACCGGCAACCGAATGTGCGCTTCATCGGCATGGACGCCTCCGCACCCGCCCTGGCCTACGCCTCCGCGTCCGGACTGCTGCACGAGGTCGTGCACGCCGACCTGGAATCGCACGAGCCGACCGAGGAGCAGCGCCGGGTGCTCGGCTCCGCGGACCTGGTCGTCTCCACCGGTTGCGTCGGCTACGTCACCGACCGCACCCTGCTGCGGATCGTGCGTGCGCACGGACAGCGGCTGCCGTGGATGGCGCATTTCGTCCTGCGCATGTACGAATACGAACCGGTCGCCGAGCGCCTGGCAGAGCTCGGATACCGCACCCGGCGAATGCCCGGAACCTTCAAACAGCGTCGGTTCGCCTCGCCGGACGAGCAGCTTCAGGTGTTGAACACCTTGTCCGCCAAGGGAATCGACACGGCTGACCTGGAGCAGGAGGGCTGGCTGCACGCCCAGCTGTATATTTCGCTGCCCGAATCCGTTGCCGCCCGAGGCATTCTGCCCGAGTAATGCCGCCGTGAGCGCCACGTCGAATGGGCCTCTTGCTACATTCTTGTGGTCCGACAGCCCGGAAGCCGGCGTCATGCCCGGATTCCATCATTTACCGATGCGGTTGAAAGTAGCCCGAGGGATACAGCCTTCAGACCTGCGAGTAGGGCTACTTTCGACCGCATCGGAAACAACCGACACGGTACGAGATGAGGACTGCCAGTGACCGACCCCGATCGCACCTTCGCGTTCGATGATCAGCTGCCGCGCGTGCCGCTGCCGACGCTCGAGGCCAGCCGTGCCCGCTTCCTCGAGTGGTGCGCGCCGCTGCTGACCGACGACGAATTCGCGCAGACCGAGCGTGCCCTCGCGGACCTGTTGCGCCCGGAGGGTCCGGGCCGCAAGCTGCACGCGGATCTCGTGAGGTTCGACGCGACACCGGGGGTGGGCAGCTGGCTCGACGAGTTCTGGCCGTCGAGGTACCTGGGCCGTCGTGATCGAATCGCGTTGAACGCCAACTTCTTCTTCCTGTTCCGCGACGACACTCCGCTGGCCGGGTCCACCGGCGTCGAGCAGGCGCAGCGTGCGGCCGCGATCGTCACGGCCGCGGTGGACTACAAACTGCTGCTGGACGCCGAGCGGATCCCACCGATCCTGCAACGCGGACAGCATCTTTCGATGGCGCAGAACAAATACCTGTTCTCCGAGACCAGGATTCCGGGCGACCCGCAGGACACCGTGCGTGTGCCTTACAGCGACGAGTGGCCCGGCCCGTCCACCGCCCGGCATATTCTCGTGCTGTTCCACGGCAACATCTTCCGGATGGACGTACTCGGTCCGGACGCGAGCCCCTACGCGACCGATGATCTCGCCGACGGCCTGCGCGCGATCATGAAAACTGCCCGCCCGGCCGCGGCCGACGGCTCGGTCGGGCACCTGACGACCCTGGCCCGGGCTGAATGGGCCGGTGTGCGGGCGAGATTGCGTGCCGAACCGGTGAACGCCGCCGCCCTCGACGTGATCGAGACCGCCCTTTTCTGCGTATGCCTGGAGGATTTCGCCCCGCGCGACACCCAGCAGGCCTGTGATCACCTGCTGCACGGAGACAGCGGCAACCGCTGGTTCGACAAGGCGGTGTCGTTCATCGTTTTCGCCGACGGTAGTGCGGGCATCAACGTCGAGCACTGCGGGCTGGACGGCACCACGATCCTGTCGTTCGTCGACAACTTGCTCGAGACCTCCGCGGCCGAGCATGCAGGCAGTTCCGGCGCGCAGGCTCAGGGGTTGCCGCCCTTCGAGCCGGTCGAATTCACCCTGGATCCGGTGATGCGCGGTGAGATCGCCGGGGCGGCAGCGGCATTCGAGGCATTCGCACAGGCCAACGCCACCCAGGCCGTGTCGTTCCCAGATTTCGGTGCGGAACAGGCCAAATCGCTGGGCCTGTCCCCGGATGCCTTCGCGCAGTTGAGCTACCAGCTTGCCCATCGTCGCAGCAAGGGCCTGACCGGCGCCACCTACGAGTCCATCGCCACCCGCCAGTACCGCAACGGGCGCACCGAGGCGATGCGGGTGGTCACCCCGCAGATCCTGGAATTCGTTGCGGCCATGGATGATCCGGCCGCCTCGCCGGACACGCGCCGCGAGAAGATCCGTGCCGCCGCCCAGGCCCACGTGAGCCGTGCGAAACAGTGCCAGCTCGGCGACGCTCCCGAGCAGCACCTGTGGGAGCTGCAATGGATCCAGCGCCGTCGCGGCGAGGCATTGGGTGTCACCGACCCGATGCCGTTCTACGACAGCCCCGGCTGGCTGATCACCCGTGACGACTACCTGAGCACGAGTTCGGCCCCTTCGGCCAACATCCAGTACTTCGGCTTCGGCTGCACCAGCCCGAAATGCATCGGCGTCGCCTACGTCCTGCTCCCCGACCGCTGGAATCTCTACCTGGCCACCCCGACCTCGGTGGCCGCCGAGATGCACAAGTTCGCCGATCAACTGCGCGTGGCGGTAGGGGAGTTGCGAGAGTTGCTCGCCGATTCCTGACGCCTGCCGGCCCGGCTCACCCACCACCCGGTGCCGGTAGAGCGGCGGCTTCCCGAGCAGAGGGATGTGGTCGGCCGGAATCCGCGACCCGCGATTTCGGCCGACTGCATGTCGAGATGCCTACCCGCTCTCGAGCGACCCGGGATGCCGGCGGCCCGCTCGTCACCCGGTTGCCGGTGGTCGTTGTCATCCCGGTGCTTGGCGGTTTGGTCGTCATCTGGTGCGCTGGTGGCTCGATTGTCATCCGGTGTGCCTGTGGCTCAGCTGTCATCACGCGTCTTGCGCCCAGGATTCGTGGTAACCACTGCGCCCGCTCCTCCGCCCGGCGTCTCGAGATGGACAGCCGGGAGTCTCGGGATCGCCGTGACCTGTGTCGATGCCAGGGCTCGACGGGATTGCGCTGGTGGGGCTCGCGTCGTGGAAAACCATTCGAGCTCGTACCGCCAGCACTGCTAGCGTCACGTTTGTGACCGGCGCACGGACGCCCGTATTTACCTGGCGGCGGCTGACGCCCGCCGATTTCCCGCTGCTGGCGGGTTGGCTCGCGCAGCCGCACGTGCGGCGCTGGTGGGATCACGACCCGGCTCCCGAAGCGGTGGCGCGCGATTTCGGTCCGACCTACCGGGGCGAGGAGCCGAACGAGGACCTGCTGGTTTTCGCCGATGGCGAGGCGGTCGGTCTGGTGCAGCGCTGCCGCCCGGCCGACTACCCGGACTATCTCGCCGACCTCGAACCGCTGGTCGAGCTGCCCGCCGAGACGATGACCCTGGACTATCTGATCGGCGACCCGGCCCGCATCGGTCGCGGCCTGGGCTCGGCGATGCTGCGCGCGATCATCGCCGCCACCTGGATCGAACATCCCCGCGCCGCCCGCATCGTCGTCCCGGTCGCCGCGGCCAATCCCGCGTCCTGGCGTGCTCTCGAGAAGGCCGGAATGCTCCGCATCGCCGAAGGCTCCCTTCCCCCGGACAACCCGATCGATGACGGCCGGCACTTCATCTACGGCATCGACCGCCCGAGCCGTTCGTCCCGTGCGGACTGACGGCAAGCCTGCTTTCCAGTAGAGAGAACCGGCCTCCCGCTGCATTCTCGACTCGAATTCGTCCGAAACCAGACGTTCGAGTCCGCAGAATGCAGCGTGAGGCCGGGGTCGGCTCCTCGCCGGGCTCGGGCTGATTACGGGATGTGTGCCGGGATCTGAAAGAATGGCCACCCGTGAAGACTTTCGAAACCCTGTTCGCCGAGCTGCAAGATCGTGCGGTCACCCGTCCCGAGGGATCCGGAACCGTCGCGGCATTGGACGCCGGTGTGCATGCGCAGGGCAAGAAGGTGTTGGAGGAGGCCGGTGAGGTGTGGCTGGCCGCCGAACACGAGGGTGACGCGGCGCTGTCCGAGGAGATCTCGCAGCTGCTCTACTGGGTGCAGGTGCTGATGGTGGGCCGAGGGCTGAGCCTCGAGGACGTGTACCGACATCTGTGACGGGGATAGGCCCAGCTCACCCTCCGTCACAAGTCCGGAAAGGACACCCCTATGCTCCGCGTCGCAGTCCCCAATAAAGGCTCGCTGTCCGAGGCCGCCGTCGGCATCTTGACCGAGGCCGGGTACCGCAAGCGCACCGATGCGCGCGACCTCTCGGTGATCGATAACGCCAACCAGGTCGAATTCTTCTTCCTGCGCCCGAAGGACATCGCCATCTACGTCGGCTCGGGCAAGCTGGACCTGGGCATCACCGGCCGCGATCTGGCCCTGGACTCGGGAGCGCCGGTCAAGGAACGCCTCGGCCTGGGCTTCGGCAGCTCCACCTTCCGCTACGCCGCCCCGGCCGGGCGCGACTGGAAGGTGGATGACCTGTACGACCAGCGCATCGCCACCTCCTACCCGAACCTGGTGCTGGCCGATCTGCAGCAGCGCGGCATCCAGGCCGAGGTGATCCGCCTGGAGGGCGCGGTGGAGATCTCCATCCAGCTCGGCGTCGCCGACGCCATCGCCGACGTCGTCGGCTCCGGTCGCACCCTGCGCCAGCACAACCTGATCGCCTTCGGCGACCCGCTGTGCCAGTCGGAGGCGGTCCTGATCGAGGGAGCCGGCTCCGACCCCCGCGACAAGGCCCGCAATCAGCTGGTCGCCCGCATCCAGGGCGTGGTCTTCGCGCAGCAATACCTGATGCTCGACTACGACTGCCCCAAGGAACTGCTGGAGTCCGCGGTCAAGATCACCCCTGGTCTGGAATCTCCCACGATCTCCCCCCTGGCGGACCCCGACTGGATCGCCGTGCGCGCCATGGTCCCGCGCAACCAGTCCAACGAGGTCATGGACGCCCTGGCCGACCTCGGCGCCAAGGCCATCCTGGCCATGGACATCCGCTCCTGCCGGGCCTTCTGAGTTCTCCCGCCAAGGTCCCAGCCCCCACTGAGCACCGTGTGAGCACACACGGTCTGCTCAGTCTCGTCACGCCGCCGACCGCCCAGGGCTCACGCGTCGCCGAACTGTTCCAGCGGCCCCGCGCACCTATCGGAGATCCTCGACCTGCGATGGGGGGCCTGGGTACGGCGGCGGGCTACCCCCGAACTCCGGGCACAGCCCCCGGTACTCGCAGAACTCACACAGCCAACTCCGGACCGGCGGGAACTCCCCGGTCCGGAGCGCACTGCTGATCGCCGCCCACAGCGCCGAGAGGATGCGCTCGAAACGCAGCAACTCGTCCCGGTCGGGCCGATAGGTGAGGATCTGGCCGTCGGACAGGTACAGCAGCCGCAGCTGCGCGGGGACGACGTCGCGCAGGCGCAGCATCATCAGCGCGTAGAACTTGAGCTGGAACAGTGCCCGATGCTCCCCGCCGGGCCCGGGCGACCGGCCGGTCTTGTAGTCGACCACTCGCAACGCGCCACCAGGGGCGACGTCGATACGGTCGACGAAGCCGCGCAGTGGCGAACCGTCCGCCAAACGCACCTCGAGCATCGACTCGCAGGATTCCGGGTCGAACGCCGTCGGATCCTCGAGCTGGTAGTAGGCCCGGACGAGCCGGTGCACCTCGCCGAGGAACTCGTCCAACGTGCCGTCGGGCACAAGCGAACCAACCTCGGGGCGATCTTCCAGCAAATGCCGCCAGGCGGGCTCGACGAGGGCCGCGGCACGATCGGGAACGCGTTCACCGCTGGGTAACCCGTATAACGATTCCAGCACCGCGTGCACCAGCGTGCCCCGCACCGCGGGCCGGGCGGGTGGTTCGGGAATTCGGTCGACCGTGCGTAATCGGTATTTCAATGGACATTGTTTGAAATCCATTGCCCGCGAGGGAGACAATGCCGGGCCACGCGAGTGCGAAGCGCTCGGTGGCGGGGTGATCGACGGCGGCGCGGACATACCTGGCAGGCTATCCGGGGGCACCGACAGATTCAGAACCGAGAACGGAGATCCATGACGGCCAGACGGACCGGTCCATTCACCGCAGGGGACCGGGTGCAGCTGACCGACGCCAAGGGCCGCCAGCACACGGTCGTGCTGGAGCCGGGCAAGGAGTTCCACACCCACAAGGGGCAGATCCGCCACGACGAGCTGATCGGCGCGGACGAGGGCACGGTGGTCCAGTCCGCCAACGGCACACCGTATCTCGCGCTGCGCCCGCTGCTCGTGGACTATGTGCTGTCGATGCCGCGCGGCGCGGCGGTGATCTACCCCAAGGATGCCGCGCAGATCGTGCACGAGGGCGACGTCTTCCCGGGCGCGCGCGTGCTGGAGGCGGGCGCGGGGTCGGGTGCGCTGACCTGTTCGCTACTGCGCGCGGTGGGTTCCGAGGGACAGGTGCTGTCCTACGAGATCCGTGACGACCACGCCGAACACGCGGTTCGCAACGTGGAACGGTTCTTCGGCGAACGTCCAGCGAACTGGACGCTGACCCTCGCTGACGTCGCGGACTACGACGGCGAGCAGGTCGACCGTGTGGTGCTGGACATGCTCAAACCCTGGGACGCCCTGCCCGCGATGGCCAAGGCGCTGATCCCGGGCGGGGTGCTGATCGTCTATGTGGCGACTGTCACACAGCTGTCGGAAACCGTTGAGGCACTGCGGCAGCAACAGTGCTGGACCGAACCCCGCTCCTGGGAGTCGCTGGTGCGGCCCTGGCATGTCGTGGGCCTGGCCGTACGCCCGGAGCATCGCATGCAGGGCCACACCGCGTTCTTGATCAGCGCCCGCCGATTGGCCGACGGGACGGTCGCGCCGAAACCGCAGCGCAGGCCGTCCAAGGGCTGAACCTCAGCAGGGCTCCATGGACATGGCCAGGATCGTGCAGCCGGTCTGCTCGGTAAGCTCCCACTTCCCGGCGGTGTTCTGCCAGGTCATCGGCACGCCCGGCATGGTCCCGTGCGGGGAGACGATGGCGACCTGCGCCTTGGCGGTGTCGCCGCTGGCCTGCACGTTCGAGACGGTGAAACCGACGTGTCCGTAGTTCTGCAGGCCCTGGTTCATCCGGTCGATATTGCCGCTGTGGGCGCCGCCGTTGACCATGAGCTGGGTCTTGGGGCCTGTCGCCACGCCCGGATCGGAGAACTGGTTCAGGGTGGATTCGAGCTGGCCGGGGGTGGGCGCGGGCGCGTCGGCGGCGGCCATCGCGCCGCCGGTCAGGATCGCGACGGCGGCAAATGCGCTGATCACGCCGGTGCGGACGATTCCGGTGGTACTGGCGAACATAAGAAGCACTTACCTTTCAATCTGTTGCTTACGATCGAGGTGAGGGTACCCTAATAGTCAAGGGGAGTGGTTGCCGGGTCACGATCGGAACTATTCCCACGTGTCGGTGCCTCGTGTTCTGATGTTCGTAACGTCTCGGGTTACGAATGCGGTAGCAGTGGAAACACATCCGGCCCGCACCGCGTTACTGCTACAACAGAACAACACGATGAGAAGGAGCATCGGTAGGGCATCGTCCGGCTCGACCCGGTGGAAAATCGCTTGCCGGGTACCGGTTAGGTGGGGCTAACATCCTTGACCTGACCGGCTGGCGGAGCCTAGATGTGATCACGACGAAACCATGTCGAAAAGCGAGAACGGTTCGGGACCGGTAGCGTTGATAGACCGGGACTGGGAGGAGCGGCATCATGAGCCCCATCGAGAATTCGGATTCGGCGGCCTGGAGAGAACTCGAGGTCATACGCGCCGAGGCGGCTGCACTCCGGAGGCAACTCGCCGACTCGCCGGATCGCGCAAGAGAATTGGAAGCGCGTATCGATTCGCTGACAATTCGCAACACCAAGCTGATGGACACCCTCAAAGAGGCCCGTCAGCAGCTGGTGGCGTTGCGTGAGGAAGTCGATCGGCTGGGTCAGCCGCCGAGCGGCTACGGCGTACTGATCGGCGTCTACGACGATCAAACGGTCGACGTGTTCACCTCCGGTCGCAAGATGCGCCTGACGTGTTCACCGAACATCGACACCACCGAACTGCACTACGGGCAGTCCGTGCGGCTGAACGAGGCGCTCACGGTCGTCGAGGCGGGCAGCTACGACCAGACCGGCGAGCTGGGCACCCTACGCGAGGTCCTCGACGACGGCCGCCGCGCTTTGGTGATCGGGCATGCCGACGAGGAGCGCGTGGTGTGGCTGTCCGGCCCGCTGGCCGCCCTGGTCGATGTCGACGACGTCGAGGACCCGGACCGTCCGATCCGCCGCCTGCGTGCGGGCGATTCCCTGCTGGTCGACACCAAGGCCGGATTCGCCTTCGAGCGCGTCCCCAAGGCCGAGGTCGAGGATCTGGTGCTGGAGGAGGTGCCCGATGTCGACTACGAGGACATCGGTGGCCTGTCCCGCCAGATCGAGCAGATCCGCGACGCGGTGGAGCTGCCCTTCCTGCACAAGGACCTGTTCCGCGAGTACGCGCTGCGCCCGCCCAAGGGCGTGCTGCTCTACGGTCCTCCCGGTTGCGGTAAGACGCTGATCGCCAAGGCCGTGGCCAATTCGCTGGCGAAGAAGATCGCCGAGGCGCGTGGCGAGGATGCCAAGGAAGCCAAGTCGTACTTCCTGAACATCAAGGGCCCCGAACTGCTGAACAAGTTCGTGGGCGAGACCGAGCGGCACATCCGGATCATCTTCCAGCGCGCGCGGGAGAAGGCGTCCGAGGGCACACCGGTGATCGTGTTCTTCGACGAGATGGACTCGATCTTCCGCACCCGCGGCTCGGGCGTCTCGTCCGATGTGGAGACCACGGTCGTGCCGCAGTTGCTCTCCGAGATCGACGGCGTGGAGGGCCTCGAGAACGTCATCGTGATCGGCGCGTCCAACCGCGAGGACATGATCGACCCGGCAATCCTGCGGCCCGGACGCCTCGATGTGAAGATCAAGATCGAGCGCCCGGACGCCGAGGCGGCACAGGACATCTTCTCCAAGTACCTGACCGACACCCTGCCGATGAACGCCGACGACCTCGCCGAATTCGGCGACGACCGCAACAAGTGCGTGCAGACGATGATCGAACGGGTCGTCGACCGCATGTACGCCGAGAGCGAGGACAACCGCTTCCTGGAGGTCACCTACGCCAACGGTGACAAGGAGGTCCTGTACTTCAAGGACTTCAACTCCGGCGCGATGATCCAGAACATCGTGGACCGCTCCAAGAAGTACGCGATCAAGTCGGTGCTCGAGACCGGAAATCCGGGCCTGCGCATCCAGCATCTGTTCGATTCGATCGTGGACGAGTTCTCCGAGAACGAGGACCTGCCCAACACCACGAATCCCGATGACTGGGCACGCATCTCGGGCAAGAAGGGCGAGCGCATCGTCTACATCCGCACCCTGGTGACGGGCAAGAACGCCAGCGCCAGCCGCGCGATCGACACCGAGTCGAACACGGGCCAGTACCTGTAAGTCCGGCGATCACAAGGGCCGCAACCTTTATCGGTTGCGGCCCTTGCGTTTCGGCGGCCACATCGGGTTCGTCCGGCGTGCGCGCAACTACGCCAACTTCAGGCTCATCGCCGGTGGTCGCGGGCTTCGTAGGTCACCTGGGCCGAAATCGCCGCGGTGAACTGGGACGAGGCCGCTCTGCTGGCCCACCGGTGGTGTTCCGCGCCGAGCGAATGAGCGGTCGTGACGCGGTCCCGCCGGACGGCGCCTGGTGGCAAGTGTGGATGACAATGAAGACCCTCGCCGATATGCACGATCCCGACAATGTGCGCCTGGTCGTCTGGTTCGGCTGAGCGTGCACGAGGTAGCATCGGGTAAACGCAAGGGCCGCAACCTCATCGGGTTGCGGCCCGTGCTTTTCGGGTGAGCTTACGTGTGGGTGGTCACCTGCTGCAGGATGACGTTCGCCGCGGGAGCGCCGTCGCCGGAACCGTTGGTGGTTCCGCCGTGGGCGATGTTCTGCAGGACGTCGGTGCCGCCGGTGATGCGGCCGAAGGGAGTGTAGTTCGGGGGCAGCGGGGAGTTCTGGTAGACGAGGAAGAACTGGCTGCCGTTGGTGTTCGGGCCGGCGTTGGCCATGGCCACGGTGCCCGCCGGATACGTTGCGCCCTGGAGGTTTTCGTCGCTGAACTTGTAGCCCGGACCACCCGAGCCGGTGCCGGTCGGGTCGCCGCACTGCAGGACGAAGATGCCCTGGGTGGTCAGGCGATGGCAGTGGGTGTGATCGAAATAGTGCTGGCCGGCCAGGAAGACGAACGAGTTGACCGTCACCGGCGCCTTGGCGGCCTCGAGCGACAGGGTGATCATGCCGCAGTTGGTCTGCAGGTTGGCGGTGTAGTTTGCCTGCTTGTTGATCGTCATGGCGGGCGGATTGGGCCACTGGGCGCCGGTGGGGCGCATGGTGCCGGGGGCGACGCAGCCCGGGACTCCCATATGCGCCGGCAGGGGCGCGGCGACCGACTGCCCGGTCGCGAACAGCGCAAGCACGGCCCCGGCGGCCGCTGCCCCGAGGCGTCGTATTGTGCTGCGCCGTAAGGAGACTCGGCGTATGTGGTCGACTTCGAGCCCTGGGCTCTGCGGAACGCTCTTCACCGGCGTCGGACTCCTTTATCGGATGTGTGCGGCAAGCTCGTCGTGCATCTCGCCGCATGGTAGGACCGATGCCGCACATTTGCGACATCTGTCGTTCCCGCTACCGCTTACCCGAAGCCCGCCCGTTCTAATCGGCGAATCACGGATTCCCGCTGCCACGCCAGGCCGGCCGCGGAACGAGCGAGTGTCCGGGGGAACGACCGAATCCGGCCTCCCGCTGCATCCTGCGTACCGGTCCGTAGGGATCCGGTCCATCGAGCGAGGAAACTGTAACAGGAGACCGAGGTCTGGGTGCTGGAATCGACTCGCAGTCAGCGCAGCAGAGCGGGAATCAGCACTCGGGTGTCGGGGACGAACGGCCAGCCGGGATCGTCCAGATGGGCGCGGAGCGTCGCATCCGTCCACCACCAGCCTGCGGCGATCTCCTCGGGTTGATGGCGGATCGGGCCCTCGTAACGTAACTCGTAGGCGAACAGGTGGCAACGCATGGGTCTGCCGAGCCATTCGCCGTCCCAGGGCACGTGTGCCCGAAGCGGAAGCGGAGAATCGTTGTCGCCCAAGGTTATTCCGAGTTCCTCGCCGAGTTCGCGCACCGCCGCGCCGGCCGGATTCTCGCCGGGGTCCAATACGCCGCCGGCCAGGCAGTCGTGCATACCGGCGAAGACCATCTTGGTCTCGGTGCGGCGGTGTACGTAGATCCGCTCACCGTCCAGGGAGCGAACCAGGACGCCCGCGCTCGCGTGCCACAGACCCTCGGCGTACACGATCGCGCGCTCCTCGCTGCCGATCTCCTGCCCATCCGCGTCGTAGACCGCGATCAGTTCGGTCATATGGTGATGCCTCCTCGTTGTCCGGCGGCGATGGATCCAGGCCACAAGCATGCCGGGATGACGGTGGGTGGTTGTATGCCGGGTGACGATGGGCGGGTGGTAGGCCGGGTGACGATGGGCGGGGATGTCGGCGCGGGCGGTGGTGTGCCGAATGGCGGCGGGTTTCGTTGGCAGGGATGCCGGTCGTTGCCGTCGGCAGGGAGGGGCACTTTCGGGATAAGCCGTAAAGGCGACGAACCCGAGCGGGATGTTGACCAGGAACAGCTATTACCAGCTGGCGTAGGTGGTGATGAGCCCAACCAGGAGCGGGGACGTCGGCGGTATCGTTTGGCAGGACGGCGAATGGCCTGCTACCTGGTCCGGGGGAAGACTGGGGGGCAGCTGTGTGCGACATGTTCGCCGGAGTCAGAAGTCGGTGACGATCTGTTCGTAGGCCGCCAGAATCTGTGCCTCCGCGTCGCGCAGATAGTCGGCCAGCATATCGGCGGCCGGGCCGGCCTCCCCGCGCGTCAGCGCCTCGTACACCTCGTGGTTGCGACGCAGGTAGGGGCGGTGGAAGACGTCCGGATCGGCCACCACATGGAAGATCAACCGCAGCTCGTTCCACACACCGGCCATCATGGAGTCCAGCAGGCGGGAGTCGTTGAGTGCGGTGACGGCGCGATGGAAGTCCACGTCGGCTGTGCCGACGCCGGTCCAATCATCCTGGGCCGCACACTGATCCGCGCGTTCGAGGATCTCGGCAAGCGGCCCGATGTCGGTGCACGTGCGCGGAAGTTCGCGCAGCGCGGTGCATTCCACGACGCGGCGGCACCGGTACAGGTCGGTCACCTGCTCTGGGCGCGGAATCCGCACGAACACACCGCGATTGAGCTCATGGGAGACAAGGCGTTCCTGCATCAGCGTGCGGAAGGCCTCGCGCACGGTGTTACGCGAAACCTTCAGCGCCGCACAGATATCCGGCTCGGACAGGCGCATCCCCGGTCGGAACTCGCCGCTCAGGATGAACATCCGGACCTTGTCGGCCACCCGGGTGCTGAGGCCGGGTTGCTCCAGTTCCTCACGCTGTGCCGCCAATGCCCGATAGGACTCGGCAACCTCGTTCGCCGACGCCATGTCCGACGCCATCGACATCCTCCCTCGTCCTCGAGAAAACCGGCCCGCTCACTCGAGGTTACCTCGCATTTACGTGAACGATTGGATTGCCGTATTGCCGGATCGTTCTACGATCCAATACGATGAGATCTCTGCCACACTCAACCCCGGAGATTCGAGGGGCCACCATGACCGAGCTGACTACCCCGCCCGCACCCGCGCGACCGTTCGACTGGTTCCGCGCGCTGGGATCGGTCGGCCGCCGCGCCTTCTTCGGCGCGTTCGGCGGATACGGGATGGACTCGTACGACTTCCAGGTGCTGCCTCTGGCGCTGGGCGCGATCGCGTCCTATTTCGCCATCGGCACCGGAGAGTCCGGCCTGCTCACCACCGTCACACTGGTGGTGAGCGCGGTCGGCGGCGCGCTGGCCGGCGTGCTGGCCGACCGTATCGGCCGCGTGCGCACCCTGCAGCTCACGATCGCCGCGTACGCGCTGTTCACCGTGCTGTGCGGCTGCGCGTGGAACTTCGAGAGCCTGCTGGCCTTCCGGGCGCTGCAGGGGCTCGGATTCGGCGGTGAATGGGCCGCGGGCGCGATCCTGGTCGCCGAGTACGCACGGCCCGAATCGAGGGGTCGGGCCGTCGCGTGGGTGCAGTCGGCGTGGGCCGTGGGCTGGGGCCTGGCGGTCTGCGTGTACACGGTGGTGTTCCAGCTGTTCGACGAGCGGGTCGCCTGGCGGGTGCTGTTCTTCACCGGCGCACTGCCCGCCCTGCTGATCCTGTGGATCCGGCGTGGGGTCACCGACACCGCCGAGGTCACCGAGACCCGTGATCGGACCGTGGCCGAGCGCGGCCGGTTCCGCGCGATCTTCGGCCGCGGGCTGTTGCCCACCACGTTCTACGCCTCGCTGATGGCGACCGGAGTGCAGGGCGGTTACTACACGCTGGCCACCTGGTTGCCCACCTACCTGAAGAAGAGTCGTCATCTGACGGTCGTCGGCACCGGAAGCTATCTGTTCTTCCTGATCGGCGGCGCGTTCATCGGTTACGTCTGCGGCGGCATCCTCGCCGACAAGCTGGGCCGCAAGCGGACTATCCAGCTCATGGCGGTGTTGTCGGTGATCTTCATGATCGCCTACACCCAGGTGCCACAGGGTGCGAACACGGTGGTACTGCTGCTGGGCTTCCCGCTGGGATTCTCGACCTCGGCGATCTTCTCCGGATTCGGCTCGTACCTGGCAGAGTTGTATCCGACCCAGTTCCGCGGTACCGGGCAGGGCTTCACGTACAACTTCGGTCGCGGCGTCGGTGCGGTGTTCCCGACCGTCGTAGGTTATCTGGCCGGTACGTCGCTGGGGCTGGCGGGCGCGATGGTGTTCGGTGCGCTCGGCTACGTGGTCGCCGTGCTGGCGCTGTTCGGGCTGCCCGAGACGCGTGGTCGAGAATTGGCGTGAGACGGATGTATTCGAGAGAGGTGAGGGCGATGATCGATCTGAACAGTGATCTGGGCGAGGGCTTCGGCGCCTGGTCGATGGGAGACGACGAGGCCCTGCTCGGCATCGTCTCCAGCGCCAACATCGCCTGCGGCTTCCATGCCGGGGATCCGTCGATCATGCGCCGCACCTGCGATGTCGCCGTCGAGCGGGGCGTGCGCATCGGCGCCCACATCTCGTACCGTGACCTGGCCGGATTCGGCCGTCGCGCGATCGCGGTGCCGCCGCGCGAGCTGACCGACGAATGCCTGTATCAGATCGGCGCGCTCGACGCCTTCGCCCGTGCCGCGGGAGATCGAGTGCGCTATGTGAAACCACATGGTGCGCTGTACAACTCGGCGGCCGTGGACCCCTCGATCGCCTCGGCGGTCGCCGCCGCCGTGGCGCGGTACGGCGGGCTGAGCCTGCTCGGGCTGCCCGGCTCCGAACACGAGGAGGCGGCAGCCGCGGCCGGGATCGATTTCCACGCCGAAGGATTCGCCGACCGCGCCTACACCCCTGCGGGCACCCTGGTCCCTCGCAGCCGACCCGGTAGCGTCCTGGACCAGGAATCGGCTCTGGCGCAGGCTATTTCGATCGCGATCGACGGCTCGACCCGAGACTCCGACGGCGCACCGGTCGCGGTGCCCGCCCGCAGCCTGTGCGTGCACGGCGACTCGCCGGGTGCGGTCGAGATGGCACGCGCGATCCGGGATGCGCTGACCGGCAAGGGAGTCGAGCTGCGGGCGTTCGCATGAACGCGCGCAGCGGGCGAACAGCCGGGCCGCTCGCGTCGAGGCCGAGTGGTCGGCGAGGCGCGGGCTCGAGTGAGCGTAGCGAGTGTCCAATGGACGCAGCCGAACGCTGGCGCGGGCTGGAGTACGGCGGAAGCTGGAATGAGCGTAGCGGGTGTCGGGTGGGTACGGCTGACCGTTTGTGCGCGCCGGAGCGTAGCGGTGATTCGAGTGAGTGCAACGAGCGTCGAGTGGACGCTGCCGAACGCTTGCGCGGGCTGGAGTGCGGCGGAAGCTGGAGTGAGCGTAGCGGGTGTCGGGTGGGTACGGCTGACCGTTTGTGCGCGCCGGAGCGTAGCGGTGATTCGAGTGAGTGCAACGAGCGTCGAGTGGACGCTGCCGGGCGCTTGCGCGGGCTGGAGTGCGGCGGAAGCTGGAGTGAGCGTGGCGGGTGTCGGGTGGGTACGGCTGACCGTTTGTGCGTGCCAGTGTGTGGCAGTGCTCGAGCGAGCGCATCGGGTGTCCAGTGGACGCAGTCGAGCCTCCACTCGGGCCGGAGAGTGGCGGTGGGGGCTC
>NZ_JAGPOX010000290.1 GCF_019038435.1 Nocardia alni
ACCCATACCCTCCCCGGACAACGCGCCGCCGACACGGCCACAGTCCACGCCGTCCTCTACGACCCCTCCGGCCGGATAAGCCAGCCCCTGCGCCTCGACAACGAAACCGCCCCCGAATTCCCCGCCGACACCTACATCGGCGCGGCCGCGACCCCGACGGCCACGCCCACCGCCGGACAATCCAGCACGCAACACCAAGACGAGAGCTCGGACGAGGACGACGACGAGGCCAGCGACGAAGAAGACGAGGAGGTAGAAAACAGCGACGAAGACTCGGACGAGGAACAGCCGCACACCGAATCCGCTGCCGCTCAGACCACTCCGGCCCACGCCGGAACAAACACTGCCGCAACGGAACTCGACGAAGAGGCCAGCGACGAGGAATCGGACGAAGAAGAACCGCACACCGTAGTCCCCGCCACCCAGACCACACCGATTCGCGCCGGATCGGCCTCTGCCACAGCACAACCCATCGCCCGACCCGACGGCGAAGACGAAGACGACAGCGACGAAGACTCCGACGACGGCAGACTCACCGTCATCCTCGCCCCCGAACCCACACGCGCCCGCGTCCAGGCGAGCCCCACAACCCTCCAGCGTGACCGCGACGCAGAGGCCGAGCACTCCGACGAAGAGGACGAATACAGCGACGAGGACGACGACGAATACGTCGAGGCCGATGACGAGGATCGAGCTTCCGTCCCCGGCGATCGGTTCCAACCGTTCACAGACGAGGACGGCCGGGTTCGTCTCTTCGAGCCCGCTACCGGCCTGGTCTACGACCCCGCAGCCGAGGGCGAACCTCTGCTGGTGGGCCCGATGCCCGGCAGCGAGCGGCCGACCTCCCCGCCCGCGGAACACCAGTCGGCTCCTACCGAGCGTGACGATCCATACACGCTGCTGTCCGACGCGGCCGAGAGATTCGGTGTCGGTGGTGAGCAGTTCCCGAACAGCCCCGCCGCGCAGGATTGGCTGAGCCGGGTGAACCGGGCGTTCGATTCGGCCGGCACTCCCGAATTCGAGAACTCCGCGTTGGCGGCGCTGCGCGACATTCCCAGAGCCGAGATCGAACGGCTGCTCACCACGGACCTGGGTGTCGATCAGGGCACTCGTCCGTCCGCCGCCGAAGTGGCTGAATCCCAGGATGATTCGGCTCCGGTCGCCCGGCAGGCCGACCCGCGTGAGCAGCCGACGGACCCGATGGCCACGCAGGTCATCCCCGAATCGCGAGACACCACAGCCGATTCGACTCCGGCGGTGCAGGCCGAGGCGGCCAGGGTGCGGCAGGAGCTGAACGAAGCCTATCTGGGCGCCCGCGCACCGCACGAGGACCTCGAGGACCTCGACGACGACGATGAGGTGTACTACTTCGACGAGGACGAGCAGCGCACCTACATCTACAACCCGCGCACCGGGGAGACCTATCCGGATCCGGCCGAGGAGCAGGACCTGTCCTCCGACGAGGACGAGTTGTACCTCGACGCGTTGTACGGAGACCGCGAGTTCGACGCCGCGGCGGTCTCCGACGACGAACCCACAGAACATCCGGTGACCGAAGAAACCGAAGCAGAGGCCACGGATCGCTCGAAGGAACCGACGGACTCACCTGTACGCGAGCCCGAATCACCCACACGCAAGTCCGATTCCCCCGGCCGCAAGTCGGATTCGTCCGCACTGAAGCCCAAATCAACTGGGCGCAAGTCCGATTCGTCCGACCGAGAGCTCGAGTCGCCTACCCGCAAGCCCGACGGGAAGTTCACGACCAGGCCCAGGGCGAGGTCCACGACGTCCAGGCTGTCCGCGGACTCCCGGTTGTCCGTGGGCTCCAAGGTCTCCAGGGCGAGTACACCACCCGTCCTGGAGACACAGAAGGATGAAGATCATCTGTCGGATGTCGAGCAGGAATACTTCGACACCGCCGAAGACCTGGATCCCTTGGACGATCAGGAATTCCAGCGGGATCCGAAGAGTCATTCCCGGTCGGGCAGCAAGTCCACCATATCCACGACCTCGTCGCCGAAGCGAAAGCTGCCGACCGGCAGTGTCTCTCATTCCCGGTCCGGTAGCCGCTCCACCGTATCCTCGGGTCGGCCGAAGGATTTCAGTCCGCCCGTCCGGGAATTCGGCACCCAGCGCGATGGCACCAAGGAACTGCTGCACATCGAACCGATCCCGGAGTCGACGATCCAGTGGCTACGCGATCAGGTCATCACCAGGATGGAACGCACCCGCGGCCAGGACGCGAAATTCCGTGCCCAGGTCAACAAGAAACTGACCTCCCGGATGACCTCCGGGGAATGGGCGGCTCTGTTGAGCGAGTCGGGCCTCGCGCTGAACGTGAAATACAAGGGACGCCCGTACCCGATCTCCGTACGCCTGGACCTGGCCAACGTGCGGCGCCCGGCCGGCGAACCCATCCAGCGGGTGGGCGCGGACCTACCGGTCAGCCTGCAACGCTGGTCCTACGGGCTCTCCGAAATCGGTGACACCGCCAGCCAGCATGATCAGCGGTCGGGTTCGTACGCGTACGCCTACGAAGGGGACGTGGACAAGGGCAAGTTCCTGACCGCGGGCGTCACCGTACAGGGCAATATGACCCACAACCAGCTCGCGACCTCCACGAGCGTGTTCGCCACATCGCAGTCGATCGTCAAGAAACGCAGTACCGGCCCCTCACTGCCGTTCGACTACGAGATGCGGTTCGAACTCCGGGTCAACAACAACGGGATGGAAGGCGTGCTGGCGCCCGCGGTGCCCGCGGACCGGTGGGAGCGCATCGGCGGGCACACCCCGCCACCCGCGCCCGTCGCCACATCCCAACCGGCCGGCAGCGCGGCCCGTCCGGCCGGCGCCGCGCCCGAGCCGGACCGGGTGCGAGCGTGGTTCCCGAAGTACATGGT
>NZ_JAGPOX010000291.1 GCF_019038435.1 Nocardia alni
CCAACGACACCGCCCACGCACCGAACAACGTCGAAAGCGCATACGCGATCTCCGCGGCCATCAACGCCAGCGTGATGATGATCTGCAACTTCGCGTACTCGGTCTGGCTGCCCATATCGAACACCGAGTCCGCGAGCTGCTCGAGCCCCTTCACCATCGACTCGACCGAGTTGTCCCCCGAGAAGAACTGATCGAACTGCGATTTCATCTGATCCGCGCCCGAACCGGAATAACTGGACAGCGCGCTGTCCACCGCCGCGTGCAACGGATCGATGATCCCGTTCAGCGAATCAGCCGAATTCGACCAATCCTTGCTCAGCGCGAAGAGCTTGTCCTCATCGCCCTTCGGCCACGAGGAACCAGCGAGATACGCCAGCCACTGCAGCTCGGGGGGAATTTCCAGCGACATGGTCACATGGCCGTCGGACGTGCCGGACGCGGACCCGATACGGGCAACTCACCCGATGGGCGGGCAGCAGCAGCGGAAAAATCGATCGATCGATCGCGAAAGCCAGGCACGGATTCCTCCATCGCTCCTGGCAGTAGCACCCACACGCGTGAGCTGGGGTTGCCGCGACGTCTCCGAGCCAGGTCTCTCGGTCGCTCTGGATGGTTGGACCGAGTGTTGTCGAAATCCCTTGGCGCGTCAGCGGTCAGGATCTCGATGAATTGAATTACGCTGAGACCCAGACCATTGCGGCGTCAGGCTGCGGGGCCGAACCCCAGTGTTTCGGCCGCGGCGCCCAGTGCGGAGAGCAGCGCGGCCACCGGCGCCGACCTCATCCGGTCCGGCCACAGCAGTGCGTAGATGTTACGAGTGGGCCAGCCCTGCAACGGCCGGGCTACCACATGCGGATGGGTGCGCGCGGCGATGCCCAGCTCGTTCATGATCGCCACACCGATGTGGTTCGCCACCAGGGAATGGATGGTGAGCTGATCGTCCGTGGTGGCCGCGATCCGTGGGGTGAAACCGGCCTCCCGGCAGGCCGCCAGGAAGCGGGTCCGGACCGTCTCCAGGATCCAGCGCTCCCCAGCGAGGTCGGCGAGCGAGACAGCGGCGGCGGTGGCCGCCGGATGGTCGGCGGGTAGCAGCACGCAGCGCCGATCGCTGAGCAGCGGGACGCGACGCAGCCTCGGATCCGGCGGATTCTCCGCGTCGTCCAGGTCGCACTTCACCGCGAGATCGACCTCTCCATCGAGCACCAGCCGATTCGAGGTCGCGCACTCGGTCTGCGTGAGTACCACCTCCAACTCGGGGTGAGTACGCCGCAGGGCGACCAGCGCGGAAGGCACCAGGCCGACGCAGCCGCTCTGGAACGCGGACAGCCGCACCTGGCCACCGCCCGTGGCGACCAGGGAGGCCAGCTCGTCCTGCGCGGTGCGCAACACCGCGAGGACCGTCTCGGCGTGCCGCGCCAGCGCCTGGCCCACAGGAGTCAGGTGGACCCCGCGCCCCGACCGGGTGGTGAGCGGCGCTCCGACCGCGCGTTCCAGGGTGCGCATCTGGTAGCTGACGGCGGGCTGCGTATAGCCGAGCGCCTCCGCCGCGGCGGTGAACGTGCCGGTGCGGGCGACCTCGGCCAGCACCTGGAGCTGCCGGGGATCGTACATCGGCCCAGGTTAAATGGACTCATAAACAAATTCCACCTATAGACGTGAAAACCCTCATTGGACCTATGGGTTGCCGGTCGCCCATGCTCTTGTTCCATGTCCGCTGACACCGCATCACCCCCGCTGCTCCGCCTGTCGGGGGTCAACAAATCCTTCGGGGACCACCAGGTGCTCCACGACATCGACCTCGAGGTGCGCACCGGCGAAGTCGTTGTGCTGCTTGGCGCTTCCGGCTCCGGCAAGTCGACGCTGATCCGCTGCGTGAACCGGCTGGAGACGGCCGACTCCGGGGATATCGCCCTGGACGGGTTGCCGATGCCGTTGGAGGGCAAGGAGTTGGCCCGGATGCGGGCCCAGGTGGGCATGGTCTTCCAGTCCTTCAACCTCTTCGGGCACAAGACAGTGCTGGAGAACGTCACGCTGGCGCCGACGCGGGTCAAGGCGATCCCGCGACGCCTAGCCGAGGAGCGGGCGCGCGAACTGGTGGCCCGGGTCGGCCTGGCCGACAAGCTGGACGCCTACCCCGCCCAGCTCTCCGGCGGCCAGCAGCAGCGGGTGGCGATCGCCCGCGCGCTGGCCATGGATCCCCGGCTGCTGCTGTTCGACGAGCCGACCTCGGCCCTGGATCCCGAGATGATCACCGAGGTCCTGGACGTGATGACCCAATTGGCCGCCGAGGGCATGACGATGCTCGTGGTCACACACGAGATGGGCTTCGCCCGTCGCGCCGCCGATCGGGTGGTCTTCCTGGATGCCGGGCGGATCGTGGAAACCGCTGCGCCCGAGGAGTTCTTCGCCAGCCCGCGCAGCGAGCGCGCCCGCGATTTCCTGTCCAAGATCCTCACGCACTGAACCGATTCCCTTCCTCCCCATCGAAAGAGCGTTGTCAATGACCAAGCTCGCGCTGCGCCGTGCGCTACCCGCCGCGGCACTGACCGCCGCCACCGCCGTGCTGACCGCCTGCGGCTCGTCCTCGCTGTCACCGAGCGGGACCAGCGCCACGAATTCCGATGCCTACCAACAGATAATCGATAACGCGCCGGTTGCCTCGCCCTCGGACATCCCCGCCGGAAGCCTGATGGCGACGATCAAGGCGCGCGGCCAGCTCATCGAGGGCGGCACCGACACCGCCGCCGTCTTCTCCCTCACCGACCCGATGACCGGCAAGACCACCGGCTTCGACGCCGGCCTGGCCGCGATGCTCGCCAAATACATCACCGGCAAACCGAACGTGAAACTCACACAGGTGCAAGTCGCCAGCC
>NZ_JAGPOX010000292.1 GCF_019038435.1 Nocardia alni
TTCCTCCACAGCCGATGCCCCTCCGCACCACCAAATAGTCCACAGCCCCCGACCCCCACAACCACCCCTGGACAGCGATCACGACAAGAGGCCCATGGCACGAGTGGCGATGAAGACCCACGCAATACCAGAACCGAACATAAGGGCTCTAACCCATTTCTGAGCCGCCTGGGAGAATCGAACTCCCGACCTTTTCATTACGAGTGAAGCGCTCTACCGACTGAGCTAAGGCGGCGTGCCTTGCGGCTGTGCGAGTCTATCGTCTCTGAGCCAGATCACGAAAACGACCAGGTTGTCGCGGTGCGATTAGCATGTCAGGCGGCTACGAGCCTGCGCCCATGCCGACCGTCTGTGCAACGGGGCGCAGCCGTGGCCGACCTGGCTACCAGGCTCCGGGAGGCCGGTGCACCCAGATTATCCAAGGTTCCTGGCCACCGATAGGTGGGCGAAATCCGCGTTACGATCGGCGGCGTCATCGTGCACTACTACTGCGATGCTGTGTGGATGCGCTGTCGTGCCAACCGATTTTCAGCGTGGGCGGGCTCACCGCGAATGCGCGAGGCCGTTGTCTTGGCCTTCGCTGCGACTGTTCCATAGTTCCGGCCTGAGCAACGCAGTACGGTCGATGGGCATGAGTCCGTCGTCGAGATCTCGTAACCTCTGGTAGATCTCCTTGAGCTCGCCTCGGTCCTCGATGTATCGGGCGGTCACTGCCTTTTCGAGAACGGTCGCGGTGTTGACCAGCGTGATCGATCCAACGCTTGCCGACTTACGGATCCGGTCGAGGCGTTTGAGCTCTTTGGTCGCAGCCCTCGCCCCTGCCCCATCATCGATCAGCACGGTGACGTGCGCCCCTGCCTCGGCGGCAACCACAGCGTGAGCCACCACCATCGTTTCGCCGAGGTCCTTTCCACCACGCAGGCGCTGTTCCATGGGCAGACCACAGATCCGTTGCACGGCCGCCGCGAGTTCGTCGGTCACGTCGTCGGACAGCCAGCGCAACCACCTGTCGGAAAGCTTGTTCACGACTATTTCCGAAGGCTTGAAGCGGGTCTGCTGCCTCGCCTTTCTCAAGATCTCGTCGCGTACACATTCCGGAGCGCTAATCGGGCCAAGAACGCGGATGAGCAAGCGCTCTTTGTTGATGGAGAAGAAACTCAGACCGGGCCCGGCGTCGATGATAGGCCGATCGGTCATAGGTTCTCACCAGGCGGTTCGGCCAGGTCTGCATCCAACTGGGCCAAGTCGACGCTCGGATCCGGCAGGTCGGAGGCGGCACCCCACAGCACTTCGTCCTTCACCGGCTCGATCCCCGCGCTCAACAGTTCTTCTTCGACCTGACCGCTGGAGATCCCCCGGATCCGCGCGATGGCCTGCGAGGACACCACACCCAATTCGTATCCGGCCACGGCACGCGCCAGAAGCTTCTGCGGAGCTCGGCGCGTGTTCGACTCCTCCGCCAGAGCCTGGTACTGATCCCGCCATCCGAAGCGCGCAGCGAGTTTCGGCGTCGACACGACATCGGTGCTCTGCCACTGAGACTTGATGTGCTCGTTGATATATCCGGCCTGACACAGCGCGATGGCAGCGATCGCCGGGGATACGAGGAACCGCTGCACCACCGCCGATAATTCCCGCTGGTCGACCGTAATGGCAGCCGGGTTTCCGAGGTAGTCGAGCAAGCCACGGTGTGGGATCAGCAGGTGACGCGCGAAGGCCGTTGCCCTGGTCTCTTCGGGCGACCATCGCCCGAAATCGTCTGAGTCTGGCTTTTTCCCGTCCTTGAACAGCACATGGCCCAGTTCATGAGCGAGGGTGCTTCGTTGACGCATCGGTCTGGTCGTGCGTGCGACGCCAATGAACACCATGTCACGGATGGGATCTCGCATCGTCAGGCCGTGTTCATCGGGCCCGACGTCGAGAATCGCCACATCGATTTGGGTGTTTTGGTCGATGACGGTGATGAGATCACCGATGGGCTGGACCCCGAGGCGATGTTCTTCGCGGAAGCGCTCAGCACATGTCCTGCCGTCGACTTCGGGGTTTATCGGCGTCACCGTGCTAACCCCTGACCGGGACGGCCAGATCATCGAGGTAGTCGTTGAGCTCGACAAAGTGCAGCATCTCTTCGCGCATACCAGCCATATTGGAGCCGTTTGTGGAGCGTGCAGCACACTGCACCCGCTCGGCCACGGTCGACACTCCGGTCAGTGCGCCGATGCTGCAGCCTGTGGCCTCGGCGATCGCGAGCAGTTCCGGGATCTTGGCGGTCCGCTTCCCTGCGAGGATGCGGCACAGCGTGCTCTGGGAGATTCCCGTGAGCTTTTCTAGTTCGCGCTGGGTCAGCTTGGCAGTGAGCACAGCAGAGTTGATCCGCTCGCTTGTCTCGGACATGGAGTTCACCACCTTGAATCAGATTCCCCTTATTTGATTCAAACTATACCCACGTGGTCTGACAACCAAGGTCCCCGGTGCCCTCCAGATAGCGCCTTCGAGCCGGGCCCAGGACGGCTCGAGCACCATGTGGTAGCCAATCCACGGCGGCGGACAGCGCGGGGAGAGCCCGCGGCGGGATTGCGAAACGGTTGGTGGGGCTGGTCAGGGGGTGCGGGCGGCGATTAGGCCGGCGACCATGGCGGCTACGGCGAAGCGGGGTTTGACGTTGGTGTCCAGGGCTTCGCGGCAGTGTAGGACTGCTTCGATGGAGCGTAGGAGGCCCTCGGGGCGGACTTCCTTGGATAGGGTGCGGGAC
>NZ_JAGPOX010000293.1 GCF_019038435.1 Nocardia alni
AAGAGACCGGCGCAGACGCTTCACGTCACCGCTAGGATCTCAGCGTGCTGCTATCCGATCGCGACATTCGTGCCGAGCTGGCCCGCGGGCGGCTGGGGTTGGAGCCGTTCGAGGAGAAGCTGGTCCAGCCGTCGAGTATCGACGTGCGGCTGGATCGAATGTTCCGGGTGTTCAACAACACTCGGTATACGCATATCGATCCCGCGCAGCGGCAGGACGAGCTGACCAGCCTGGTCGAGCCCACCGAGGGTGAGCCGTTCGTGCTGCACCCGGGAGAGTTCGTGCTGGGCTCGACGCTCGAGGTGTGCACGCTGCCGGACGATCTGGCCGGGCGGCTGGAGGGTAAGTCCAGCCTGGGACGGCTCGGATTGCTCACCCATTCCACGGCGGGATTCATCGATCCGGGGTTCTCCGGGCACATCACGCTCGAGCTGTCGAATGTGGCCAATCTGCCGATCACGCTGTGGCCGGGGATGAAGATCGGGCAGCTGTGCCTGCTGCGGCTGACCAGTCCGGCCGAGAATCCGTACGGCAGCGCCGCGGTGGGGTCGAAGTATCAGGGCCAGCGCGGGCCTACACCCTCGCGGGCCTATCTGAACTTTCCGCTACCCAACCAGCACTGAACCTACCGACCCCCGTCGGCTCCGCAAGCCCCGCCGACTTTCCCCCGATACGCACGACCGCACCCCGCCCAATGCTCGGACGGGGTGCGGTCGGTTCGGGTAGTGATCAGTGTGGCGGTAACACGTGCTCGCCCGACTTGTCGGTGGACAACGCCAGGGAGCTGATGTACTGGATCTCCCCCTCCGCTCCCGGCACCGCGGAGGCGATCATGTCGGGCCGCTCGAAGTCCAGACCCGTCACATGACAGGTGAGCGTCTGCCCGGACGGGTTGCCGTGCTCGTCGAACATCGGCAACTCGATGCCGTCGTCGGTGCGGCGCAGGTAGTAGCGGCCCTTGGTGAGCACCGCGGTGAGCGGGGTCAGCACGAAGGCCAGGACCACCGCGACGATCGGCGAGTACGGCTTCAGGGTTTCCCCGAACGCACCGAAGAAGGTCAGGATCGACAGCACCGCGGCCGCCCCGAAGCCGACCAGGCCGACGGGATTGACGTTGTAGAGCATGCCGCGACGGAACTCCGGCTCCTTCGGCGAGATCTTCAGCAGATACTTGTTGACCGCGATATCCGTTGCGACGGTGACGATCCAGGCGATGCCGCAGTTGGCGTAGAAGCCCAGGATGTTGTTCAGGAAGTCGAACATGTTGGCTTCCATCAGGATCAGCGCGATCGCGAGGTTCACCCCGAGGAACACCAGCCGGCCCGGATAGGTCTTGGTGACGCGGGTGAACGAGTTGGTCCACGCCAGCGAACCCGAATACGCGTTGGTCACATTGATTTTGATCTGGCTGATCACCACCAGCCCGACCGCCAGGGTCATGGCCAGCCAGCCCGGCACCATATCGCGGTAGATCTCCAGGAATTGATGCACCGGCTGATTGGCGATGCCCTGTGCACCGGGCAGATTCGCGATCAGGTAGACCGCCAGGAACAGGCCGACGACCTGCTTGATCGCGCCGAAGATCACCCAGCCCGGCCCGGCGAGCAGCATCCAGCCCCACCATTTGCGGCTGTTCTCAGGGGTTTTCGGGGGCATGAAGCGCAGATAGTCGATCTGCTCGGCGATCTGGGCGATCAGCGACAGGCACACGCCCGCGGCCAGCAGCGCGCCGGTCAGGCTCACCCCGCCGCCGTCCTTACCGCCGTAGGCGAAGAAGCTGTGCACCGAATTCGGATGCCGCACGATCAGGAAGGCGAACGGCAGCACCATCAGCAGCAGCCACAGCGGCGTGGTCCAGACCTGGAGTTTGGCCAGGGTGTTCATCCCGTAGATGACCAGCGGGAAGATCAGCAGGGTGGAGGCCAGATAGCCGAGCCAGAGCGGAATGTGCAGTCCCAGTTGCAATCCCTGCGCCATGATCGAGCCCTCGGTGGCGAAGAAGATGAAGGTGAACGAGGCGAACACCAGGTTGGTGATCACCGACCCGTAGTATCCGAACCCGCTGCCGCGGGTGATCAGATCCAGATCGATGTTGTAACGCGCGGCGTAGTAGGCCAGCGGAAATCCGGTCAGCATGATGATCACGGCGAAGATGCCGATGCCCAGCAGCGCGTTGCCGGTGCCGTTGGCGATGCCGACATTGGCGCCGATGGCGAAGTCGGCCAGATACGCGATGCCGCCCAGTGCGGAGATGCCGACCACCGCCGGGCTCCACTTGCGGTAGCTGCGTGGTGCGAACCGCAGCGTGTAGTCCTCCAGGGTTTCCTTCGTCGCCGCGGTGGCCTGCACCGTGCGCGCTTCGACCTCGACCATGTGTAACTCCTCAATCCCGCCCCTTGGCGTGCAAGGCGCTGTGCTGAGGGTCCGATGTGACTGTTTATTCGCGTTTGCCGAGTGGTTACGGGTGCGTTACGTCGCGTGAATCGACGCTCGGTTGTCTAGTGGCACTGTTCGGTGAAGGCCTTGAGATAACCGGCGGATTGGTACAGAAAGTTGTACGCCCACCGCGCGATCGAGATATGCGCGTGCGCGTCGACCATGAGAATACTGCCGCTCCAGCACTTTCCCAGCACGTATCGGGCCCGGGAGATATGCGGGGTGAATGTGATCACGATCACCCGGTGCCACCCGCCTGCCC
>NZ_JAGPOX010000294.1 GCF_019038435.1 Nocardia alni
GAGACAGGTGTGTGGGGCGCCGCGATGGCGGTCGGCGGCGACGCCCCGGGTGGGGGTGTGTGAGGTGCGTCCGGAGCCGGGTCACTGGGCCCGGTGTTCTCCTGGTGTGTCATCTCCCTGCCTTATGTGGTTGTGGAAATCGACCGATCTGAGGGGGACGCTACGGAGCGTGGGTGGGATCGATCTCCACGTCTGTTGTGTATCTGCTGTGTGCTCCCGGTTGCCGGTGCGTATCGCACTGCTGGTGACAGCCGATCCTACTACTGAATGTAGTTGATCTACCCGGTATGGCCTAAGCTCTGTGTTCATGTCATTCGTATTCAATGTGGTGGTCGTGCTTCACCTGCTGGGCCTGGCTGCCATCATCGGCGGATACGCGGCCTCGCGATCGACTGTGTCCGAGGTCATGGTGTGGGGAGCGCGGGCGCAGATCATCACCGGACTCGTGCTGACCGGCATGGCCGATTCGATCCACTCCCTGGACGAGCACCTGATCGCCGCGAAGATCATCACCAAGCTCGTGGTCGCGGTCGTGGTGGCCGGGCTCTGCGAGGTCGGGCGCGCGGATGCGAAGCGGGGCAAGGAGATCGCGTGGATGCCGCATGCCGCGGGCTGGCTGGCGATCGCGAACGTCTGCGTCGCGATGCTCTGGAACTGATAGACCCTGGCACGACATCGCGTTGACAGTGCGAGTGTTCGCGCTCACACTCGTTGATATATGTCCAGGCGGCATCCGGCCCGAAACCGGAAACGTCCCCTGGCGGTTCATGGTTCGACCAAAGCTCGTGAGGGACAACGATGTCCAGCGACACCTACGACTTCGATCGGTGTCCCGCTCCCGCGGTGAGTCTGGACCAGCTTGTGCGACAACGAGTATGGCCCTACGGCTGCTGGCTCTGGTGGTGTCTGGATCCCGCCCAGCGTCATGGTATGAGTTGCCGCGAGCTGCTGGCACTGTTGCGGACGGGGATGTGCGCGCAGTCGATTCTGTCGCTGCTGTGGCAGGTCGAGTTCGCCGCGCAGGACGAGGTGGGCCGCACCACGCTGGCCTCGATCGCCCAGGCGAACCGCAATTCGATCCTGCTCACCCGCATGGTCGTCGCGACCGGCCGGTGCGCGTACAAGATTCCGCTGTGGGTGCGGCTGATGGTCGCGCTCGCGGCGGTGCTGCCGTCCGTACCCGGATACCAGGGGTTACGACCACTGTTCGAACAGACCGCGGACCTGGGCGCACGGGACTCACCGGATTCACCCCTGTCCCGGCTGCGGATGCTGACCCGCGTCCGGCACCTGACCGCGGCACGCGAAGACCTCATCGACACCCTGAGATCTCCAGGGCCCGCAGTGGATTCATTCCGCGGCTGGTCCCTGTCCGCCGCCACGGCCGCCGCCCAGGCCGTGGCGACCTACCCCACCCTCTACCGCACCACCGTGCTCGCTCCGACCCCGATGTCCTGGTGAGTCAGCGCAGCCGATCCAGCAGCCGGACGGCGAGACCCAGGACTTCGTCCACCGTATCGGCGGTGTACATCAAGTCGACGAAGTAGTCGTCGTATCCGGTGCCCTCGGCGGCAGCCTCGATGGTGGCGGCGATCCCGTCGACGCCGCTGCCGTGGGCGACGTTCACCCGGACGACGGTGGCGATCTCGCCCGGATCGCGGCCCGCCGCCTCGGCCGCACGGTCGACCTCGGCCCGTGTGGCGCGCAGGTTCTCGATCTGCCCGTCCGCGCCGGGCACGCGCAGGACAGGCAGCCACCCGTCGCCGCGACGCCCCACCCGGGCGATGGCTGCCGGGTTGAACGCGCCCAGATGGATCGGGGGATGGGGCTTGCGCACGGTGCGCAGTTCGCTGCGGTGTCTGGGAACGGATACGTAATGCCCCTGGTAGGTTGCGGGATCGGTGGTCCAGATGGCCTCTAGTGCGTCGAGGGTCTCCTCGAAGCGGGCGCCGCGATGCTCGAACGGCACCCCAGCCGCCGCGTATTCCTCGGGCGACCAGCCGATTCCGAGCCCGGCGATCAGGCGTCCGCCGCTGATCACATCGATGGTGGTCAGCGAGCGTGCCAGCACGGCGGGCGGATACAGCGGCGCGATCAGCACATTCGTGCCCAGTAGTACCCGCTCGGTGCTCACCGCGGCCGCGGTGAGCACCACGAACGGGTCCAGCAATCGGTTGAACTCGTCGGGAAACGTTGTGCCACCGCCATATCCGACCTTCGGATCGACCGCCGCGAGCAGCCGATCACCGACCCACAGGCTGTGCGCCCCCGCGCTCTCCACCTCGCGCGCGAAGCGCCCCACCTGATTTCCCTGCTTGGCCTGCATCCCGAATTGCGGAATGGAAAATCCAATCTTCATATTTCCGTGATACCAGTGCGCCAGAAGCGCGTATCGAGTTCGATCACCGGCAGTCTCGTGATCGAGCCCAGTAGCGCCGCGAATCTCGTTTTGCCCGCGCCACCACGTCCGAGTACGACGACTCGTCACGCGATCGCTTGCTGGCCCGGTCAGGGCGTGTCGCGCTCGTTCGGTGGGAGCGTGGTGAGGCGGGTGAGGATCAGGTCGGCGACGGCGGCCATGCCGGCGGCGGTGGGGTGGAA
>NZ_JAGPOX010000295.1 GCF_019038435.1 Nocardia alni
TCGGCCGCCGCCTTCGCCGCACTCACCCGTTCCTTGCGCACCAGCGCAAACGCGTCGTCCTTACCGATCCGCCCGTCCTGGAACGCCTTCCAGGTGGCCGAGCCCGCCTGTTTGGCCTTGTCCATCAACGTATCGACCGCCTCCTCGACCGTCCGCCGATGATCGGCCGCCGCCTGCTCGTACACCGTCCGCGCCTCGGAGGTGCGCTGGTCGTCGTGTGCGGCCTCGGCCTCCTCGAGGGTCTGCTCGGCGGCCTCGACGCTTTTGCGGGAGTCCTCGATCGTCTGCTTGGTCTGCTGCTGCTCGTGCTCGGCACGCTCCTGCGCGGCGGCGTGACGTCGCAGTATCTCCGGATCACGCGCGGGAGCCTCGGCGTCTGCGGGGGCATCCGGCTTCGTGGTCGCGGGGGTGTCCTCGGGCCCCGCATGCTTCACCGAAGGCCCGTCCGGCTCACCGGGTACCCGGACCTCGGTGATCTTGGGATCCGCCAGCACCGAATCCAGGGTCTGCGACTTCGGCAGCGCCCGACCCTCGGCATCGGTCAACCCGCCGGACCGCGACCACACGTACCGGGCACCGGACTCGTCCCCGAGTGCCACGACATCGTGCGCGTCCGGCTCACCCCGACCGAACGCGACCTTGGACAGCGGGCGCGGATCCGAACCCAGTTCGCTGATCTCCTCCCAGCCCTTACCCGGCCCCCGCTGGTCGCCCGCGGCGGCCGGGACATCGGTGGGTCGACGCGGGGATGCCGAATCCGCTTTCCCCGCACGGGAAGACCGGATACCCGAACCGTTCCGCGAGCCGGACGGCTCGGATGCCTCACCGGCAGACTGTGGACGGTCGTCGGAGGGTGTGTCCCCGGTTTTCCGGTTCGCGGATATTTCCGAGGACCGCTCACCGGATTTACCCGTCCCCGAACCGATCCCGGCAGTGCCACGCTGAAGCGGGTCGACGTCCTTACCGCCCGCGAACGGGGAACTCTCCTGTCTGCCTGGGATGTCCTCGCCGAGACCGGTATCGCGACGAACCGGACTGGAGCCGTTACCGGCGACGAGCGAGTCCGAGCCATTCTGGCCCAGGTCGTTTCCGGTATCACCGTATTCGGTATCACGGCTACCAGCACGAAACGAAACATCGTCGGCTGGAGCGCTGGTCGTGCTGGTCGCGGTGCGCAGCGAGGTGTTGCCGGCGGGCGCGTCGGTGACGGCCGCGCTCTGGCCGCTGCCGGTGCTCGTGCGCAGCGGGTTGGCGTAAGAGGTGGACCCGTCCCCGATCATCGAGGATGACTGGGAGCGGGACGAGAGTGATTGCGTCACTTCAGGAGCCGAGTCCGAGGCGCCTTCGACGACGGTCTGCCCGGTGCGCTGCGCAACCGGGGTGCGCTCGAGGGGAGTGCGACTATCCCCGCCGGTCGAAGATGCTCGCGCGGTAGAAGGACTGCCACTCGAGCCGATACGCTGCTCGCTCGAGCCTGGAGTCGGTGTCGATCGGGTGGTCGGAGTCCCGTTGCTTCTGTCGGTGCTGCCGTTGGCAGGAGTGTCGTTGCGGGAGCCGGTGAGGTTCGAGGGCCCGTTGCGGGTGTCTCCGATATCGGAGGCCTCGTTACGGGTAGTGGCGCCCTCGTCGACGGGGGCACCGGTGCGGGTGGTGTCGTTGATGGACGCTGCGTTGCGGGGGTTGTTGTCGGCCGGGGTGTCCTGGCGAGTGCTGTCGTCGGCGGACGCGCTGGTGCGCTTGCCGCCGATATCCGAGGCCCCGGTACGAGTGTCACCGATACGAGTGTCACCGATATTCGAGGCCCCGCTACGGGTAGTGGCGTTCCCGGCGGTGGCCCCGATGCGTGAGGTGTCGTTGCGGGAGCCGTCGACATTCGAGGCTCCGTTGCGGGTGTCGCCGTTCGTGGACGCTGCATTGCGGGAGCCGGTGATCTCCGAGGATCCGTTTCGAGCGGTTCGGTTGCGGCTGCTGCCGTTGGTGGACGCTCCGTTGCGGGAGTCGTTGTCGGCCTGGATGTCCTGGCGAGTGCTGTCGTTGGCAGACGCGTTGTTGCGGTTGTTGCCGATGGCCGGGGTTCCGTCGCGGGTGTCACCGATATCTGAGGCGCCGTTACGGGTATTGCCGTTGGTGGGAGTGTTGTCGCGGGAGCCGGTGATGTCCGAGGCCCCGTTGCGGGTATCGCCGTTGCCGTTGGTCGACGTCTCGTTGTGGGTGCTGTCGTTGGTGCCGAATGAGGCGGTGCCGTCGTTCTTCTCGGACACGAACCCACCCGAGCCACCCGAACCCGGACGGGTGGGCGGGTCGCTGATCTTGGTGTCCGAGTACGGGGTCGAACCGTCCCCATAGGCCGGCGGCGGGTCATCCAGATGCAATCCGCCTGCGCTCAAATGGCTTTGGGCGTGCCCCAGCACACCATGAACACCACCGATCAGACCACCACCCACACCACCGATCAACGCGGCCGGGTTGAACTCCCACTGCCCGGTCATCACCCCATACGCCACGATCCCCGCACCCGCACCCACCAAACCCGCCGGAATACCCG
>NZ_JAGPOX010000296.1 GCF_019038435.1 Nocardia alni
GCCCGCCCCCACCCTGTATCCACTGGATCGAGCCGCGGAAGCCGTTGCATCCCTGGATAATCGAACCGCGACCGGCAAGGTCGTGGTCACCGTCCGCTAGCGCCGCCATCATCCCGGCTCGCTTGTCCCTCGCCGGAATGACGAACGGAACCACCGGCGGTCGAGACAGCGGCAAGCTGCCGGGTACGTCCAAAATCGGATTGGCCGCCAACCGCTGGCACGCATGCACGACGTTCAACGGCTCTTACCTGCGCGCTGAAGGCGCGGAGAGGCGGAATGCGAGACAGCGGCAAGCTGCCGGGTACGCCCACAATCGGTTCGGCCGTCAACCGCCGCCACGCATGCACGACGTTCAACGGCTCTTACCCGCGCGCTGAAGGCGCGGAGAGGCGGAATGCGAGACAGCGGCAAGCTGCCGGGTACGCCCACAATCGGATCGGCCGCCAACCGCAAGCACGCATGCACAACAGTCAACGGCTCTCAGCTGTGCGCTGAGTCGCGGAGAGGCGGAAAGGCGAGGCTAGGGGTGCCGGTACGCCGGGGCCTTGCTGGTGCCCGCCGGGGTGAGAGTGCGCAGCAGCGGCAGGGTGCGGGGCGCCACGACCGTGGACAGCACGATCACGCTGTGCGAGCGCACCACCGCCGCGCTCCGGTCGATGCTCAGCAGCACCGATTGCAGTCCGTGGTGGGAGTCGGCGCCGATGCGGCACAGCACATCCTGCGAGCCGGTGGTGGCGTAGGCCTCCAGCACGCCGGGTATCGCCTCGAGATCTCCCGCGACCGCGTCCAGCGCGCCCTGGGCGATCTCCAGGGTGACGAAGGCCTGCACGTCGAAACCGGCGGCAGTGACGTCGACGTGCGGGTCGTAGGAGGCGATGACCCCCGACTCCTCCATCCGGGCGATGCGGGACTGGACGGTCGCCCGGGCGACACGGGTGCGCCGCGACAGTTCGAGAATGCCCGCCTTCTGGTATTCATGCATGGCGGTCAGGATGGCCAGGTCCAACTCGTCCAGCCTGGTCTCGGTGCGGCTCATGGGTCGGTCTCCACTTCGATCCGTTGTTCTAGACAAATTGTCCAGCATTCCTGGGATTTTAGTGGTGTATTTCACCATCATGTCCATCGAATTTCGGTGATATTGCTCAGTGTCGGCGTCTGGCGATTACCTAGGTGCATGACTACCGAATATCGGATCGACACCGTCGTGGCAGAGCCGTCGGATACACAGTTGGTCGGTCTGATCGACCACGATCCCGCGCGCGACCCGTTCCCCGTGCTCGGCTGGGACGCGCTGGTGTGGGTGGTCGGCAACGCCACCCAGTTCTCCCATTATCTCCAGTCCGCGTTCGGCATGCGGCTGGAGGCGTACTGCGGGCCCGAGACAGGGGTCCGCGATCACAAGGGTTTCGTCCTGCGCAGCGGCAGTGCGCGTTTCGTGGTGACCGGCGCGGTGGACCCGGCCAGTTCACTGGTGGCGCATCATGATCGGCACGGCGACGGCATCATCGATATCTCGCTCGAGGTCCCCGACGTGGACCGCTGCGTCGAGTGGGCGCGCGAGCAGGGCGCGACCGTTCTGGTCGAACCCCATGACGACACGGACGAATTCGGCGTCGTCCGCTCGGCGACCCTGGCCGCCTACGGCGAGACCCGGCACACGCTGGTCGACCGCTCCCGCTACGAGGGCCCCTACCTGCCGGGCTACGTGGCCCGCACGTCCACCTTCGCGCCCCGTCAGGGTGCGCCGCGCCGCCTGTTCCAGGCGGTCGATCATGTGGTGGGCAATGTGGAGCTCGGCCGAATGGACGAGTGGGTCGAGTTCTACCGCCGTGTCATGGGTTTCCAGAACATGGCCGAGTTCGTGGGCGACGACATCGCCACCACCTACTCCGCGCTGATGAGCAAGGTCGTGGCAAACGGCAATCACCGGGTGAAGTTCCCGCTGAACGAACCGGCAGTGGGCCGCAAGCGTTCTCAGATCGACGAATACCTTGAGTTCTATCGCGGTCCGGGCGTCCAGCACGTCGCGCTGGCCACCGGAGACATCCTGACGACGGTCGACGTGCTGCGCCGTGAGGGCGTGGAATTCCTCGACACCCCCGATGCCTACTACGAGGATCCGGAACTGCGCGCCCGCATAGGCCACGTCCGCGCCCCGATCGAGGAGTTGCAATCCCGCGGCATCCTGGTCGATCGAGACGAGGACGGCTACCTCCTGCAGATCTTCTGCCGCCCCCTCACCGACCGCCCCACAGTCTTCTTCGAAATCATCGAACGCCACGGCTCCCTCGGCTTCGGCAAGGGCAACTTCAAGGCCCTGTTCGAGGCCATCGAGCGCGAACAGGACGCCAGAGGAAACCTGTAGGGCATGTAGGGCGCGAGCGATCTCCCGCCAACGCAACCACCGACGCGCCCAGCGGCGAATCGTCTCTGTACGCCGGGACCCCTAGGCGGAGGCAATAACAATGAGGTTTTCGGCGCGGCGCGTCGGTCGGGTACCGCTGCGTAGGCGACGAAGGAGCAAGCAGCGGTGCCCGAC
>NZ_JAGPOX010000297.1 GCF_019038435.1 Nocardia alni
GGGCGTGGGTGTTCCCGCCGTTCCGGGGGTGGTTTGTGTTGCGTTGGGGGCCATTTGGAGCAGGGTGGCGAAGTCTACGACCTGGGCGCCCAGGGTGGGGGTGGCGACGATGACGCCGTTTCGGAACAGGCGGAAACTGCCCGTCTGGTCGGGGAGCGCTGATTCCGGGCCCAGCGGATCACCCAAAGTGCCTGTGGGCCCGCCCGTTTCGGCGTACTTCGTATCGATCACACTGGGGCCGGACGGGGTTGGTTGCGGGACAACGGGTTTGGCTGTGATGTCCGGTATCAGCTGGTCGGGGCTCGGGCCTAGAGTCATCGTCATGATGTCGCCGGGCTTTCCGCCGTTGGGCGCGGAGGAGTATTCGGTGTGCAGCAGGTGTCCGTCGCGCAGCAGCACCTGCCCGGCGGTGTCCCGCACGGCGGCGTCGCTGCGGGGGTCCTCCTTATCGGTGCCCGAATATGCCTGGCAGTCCTGGGTATCGCAGGTCTGGGCGTAGGGGTAGCGGGTTTCCGAGAGCGCGTAGGTGCGCGCGGCGATCGCCTGTGCGCGCAGCGCCTCGACCCCGCCCTGCTCGGCCCAGTCCGCCGACATCTCGGTCGGCACGACCCCGCGCAGATAGTCCTCGGTGTCGACCTGATCGACCGTGCGCATCTGGTCGCCGTCCAGGGCCACGCCGAGCGCGCCCCGATATCCGCCCCCGCCGCAGATCTTCAGGTGCTCGGCGGGCGGCCGGTCGGGGCCGGGATCGACCGGATGGGCCCAGGGGTCGTTGGTGGATCCGCGCCAGAGCACATCGCCCGAGCAACCAGCGGTGATGGTGACGCTCGCACCCCCGTCGGGTGTTGGCGTCAGGTGCGCGACCTGCCCGGGGACCACGTGCTGGTCGGCGACGGTGAGCCCGGCATCGGAATAGACGTCGAGGGTCTCGTTGTCCTCGCCCATCAGCCGGACCTTCACCATGGTCGGCGCGATCGAGGTCAGCTGGGCCCCCGGGTAGTAGTACTGCAGGATGCCCAGGGAGTTCATGCCCTGCTGGGATTTGTCGAACGCGCCGAGCTGGCTCATCCCCCGGCCGTGCCCCTCATCGACCCCGGCGGCCGACCGGACCGGTTCGGTATCCGGCCACACCAGGTAGACGCCCGCACCGCCCGCGCCGAGTGTGAGGCCCACCACACCCGCCGCCGCGGCACACCGACGACGCCGGTGCCGGTGAAGCAGATCGCCCTGTGTCATCACGCACTCCCACGGAGTTCTCGGGCGGAGACCCACCGGACGAGTTCGATCCCGTAATCGGCATGCCTAACCGCCGTGCGGCCATCCGAAAGCTACATTTCAGTCATCGACCTAATCCTAAACAAGACATTTAGACTTGTGACAGATGTGACTAGTGTGACGCCAGATCCGTCAGGAATCAACCATGTACTCCCGCTGACAGTCGCCGGATCTACCCGAATGGGAGATGCTCGTGCCGCATCGCAGACCGAAACGCTCGTTCGTACTCCCGGTCGTCACCACGCTCGCGGTCGCCGCGCCGCTGGCCTCCTACGCCGCGCACGACACGGCCGACTATCGCCCTGCGAACAACAGCGACCTCGCGGCGATCCCGGCGCAACTCGCCGAGGTGGCGCTGGCGCAGGCTCCCGACGTGGTGCTGCCGCTGCGCGAACTGACCGGCCTGAACCTGCCGGACCTGCACCTGGCGGACCTGAAACGACTACCGCTGCCACGCTCGATACCGCTGCCGACCGAACTCGTGCCGCCCGGAATTCTCCCGCCCGGCCTGCAACTCCCCGCACAGATCCCGCTGCCCCAGCTCGACAGGCCACAGGCGGGCGGCCCCGAGAGTACCTACCAGAACGCACCGCAGGGAGCGCTGGCGCCGCAGAACCAGCCGGGAGTGCAGATTCCCGCACCACCGGGCGCCCAGAACACGCTCACATCCGGTGCACAAACCTACGCACCACCGCAGGTACCCGGCGCACAAGCACCCACGGCACCACCGATACCCAACGCACAAGCCTTCGTCGCGCCGCAGGCACTCGCCGCACAGATCCCTGCGACACCGCAGGCACCCGGCGCACAAGCACCCACCGCACCACCGATACCCGATGCGCAAACCTTCGTCGCTCCACAGGTGCCCGGCGCGCAGACGCCCGCCGCACCGCAGGCACCCAGCATGCGGGCACCGGGCACCGGGCAGATCCCGGGCGCGCGAACACTGGATGCTCCCCGGGTTCCCGCCGCACAGGCTGCCGTCCTGACGCAGGGACAACCGGCCGCGACACCACAAATTCCCGGCGCGCCACAGATCTCCGCCGCGCCGCAGGCCCCTAGCGCACCCCGGGCGGCGTCCGGCCGGGGCTCGCAGCCGCAGGGCGCGGCCGTCTTCATCGACGAGCCGATCGATGCGTCCGGGAGCGAGACTCTGTCCCCAGCCCCGGAATCGGCCGCACCCACCGCGCCTCCGGCGCAGGCGCCCGCACCCGACCCCACCCCGGCGGCGGACC
>NZ_JAGPOX010000298.1 GCF_019038435.1 Nocardia alni
GCCACACCCCCTGGCAGTTCCCCCGCTTCGTGCACGGCCAGTGGGAATGCCTCGGCGGCCCCGGCCCGGTCGTCCCCCCCGGCGCGATCTATCACTGATTGTCCGAGCCGCAGGCTGATGGGGCCGATTATCGATACGCTGCCCGAACTTTCTTGCGGCACTGTAGAAACGTCCGAGGACGCCGCTGATTCCCACGATCAGCGTCGTACACCAGCGCTCAGAGGGGCTGCACCTCGTCCGGCCGGCCGAGAGAGCCGGCTACCGAATCCGGAGGCGGATCCGTCACGGCCGGGATAAGGATGAGATCCTCTATGCCGATAACGCTTCGCTTGCCCGGGCTGTAACGCTCCAGGGACTTTCGTATCTCGTCAGCGTATTGCGTCTCCCACCACGGTACGGTCCTGACCAGCACAGGCGGTACGCCGGAGGCGAACAGCACGGCTCGCCCGCGCGGCAACGACCTCAGTTCTGGTATCCCGAGCGTATCCGCCGATCCAACCATTCCGTCTCGCAGCAAGGGCACATCATCGACGCCGCCGACCACTTTTATGCTCGCGGCCGACCACAGCTCGCTCATACCGTCGTGCCCCCAGCATCGGACTCCCTGAGCCCACGACTGCAGCAGCGTCATCAACACGATGCCATGGGAGCCGTAGTAGCTGTACCGCTGCGGAAGATCCCGGCCCAGAACGACATTCGCGGCGTCATCGAAGACTGCCAGCAGTGGCACGCGAAGTCGGTGCTGATGGGCCGACCGTGCTGACCGCACCGCGACCTCCAGCACCGCTCCGATGAGCGCATTCACCAACGGCGCTGCCGATCCTCGTCCCGCGACCGACAGCACGTACAACGTTCCGTTGCGCTCGAGAAATTCGAGTTCGTCGAACTCGTAGCGATCACTCCCGGGAGTGATCCACGGGTGCACGGTCGACAGTTTCAGGCAGCCGATCATTTTCTTGGCGGTGCCGAAGACGCGACTCACCATGTGCAGATCGGCGTTGTAGTGCGCAGCCAGGCTCGACGCCGCCAGGTCGAGATTGGCATTGAAGCGGTAGGGCGTGACCTGACGCAGGATTTCGACCGGCTCGGTGTTGTGTGGGCTGGTGACCCATTCCCAGACCTGCACGAGGGGCAGTTGCGCCACTGCGGCGGCCAGGAACAGGTTGGCCAGCAGGTCCTCGGCTTCGCCGTCGAAGAAGGCATCGGATTTGGCGTCGGAGCCGTCATCCGCGAAGTGACCAGCCAGCTGCGCGGCCCGAATTTCGCATCCGTTGCGTCGCACATCGACCCACCGCAGCGGATCCCAGTACCACGACACAGGTTCCTCGGTGCCGGCGATCCCCTGCGGGTCGAAGACGAAGACGTAGCGCGAATCGCCTTTGTGTTCGCGGACACCTCGAGTGGCGTCCACGATGTCGCGTTTACTGGCGGTCGCGATGACAGGGCCGACAGCTTCCACGATCGCCGGGATCGCCCGGCAGGTCGACTTTCCTTGCTGAGGACTCCAGATATCCAGCTGCAGATCCGCATAGGAACCATAGAGTGGAACGCCGTCGGCGACCGCGATCCCGATCGAAACACCAGGCGCATCGGCGTAGCCGAGATCTACACCGAGTTGTCCGGCCTTGTCTCGCACGCCGTACTCGGTGAGCGACCCGAGTGCCTTACCGGTCCCCATGAACCGAGCTTTCGCATCGATGGCCTCTCGCCCTCGCGCACTGCGGCGGCGGAGGAGCATCACTACGAACAAGCCCAGCGCAGCAATCACCACCTCGATAATCACTGTCGCAGTGGCGTCGTGCGGCCAGCGCAGCTTTCCCCCCGCCAACTCCACGATCGCGGTGATCGGATCCGACGGAACGTCCTGACGAACCGCCGACCTCGCGTTCCCTACATACAACGCGATGACAACGATCACCAGCCCGAGACCGCCTCAGATCAACACCCGGGCGATCAGCGCCACCTCGGAGCCATGCTTCTTCCTGATTTTCGCCATCCCCCGGCCCTTCTCGAGCACCGCCGTGCACATCAGAATGACAGTGGAACCTTTGCGCCGCCAGTGCCATCGGTCTCCCCAGTGCCCCGACAGCACTCGAGCTGCTGCCCCGGTCGTTCGCGGTATCGGTCGTCGGCCGCATCAGCGAACGCGGGACCTGTGATGTCGGCGCATCGGTGGGTGGACCGAGGTGGCCCGCACCTCTGGAGCGGGAGGCATGACTGTGCCCCGCCCTGGTGTGGCACAGGGCGGGTCGGGCAGACTGCGGCTAACCTGGTCTGATGGCGGGTTAGCCTGTGGGGGTGAGGTATTCACCCGGGTGGTGGTACCGGTTGATTCTTCGTCGCCGCGTCGGGTCGAGGCGGGCCGGTGGTACCCACTGGGTGCGCCCGGCGGTGGGG
>NZ_JAGPOX010000299.1 GCF_019038435.1 Nocardia alni
GCATAACCCTGCGTCCCAACCGTCCCCGATCCTCCCCCTCCACCCGGGAATGCGTCGGCGGGCCCGGCGAGCGCAACCGAACATCCGGTCCGCCCGCCGGGCTTTCCGCTGTTCGCCGAGCGCATCCGAGGTCCGACACCACCTGCCGTCGGGACGTCAGCGTAGTGCTGGGCAGCGGTCGATGGGGAGCTACTTGGTGTCGATGCGTCCTGCCGGGGCGGCGGCCTGCGCGAGGTCCTCCCGCACCTGCTTCCATTCCGCGCCCTCGATCCCGAGGGCGCTGCGCAGATAGGCCAGCGAGGTCGTCCGGACCAGGTCCACGCGCTCGGGGCTCTCGTCCGTGGTGTCCTTGGCGTTGTAGCCGTGAATCCCACCGAGTGAGTGTTCGGCGCCGAAGACGGTGAGCAGGCTTTGCGCACCGGGGCTCAGGGTGTAGACGTCGGTGAACCAGTCGGGGCCGCGTGTGGACAGCGGGGATTGGTCGGCGTCGCCCGCGACGACCAGGGTCGGAGTCTTCAGGCCGTCGAAGTCGGGGTGCATGAAGGGGAAGTTCGTCGCGGCGAACGGCGACAGGTCGTTCCCGCCGAGGCCGGTGTTGGCAAGCAGCACACCGGCTTTCACGCGTGAATCGGTCAGGTCCGGGCCGGGGCGCCCGGCGGCGTCCAGGACGCGCGCGCCCAGCAGCAGGGCGACGGTTTGCGCGCCCCAGGAGTGACCCGCGACGGCGATGCGGTCACGGTCGACGCGCTCGCCCAGCCCCGGGACCGCGGCCAGGACGTGATCGAGCTCGTCCAGCACGCGCACGACGTCCTGGAACCGGATGCGCCAGATGTCCGGGTAGCGCGGATCGGCGGGAGTCAGGCCGAGGGTCGTCGAGTCCAGGAACGTGGGCTGGACGACGACGAATCCGCGGCTCGCCCAGTAATCGACCAGCGGATCGTAGGCGGACATCGACTGGCCGAAACCGTGCGCGAACACCAGAATCGGCAGGCCGGCGCCCGATGCGGGCGCCGACACGCGCACCTGGAGGTCCGCACCGCGTTCCGGCACGGCCAGCACGACCGGCTTGACACTCAGGATCGGCGTGGTCAGGGCGGGAATCGCGTTCGGGGCGAACGTCACGGGTGCGGGCATGGGGGAACTTCCCTTCGATGGTAAGCGGCGCCGCTCATGAAGCAGGCGCGGATTCCGATGGTCCGAACCACCGGCTACACTCCTAATCGGAGCGCAGTTCCGAATATACGGAGCGCTGTTCCGATTGGCAAGTGCAGGAAAGGACCGCGATATGAGCACCGGCGACCAGGCGACCGCGAACCCGGCCAAGCGCGCCGACGCGCGGCGCAACGAACAGGCGCTCCTGGACGCCGCCGCGGCGGTTTTCGTCACCGACGGTGTCGACGCGCCCGTGCGCCGGATCGCCGCGGCCGCGGGTGTCGGCATGGGCACGATCTACCGCCACTTCCCCACCCGCGCGGACCTCGTCGCGGCGGTCTACCGCCATCAGATCGACGCGTGCGCCGAGGCCGGACCTGCCCTGCTGGCGTCGTCGGCCTCACCGTTCGAGGCCCTGCGGCGCTGGGTGGACCAGTTCGCCGACTTCCTGATCACCAAGCACGGCCTGTCCGCCGCGCTGCGCAACGACCCCGCCGGATTCACCGCCCTGCACGCCCTGATCCTGGACCGCCTCATCCCGGTGTTCGACGAGATCCTCACCGCCGCCCGAGATGCCGGAGAACTCACCGACGGCCTGACCGCGCACCAACTGCTGCGGGCGATCGGCGATATCAGTGCCGGCGCCGAGATCCCCGACCCCGACTACAACCCCCGCCGCACGATCGAACTGCTTCTCGACGGCTGCCACCGATAGGCGGGCTCAGGATTCGGCGGCGACCTTCAACCGCGCGAGCCCCTTCTCGAAATCTCGCCCCACCACCCGATCCATCGGCATCACCCTGCCCAGCAGAGCCATCACCCCGGTGTGCTGCCCCGACATCTGCCAGGTCACCAGCGTGCCCTCGCCCTGCGGCTCCACTCCGAACCGCACCTGATTGGTCGAGCGCATGGGAAACCCGAACGTGATCCGCACCCCCACGGCATCATCGGAAACGGACGTGATCTCCATATCACCCCGCCCCACCTTCCGATTCCCCTTCCACGCATATCGGGCCCCCACTCCACTAGGGGCGCCTGAGTAGACCCGCTCCATCTCCGGGTCCAGATCCTCCCACGGCGACCAGTTCGCCCACTCGTGAAAGTCCACGATCAACCCCCGAACCCGCCCCGCGTCGGCC
>NZ_JAGPOX010000029.1 GCF_019038435.1 Nocardia alni
GGGCGGGGGAGGTTGATTATGCGAATGTGAAGATGGTTTGTGGGGTGTTCGGGGACGATGCTTGTGCGGGGACGTTGGCGTTGATTGATGAGGCTGTTGCTCGGGCGGCGGGGCGGTTTACGACGGCGGCGTTGCGTAACCAGGTGTGGCGGTTGTGGTTGCGGGCTGCGCCACAGGAGGCGGGGGAGGCTCGGGCCAGGCGGGCGAAGGCGGATCGGTGTGCGTACGTTCGGCAGATGGCGCTGGGGGTGTCGTGGGTTTCGGCCTGTGTGAGTGATGTGGAGGGGGAGCAGGTTTCGGTGTTGTTGGCGGAGATTACTGGGACTGTGTGTGCGGGGGATCCGCGGTCGCGAGGGGAGCTGCGAGCGGATGGGTTTATGGCGTTGTTGCATGGTGAGGCTGCGCTTGTGTGTCGTTGTGGCCAGGACACATGCCCGAAGCGGGGGATTGTTGCTGGGGTGCGCCGGACTCCGTTGGTACAGGTCATGGTGGATGCGGAGACGCTGCTTGGTTTGGCTGAGAACCCGGGGACTCTGGGCGATGGCACGCCGATTGATCCTGAGCTTGCTCGGGTTCTTGCTGAGGATGCGACGTGGCAGGCGATCATCACTGAGACTCGTGAGACGGTGAAGCGTGGCGGTGGTTCGGAAATCATTGCTGTGCAGGCCGATACGGTTGGTGCGACCGGGGCTGTGTCGACGGCCGAAGATCCGATAGAACCGGATACCCAGGGTGCTGTCAGTGGCACCGCTGCCAACCTCCGCCGAGTGATCGTGGACGAGCATCTTGCTGCCGTCGTAGACGTAGTACGTACCGGTGGTGTCGAAGATGCAAGGCCTGGTGCGGTGGGCCGCCTCGAAACCGTCGTTGCCTCAACGCAACTCGTACCAGATACTGAAGAGGCGATCCTTGCCGCCGAAGCCGAGCCTGCTGCTCCCGTTGTCGAGGACGTCCACGGTCTCGGAGCTGGCACCGCTTCAGCACAGCTCAATTTCGACCCGCAGGAGTCAGCTCCTGCCCCCGCAACGGATGGGGTCGAGGCGCTTGCTCCTGCTGCGGGGGAGGTTTACTGTCTCGAGGCCGATGTCGCTTCCAGGCAGCTGATTTCCGATCCGCGGGAGTCAGCTCTCGTTGCTGTAGCGGAGGCGGTCGAGGTCGTAGCTCCTGCTGAGGGGAACGTCGATCGTGTTGAATCCGACGTCGCCTCGGGGCAACTCGAATCCGACCCAGGGGAACCAGTACCTGCGGGTGAGGCTCAGGATGGGTGTGTGCCCAACTTCCCACGCCCACCGGTGCCGATTGAGCGGCATCTGCTGGGGCGTGGGCGGAACCACAGCCGTGGCCGGGTGCGGGTTGCATGTTCGCGACCGAAGCCTGCGGAACCTCCGACTGGCACTGCCGATGTCATTGATGCGTGGACCGACGCGATCGAGCATGGCCGTGTCCCGCTGGAACAGTACGATTCGACCGGTCACGGCAGATATTCCGACCCGCCGCCGGGTGCACTCGTGTACAAGCCGCGTGCGGACGTGGCGGCGCTGGTGCGCGCGCAGCACCCGATGTGTGCGTTCCCGCAGTGCACTGTGCCGTCACGCCGGTGCGAGCTCGATCATGTGGTGGCGTTCGACCATCAGGTTCCGGTGCGCGGTGGGTGGACGATCCCAGCGAATCTACAACCCTTGTGCAAGGCGCATCACGATGTGAAGTCGCACCGGTACTGGACGTGCACCGCGCTACCCGGCGGTGTGCGACACTGGCGGCATCACAGCGGCCTGCAGCGGATCACCGCTCCCTGCAACGATTTTGCGGTGGCGCAACGCACGGAATCCACGCCGGTGTTGATCGCGACGCCGCCACAGTCGTATACAGATCCGCTGACCATGGATGAGGCACTGGACCTGCTTTACGAACAAACCTGGTGGGAACGCCACATGACCAGTGACGATCACCCGGGTAACGACCCCGACCTGATTCGCAGGTATCGCGAGCATCAGGCGATTGGCGCGCGACGCGCGGCCCTGCAACCTGCGCCGTTCTGATCGGCACTACCGGCTCGGGGCGCGGTGGCGTTTTGCCGAGGATCAGCCAGCTGAGCCGGTTGTCGGCAGGCCTGGAGCCGGGGGGTGAGAGCTGTCTACTACCGCACGCTGGAATTGTGCTGAGGAGATTCCACCGTCGTCCTCCGCACCGAAGTTCGACGGCTGGCTCGAGATCTCTGGTGGGCAGTACGCGTCGTTTATGCCGACGGATAGGGCGATCTGTTCGTGTGGTGCTATCCAGGTGTGCTCCGGAACCGTGATCGGTCCGACGATTGCCTGGCTGTAGGTGCAGGTTCCGATCCAGTCGATGCGATAGGTCTGGTTGGTGTTGTTGTGGCATTCGGGCCCGGGGCCGCACTGGACGCCGGGTGCGAGGTTCCCCGGCGCGGGACTGGCGGCGGCAGCCGGTGCGAGCAGCCCGATGGCCGCGAGGCTTACCGCTGCGATGCTGGCGATACCGGCTGTTTGCTGATTCATTTCGCATCGACTCCGAACTCTCGAGAGTGCCACTTCTGCTTGCCAATGATGCTGTCTCTCAGTGGTAATCAGCTGACGCACACCTGGGAGAAGGGGGTGAGTTCGACAGAGAGTATGGCGCAACCGGCTGCGATCTTCGCCTCACTCCGCGGCGCGGTTGGCCGGCGCGCGTCGGCGCAGAGCTGGGGTCACCAGGGCCGCGGGTGGGAAGTCCTGGTCGAGGACGCCGATGTCGGTGCCCGGCGGGACGATCTCGTCGATGCGGTCGAGGATGTCGTCGGTGAGGGCGACGTCGACGCCGTTCAACAGGCCGTCGAGGTGGTCCATGGTGCGGGCGCCGAGCAGGGCGCTGGTGACGCCGGGGTGGGCGATGGTGAATGCCATCGCTAGGTGAGGCATGGGCAGGCCCGCTTCGGCGGCCAAGGGGATGAGTTTTTCGACCACCTCGATCCGGCGGTCGTCGTTCAGGTGCTTGACCATGCCGGCTCGGCGGAGGCTGTTGTCCTGGTTTTTGCGGACGCGGCCGGTGAGCAGGCCTTGGCCGAGTGGGCCCCAGACCAGGGTGGCCATGCCGAAACGTTGTGTGGTGGGGAGGATCTCGCGTTCTATGCCGCGGTTGAGGATGGAGTAGACCGGCTGTTCGGTGTGGAAAGGGGTCAGGCTGCGTTGCTTGGCGATCCACTGGGCCTCGACGATGTCCGAGGCTGGGGTGTGGGAGGCGCCGATTGCGCGGACCTTGCCGGTGCGGATCAGGTCTGTCAGGGCGGAGAGGGTTTCCTCGATGTCGGTGTGGGGATCGGGGACGTGGAGTTGGTATAGGTCGATGTAGTCGGTTCGTAGGCGGCGCAGCGAGTTTTCTACTGCGGTGATGATCCAGCGGCGGGAGGCGCCTTGGTGGTTGAGTCCGCCGGTTGGGCGGCCGAACTTGGTGGCGAGCACGACCTCGTCTCGTCGGCCCTCCAGGGCCTTGCCTACGACCTCCTCGGAGTCGCCGTAGGCATCGGCGGTGTCGATCATGTTGATGCCGGCGTCCAGCGCCTTGTGGATGATGCGGGCCGAGTCCTCGGGGGTGTTGCCCATGGTGGTGGCGAACATCAGGGCGCCCAGGGCGTAGGGGCTCACCTGGATGCCGGTTCGGCCGAGCGTGCGGTACTTCATGGATTGTCCTTCTGCCGAGATGTCGTAGGCTGAGGTAAGCGGAAAGGGTTTCCGTTACTATACGGAAAAGTTTTCCGTTTATGCAAGAGGGGTGATGCGGTGCATCCGGATAGGCCACGAGCAGACGCCTCGCCCGATTCTGCGGGCGGTGAGAAGCCTGCCCCGCGCCGCCGCCGTGCCGACGCGCGCCGCAATATCGACGCGTTGATCGAGGCCGCGGGAACCGTCTTCGCCACCTCCGGCGTGGACGCACCGGCGAAGGAGATCACCGATCTGGCCGGGGTGGGAGTCGGCACGCTGTACCGGAACTTCCCGCAGCGTGCTGATCTGGTCAAGGCGGTCGTGGAAAGCGGGATCGACGCCGTCGCCGAGGCCGGTCCGGCGCTGAGTGCCGCGCACGAACCGGCCCAGGCGCTCGCCGAGTGGATCCGCCGGTTCACCGAGCTACTCGGGACCAAGCGGGGACTCGCCTCGGCGCTGCATTCGGGTGACCCGGCCTTCGCGGGGCTGCCGGGCTACTTTCTGCAACGGCTCGGTCCCGCCCTCGCGGCGCTGCTGGATGCCGCGGTGGCCGACGGCACGGTTCGCGACGATCTCGGCGCCGAGGACCTCATGCACGCCATTACCCAGCTCTCCCAGCCCATCCCGGGGCGAGGGCCCGAGCACAACCGGCGCATCGTCGCCGTGTTTGTCGACGGCCTGCGCCGATCCAGGTAGTCCCGCGCGCGAAGATATGCCCGTGGATGAACGTGAACTCCTGGAGCAGTACGTCCTGGCGGCCAAGTTGACGCAGCTCTCGACCGTTTGCCCGGACGGCACGCCGACGGTGTGCACCGTTTGGTACGTACCGGCGTTCCGGCCCGATCGCCTGCGCTTCGTCTCCCGGACGGATCGGCTGCATTCGGAGAATATTCTGCGGAATCCGGCGGTCGCGGGGGCCATTATCGACAACCCGCCGGACGAGATGGGGCTGACCGCGCGGGCGGTATCGTTCACGGGGCGGGCGAAGGTGTTGCCGGGCAATGGCATCGATGGCCAGGTTCGCGAGTTCATTGCGCGCTGGCCCGCTGCGGCCCGGGGGTTGAATGCGATGCCGGATGGTGCGTCGAGGATGTACGAGATCAGTGTTGCGCAGTGGGTGCTGTACGACGAAGAGAACTTTCGGACGAGTCCGCGGCGGGAAATCGCTGGGATCATCGAAGGATGATTACTGTCGATGACGTGCGCGGGGTGACGGTCGCGCTGCCGCGCTCGTACGAGGTGATCGTGCACGACCGCATCAAGTTTCGGGTGGGGCGGATCGTGTATGTCGCCTTTTCCCGGGACGAGACTGTCATGGGGTTCGCGTTTCCGAAACAGGAGCGGGAGGCGCTGATCGCCGGCGAGCCGGAGATATTCCGGATGCCGCGGCTTTCGGATCAGCGCTACAACTGGGTCGACTGTTCGATGGATGCTATCGATGAGCGGCGAATGTGTGAGCTGGTCATCGATGCCTGGCGAATGGTGGTGCCGAAGTTCCTGCACGACCATCCCAGCACTCTGCACCAGGTGTGACACCGTGGCGCACGGCGTTGGGTGGCGAGGCGCCTATAACTCGAGTCCACCGCGATACTCTCCGAGATTTCGGCAAACTCGCCGACACTGTTCTTTCCTGAATTCTCGCGGACAGGACCCGCTTGAAAGACCAGCATCAGCTCTGGTTTCCGCTATGGCTCATCGTCCCGGGCAGGGAACGAACACCTATGCGCCGCCCGGTGCCGCAGTCGCTGGGCGTTCGCTCATGCTGGGCAGCTCGTAGTATCGCTGCGTGCCTTCTGTTCCCTCATTCCGTAAACCAGCATCCAGCCAATCGCTTACCAAAGCTCCCGTCGACAGCGCGATCGTCGACTGCGCCGTCTATGTGGATGGCAAGCGATTGCCTGGGGAGTTCACTCATTCTGCCGCGTTGGCGGAGGTACAGAGCAGGGGAGAGGGGTTTGTGTGGGTCGGGCTGCGGGAGCCCAGTGAGAAGGTGATGGAGGAGGTCGCGGGGACGTTCGGGTTGCATCCATTGGCGGTCGAGGATGCGGTGCGTGCGCAGCAGCGGCCCAAACTGGAGCAGTATGACGATGTGCTCGTGACGGTGATGCGGACCGTGACGCATCTCGAGCACGATATGCACAAGGTCAGCGAGATCGTGCAGACCGGGGAGATCATGGTGTTCACCGCAGATCAGTTCGTGGTGTCGGTGCGGCATGGTGAGCATTCGGGGTTGTCGGGGGTGCGGCGCCAGTTGGAGGGGAATCCGGATCAGCTTCGGCTGGGCTCCGCGGCGGTGCTGCATGCCATCGTCGACTATGTGGTCGACTGCTATGTCGAGACCGCGGGGGCGCTCGAGGCGGATGTGGATGCCATGGAGGAGGAGGTCTTCACTCCGGGGACGCGGCTTGCCATCGAGCCGATCTATCAGCTCAAGCGTGAGGTCGTCGAGATGCGCAGGGCGGTGATTCCGCTCGCGGTTCCGTTGCAGGGGCTGGCCTCGTCGAATTTGGGGTTGCCCAAGGAAGTTCGGCGGTACATGCGAGATGTCGCCGACCATCACACGGCGGTTGTCGAGCAGGTCAACGAGTTTAACGAATCGCTCAGCGCGTTGATCGCCGTGGCCTTGGCACAGGTTGGCGTGCAGCAGAATACGGATATGCGCAAGATCTCGGCGTGGGCGGCGGTGGCGGCCGTGCCGACGATGATCGCGGGGATCTACGGGATGAACTTCACTCACATGCCCGAATTGCGGTTCGTGTGGGGGTATCCGGTGGTGATTGTGGTGATGTTGGTCATCTGCGCCGGACTGCTGGTCGTCTTCCACCGCAGCGACTGGCTGTGACGTGTGGATTCCCGGCCCGATAAAGGCAGCGGGCCGTTAGCATTGCGGCATGGCACTGTACCTGTTCGCCGGGATTCCGGTCAGTGATTTCGGCGTGGCGGTGGGTTGGTACGAGCGGTTGCTCGGGGCGACGCCGTCGTCGCGGCCGCACGAGACCGAGGCCGTCTGGGAGCTCGCCGAGAACCGGCTGCTGTACATCGTGCAGAAGCCCGAGCACGCCGGGCATTCGATCAACACGCTGATCGTGGACGATCTGGACGATCGGGTGGCGCAGATCAAGGAACGCGGGCTCGAGCCGGTCGCGCAGGAGACCTACGAGAACGGGGTGCGCAAGACCACGTACCTGGACCCGGACGGGAACGAGATCGGGTTCGGCGCTGTGCCCGCCTGAGCTCACTCCTCCTCCGGCTCCCCGCCGAAGTCCATCTGCTGCTTGTACGCTTCGGCCAGAACATCATTCGCCAGGTCCTGATTGTGCGTCTTGGCGTACCGCGACACTCCCCGGCGCATCATGCGGATGTTGAGTCCGTAGGCCAGATCGAAGAAGTCGTGGCCGCCGGTGACCGAGTCGACGTTGATGTCCTCCTCGATCAAATCGTAGAGGCCGAAGACCCATGACCAGACCCGCTGGTTGCGATAGGTGCCGGGCAGGGCGTGGAACAGGTCGTGGTCGATGGACAGGTCGGCATCCGTCATGCCCTGGGGGATATCGACGTTCATGCGGATCGTGGTGTACCAGGTGCCGTCGTCGAGTTTGTTCTCCGAGACGAACAGGGTCTCCAGGGCGCCGCAGCGCAGGGTCATCAGGCGCCGGCCGTACTTGGAGCGGGTGGGCAGCGCGGAGATATTCCACAGGTAGCGTTGGGTATTCACCGGGTCGGGGATGGTTTCGTTGATGTACAGGGCGATTGCGGCGCGCAGGGCGGGATAGTCGTTGTGGCGGTGTAACTCCCAATAGCGCAGGCGGTCCTCCGCGATGGTGCCGGTGTCGACGGTGGTGCGGTCGCCGCGATCCCAGGGCAGTACGATCTCGCGGGCGTGTTCGATCGAGACCGCGTCGTCCTCGTCGCCGGGTAGGAGGACCCACTGTTTGTTGCGCAGCTCCCTGGTCTGCTCCAGCAGCTCGATCAGGCGGTCCTCGGCGCGGTCCAGGTCATCGGCGGGCCAGGGGGCGAAGTCGATGGTCTCGATGTCGTTCCACATCCGGGCGTGCGCGGTGAATCGGGCGGCCACATTGAGCGACTGACCCACATACGCCTCCCCACCGGTGAAGTGCAATACGTATAGTCCGCACAGCGTCGCCTCGGCGGCCAGGATCGGCGTGATGGTGCCCAGGCCCGCTACCGTGTAGCACGTGAATCGGTACTCGGGCTCGGGTGCATCGTTCGCCATGGCACATCGATATCAGAGTTGCCTGGCCGCGCGGTAGTTTTGCGCGGTGATCGGAGGGTGATGAAGGCCATCTCGCGCGATGTGCGGTGGGTATATGAGATCGTGGTCGGCGAATGATTCGGTACGGAAAAGACAGGTCCCTGGGTGCCGGGGCCGGTGAGGTCGGTGGGCGAGATGCATGCCTCTTTCGAGGAAACTGATTACACTCCAGAGGTTTTCGCCCGACCGTGGCTCGCCGCAGGTGCGCTGTTCATGCGCGGGGAATCGGTATTCCTGGTGCACAAGACCTACGGTGACGGGTGGGATATCCCCGGGGGGTTCGTCGACCAGAGCGAGGCGCCGGCCGCCGCGTGCCGGCGTGAGATCGCCGAGGAGCTGGGCATTCAGCGCCCACCGGAGCGTCTGCTGGTCTGCGACTGGTCTCCGCACGACGGGACCGACCGGCTGCTGTTCGTCTTCGACTGCGGTGAACTGGGCGACGAGAGTGCCGTCGTGCTGCAGGACAGCGAGCTGGACCGGTGGGAATGGGTCCCCATCGGCACGGTGGAGGACTATGTGACGCCACGGTTGGCTATCCGCCTGCAGCAGGCGTACGCGGCGCTGCGCGAGGGCCGCATCGGCTATCTGGAACGAGGCATACCGCCCATAACGGACTGATCGGCCGCGGGTGGCGAGCGACGAAATCGGGGTGAGCAATCGCCCCGCAAGCCATCCACTGCCGCCGCTGTGACGAATCCCACCCATGACGCAGGAGCTGATTGTCGCCGTCACGGCAGCCCTTATCGCTGTGGTCGTGCTCTTCGTGGGCGATCATCTGCGTCCGAATACCTGGCGTCACACCAGTGACGAGTCCTCGGGCACGCTGGTTCTGGATCTGATCAAGACGTTCTTCACCGCCGTGGTCGCCTTCGTGGTGGTGGTCTGCTGGCAGCAGTTCCAGAACGCGCACAACCACACCGTCGCCGAGGCCAAGGGTCTGGTCGACACCTACTGGGCCGCGCATTCGATGCCGGGGCCCGAGCATCAGCGCATCGAGGGTTTGGTGCGCGACTACACGAATCAGGTCGTCAGCCAGGAATGGCCGATGATGAACCATCAGGGGCACATGAGCCAGGCCGCGCAGAGCACCCTGAATACCCTGCGCGATGCGGTGACTGCCGTGCACTCCACCGATCCGGCTGTCACCGACCAGCGTTCGCGCGCCCTGGCGAGCTTGGACAGGGTGGAGCAGGCGCGTCAGGACCGTGCGCTGGATCTGGGGCACACCGTGCCGACATTCCTGTATGTCGCATTGTTGTTCGGCACCGTGCTCATTCTGCTGAACCCTGTGCTGTCGGGGGTTCGGGTGAGCTGGCGCAGCATGCTGATGACCGCACTGCTGGGCGTCGTGATCGGGTCGGCGCTGTTGCAGATCTACAACCTGGATCGGCCGTTCCGCGGTTCGATCGTCGTGCCGACCGATGCCTTCGACTACGCGCTGTCGAGCTATCAGCAGATCAGTTGAGTCCGTCACCAGCGACGAATGAGGTTTGCGCACAATGGCGTCCGGGATTGTGGCGGTGCGAATGCGTGCAGCGGCGGAAGGATCGAGGGCCGCGAGCACGACAGCCGCGGTGCAGGAATCGACGATTCGGACCTGGGCCGCGGTGACGTCGAGTCCGACCGGTACGAAACAGGGGCTGCGACAGAGGTCCACGGATGTCGGCAGGGATCCGGCAGTCGCACGGCGGGGGCTGACGGCCGCGGCCAGGGGGCTGGCCGTGATCGCCGCTCTGGTCCCGCCGCTCACTCTGGGCTGCGACCGGGCGGTAGCAGATCCCATTGTGCCGCCGCCGAGTTCGATCTCCTCTGGTAGCGCCTCCATGACCAATGGCGGATCCGGGTCGGCCGCACCCGCGTCCAGCAGCGCGCTGAGCCTGGGACCCGCCGCGTCCGCCCCGGAGTTGTCGCAGATCTCCGTGCTGCCGGCCGCTGCGCCGGTCGCCACCGCCGTACCCCGGCCTGCGCCGAAGGCCGTCGGTCCCGCATCCGCCGACTCGGGCACGACGCTCGGTCACATGCTCGGACTCCAAACCGGAAGTGTCGCAACCGCGTGCGCCGGAAGCGCCGTCGCTGGTTCCGCTGGGATTGTGCTCGGTCTGCTGACCGGCAGCGGATTGGTCGGCCCGGGCACGGTCGGCGTCGGTTCGAGCGGATCCTCGCTCGGCAGCGTCGCCGTGGGCAGCGCCCTGACCGGCAGCGCGGTGCTGACCTGCCTGTTGTTACTGCCCGGGATCCCGCCGCCCGCACCGGAACTCCCACTTCGAATCCCCCTGTTCGCGCCGCCCGGGCCGAGATCCCCGATCCCGGCCCGCGCGCCCGCCCGGCCGCCGGCGCCTCGGATTCCGCCCGTACCAGCGCGAATCATCCCGCAGTCCGAACCCATCGCCGAACCCGAGCCGCCCGCGTCACCGGTCGCCTGGAACGTGCTGGAACTGATTACGGTACTGGTGGTTTCGGTCATCGCGAGCTTCCGCGCCCGCTCATCCGGCGGGGGCACGCGGGCACGCCTCTAGCCGGGGTTGGTTACCATCGGTGCAATCCGTCGCAAGCGGTCGGCGGCTGCAGGTCGGTGGTACGGGAGCGCATGAAGCAGGTCCTCTTCGCGGCGATGATCGCGCTCGTCGTCTCGATCACGGTGACGCCCTTGCTGATCAGCTGGTTCGCCCGCGCCGACATCCGTCAGCGAATCCGTGAGAATCCGACGGGCCGCCCGCCCAAACCCGCCACGCCGAGTATGGGCGGTATCGCGATCCTGATCGCGCTGTGGGCCGGATATCTCGGCGCGCATCTGATCGGGGCGTCCGACCGACCGTCCGGAATCACCGCGTCGGGCCTGCTCGTCCTGGGACTTGCGACGGCATTGGGATTCGTCGGATTCCTCGACGATCTGCTCGAACAGCGCGGGCGGCGCTCCTCGGCGCTGACCCGGATCGGCAAAGCGCTCGGGCAGATCGCCGCGGCGGTGGTATTCGGGGTGCTGGCGCTGCGCTTCCCCGACAACAACGGGCTGACCCCGGCCAGCCGTCACGTGTCCTATGTCCGCGATATCAATACCGTGTCGTTCGGTGTGGTCGCCTTTCTCACCGCGGTCTGCGTCGTCGTGCTCGCGTGGTCGAACGCGGTGAAGGTCACCGACGGCCTGGACGGGCTCGCGGCGGGGTCGATGACCTTCGCGCTGGCCGCGTACGTGGTCGTCACCGTCTGGCAATACGCGAATTCCTGTGCGGTGCGTCCGGGGCTGGGCTGTTACGACGTGCGCGATCCGCTCGATCTGGCGGTGGTGTGCGCGTCGGGCGGTGCGGCCTGTATGGGTTTTCTGTGGTGGAATTCCTCGCCCGCCCGGATCACCATGGGCGACACCGGCGCGGTGGGGCTGGGCGGCATGCTGGCCGGGCTGTCGATCACGACCCGGACCGAATTGTTGTCGGTCGTGGTGGGGGCGCTGTATGTCGCCGAGATCGGCTCGGTGGCGTTGCAGATCGTGGTCTTTCGCACCACGCGCAACCGGCTGTTCAAGATGGCGCCCTTCCACCATCATTTCGAGCTCAGCAAGTGGGCCGAGACCGCGGTGGTCGTCCGCTTCTGGGTGCTGAGCGGAATCGCCGCGGCCTTCGGGCTCGCGCTGTTCTACGGGGAGTACATGATGATGGTGCGGTGAGTCGTCATCGGCGCACCTCGCTGACCGTCACCGGGCGGTTCTGCCGCAGCGACAGCTCGCACGCCTCGGCGATGTAGAAGGCCTCCAGCGCATCGGCGGGGCCACAGGGGTTTTCGGTCGCGCCGGCGGCCACGGCGGTGAACACCGCGAGTTCCTCGGTGTAGGCGCGGCGGAAGCGGTCCATGAAACCGGGATACGCCGGGAACGGCGAGGGCGGGTAATCCGGCTCGACCGAGCGCAGCGGGGCGCGATCGTCCAGGCCCACAATGGCGTTGGCGCGTGAGCCCAGCACCTCGAGGCGCACGTCGTAGCCCGCGCCGTTGTATCGGCCGAGCGAGACCGTCGCCAATGTGCCGTCGTCCAGGGTCAGCAGGACCGCCGCGGTGTCGACGTCTCCGGCGTCGCGGAAGAACTGCTCACCCCGGTTCGCGCCGCGTACGAACACCTCCGCGACCTCGCGGCCGGAGACCCAGCGGATGATGTCGAAATCGTGCACGCCGCAGTCCCGGAACAGCCCGCCCGAGCGCGGAATATATTCCGCCGGTGGGGGAGCCGGATCCAGGGTGGTGGCGCGCAGGGTGTGCAGCCAGCCCAGCTCGCCCGAGGCGACCGCCGCGCGCGCCGCGCGATATCCGGCGTCGAAGCGGCGCTGGAAGCCGATCTGCACTGGGACAGCGGAGTTCTCGACGTGCCGGATCACTGCGAGCGTGCCGTCGATATCCGCGGCCACCGGCTTCTCGCAGAACACCGGAATGCCGAGATCGACCGCGCGGGTGATGAGTTCGGGATGGGAGTCGGTGGGCGTGGTGATCACGACGCCGGACAGATCGGCGCCCAGCAGCGCGTCGACATCGGGGGCGTACTCCACACCGAGCTTGGTGGCGGTGCCGCGCGCGCGTTCGGTGTCGACGTCGGTGACGACGACCGCGTCCACACCGGGCAGCGTGCGCAGCGTCTCGGCGTGTGCGGCGCCGATGCGTCCGGTGCCGGCCAGACCAAGCCTGACTGTCATGCGAACTCCTTTGTCGTAGAGGTCAATCGGTGGGAGGCGCGGTGGTCGACCGGATCACGAGCGAAGGTGGCACCCGCCGCCGGACCGGCTCGGCGCGCTCGCCGCGCAGGCGCTCGGTGAGCGCCTCGACGACCAGCCTGCCGATCTCGGCCCGCGGCTGGTCGACGGTGGTCAGCGCCACCTGCCGCAGCGCCGCGAGTGAGGAGTTGTCGTAGCCGACGACCGAAACATCCTGTGGCACACGCAGCCCCGCCTCGTGCAGGGCCGACATCGCGCCGACCGCGTTGAAGTCGTTGCCGCACACCAGCGCGGTCGGAAAATGGGCGGGGGAGAAGACCGTCAGCAGGCTGCGCACCGCCGCGAGGCCCGCCTCGTCGGTGTGCTCGCTGGCGATGACCATGGGCTCGAGGCCGTTTCGCCGCATCGCACTGATGTAACCGCGCCGCCGGGCCGCGGCGGTGGGCGCCGCGCCGCCGTCGAAATGCACGATGCGCCGATGACCCAGTGCCACCAGATGATCCACGGCCAGCGCGGTTCCGGTCTCGCCGTCGTCGTTGACGGTGTCGACCGCCGCCACGCTCGAGGCGCGCGAGACCAGCACGACCGGGCACTGCGCGGCCGCGTCCCGGATCGCCGCGGCCGCCAGCACCGGTGACAGCAGGATGATGCCGCCCGGCCGGAACGCCAGCAGGCTGCTCAGGGCGGTGCGCTCGCGGGCGGCGCTGCGGTGGCCGGTGTTGAGGATCAGCTCCAGCCCGGACTGCTGAGCCGCGGTGTCCATGGCCTCGACCACGTCGGCGAAGAAGGCGTTGTGCAGGTCGGAGACCATCACACCGACGATGTTGGAGGTGCGGCTGGCCAGCGAGCGGGCCATCGCGTGCGGCCGGTAGCCGAGTTCCTTGGCCGCGGCCAGGACCGCGCGGCGGCGATGGTCGCTGACCTTCGGCGAATCACGCATCACGAGCGAGACCAGGGCGCGGGAGACGCCGGCGCGGGCGGCAACGTCTTCCATCGTCGGTCGCGGCATGAGCCGAAGGTACCGCGTGGGAGCGCGCTAATCAATAGAGCGCTCTAATGCTCTGTATGAGCACGGACGCTGGGCCGCGACTGTCCGGAAAACGCATGTATACCGAGGTGAAGACGGCGAATATGCGATACATTCGGCACTTGACAGCGACGTGGCGCAGGTTACATTGTTAGAGCGCTCCAATGGCGGGGCGCCCGTACTACAGGCCGGAGTAGTCCGATGACCGAACCGACGCATCCGCTGCGGATCGCCGCGGCGCCTATTTCCTGGGGAGTCTGCGAGGTGCCCGGCTGGGGGCATGTGCTCGGCGCGCCGACCGTCCTGCAGCAGATGTCCGCACTCGGCCTGGCGGCCACCGAATTCGGTCCGCCCGGATATCTGCCGAGCGAGCCCGAGCGGCTGCGGGAGTTGCTGAGCCCGTACGGGATTACCGCGATCGGCGGGTTCCTGGCGCTGGTGCTGCACGAGCGGCCACAGGACGCGTGCGCCACGGCTCGTGCGAACGCCGAGAAGTTCGCCGCCGCCGGGGCCGAGGTCCTGGTACTCGCGGCCGCTACCGGCGCCGAAGGCTACGACAGCCGTCCCGTGCTGGACGAGCGGCAGTGGCGCACCCTCGTCGAGACCGCCGCCGCGGTCCGCGATATCGCTGCCGAGGCCGGTCTGCGGACCGTATTGCACCCGCATGTCGGCACGCTGGTGGAGACCGAAGCCGAGGTCGAGCGCCTGCTCGCGGACTCGGATCTGGATCTGTGCCTGGACACGGGACACCTGCTGATCGGCGGCACCGATCCGGTGGGGCTGGCGCGGCGGTATCCCGAACGCATCGGGCATATCCATCTCAAGGACGTGCGCGCGGATTTGGCGGACCGGATTCGCAGTGGCGCGATGGAGTACAGCGTCGCGGTGCGCGAAGGGCTGTTCGTACCGCTCGGCGACGGGGACATCGACATCGAGGCGCTGGTGCGGTATGTGCACGAGGCGGGATATCGCGGCTGGTACGTCCTGGAACAGGACACCGCGCTGGCGCCCAGCGATACCGCGGCAGGTCCCAGCCGCGATGCCGAACGCAGTCTGCGCCGACTCGAACACATCGGCGCCGCAATGGTTTCCGCGGGAATCACGGGGCTCCCGCAGGCATCGCCATCAATGACAGCGTCGGCAGCGAGCGTGATTACGCATGCCCGCTCATTCCCGAAGTAGTAGGAGAAGTAATGACAACGAAGTCTGTGGCGGCTCGCACCACCGGATCGCGCTGGCGGCGCGTACTGCCGTGGTTCGCCGCGGCCGCGGTTCTGGCCGCCTGTAGCGGACCGGCGGCGGAGAACTCCTCGCCCACGACCCAGGCGCCCGGTGCGACAGGGACGTTGAAGTCCGTCGCGGTGGTCACCCACGGCAGTGCGGGCGACGCGTTCTGGAACGTCGTCAAGAACGGCGCGGACGCGGCGGGTAAACAGCTCGGCGTCAAGGTCGACTATCAGTCCTCCGGTGATCCGACCCAGCAGTCCAAGCTCATCGACAATGCCGTGGCCCAGGGCGTGGGCGGCCTCGTGGTCTCGATGGCCAATCCGGACGCGCTCAGGCCGTCGATCCAGAAGGCCGTGGCCGCGGGCATTCCCGTGGTGACGATCAACTCCGGCGAGGAGCAGAGTGTCAGCGTCGGCGCGATCGGCCATGTGGGGCAGAGCGAGGAGTCGGCCGGTGAGGGCGCTGGTAAGCGCCTTGCCGCGGCTGGAAAGCACAAGCTGCTCTGCGTGATTCACGAGGCGGGCAATATCGGCGACAACCAGCGCTGCCAGGGTGCGACGGCCGGCTTCGGCGGCAACGCGACGACTCTGCAGGTCGATATCAACAATCCGACCGACGCCCAGTCCCGGATCAAAGGCGCGCTCGAGGCCGACAAGTCGATCGACGCCGTGCTGACGCTGAATTCACAGGTCGCCGCGCGGGCGGTCGACGCGATCTCGGAATCGGGCTCATCGGCGGTGGTCGCGACCTTCGATCTGAACAGTGACGTGGTGAACGCGATCAAGGCGGGCAAACTGCTGTTCGCCGTGGACCAGCAGCAGTACCTGCAGGGATATCTGCCGATCGTGATGCTGCAGGTCTACGTCGCCAACCGCAACACTGTCGGCGGCGGCGCTCCCGTGCAGACCGGTCCGGCCTTCGTGGACAAGGACAACATCGGCACCATCGCGACCCTGGTGTCGCAGGGTACGCGCTGAGAGGTAATGAGTTGAGTATCGCCGCAACGCCCTCGCAGTCCGAAACACCTTCCGGGCCGGACGAATCCGGCTCCGCGGCCGGTCCAACGCTGTGGCAGCGCGCGGTCGTGCGGCCCGAGATCGGCGCGCTGCTCGGTGCGCTGCTGGTCTTCGTGTTCTTCTCGGTCATCACCGACAAGTTCCTGAGCCCGCTGGGCGTCGCGAACTGGCTGGACGACGCCTCGACGATGGGCATCATGGCGGTCGCGGTGTCGCTGTTGATGATCGGCGGCGAGTTCGACCTGTCCGCCGGTGTGATGACAGCGTCCACCGCCCTGGTCACCGCACTGCTGGCGGTGCACGCGGGCTGGAATGTGTGGTGGGCGTTGCTGGCGTCGCTCGTCTTCGCGCTGGCCGTCGGCGCGTTCAACGGCTGGGTCGTGATGCGCACGGGGCTACCGAGTTTCATCGTCACGCTCGGTACTTTCCTCGCGCTGCAAGGCCTGAACCTGGGCGTCACGCGGCTGGTCACCGACACCGTGGAGGTCTCCGGTATTCGTGGTGCGTCCGGATACGCCTCGGCCGGTGCGGTTTTCGCCTCGACGATCAACCTGGGCAGCACCCGCATCCAGGGCTCGGTGGTGTGGTGGATCGTGCTGACCGTGATCGGGTCGATCATTCTGGTGCGCACGAGATTCGGCAACTGGACCTTCGCGGTGGGCGGTGCGCTGGACAATGCGCGGGCGGTCGGCGTGCCCGCGGTGCGGACCAAGATCCTGCTGTTCATGGGTACCGGATTCACCGGCTGGGTGGTCGGATCCTGCAACATCCTGCGGTTCGGCAGCGTCCAAGCCAATCAGGGCGTGGGGCTGGAGTTGCAGTTCATCATCGCGGCGGTGGTCGGCGGATGCCTGCTGACCGGTGGATTCGGGTCGGTGATCGGTGCGTCGATCGGCGCGCTGATCTTCGGCATGGCCCGCCAGGGCATCGTCTTCGCGCGGTGGGACGACGACTGGTTCATGCTGTTCCTCGGCGTGCTGCTGCTGGCGGCGGTGCTGGTGAACAACCAATTCTCCAAGCGCGCGGAGAGGATTCGACGGTGAGTCTCATCGAAACCATCGGCATCGGCAAGAGTTACGGCGGCGTGGTCGCGCTGGAAGACGTGTCGATGGTGGTGAACGCCGGCGAGGTCACCTGTGTGCTGGGTGACAACGGCGCCGGGAAATCGACGCTGATCAAGATTCTGGCCGGTGTGCATCAGTACGACAAGGGTGAGCTGCGGGTCGAGGACGAGACGGTCCGGTTCGCCTCTCCGCGTGAGTCGTTGGACCGCGGGATCGCCACGGTGTATCAAGATCTGGCGGTGGTGCCGCTGATGAGCGTCTGGCGCAACTTCGTGCTCGGCTCCGAACCCACCGTGGGATTCGGGCCGCTGCGTCTGCTGGATCGCGGCACGAGCCGGGAGATCACCCGTAAGGCCTTGGCCGACATGGGAATCGAGTTGCGTAACCTGGAGCAGCCGGTGGGCACGCTGTCCGGCGGACAGCGTCAGTGCGTGGCGATCGCGCGGGCGGTGCACTACGGCGCGAAGGTGCTGATCCTGGACGAACCGACCGCGGCGCTGGGTGTGAAACAGGCCGGGGTGGTGCTGCGGTACGTGGCCCAGGCCCGCGACCGGGGCCTCGGCGTGGTGCTCATCACCCACAACCCGCACCACGCCTACCCGGTCGGCGATCGGTTCCTGCTGCTCAAACGCGGTGCGACGCTCGGATCGTACGAGAAGTCCGAGATCGACATTCCGGAGCTGACCCGGCAGATGGCCGGTGGTGCGGAACTGGATGTGCTGCAACACGAATTGGACCGAGTGACGGAGCGGGCGAATTGACGGCCGGGGTGGGAATGCTGCGTGGCCAGCAGGGCGCCTGCGCATTCCGGATGAGTGCGCCTGACCGGGCCGATGCCGAAAGCAGCGGGAGAGCGTCAACATGCAGGCCCGCGCGTACGCCTCATGGATACCACGTGAGCACGGGCGGAGCGGAACGGACTACATCAGGGGCACAGGATGAATCGTGAGCTGGAGGCTCTCACTATTGGGCGTGTCGGTGTTGATCTGTACCCGCAGCAAAGCGGCGTGCCACTAGCGCAGGTGGGCACATTCGCGAAATCGTTGGGCGGCACCGCGACCAACGTCGCTGTCGCGGCGGCGCGGTTGGGGCGGAGTACTGCCGTGCTGACCAAGGTCGGTCCGGACGGGTTCGGTGACTATGTGCGAACGGCGTTGACGCAGTTCGATGTGTCCCCGCGTTACGTGTTCACCGCGCCGGATCTGCTGACGCCCGTGGTGTTCTGCGAGCTGAACCCGCCCGCCGATCCGCCGCTGCTGTTCTATCGCGCCCCGATCGCACCGGACCTGACCCTCACCGAAGACGAGATCCCGTGGGACGTCGTCGAATCGGTACCGCTGCTGTGGGTGACCGGCACTGGAGTCAGCGCCGAACCCGGTCGCAGTACCCAGCGCCGAGTGCTCGAACACCGTGACCGCCGCGGGCATACCGTGCTCGACCTGGACTATCGGCCGATGTTCTGGCCCGACGAACAGACCGCGCGGCGTGAGATCGGCTGGATGATCGACCACGTGAATGTGGTGGTGGGCAACCGAACCGAGGTGCGCGTGGCCGTGGGCGCCGATGATCCGGACGAGGCCGCCGACCGGCTGCTGGCCCGCGGCGTGGGGTTGGCCGTGATCAAATGCGGCGCCGATGGAGTGCTGGTGGCCGATCGTGCGGGCGGCCGATGGACGGTGCCGCCGTGCCGGGTCGAGGTGGTGTGCGGGCTGGGCGCGGGGGACGGTTTCGGCGGTGCACTGGTGCACGGGCTGTTGTCGGGATGGGATCCCGCACGCCTGGCCGCTTACGCCAATGCCGCCGGGGCGCTGGTCGCTTCGCGCCTGGCCTGTGCCGACGCCATGCCGACGTCGAGCGAGATCGAGGAGCTGCTGTGCCGATGAGATCCCACCTGACCGACGAGCGCTGGCGCGGCCTGTTGCGGGTGCGCGGCACCGATCCGGGCGCGGTCGCCCGCGCGTACGGTCAGCGGCGCCGGCGCGCGCGGCTGCTGTCCGCGGACGACACCCTGTTCCTGGTGGCCGCGGACCACCCGGCCCGCGGCGCGCTGGGGGTCGGCGCGGATCGCACCGCGATGGCGGATCGGCGGGAGTTGCTCGAGCGTCTGCTGATCGCGCTGGACAACCCGGCGGTGGACGGCGTGCTGGGATCCCCGGACGTGGTGGAGGAATTGCTGCTGCTGGACGCGCTGCACGACAAGGTCGTCATCGGCTCGATGAACCGCGGCGGGCTGGCCGGCGCGGACTGGGAGATCGAGGACCGGTTCACCGGATACGACGCGCGCTCGCTGGTGGATTTCGGCCTGGACGGCGGAAAAATGCTGCTGCGGCTAGTGGATTCGGATCCCCGGACGATCCCGACCTTGCAGGCGTGCGCCCGCGCGGTCTCCGAACTGGCCGCGCACGGCCTGATGGCGATGGTCGAGCCGCTGCCGTATCACCGCGACGACTCCGGATCGCTGGTGATGCACCGGGATTCGGCCTCGTTGCAGCGGGCGATCACGGTGGCTTCCGGGCTCGGTGTCACTTCGGCGTACACCTGGTTGAAAATTCCTGCGCCGCAGGATGTCTCGGTGCTGGACGCGACGACGCTGCCGGTGCTGCTGCTGGGCGGCGCGCCGTCCGGCGACTCGGCCGCGGATCTGGCGGCGTGGGGCGGGGCCCTGCGTAACGACGTCGTGCGTGGATTGGTGGTGGGCCGCAGTCTGCTGTATCCGCCGGACGGCGATGTCGCCGGCGCGGTCGACGCAGCGGCGCGAATTCTGAAGGAGGCACGATGAGTTCGCTGCATCTGCCCGCAGGCTCGCTGGGCAGCGGGGAGGACCCCATCCTGCTGACCGCGCAGCGAGCCGGATGGACCTATACCGGTCTGCGGGTCGTGCGCCTGATCGCGAACCGGCCGCGGATCGTGCAGACGGGGGAGTACGAGGCGTTCGTACTGCCGCTGTCCGGGTCGTGCAGCGTGCGGGTGGACGGCGAGAGGTTCGAATTGTCCGGCCGCGATTCGGTGTTCACCCGGATCACCGACTTCGCCTATGTGCCGCGCGATGCCGAGGTGGAGCTGAGTGCCGAACGGGACGCCGAGATCGCGCTGCCGATGGCCCGCTGCGAGCGGCGGTTGACCCCGAAATACGGAGCCGCGCAGGATGTGCCGGTCGAAATCCGCGGCGCCGGACAGGCCAGCCGCCAGGTCGCCAACTTCGGTGTGCCCGGAATATGGGAGCACGCCGACAAACTCAACGCCTGCGAGCTGATCACCCCGGCCGGCAACTGGTCCTCCTATCCGCCGCACAAGCACGACGAGGCGAGCGACTGCGAGGTGGTGAACGAGGAGATCTACTACTTCCGCATCGCCGGGCGGGACGAGATCACGCCCTCGCGCGAGGGATTCGGGATGCACCGCACCTATACCGCAGACGGGGAGCTGGACGAGAACGTCGCGGTGCGCGACGGGGATGTCTTCCTGGTGCCGCGCGGATTTCACGGTCCCTGTGTCGCCGCGCCCGGCTATCCGATGTACTACCTGAACGTCCTGGCCGGTCCCGCTCCCGACCGGTCCATGGCCTTCTGTGACGATCCCGCGCACGGGTGGGTGCGCCAGGAGTGGGACACGATGCCGACGGATCCGCGGTGTCCGGTGACCGACCATCGGGGGAGAGTGCGATGAGACTGACCACCGCGCAGGCGTTGGTCGCGTGGCTGACAGCCCAGCGCTCACGGACTCTGGACGGGCGCGAAGTGCCGTTGTTCCCCGCGGTTTTCGCGATCTTCGGGCACGGCAACGTCTTGGGCCTTGGTACGGCGCTGGCCGAGCGCAGCGCGGAACTGCCCGTCTGGCGCGGCCACACCGAACAGGGGATGGCCCTGGCCGCCGTGGGGCTGGCCAAGGCCGCTCAGCGGCGGCAGGTCGGGGTGGCCACCTCCTCGATCGGTCCGGGCGCACTGAACCTAATGACCGCCGCCGGGGTCGCTCACGCCAATCGCCTGCCGCTGCTGCTGCTTCCGGGGGACACCTTCGTCGGTCGCGCACCGGATCCGGTGCTGCAACAGGTCGAGCACTTCGGCGATCCGACCGTGACGGTCAACGACGCGTTCCGTCCGGTGAGCCGCTATTTCGACCGGATCACCCGGCCCGAACAGCTGATCGGGACGTTGCCGCAGGTCGCGCGGGTGCTCACCGATCCCGCCGACAGCGGCCCGGTGGTCGTGGCGCTGCCGCAGGACGTCCAGGCCGAGACCTACGACTTTCCGGACGCGCTGTTCGAACCGGTCGTGCACGAGCCCCCACGTCCGCGTCCGGATCGGGCGGCGCTGTCCCGGGCCGCGCACGCGCTGCGCTCGGCGCGGCGGCCGCTGTTGATCCTGGGCGGTGGCGTCCGCTATTCCGGCGCGGGGCCGCGCGCGGTGGAAATGGCGCAGCGACACGGCATCCCGATCACCGAGACCACCGCCGGGCGCACCCTGGTCCCGCACGACCATCCGTTGTATGCGGGCCCGCTGGGCATCACCGGCTCGGCCTCGGCCAATACCCTGGCCGCCGAGGCGGATGTGGTGCTGGCGGTGGGAACACGTCTGCAGGACTTCACGACCGCGTCGTGGACGGTGTTCGCGCCGGACGTGCGGATCGTCTCGATCAACGCCGCGCGCTTCGACGCGGTCAAACACGGCGCCGTGGCCGTGGTCGCGGATGCCGATGCGGCACTGGAGGATCTGGCGCCCGAACTCGGTGTGTGGAAGGCCGCGCCCGAATGGACCGCCCGAGCGGCGGTGGTGCGCGGTGAGTGGGATGCGCACATCGACAAGCTGCGCACACCGACGGTGGGTACACCGACCTACGCCCAGATCGTCGGTGCGGTCAACGCTCTCAGCGATCCGGGCGACTACGTGATGACCTCGTCCGGCGGTATGCCCGGTGAACTCGTCGGCGGCTGGCGGGCCGCCGGTGGCGCGCCGAGCATGGACGTCGAATACGGATTCTCCTGTATGGGTTACGAACTCGCGGGCGCGTGGGGCGCCGCGATGGCGCACGACGGTGGTCTGGTGACCACCATGCTGGGCGACGGCTCGTACCTCATGCTGAACTCCGAGCTGTTCTCGGCGGCCTTCGCCGGACACCCGCTGGTCGCCGTCGTCTGCGACAACGACGGCTACGCGGTCATCGCCCGGCTGCAAGAGGGACAGGGCGGCAGCGCCTTCAACAACCTGTACCGCGACTGCCGCACCACCCATACCGACCCGCCCCGGGTGGATTTCGCCGCGCACGCCCAGGCCCTGGGCTGCGCGGCGTTCACAGCCGCCGGGCTGGACGAATTCCGTGACGCCTACGCGCGGGCCAGAGTCGCCGCTGTCGAGCTATCGCGCCCGGCGGTGGTCGTCGTGCGCACCGAACCCGCAGCGTGGACCGAGTCGGGCGCCTGGTGGGAGGTCGGTGTGCCGGAGCACCTGTCCGGCCGCGCCGCCTACGACGCCGCCAAGACAGGTCAGCTGCGCCACCTGAACGGGTGAGTTCTCGAGATTTACCTGGACCGGTGAGTCATCTGGAACTATCGTCTGCCTGGCTGACCGGTGAGAAGGGCGGGCGCATGGGACAAGGCACGGTCAAGTGGTTCGACACGAAGAAGGGCTTCGGGTTCATCAGCCAGGACAATGGCGGACCCGACGTATTCGTCGACTACACCGAGCTCGAGGGCGCCGGATTCCGGACCCTGGCCGAGGGGCAGCGGGTGGTGTTCGAAATCCGCCACACCAAGACCGGACCCGAGGCGAAGGATGTTCGGGTGCTGACTAGCTGATCGAGGTGGGACGGGACGAATGTGGTACGGCACACAGTGATGCTGCCATGTCGGCAGAGTCACCTTTCCGCAATTATGGCTAACGGTCGTTTCTGAGTGCCCGATACGCGTGTTGAATCCGGTTCAACCGGACGGCAACAACGAAAGGCAATTCAAATGATCCCCGTTATCATCGACACCGGTTTCGCTGCCCTGCACGGACTGCTCGGCACCGGGAGTGCGGCGTTCCATGGCCTGGCGAACACGCTGTGGACCGGTTCTTTCGGGGGCTGAACTGCGTAGATGGTCGGATGAAACGACCTGGGCCGGTCCTGGACATTACGGTCCGGGGCCAGTCTGTTTCTATTCGCACGAATAATGATCGAGCGGCTTGGAAAGTCGGCTGACCAGGTCTTTAACGTGAGGTATACATGATATCTCGGTGTGATTACGGGCCTTCGGAAGCGGATGTAATGCGATCACTCCGCATACCGTCCGCAAACCATCGCTGGGTGCAATGAAGGTGGCGCGGTCGGTGTTGGGCATGGCATGGTAGAGGATCGAGACCGGGTTGAGCGGACGTTTGCCACCCTGGCTCGTCTACAGAAGGTATGAAATGGCGCAAGGCGTAGTGAAGTGGTTCAACAGCGAGAAGGGCTTCGGTTTCATCGCTCAGGAAAACGGTGGGCCGGACGTGTTCGTGCACTACTCGGCTGTGAGCGGATCGGGCTTCCGGTCTCTCGATGAGGGACAGCGCGTTGAGTTCGAGATCGGTCAAGGCCAGAAGGGCCCGCAGGCCCAGGGCGTGCGGCTGATCTGAGTCTCGCGACTTGATAGGCCCCGTACTGCAGTGTACGGGGCCTTTTCCCTGTGTCGGGTCAGTCCAGCGCCTGCTTGCGGAAGAACTCCGCCGTCACCGCCTTCGCCGCCCCGAGATCCGATCGGACCGCGCTCGGGAACGCGTCTACGGCGCGGGAGAATTCGTCCTCGATGAACCGCGCGATCGACGCCGGGACGCCGCCGCTGCCCATTTCGCGGGTGCGTGACTTTAGTTCGGTGAGATCGTGCACGGCCGCGACGAGATCCGCGGGCAGCTCGCACTGGCCGAGCAGGGTCGGCAGATGCATCGGCGCGACAGCGGCCCGCGGATGCTCCCGCAGCCAGCGCAGCGCCATCGCCGGACGCAACGCGTAGAAGACCTTCTTCAACGATCCGTTCCCGCCGAACAGCGCCCACTGCCGACTCCCCAGATGCAGATAGTGCCGGGCGATCCGATCGCGATCGGCGACCTCGTCGGCCAGCGCCCGCAGCTCGTCCAGGAACTCGACGTCACCCCGGTAAACGATCGGTGACATCAACCATTCGATGAGCACCGCGTTTCCGTTCACCAGCAGCCGCAGTGCCTTGGCCAGATCCCAGCCGTTGACATCGAGCAGATCGGTCAGCGGGGTCTCGATCACATCGCGGGTGGGCCACGGGGTGAGATAGCGCTCGGGCGTACCCACGTAGACGAACCGGCAGTCGTAGTCGGAATCCGGGGAAGGGAAACCCCATGCGCGGCTGCCGCTTTCGATGGCCAGGCGAATCGAGACCCGTTGCTCGCGGCAGATCCGGTCGAGCTCGGCATCGATGGCTCCCACCACCGTGGGGTCCATCGAATCCGGGATCGCGCGCAGGCTCATTCGCCGATGGTATCGACCGGCCGCGCAGTCCTCCAACGGTTTTCGAGCAGACCAGTCGGTAATGATTTCGAGAGGTCTGCCGCAATTCCGGAATGCTGTTGTGACGACCTGGACGTTTACCGTTAAACCCCTGGTCAATGAGGCCATTGAAGATGGTGCTTACAGGTAGCTGAACAGCGGCTGCCGACGGGCGCGTGGGAGGCCCGATCATGTACGAACCTCTGTACGACGACGTGCGGGCTGATCACAAGTACACGATGCGGATCAGCCGGCTGGCCATCGATAAGCTCGGCATCAGACTCTACGACCGGGTCTCGGCCGTACTGGCCGAACTCATCGCCAATTCCTACGACGCGGACGCCACCGAGGTGGCGGTATCGCTGCCGTGGGGCGTCACCCTGGCCGGATCGGTCCGGGGCGCCTCCGAGCCCCAATACGAGATCGTGGTCTCCGACAACGGCCACGGCATGACCGCCGACGAGGTCAACCAGCACTACCTGATGGTCGGCTCCGACCGCCGCATGCGCACCGGCTCGGATCTGTCGCGCGAGCGTCACCGACCGGTCATGGGCCGCAAGGGAATAGGCAAGCTGTCGGCCTTCGGCATCTGCGGCACCATCGAGGTGATCAGCGCGGGCAGCACCGACGCCGACCGCACCGAGAACGGTTGGCCCGTCGCACATATCGTGCTGGATCTCGACGATATGTTGTGTGACACCGAATCCGACTACTTCCCGGCCGCCGGCGAACTCGACGGCACCCTGAGCTCGCACCGGGGCACCACGGTGATTCTGCGGAATTTCTTTCGCAAACGGGTGAATTCGGGCCCGGAGCTGAGCAGGCAGCTGGCCGCGCGGTTCGGGATCGAGCGCACGGACTGGCGCGTCGAGGTGCACAACAGCGCCGCGCAGGGCAAGCAGGAGAGCTTCATCCTCAGCGATCTGGCGATCGATGTGATGGAGGAGACCCGTGTCGACGTGTCCACCCGTCCGGTCCACGTCGGACGGCAGTACCTGCCGGTCACCGGCTGGATCGCGTACTCCAAGCAGCCCTATCGCGACGAGGCCATGGCCGGGGTGCGGATCTACGCGCGCGGCAAGATCGTCGCGCAGACCAGGGATTTCGGCATCGGGCACGGATTCACCGGCGAATTCAAGCTGCGCTCCTATCTGGTCGGCGCGATCCATGTCGACTGGCTGGACGACGACGAGGATCTGGTGCGCTCGGACCGCCAGGACATCATCTGGAACTCCGGTCGCGGAGAGGCTCTCGCGGCGTGGGGGCGCGAGCTGATCTCCGAGATCGGCAGGCGGGGGGAGCGCTCGATTCGGCGGCGGGTGTGGGAGGAGTTCGTCGAGAAGTCCACTATCTACGAGGTTCTCGAGGCGATCGCCCCGGGTGACAAGATGTTTCGCGAGTCCGTGGTCTCCGCCGCCCGAATCCTGGTGGCGAACAAGGACCGGGCCGCCCTGGACGATCCCGGACATGTGGAAAGCACCATGCGCCTGGCACTGTCGCTGGGACCGCAGCGCAGCCTGCTGGAGACACTGCAGCAGATCGCCGAGGACGCCGATCCGCATCTGGACGTGGTGGTCGCGCTGTTCGAACGGGCCAGGGTGGCCGAGATCTACTCGCTCGGGCAGATCGCCGGCGAGCGGGTCGCGGTGGTGGCCAAGCTGCGCGGGCTGATCGATGACCAACGCTCGCTCGAGCGGCCGTTCCAGGAGCTGATCGAGCGTGCGCCCTGGCTGCTTGCCCCCGAGTGGACTCCGCTGGGTATGAACGAATCGCTCAAGCGCGTGCGTGCGGCCTTCGAGCGGTGGTACGCACAGAAATTCGGCGCCACGCTGGTGACCACGGCCATCGGCAGCGAGAAGCGCGAACCGGATTTCGTCCTGTTGCACGACGCCGGCGAGCTGTGGATCGTGGAGATCAAGCGGATGGATTACCACCTCACCGACGAGGAGTACAACCGCGCGATCAACTATCTGTACGCGCTGGACACCTTCCTCACCGAGAATCCGCGCATCGGAGTCCAATTCCCGCGCCGCAGGCTGACGTTCATCGTCGACCACATCGATAGACTGCGTCCGGCCTCACGCTCGTCGCTGGACAGCGACGCCCGGGTGGACCGCCGCACCTGGCGGGAGCTGCTCGATTCGACGCTGCGCGCGCATCGGGACTTCCTCGAGCGGGTCTACGCGATGCGCGGTGCGGACGACGACAGCGCGGAGGCGGTGTAGCGGCGGTATCGCGCGGATCACCGGCGAGCACCGAACCGGAGCGAGGGGTCGGCCCGCTGCCTTGGCTCGCGAGCGGGCCGGGGCAGCGGGATGGGCTGTCGTGCATGGGCGATCTCGGGGCGAGGCGTCGGGCACCGAGGCTGGCGCCGATCGAAGTTCACTGAGGTGACAGGTCCCTATCACCACCCGCACCCCCAGCCGGAATCCGGCGGATTAAGCTGGTCCGCGATAATTGCCGTTCCCTTTCCCCAGGAGTGCCTCCCGTGAGCCAACATGGCCGCCCTGTTGTTCTGATCGCCGACAAGCTCGCCCAGTCGACCGTCGATGCGCTCGGCGACGGTGTCGAGGTGCGCTGGGTGGACGGTCCCAACCGGCCCGAACTACTGGCCGCGGTGCCCGAGGCCGACGCGCTGCTGGTGCGCTCGGCGACCACCGTCGACGCCGAGGTGCTCGAGGCCGGCAAGAACCTGAAGATCGTCGCCCGCGCCGGTGTCGGCCTGGACAACGTCGACGTGCCCGCGGCCACTTCGCACGGCGTCATGGTCGTCAACGCGCCCACCTCCAATATCCACACCGCCGCCGAGCACGCGGTCACCCTGCTGCTGTCCGCCGCACGCCAGATCCCCGCGGCCGACGCCACCCTGCGCGAGCACACCTGGCAGCGCAGCAAATTCAACGGCGTCGAGATCTTCGGCAAGACCGTCGGCGTGATCGGCCTGGGTCGCATCGGCCAGCTGTTCGCCGCCCGCCTGGCCGCCTTCGAGACCAAGATCGTCGCGTACGACCCCTACGTCTCGCCCGCGCGCGCCGCTCAGCTCGGCATCGAGCTGCTGACCCTGGACGAGGTGCTCGCCCGCGCCGACTTCATCTCGGTGCACCTGCCCAAGACCCCCGAGACCAAGGGCCTGCTGTCCGCCGAGAAGCTGGCGCTGACCAAGAAGGGCGTCATCATCGTCAACGCCGCGCGCGGCGGGCTGATCGACGAGGCCGCGCTGGCCGATGCCATCAAGTCCGGCCAGGTGCGCGGCGCCGGCATCGACGTGTTCTCCACCGAGCCCTGCACCGACAGCCCGCTGTTCGAGCTGCCGCAGGTCGTGGTGACCCCGCACCTCGGCGCGTCCACCACCGAGGCGCAGGACCGCGCGGGCACCGATGTGGCCAAGTCCGTATTGCTCGCGCTGGCAGGCGAATTCGTGCCCGGTGCGGTGAACGTCACCGGCGGTGCGGTGGACGAGTTCGTCGCGCCGTGGCTGGAACTGGTGCGCAAGCAGGGCGCGCTGCTGGGCGCGCTGGCCAGCGAGCTGCCTGTCAGCCTCGAGGTGCAGGCGCGCGGCGAGCTGTCCGCACACGACGTCGCGGTACTGGAGCTCGCGGCGCTGCGCGGAGTGTTCTCGGCGCTGATCGAGGATTCGGTCACCTTTGTCAACGCGCCCTCGCTGGCCAAGGATCGCGGCATCGAGGCCACCGTGAACGCCGTGTCGGAGAGCCCCTCGCACCGCGCCATGGTCGACCTGCGCGCGGTATTCGGCGACGGCCGCACCCTGAACGTATCCGGCGCGCTGACCGAACCCGAGCAGGTCGAGAAGATCGTCAACATCAACGGCCGCAACTACGACATGCGCGCCGAGGGCCTGAACCTGGCCGTGCTGAACTACGACGACCGCCCCGGCGCGCTGGGCCGGATCGCCAGCACGCTCGGCGATGCCGGTATCGACATCCACGCCGCCCAGCTGAGCCAGGATGTGGCTTCCGACGGCGCCACAGTGGTTCTCCGTGTGAACACCGAGGTACCCGCCGACGTGCAGGCCGCGATCACCGAGGCCGTGGGCGCATCGAAGGTTGTCGTGGTCGACCTCAGCTGAGCCGAGTCGTCGCCTCCGCGCCCCTCTCACTGGTGTGGGAGGGGCGCGGTGCTGTCCGGGCGAGGCCGACGACGGGATGCTGTGACCGTCTCTCGCGACCGTGAGCAGGCATGGCGCTGTTGGCTTCAACTGTGCCCGTGCTGGGTGGCATTTCTCACGGATTGGGACCTGCTTGCCCTGGTGGACGGGTGATTCCGGGTACCGGATAGGGTGACGATTACTTGCTGTCCGGACCGATGTTCGGGTGGGATCGCGTGGCCTGTGGCCGCGCGGGTGAATCTGAGGATCGACCGGGCTGGGCGCTGTGAGAACCGCGCCCGGGTCGGCCGCGCGAACGAGCGAACGGAGTCTTGCCCTTATGAAGTTGGCAGTCATCCCCGGTGACGGTATCGGTCCCGAGGTCATCGCCGAGGCGCTGAAGGTGCTCGACGCGGTCGTGCCCGGAGTCGAGAAGACTCAGTACGATCTGGGGGCCAAGCGGTATCACGCGACCGGCGAGGTGCTGCCAGATGGGGTGCTGCCCGAGCTGAAGCAGCACGACGCGATTCTGCTGGGCGCGATCGGGGACCCGTCGATGCCACCGGGCGTGCTCGAGCGCGGGCTGCTGTTGCGTACCCGATTCGAACTGGACCATCATGTCAACCTGCGACCGTCGCGGCTGTTCCCGGGCGTGAGCAGCCCGCTGTCGGGTAATCCGGAGATCGACTTCGTGGTGGTGCGCGAGGGCACCGAGGGGCCGTACACCGGCACCGGCGGCGCGATCCGGGTGAACACCCCGCACGAGGTCGCCACCGAGGTCAGCACCAATACCCGCTTCGGCATCGAGCGCGTGGTCCGCTACGCCTTCGCCGCCGCACAGAAGCGCCGGAAGCACCTGACCCTGGTGCACAAGACCAATGTGCTGTCCTTCGCCGGTTCCCTGTGGCAGCGCACGGTGACCGAGGTCGGCGCGGAGTTCCCCGATATCGAGGTCGCCTACCAGCACGTCGACGCCGCGACCATCCACATGGTCACCGACCCGGGCCGCTTCGACGTGATCGTCACCGACAACCTGTTCGGCGACATCATCACCGACCTGGCCGCCGCGGTCTCCGGCGGCATCGGCCTGGCCGCCTCGGGCAATATCGACGCCTCGGGCGCCAACCCGAGCATGTTCGAGCCCGTCCACGGCAGCGCCCCCGACATCGCGGGCCAGTCCAAGGCCGACCCCACCGCCGCCATCCTCTCGGTCGCCCTCCTGCTGAACCACGTCGGCAAGCCCGAGGAGGCCGCCCGCATCGAATCGGCCGTCGCCAAGGACCTCGCCTCCCGCGCGGGTGCGTCGTCCACCGTCGAGATCGGCGACCGCATCGCCGCCTCGGTCTGATGTCTCGGAGGGACGATTTTCACCGCAGATGTGCAGGCGGGCAAGGTGTTTCGGGTCGAGTTCGACCCTGCTGAGTTGATGGATTTCTGATTCCGCCCGAGCCGCGCCGGCCTGAACCCGAGCCGCGCCGGCCTGAATACGATGCAGGCCCGCACCCGGAACATTCCCGGGTGCGGGCCTTTTCGTCTGTCTACCGGCGACGGTCCTTGGGGACCAAGGGGACTGCGGCTACCGCGACCGCGGCGGCGGCGAGGTAGGCGGCCGGGAAGCCGGCGGCGGTGATCAGGGCGCCGAACACCGGGGCTACGGCGGCGGTGGCCACGAACTGGCCGGTGTTCTGGATGCCCAGGCCGCGGCCGCTCCAGAAGGGGCCCGCGATCTCGGCGACGGCGGTGAAGGACAGGCCGTTGTCGGTGACGGTGATCACCGAGGCCACGACCAGCACCGGTAGGGCGGCCCACCACCAGTGCAGCCAGGCGGTGAGGGCCAGGGCGGCCATCGAGAACACCGCGGCGATTGCGACGGTGCGCAGCGGGCGCAGGCGACTGCCGACCCTGTCGGACCAGATGCCCGCGCCGACACGTCCGGCGGCGCCCAGCAATTGGGTCACGGTCACCAGCGCGCCCGCCAGCCCCAGCGACAGGTGCACGTCGCGGTTCAGCCACAGCAGGGCGAAGGTCCACACGGTGGCCTGCGGGATGACCAGCAGCACCGAGACCCCGTGGATCCGCCACAGTGTCATGTCCCCTCGGTATGGGTTGTCCGAATTGGTCTGTGTATCAGTACGTTCGGGACGGGGTGGATCGACGATCCCGATCGCGCAGCCGATCGCGGCCGCGCCCGCCATCAGCGCGGGCACCAGCACGGCGGTGGAAAACCCGTGTGTTGCAGCGATTGCCGGGATCGCCATGGCCGCGATGCCCACGCCGATCGGCTGGGCGGTCTGCCGGATGCCCATCGCCAGGCCGCGCTGATCGGGCGGGAACCAGCCCGCGATCACCCGTCCGCTGGCGCCGTTGGTGCTCGCCGCGCCGATACCGGCCAGTAGGAGCAATGCCCCCAGCGCAATGTAATTCGTCGTGGTGGCGGCGGCCGCGCCGGCGGCGAACATCACCAGCGGGCCGACTATCAGCACCGTGCGCTCGCCGAACCGGTCCACCGCGTATCCCCAGGGGATCAGGGTGCAGACCATGCCGACCATGGGCATCGCGACCAGCAGACCGGCTGTGGCCAAGGGCATTCCGTGACGGGTCAGGGCGGGCAAAAGGAACGGCGCACCGTTGCTCATCACCGCGCTGGCGGCCTGTGCGAAGACTCCCAGGGCGAGCATGGCCCACCGTCGGTAGGTGCGCTGCTCGGTCACGGTCGCCATATCCTCACCTCAATCTCACATTATGAGATTCAAATCTCATGTTATGAACCTGCGCTCACCGTACACGCCGAGTTCGCACCGGGCGAATCCTTTGCCCTCGCGCGCGGGTGCAGACCGGGTGGTCGGCCCTATACCACCTGGTGGATAGGATGCAAGTCATGCGTCTAGGTCGAGTTGCCAGCCCCGATGGGGTCGCGTTCGTGAGTATCGAAGGTCCGGAATCAGAGGCGGTCGCCCGGGAGATCGCCGAACATCCGTTCGGCACGCCCACCTTCACCGGCCGATCCTGGCCGCTGGCCGATGTGCGACTGCTCGCGCCGATCCTGGCCAGCAAGGTGGTGTGTATCGGCAAGAACTACGCCGCGCACGCCCAGGAAATGGGTGGCGAGGCGCCGAAGGATCCGGTTATCTTCATCAAACCCAATACCTCGATCGTGGGCCCGAACGCCGCAATCGTCATGCCGCCCAGTTCCTCTCGGGTCGACTACGAGGGTGAGCTGGCGATCGTGATCGGCCGCCCGTGCAAGGACGTGTCGGCCGCGCGTGCGAGGGAGGTGATCCTGGGCTACACCATCGCCAACGACGTCACCGCCCGTGACCAGCAGCAGCACGACGGTCAGTGGACTCGCGGCAAGGGGTACGACACGTTCTGCCCGCTCGGTCCGTGGATCGAAACCGAACTGGACCCAACGGATCTGGAGATCAAAACCGAGCTCGACGGCGAGGTCCGCCAGCGTAGCCGGACATCACTTCTGCTGCACGATATTCCGAAGCTGATCGAATGGATCTCCACGGTGATGACGCTGCTGCCCGGCGATGTCATCCTCACCGGCACCCCCGAGGGTGTAGGACCCATGCAAGATGGGCAAACCGTCTCCGTGACGGTCGAGGGCATCGGCACCCTCACCAATCCCGTTGCCGCCAAACGCTGATCGAGAGTGGAGATATGACAGACGTACGGGTCCGTTTCTGCCCGTCGCCGACCGGGACGCCGCACGTCGGCCTCATCCGCACCGCGCTGTTCAACTGGGCGTTCACCCGGCACCACGGCGGTAAGTTCGTGTTCCGCATCGAAGACACCGACGCCGCACGCGATTCCGACGAATCCTACCGTGCGCTGCTGGACGCGCTGCGCTGGCTCGGACTCACCTGGGACGAGGGTCCCGAGGTCGGCGGACCCTATGAGCCATACCGGCAGTCACTGCGACGTGAGATGCATCTCGATACCGTCCGGAAGTTGCTGGAGGCGGGCGAAGCGTACGAATCGTTCTCCACGCCAGAGGAAGTCGAGGCCCGCCACCGCGCCGCCGGACGGGATCCGAAGCTGGGCTACGACAACTTCGATCGCGACCTGACACCCGAGCGGATCGCCGAGTACAAGGCGCAGGGCCGGGGTGCGGTCGTCCGGTTGCGGATGCCCGACAAGGACATCGCGTTCCGCGATCTGGTGCGTGGTGAAATGAACTTCCGGGCCGGGTCGGTCCCCGACTTCGCGCTCACCCGGGCCACCGGTGAACCGCTGTACACGCTGGTGAACCCGCTCGACGACGGGTTGATGCGGATCACCCACGTACTGCGCGGCGAGGATATTCTCTCCTCCACCCCGCGGCAGATAGCCCTGCACGAGGCGCTGCAGCGAATCGGGGTGTCCGAGTTCACCCCGCAGTTCGGTCATCTGCCGTTCGTGATGGGCGCCGGCAACAAGAAGTTGTCCAAGCGCGATCCCGAGTCGAATCTGTTCATCCACCGGGACCGGGGATTCATTCCCGAAGGTTTGCTGAATTACCTGGCTTTGCTCGGCTGGAGTATCGGCGAGGACCGGGATGTCTTCTCCATGGAGGAGATGGTTGCGGCCTTCGACATATCGAAAGTAAATTCGAATCCGGCCCGGTTCGACCAGAAGAAGGCCGACGCGATCAACGCCGAGCACATTCGTTTGCTGGAGCCGGCGGATTTCGCTCATCGACTTCGCAGCTACCTCACTGCCCACGGTCACATCGGCGCGGAAGTGGACGATGCCCTTTTCGTGGCAGCGGCGGAGTTGGTGCAGACCCGGATCGTGGTTCTCGGCGATGCCTGGGATCTGTTGAAGTTCCTGTTCGTGCCGGTATCGGAGTTCGCCGTCGACCCGGACGCCGCGCAAAAGAATCTCGGACCTGATGCCGAACCGGTTGTACGGGCCGCCATCGCGGCGCTGGAGGGCGTTTCGGACTGGTCGGCACCCGCGCTCGAGCAGGCGCTGAAAACGGCGCTTGTGGACGATCTGGGCCTGAAACCGCGTGAGGCGTTCGCGCCGGTGCGCGTCGCGGTGACCGGTTCGCACATCAGCCCGCCGCTGTACGAGTCGCTGGAGTTGCTGGGCCGGGAGGTCACGATGCAGCGACTGCGGGCGGCCGCCGGAGCGTGACGGTCGGGACATGATCGGCCGCAGCAGGCTCACCCGCACCCTCGAACGGCGCGGGTGAGCCTCTGACCAGCCGATTTGGAGAACTATGGGAGGGGTTTGGTACTCTTCTCCCCGGCCCGGAAACAAGCCCCCAGCCCACGGGATGGAGGCCGAAAGCCCAGGTCATTGGGGTATGGTGTAATTGGCAACACAGCTGATTCTGGTTCAGCCATTCTAGGTTCGAGTCCTGGTACCCCAGCAGAGTGAGCCGGGCGTCGAGCCCGCTCGACTCGTCCTGGTCCCGTCGTCTAGCGGCCTAGGACGCCGCCCTCTCAAGGCGGTAGCGCGGGTTCAAATCCCGTCGGGACTACACAGGTGCCTGGCTCATGCTCATGGAGAGCATGAGCCAGGCCTGTTTCGTTGTGTTTTTTGGGGGCGCGGCCCCCAAGCCCCGGCCCGGAGGGGCTTCGCCCCCCGGACCCCCCTTCCAGCTGGTTGCTCGAGTGGGGGTGGACTGTGGTGGTTCAGTTTTTCAGGGGCCAGGTGGAGCCGCCCGGGGCCATTTCTGGCGTGCCCAGTTTGCGGTGGTCCCAGCTGCGGATGCGGTCGGGGACGATGCGGATCGGGACGCGCTTGTTGAGCATCTGCTCGACGTAGGGGCGCATGTCCTCGGTGTAGGGGGCGGTGTAGCGCTCCCAGACGCTCACGCCCACCCGGAACAGGGCCTCGGGGTCGTCGGCGATCTCGGCGTGGCCCTCGATCGAGACGCCGCGCAGCTGGTCGTAGCTGTCGCCCGCCTCGATCAGGACCGTCACCCGGGGGTCGCGGCGGATGTTCACGGCTTTCTGGGACTTGGCCTTGGTCTCGAACCAGATCTGGCCGTCGACCAGGCCGTACCACATGGCGGTCAGGTGCGGCACGCCCGAGGGACCGAGGGTGGCGAGGTTGGCGATGCGGCTGCGCTCGAGAAACTCCGTGACCTCGGTATCCGACATCACGATCTGCGATCGTTGATTCACTCCCATGGACCGACTGTAGTTTACGGCGTACGACGGCTGCGCTGAGATCGGTGATGCGCTGGCATCCCGAGTTGCTCGAATGGGTTGCCTTGCTCGGGTGGGTTGGGCGGTCGGCTCTGGTCAGAGGCGTTTGTGTAGGGCGTCGGCGGCGGCTACCAGGTCGGCGGCCCAGCGGGCTCCAGGGCGCCGGCCCATGCGGTCGATCGGGCCCGACACCGACACTGCGGCCACTACCGCGCCCGACGAATCGCGCACCGGGGCCGAGACGCTGGCCACGCCTGCCGCGCGCTCGGCCGCACTCTGTGCCCAGCCCCGCCTGCGCACCTCGGCCAGCGCCCGCTCGCCGAATACCGCCTCGGTCAGGACCGTGCGCTGCAACTCCGGATCTGCCCAGGCCAGCAACACCTTGGCCGCCGAACCCGCGGTGAGCGGCAGGCGCGCGCCCACCGGAACGGTGTCGCGCAGGCCCGCCGCGGGCTCCATCGCCGCCACCGCGACCCGGGAATGGCCGTCCAGCCGGTACAGCTGCACACTCTCCCCGGTGATCTCCCGCAGCCGCGGCAGGACTGCCGCCGCGGCCTCCAGGATCGGGTCCTGAGCCGAGCTGGCCAGCTCGGACAGGGCCGGGCCCGGCCGCCACAGGCCGTTGGCGTCGCGGGCCAGCATGCGGTGGGTCTCCAGGCCGACCGCCAGGCGATGCGCGGTGGCGCGGGGCAGGCCGGTGCGGGTGCACAGCTCATTGAGCCCGCAGGGCTGCTCGGCGGCCGCGTAGAGCACGGCCATGGCTTTGTCGAGCACCCCGATACCGCTATGCTGTCTCATAGGACGATATTAACGTCTCGAATAGTGAGATATGCAAATACGCTCGCGTCGTCAGCCCATTTTCGGCGCGAATCTCTACCGAAAGGTGGTCATGATGGCCGACCGGCCACGCACACTGGCGGAGAAGGTCTGGGAGCAGCACGTCGTCACCCAGGGCAAGGGTGAGGGCGAGGCGCGCGAACCCGACCTCATCTACATCGACCTGCACCTGGTCCACGAGGTGACCAGCCCGCAGGCGTTCGATGGGCTGCGCGCGGCCGGGCGGCCCGTGCGCCGCCCCGATCTCACCATCGCGACCGAGGACCACAACGTCCCCACCGCCGACCTGGACAAGCCGATCGCCGACCCGGTCTCGCGCACCCAGGTCGAGACGCTGCGGCGCAACTGCGAGGAATTCGGGGTTCGCCTGTATCCGATGGGCGATATCGAGCAGGGCATCGTGCACGTCATCGGCCCGCAGCTGGGCCTGACCCAGCCGGGGACCACGGTGGTCTGCGGCGATTCGCACACCTCCACGCACGGCGCGTTCGGTGCGCTGGCGATGGGCATCGGCACCAGCGAGGTCGAGCATGTGCTGGCCACCCAGACGCTGTCGCTGCGCCCGTTCAAGACCATGGCGGTGAACATCGACGGGCAGTTGCCCGACGGGGTCACCAGCAAGGACGTCATTCTCGCCGTCATCGCGCAGATCGGCACCGGCGGCGGTCAGGGATATGTGATCGAGTACCGCGGTGAGGCCGTGCGCGCCATGTCGATGGAGGCGCGGATGACGATGTGCAATATGTCCATCGAGGCCAGCGCCCGCGCGGGCATGGTGGCCCCTGACGAGACCACCTACGAATTCCTGAAGGGCCGCCCACATGCGCCGCAGGGCGCCCAGTGGGATGAGGCCGTAGCGAACTGGGAGGCCCTGAAGACCGATCCGGGCGCGAGTTTCGACACCGAGGTGCATATCGACGCCTCCGCGCTGACACCGTTCGTGACCTGGGGCACCAACCCGGGACAGGGTGTGCCGCTGGGCGCCGCGGTGCCGGATCCGGCCGCGATGAACGACGAGATCGAGCGCGAGACCGCCGAGAGGGCACTGCGCTATATGGATTTGGAGCCTGGTACTCCTCTTCGCGCGGTCACGGTCGACACCGTTTTCGTCGGCTCGTGCACCAATGGCCGAATCGAGGATCTGCGGGCCGTAGCGGGGGTTCTGCAGGGTCGCAAGGTGGCCGACGGGGTTCGAATGCTGATCGTGCCCGGGTCGATGCGGGTGCGCGCGCAGGCCGAATCCGAGGGGCTGGGCGAGATTTTCACCGAGGCCGGCGCGGAATGGCGTCAGGCGGGTTGTTCGATGTGTCTCGGTATGAATCCGGATCAGCTTTCCCCCGGTCAGCGCTGTGCTTCGACGTCCAATCGGAATTTCGAGGGCAGGCAGGGCAAAGGCGGGCGTACGCACCTGGTTTCGCCGCTGGTCGCCGCGGCCACCGCGATCCGGGGAACCCTGTCCTCACCTGCGGATCTGAACTGACACCTATACCCACATACTCAGGAGAACTCATGGAAGCCTTCAAGGTGCACAAGGGGATCGGGGTGCCATTGCGCCGGTCCAACGTCGATACCGACCAGATCATCCCGGCGGTATACCTGAAGCGCGTTACCCGAACGGGATTCGAGGACGGTCTGTTCGCGGCCTGGCGCTCGGATCCGACCTTCATTCTGAACACCGAGCCGTACAACCGGGGTAGTGTCCTGGTAGCCGGTCCGGATTTCGGGACGGGATCCTCACGCGAGCACGCCGTTTGGGCGCTCATGGATTACGGCTTCAAGGTCGTGATCTCCTCGCGCTTCGGCGACATCTTCCGCGGCAACGCCGGTAAGGGTGGTCTGGTGGCCGCCCGGATGTCACAACATGATGTCGAATTGCTCTGGAAGTTGCTCGAGGAACATCCCGGTCAGGAATTGATCGTGGACCTCGAAGCGCGCACGGTGACCCTCGGAACCGTCGTGTTGCCCTTCGAAATTGACGACTACACCCGGTGGCGGCTGCTCGAGGGATTGGACGACATCGGGCTCACTCTCCGCCAGGAAGAGGCGATCGACCTGTACGAAAAGGCAAGGCCAGGTTGGAAACCCAAGACCATTCCGGACGCCATTTCACCGGCCTAAACGTACCGGGGCGTTAGCTGGGAGCTACCAATCACGGTAGCTGTGCGTGTGCCACACCACATGAATTTTGGCGTGGCACATAGACTCTTGCCCATTGAAGGTTTACCGTGGTACCTAGTCGGTCCGACGACGGGCCATTAGTCTGCGGAGGATTCAATGAACAAGGCGGAACTGATCGACGTTCTGACCGAAAAGTTGGGTACTGACAGGCGCACGGCCACTGCGGCAGTCGAGCAGATTGTCGACACGATCGTGCGCGCGGTGAACAAGGGCAACAGCGTCACCATCACCGGATTCGGTGTGTTCGAACAGCGCAAGCGCGCTGCGAGGGTGGCGCGTAACCCTCGTACCGGCGAGACCGTCAAGGTCAAGCCCACTTCGGTTCCTGCGTTCCGTCCCGGTGCGCAGTTCAAGGCCATCATCGCCGGCAAGCAGAAGATCGCGGCGGCCGGTCCGGCCGTGAAACGCGGTGTTGCACCGGCGGTATCGGGTGGCGCGGCCAAGAAGACGGCCAAGAAGGCCGCGGCCAAGAAGACGGTCGCCAAGAAGACGACCGCCAAGAAGACCACGGCGAAGAAGGTCGCGGCCAAGGCGCCCGCCAAGAAGACGGTGGCGAAGAAGACGGTCGCCAAGAAGGTGACCGCCGCCGCCAAGAAGGCGCCGGCCAAGAAGACCGCGGTCAAGGCCACGGCCAAGAAGACCACGGCCAAGAAGGCGCCCGCGAAGAAGACCGCCGCCAAGCGCACCGCCGCCAAGCGGACCGCTCGGCGCTGACGCTTCGACGATATCGGCCCCGGCCATGTGGCCGGGGCCGATTCGTGTTCGGTGGCCTCCGCTTCGTCGGAGGTCCGGGGCGGGCCTCGCTGGTTCGGCTCTACAGCGGGCGCAGTGCGGTGTCGAGATGGTCCGCGGCCACCAGCTGTCCGTCGGACACCGACAGCACCCAGGCGCTGGCCTTGCGGTTACGCGCGGGAGGCAGTGTGACACCGTCGGTTTCGGCCCATTCGGCCAGCAGCGGCGGAATCACCTTGCCCTGACTGGAGATAACGCGCACGGCCTCCGGTGACACCAGCTCTCGCACCCGCTTCAGCGCGTCGTCCGGCGCTGCGGCATAAGCGGTTTCGGACATCAGCGGTTCGAGCGCGATGTCGACCCCGAGCTGCTCGGCGAGCGGTTCGACCGTCTGCACGCAACGCCGCACCGGCGCGGAGTAGATCTCCGAGATGCCGAACGTCGCCAGATTCGGCGCCAGCGCATGCGCCTGGACCCGGCCGGACTTGTCCAGCGGACGCTCGTCGTCCGGGCCGGAGAAGTGGCCACGGCGGCCCGCCTTGGCGTGCCGGACGAGCAGCAGGGTGGCCGTGTCCGGGGGAAACCGCAGGAATTGGCGCACGATGCTGCGATCCATGGGATAGGACAGCGCATTCATCACCTGATCCACGCGATACCAGCGCAGCACGTCCACCTCGGAATTGGTGGTGAATTCGCCGTCGCTGATCGTCGCGGACCAATAGTCCACACGCTTCATCTTGCGGTGCCCGGTGACCGGATAGGTGACCCTGCCCAGATAGCGGCCCAGACGGGTGTTCAGACCCGTCTCCTCGGCCACCTCGCGCACCGCGGTGATCATCGCGGTCTCGCCCGGATCGAGCTTGCCTTTGGGCAGGGACCAGTCGTCGTACTTGGGACGGTGCACCACCGCCACCTCGAGCGCGCCGCTACGACCGCGACGCCACACGACCGCACCGGCGGCGAAGATATTGGCGGCCACTCGGGGGTCGGGGATCGCTCCGCCGGAATCCGGTGCTGCGGAACGATTCACTGCTGATCGGGCCGTCGCAGTCGCATGAGGTACTGCTGATGGTCGCGCACCCGCTCGCCCTGATCGGCCACCTCGGTCGCGGTCGGACCGGCCTTCCAGGTCCCGTCCGCCTGCAGCACCCAGCACCGGGTCGCCGGGTCCAGGGCCGAATCGAACATCCCGGCCAGCCGCTCGGTCAGCCTGCGGTCCTTGACCTGCGCCATGACCTCCACGCGCCGGTCCAGATTGCGGTGCATCATATCGGCGCTGCCGATCCAGTACTCGTCCTGGGCCTGGAAGTGCAGGACGCGCGAATGCTCGAGGAAACGGCCGAGGATCGAGCGCACCTCGATGTTGTCGCTCATCCCGCTGACGCCCGGGCGCAGTCCGCAGATGCCGCGGACCACGATCTGCACCGGCACCCCGGCCTGCGAGGCCCGGTACAGCGCGTCGATCACCTGCTCGTCGACGATCGCATTGGCCTTCAGCCGGATTCGTGCCTCGTGACCCTGCTCGGCGAGTTCGGTCTCGCGCTGGATCCGTTCGATGATGCCCGAGCGCACACTGCTGGGCGCGACCAACAGGTTGCGGTAGGAGGCCTTTCGCGAGTATCCGGTGAGCGAGTTGAACAGATCGGTCAGATCGGCGCCGATTTCCGGTGCCGCGGTGAGCAATCCGACGTCCTCGTACAGGCGCGCGGTCTTCGGGTTGTAGTTGCCGGTGCCGATATGGCAGTAGCGGCGGATGGTCGCGCCCTCGCGGCGCACCACCAGGCAGGTCTTGCAGTGTGTCTTGAGCCCGACCAGGCCGTAGACCACGTGCACGCCCGCCTGTTCCAGCGCGCGCGCCCATTTGATGTTGGCCTGCTCGTCGAACCGGGCCTTGATCTCCACCAGGGCCACCACCTGCTTACCGGCCTCGGCGGCGTCGATGAGCGCGTTGACGATCGGGGAGTCGCCGGAGGTGCGGTAGAGCGTCTGCTTGATCGCCAGCACCTGCGGATCGGCGGCCGCCTGCTCGATGAAACGCTGCACGCTGGTGGAGAACGAGTCGTAGGGATGGTGCACGAGCACGTCGCCCTCCCGCAGCGCGGCGAAAACGTTTCGGGGGGTTTCCCTTTCACCGAAGGCCGCGGGGGTCGCGGGCACGTAGGGCGCGTCCTTGAGCGCGGGCCGGTCCACGCCGTAGACCTGCCACAGGCAGGACAGGTCCAGCAGGCCGGGCACCTGGATGACGTCGCCCGGGTCCACGTCCAGCTCGCGCAGCAGCAGATCGAGCATGTGCTCGGTCATGTCGTCGGAAACCTCCAGGCGCACAGGAGATCCGAAACGTCGCCGGGCCAGCTCGCGTTCCAGTGCCTGGAGCAGATCCTCGTCGCGGTCCTCGTCCACCTCGAAGTCGGCATTTCGGGTGATCCGGAACGAATGGTGTTCCACCACATCCATTCCCGGGAACAGCTGATCCAGGTGCGCCGCGATGAGGTCCTCCATCGGCAGGAACGCCGCCAGGTTCACCGGCGGGACCGAGGGGTCGGCGTCGCGCGCGAGCAATCGCGTGCCGGTGCGCCGCACCCGGACGAACCGGTCGACGTTGTCCGGCACCTTCACGCGCGCGAAGTGCTCGCCGCCGGTATCGGAATCTTTCACCGTCACAGCCAGATTCAGGCTCAGGCCGCTGATGTACGGGAACGGGTGCGCCGGATCCACGGCCAGCGGGGTCAGCACCGGGAACACCTGGTCCTGGAAATATCCCGAAAGGCGCTGGCGCTCCTCGTCGTCCAGATCCGCCCAGCCGATGATGGCGATGCCCTCCTCGCGCAGGGCGGGCTGTATATCGTCCAGGAATACACGCGCGTGCCGGGAGGCCAGCTCCTGGGCGCTGGCCGCGATCAGCTCCAGCTGCTCGGTCGGCGACAGGCCGTCGGCCGAGCGCACCGACAGCCCGGCCGTGGCGCGGCGCTTGAGCCCGGCGACCCGGACCATATAGAACTCGTCCAGGTTCGAGGCGAAGATGGCCAGGAATTTCGCACGCTCGAGCAGCGGCTCGGAATGGTCCTCGGCCAAGGCGAGCACGCGGCCGTTGAAGTCCAGCCAACTCAGCTCCCGGTTGAGGTAGCGATCGGCCGGCAACTGTGGCTGCGTGCTGGTCTCCGGCTGCGGGTCCACGGCGGGCGGCGGCGCCGGTAGTCGCGGGGGCTGGTGGACGGTGTCGGTGTCACTCATAGCCGCACACCCTCCAGGAGCCCTGCGTTCGATGGTTCGCTCCGCTGCGCTCGGCGCACCACCCCGATGCCGGGGCATGACAGGGAAACGGGGATCGCTGGGGTTGTCTCGAGCTCGCGCACGGTCACAATCATTCCTTATGTCTGAGTCGGTGCCGCCGGTTCCCCCATCGACGCAGTTTTGAGCAATTATCTGGCACACATATGGCCCGTATCGCACCTCCGTGTGAGATCTCCGTGAACTCGGTGCGGCCACCCGATGTCACCCAGCAGGGCTGCGGTGGCCGAGCCGACGCCCAGCAGCACCGCGGCGCGCAGGTCCTCGGCGGTGTCCACATCCAGCCGCAGCCCGGGCCATTCGCCGGCCAGGTCCTTCGCGCCCGAATCGACGTGGCGGCGCGCGGAATCCGGGCCGAACAGCGGCGCCAGCGGGGCCGCGTCGGCGCGTACGAGCAGCGCGGCGGTGCCCTGACCGGTGTGATCGGCGACCAGGGCGCGGCCGCTCGCCGGTGCGGTGGTCAGCATGTCGCGCAACTCGCCCGGGCGCAGGGCGGGCAGGTCGGCCTGCAGCGCGAGCAGATCGACCGCGCCGTGCCTGTGCCGCACGGCCGCGGCGGCGTCGGCGAGCGCCAGGTTGAGACTGTCGGTGGCCGCGACAACCCCGGCCACCCCGTCGGCGAGGGCGATGTCGAGGCTGTCGAATCCGTCGCTGTCCGGGTGTGTCGGATCGGCGTGGACCGCGCCACCGAGCACGCGCACCAGGGCGGAGACCTCCGGATCGGGGGTCACCACGGTCACCGAGCCGACACCGGCGGCCAGCGCGGCGGTCACGGTATCCGACAGCATCGCCAGGACCAGCCGCGACCGAGCCTGGGGCGGCAGCTCGTGCGCGAGTCGTGTCTTGGCACGCTCGAGGCTCTTCACCGCGATCACGGCGTGGACGGCATCCGGACGCATGTGACCATCGTTCCATGTCCGGTGCAGTGGTGGACGTCATGCCAGGTAAGCGGAATACCGTCGGGTATCGCGGCGCGCGTATAGGCGGGGTGGCACTATCGAACGTGTGACTAGGGCGGCAGTGATGGGTGCGGGATCGTGGGGTACCGCACTGGCGAAGGTGTTGAACGATGCGGGCACCGAGGTGACGATGTGGGCCCGGCGACCCGAGGTGGCCAAGGCGCTGGCCACCGAGCACCGTAATCCGGCCTATCTGACCGATATACGGCTGGACGGCATCCGGGCCACCGACGACCACGCCGCCGCACTGTCCGGGGCTCAGATCGTCGTGCTCGCCGTTCCGTCCCAGTCGCTGCGCGAGAACCTGGCCAGCTGGCGCGGCGCGATCGAATCCGACGCGACCCTGCTGAGCGTGGCCAAGGGGATCGAGACCGGCACGCTGCTGCGGATGAGCGAGGTGATCGCCGAGGTCACCGGGGCGGATCCGGGGCGCGTCGCGGTGCTGTCCGGGCCGAACCTGGCGCACGAGATCGCCGCCGAGCAGCCCGCCGCCACGGTCATCGCCTGCGCGGATGCCGCGCGCGCCGAGGCGGTGCAGCACGCGTGCGCCACCGGATATTTCCGGCCTTACACCAACACCGACGTCGTCGGCTGCGAGATCGGCGGCGCGTGCAAGAACGTGATCGCCCTGGCCTGCGGAATCGCCTCCGGAATGGGCCTGGGCGACAATACGATCGCCAGCCTCATCACCCGGGGGCTGGCCGAGATCATTCGGCTGGGCGTGGCGCTCGGCGCGAATCCGGTGACGCTGGCCGGGCTGGCCGGGGTCGGTGATCTGGTCGCCACCTGCACCTCGCCGCTGTCGCGCAACCGGTCCTTCGGATATGCGCTCGGCGCCGGCGGGTCGATGGAGTCGGCGCAGCAGGCCACCCACGGCCAGGTCGCCGAGGGTGTCAAGTCGTGCACCTCGATTCGCGCGCTGGCCGAACGGCACGATGTGGAGATGCCGCTGACCACCTCGGTGCACCAGGTGTGTCACGAGGGGTTGTCGGTGGCCGAGGCGGTCGGTCGACTGCTCGGTCGACGGATGAAGCCGGAATGAATAATTCGCCCGATCAGCGGGTACGGTTCGGGACATGAGCAACCGGATTCGGGTCGCGGTGGTCTTCGGTGGTCGAAGCAACGAGCACGCGGTGTCGTGTGTGTCCGCGGGCTTCGTGCTACGCAACCTCGATCCCGAACGGTATGAGGCCGTGCCGATCGGAATCACCCGCGAGGGGACCTGGGTGCTGAGCGGATCGGACGCCCGCGCCTTGGCGATCGCCGACCGCGCACTGCCCTCGGTGGACGGATCCGGGACCGAGCTGATGCTGGCGGCCGATCCGACGCGCGAGGGCAGCCTGCTGCCGCTGGACGGCACGGCGGGCCCGGGCGCGGTCGATGTGGTGTTCCCGGTGCTGCACGGCGCATTCGGTGAGGACGGCACCGTGCAGGGCCTGCTCGAGATGGCCGGGCTGCCGTACGTCGGGCCCGGGGTGCTGGCCAGCGCCACCGGCATGGACAAGGAGTTCATGAAGAAACTCCTTGCCGTCGAGGGGATTCCGGTCGGTGACCACGTGGTGCTGCGGCCCGGCGTGGCGACCGTGCGCGAGGCCGACCGGGCGCGCCTGGGGCTGCCGCTGTTCGTCAAGCCCGCGCGTGGGGGATCGTCCATCGGCATCACCAAGGTGGACAGCTGGGATCGCCTGGACGAGGCCATCGCCGTTGCCCGCGGGCACGATCCGAAGGTGATCGTGGAGGCCGCCATCGTCGGGCACGAGATCGAATGCGGCGTGCTCGAATTCCCGGACGGCCGGGTGCAGGCCAGTGCGCTGGCCGAGATCCGGATGCCGGAGGAGAGCCAGTCGGAGGTGCCGGATTTCTACGACTTCGACACCAAATACCTCGACGACGTCTGCGAATTCGACATCCCCGCCAAGCTGAACGACGACATGACCCAGCAGGTTCGCGACATGGCGGTGACGGCGTTCCGCGCCTTGGACTGCCAGGGCCTGGCCCGCGTCGACTTCTTCGTCACCGAGCAGGGGCCGGTGATCAACGAGATCAACACGATGCCCGGCATGACCTCCATCTCGATGTACCCGCGCATGTGGGAGGCCACCGGCATCGATAACGCAGATTTGGTCAGCACTCTCGTCGAGACGGCCCTGGCCCGGGGCACCGGCCTGCGCTGAATTTCGCCGGTCCCCCAGGCGGGTGCTACTCGCCCTGCCCGGCTTGGTGATCATCGCGTACGCGGATGTGGCGCAAGGTGATCGGACGCTCGGAAAGCGGCGCTGATCGGCCCTCATGCGCCGAAGAACCCGAGTGGCGGTAGCCCGGCCGGGTCGGCGTCGACTCGAATTCGGGCCGTGCTGCGACGGCCCTAGTTCGGGATCGGGCCCGGATTGATCGGCTGGGCGGGCAGAGCTTTGGCGGTCGTGTTCGAGATGTCCTGGAGCGGGGTGGGGCCTGCTTTGTCGGGCATCGTGACGGCGATATAGGTGCTGCGGTCAACGATGTACCAGGTGCCGGAGGTGTTTCCGCTCGCGGGGTCGCGGACCTCGAACCAGTTGACGCCGTTGATGACCTGGAGAGCGGCGGACTTGGTGAATTCGGCGGGGCGGTCCAGGCCGCAACGCAGGACGATCGGATCGCCGCCGTCGGGGAGTTGCCAGGCGGCGGTTCCCGGGGGAGCCGGCTGAGCCAAGGCGGCGCGGGTGTAGTCGCCGAGCTTCGCCGGCAGAGCCGGGAGCAGGGCGGTGCACGCCCCGCCGGTGGCGGCGGGCTGTGGGACGCCACCCAGTGCCAGCGGCTCGCGTACGGGGTTCTGGCGGGACACCACCGCGATGATCAGCACGGCGACGATCAAGGCCACCGGGAGGGCCACGGCGGTGGCGATGAGCGCGGGGTGGCGCTTGGGTTCCTCGGGTTCGAGGCTGTAGCGGTCGGAGGAGTCTGTACCGGTCGTCGCGGCGGACCCCGGTTCCGACTCCGACTTGGGCGCGGATGCGGCACTCTCGGCCGATGCGGCATCGGGCGTCGTGACATCGGCGTCGGTCATCACAGTTCCGGCCTCGATTGTCGCGGCGTCGCTCGAGGGCGTCGCCGGGGAGGTTTGCGGCTGTGACGACGCCGGGCCGTCCGGACGGTCCGTATCGCTGCTCACAGCTCCACCTCGCCGGCGCTCCGCCCCGTCGTGCGCACGGCGCGCTGGCCCGATGGTTCGCTACGCTTCGCTCCGCTCACCCGCCAAGGGTAGCGTCGCGTGCGTCCGCTCCTACGGCGGCCCGTAGTAGTGGCTCGTGAAAGGAGACGCTCATCACCACCCGCAAACGTACGGCCATCGCCGAGCAGGACGCGCGATCGGTGCGTGAGCTGGGCGAGTTCGGGCTGATCGCGCGGATGAACGCCGGGCGCACCCAGACGCCGGGCGTGCTGCTCGGCCCCGGTGACGACGGTGCGGTGATCGCGGCCCCGGATGGTCGGTATGTGGTGAGCACCGACATGCTGGTACAGGATCGGCACTTCCGGCTGGACTGGTCGAGCCCGCGCGATATCGGCGCCAAGGCGATCGCGCAGAACGCCGCCGACGTCGTCGCGATGGGCGCCGCGCCGAGCGCGTTCGTGGTGTCGTTCGGCTGTCCCGCCGACACCCCGGTTGCCTTCGTCGACGGCCTCGCCGAGGGGATGTGGGCCGAGGGCGAGCGCGCGGGCGCATCGATCGCGGGCGGGGATGTGGTGCGCGCGCCCCTGGTGATCATCTCGGTGACAGCGTTCGGAGATCCGCTGCGCCCGCCGGTGCTGCTGTCGGGCGCGGCGCCGGGGGATGTCGTGGCGGTGGCCGGGCGGCTGGGCCGTTCGGCGGCCGGGCTGGCCGTGCTGAGCGCCGGACTCGATCCGGGGAGGTACCCGGATGCGGTTGCCGCGCATCGGGTTCCGCGGCCGCCCTATCGGGCCGTGCTGGATCTGCCGCCCGAGGTTCGAATCACCGCGATGACCGATGTCTCCGACGGGCTGCTCGCGGATGTCGGGCATATCGCCGAATCTTCGGCCGTGGCTGTCGATCTCGACTCTGCCGCGGTGCGTGACGCGTCGCTGGACGCCATCGCGCGGGAGCTCGGCGTGGATCCGCTGCACTGGGTTCTCACCGGTGGTGAGGATCACGCCTTCGCCGCGACATTCAATGCGGGACAGGACATTCCGGATGGGTGGACACGAGTCGGGCGAGTCGCCGGCGGGTCGGGTGTCACGGTTGACGGCGTGGCGTGGTCCGGACCGGTCGGCTGGGAATCGTTTTCGTAACGGGGATGGTGAGCCGGCGGAGCTTGCGGAGCCGGCGGGGTGGGTGAGCTCAGGCTGGGTGCGCTGTCGCGGCGGATCCGCACCCGCTATGTTTCTTCGCCATGGGCGCAAAACCACTGCCGGACATCATCGACACGGGCTGGGCCGAGGCGCTGACGCCGGTCGCCGACAACATCGCCGCGATGGGCGAATTCCTGCGGGCGGAGAACGCGGCGGGCCGCGGTTATCTGCCGAAGGGCGATAACGTGCTGCGCGCGTTCCAGCGTCCGCTGGACAAGGTGCGGGTGCTGATCGTCGGTCAGGACCCCTATCCGACACCCGGACACGCGATGGGCCTGAGTTTCTCGGTGGCGCCCGATGTTTCGCCGGTGCCGCGCAGCCTGGCGAATATATTCTCGGAATACTCCAAGGATCTGGGATATCCGACGCCGTCCTGCGGTGATCTGTCCCCGTGGTCGGATCAGGGTGTGCTGATGCTGAACCGAGTACTGACCGTCGCTCCCGGCCAGCCCGCCTCGCATCGCGGCAAGGGCTGGGAAGTGGTGACCGAGCAGGCGATTCGCGCGCTCGTCGCCCGCGATCAGCCGCTCGTGGCGATCCTGTGGGGGCGCGACGCGTCCACGCTGAAGCCGATGCTGGGCGGTGCGCCGTACATCGAATCGGCCCATCCCTCACCGCTGTCGGCCTCGAGAGGTTTCTTCGGATCGCAGCCGTTCTCCCGAACCAACGAGTTGCTGGGTACATTGGGTGCCGCCCCGGTCGATTGGCGCCTGCCGTGACCGGGTTGGAGTTCGAGCGAATCAGGAGTTAGTTGCATGCAGATCAGATCCGTGCGCGGTGCCCTTGTGACCGCTGTTGCCGGAGCGGCCATCCTGGGCGCACCGGTCGCGGCGCAAGCCAAGACCATTCCGTTGGAGCCCGCGGCCCCGGCGCAGCAGGTGAATCCGGAACATGCCAAGCCGGTGCTGGCGCTGTGGGATCCGCAGACGGGTTCTGCGTCGCTGTCGTCCAATGTGAATGCCCTCGGGCTGTGCGCGCTGGAGAGCATCAGCGCGAACGTGCAGTGCATCGGCGGCAACAAGTAGGTCCGGATGCGGGCCTGGGCTCGCGGTGATGGTTCGGAACACCACCGATCCGCCGCTGTCGGGGAGCCCCGGCCGGTTCGTCCGGTCAGCGAGGAGCGTCCGCGCGGCGGATCATGCGGACCTCGACGGTCGGAGAGAAGCGTTCGGCTCGGCGGGTGCCGTCGAGTTCGAACTCATATTTTCGGTAGAACGCCTGAGCGCGGGGGTTCTCCTCGAATACCCACAGTGACGTATCGACGGTGGGGTCGAGGACCGCGCGCATCAGCGCATGCGCCGCGCCCGTGCCGTACCAGGCGGCGCGTACGTACATCGCGTTCAACTCGCGCGGTGCAGGCGGTGAATCGTCTCGGGAATCGGCGGTGGCCGCGAAGCCGATGACCTCGGTCCCGGCGACGGCCAGCGTCGGCATGCCCGGATTCTTCTCCCGGATGCGGTCCCATTGGTCGGCGCGGTGGTCGAGGTCGAAGGCGGCCAGCAGGTGGTCGGGGACCAGGCCGCGATAGGCCTCACGCCAGCAGGCTATATGGCAGGCGGCCAGGCTACGGGTGTATTCCGGCGTATGCGGGACCACCAGCCAGGGATCCTCGATCATTCTCTGCACCACGTAATCGACCCTTCGAGTAAGTGGTGTCCACCGTAACGACGACAATGCCCCGGAGCACCCTGTTATCGGGTGATCCGAGGCATTGCCGGTAGTGCTGTGGGGGTGTACGCAGCTCAGCCGCGAACGACCTTGCCCGCCTTCAGGCAGGAGGTGCAGACGTTCATCCGGCGGGTGTTGCCGGGCGCGACCTGCGCACGAACGGTCTGGATGTTCGGGTTCCAGCGACGGTTGGTGCGCCGGTGCGAGTGCGAAACCGACTTACCGAAGCCGGGGCCCTTGGCGCAGACGTCGCAGACGGCAGCCATAGTCGCGAGCTCCTTCATGTCATGTGGGGACCACCGCCCTTACGGGTCGGCCTGTCCGGAAACCTGTAGTCAATGCCTGCCAACGAGACCGCTGGCGAACGCAGCCGAACAACCGGCCGCGAGAGGCAACCCCGCAAGAGTAGCTGTCGCCGATGATCGATGTCCAATCGCCTGCGGGGGGCACGTTCGCTGGTGGCGGACAGCATCGGTCGGTGCGGTTGCTGTCGGTGCGGTTGATTAGGCTGGCGTGCGGGATCTGGCGGTGGTTTGCCGCCCAGGTCGATGTGATGATCGCGACATCGCGGCGGAAGGATGGTGACGGTGCCCGGGGTCCGGGAGGTGCTCGATGGAGCTGGGCTGGTGCTGTGGGGGGAGCTCTGTCTGGCTGGGCTCGAGCGGCATTGTGACGAGATCAATGCGCTGAACGTATTCCCGATCGCCGACGCCGACACCGGAACCAACCTGCTCGCCACCATGCGGGCCGCCGTCGTCGCGGCGCGGATCACGGTCGATCGGTCGACGAGCGGCGACGGGACAGCGGAGCGACCGGACGTCGGCCGCGATGATCGGCAGGACGCGCCGCGGGGCGATCGGGATACGGTCGACGGTCGCGATGCCGTGTCGGCGGGCGTGATCGCGGGGGCGATGGCTCGGGCGGCGACGGCAGGGGCGCGGGGGAATTCCGGGATCATCTTGTCGCAGGTGTTGCGTGGGGTCGCCGATGCCGCGCAGGCGGGACCGCTGACCGCGCTGTCGCTGCGTGAGGCGCTGCGCCGGGCCGCGACTCTGGTGCGGGAGGCGCTGAGCGATCCGGTCGAGGGCACGATGCTCACGGTGCTGGACGCGGCGGCCCACCGAGCGGCGGACTGTCCGGAATCGGAGTTGGCCGAGGTGGCGCGTGCGGCTGCCGACGGCGCGGTGAAGGCGCTGGGCGATACCCCCTCGCAGTTGGGCGTGCTGCGCGCGGCCGGGGTGGTGGACGCGGGGGCGCGCGGACTGTTGGTGCTGCTGGACGCGCTGGTTGCCGTGATTACGGGGCAGACGCCGGCTCGTGAGGAGTACCGGGCCGCGGGGGCGTCGAGGACCGGGCGCACCGAGGGGGAGTCGGCATACGGTGATGTCTCCGTCCGGCGTGACGAGGATTCCGTCTCCGAAATCGCTGGTCATACTTCCGCATCGTTCAGTGCCGCCTGCGATCACGGGCGCGCACCGGCCGACCCGGTTGTGCTCGCGAGAGAAGCCGACGCACCGCGGATGCCGCAGTACGAGGTGATGTATCTGCTGTCCGAAACCGACACGGCCCGTGCCGGCGACCTGCGCGATCGTCTTGCACGCCTGGGTGATTCGGTGGTCGTCGTCGGGGACGGCGCGGGCGTCTGGTCGGCGCACGTGCACTGCGCTGATGCGGGTGCGGCGGTGGAGGCCGGGCTGGCGGCGGGCACGCTGAGTGAGATTCGCATCGAGGGGCTGACGGTGCGTGTGCAGTCGGCGTCGGGCGGTGCTGATCGTGGGATTCTCGTGGTGGCCGCCGGGGAGGGGGCGGTGCGGCTGTTCGAAGACGCCGGCGCCACGGTGCTGGACGGCTCGGCTTTCGACGTCACCGCCGAGACCCTGCTCGCGGCGATCCGGCGCATGCCGAATCGTGAGGTCCTGGTGCTGCCGAACGGCGCGCTGGGTGCGCACGAACTGGTCGCGGTCGGTGTGGCCGCGCGCGGCGGGATCGGCGCGAATGCCTCGCGCGATGTGCTGATGCTGCCCAGCGGGTCGATGGTGCAGGGGCTGGCCGCGCTGGCCGTGCACGACGGCGGCCGGATCGCCGTCGACGACGCGTTCGCCATGTCCGAGTCGGCCGCCGGGATGCGCTGGGGCGCACTGCGGGTCGCTCGCGAGCGCGCGCTGACCATCGTCGGCACCTGCGCGCGCGGTGACGGTCTCGGGCTGGTCGGCAACGACGTCGTGGTCATCGACCCGGATCCGCGCGCGGCCGCCCGCATTCTGCTGGACCGCATGCTCGGCCTGGGCGGCGAGCTGGTAACCCTGCTGCTGGGCGCCGACGCGCCCGACGGGATCGGCCCGGAACTGACCGCGCACATCACCGCGGAGTTTCCCGGGGTCGAGGTCGTCGTCTACGGCGGCGGCCAGCCCGTGGACCTGGTACAGATCGGGGTCGAATAACCATGGCGACGTTGCGTGACCGCCTGGACCACGTGCTCGGTGTCAAGGCCGCCGAGCAGCTGGTCGACGCGTTCGATATGCACACGGTCGAGGATCTGCTGCGGCACTATCCGTTGCGTTACGCCACGCAGGGCCAGCCGCTGACCGAGGAGGCCCCCGAGGAGGGCGCGCACCTCACCCTAGTGGGCACGGTCACCAAAACCGAGCTGCGGCCCATGAAGAACCGCCGCGGCCGCCTGCTGAAGGTGGACTTCGACACCGGCTCGGCCAAGCCCGTGGAGATCACCTTCTTCAACGGCGACAAGGTGAGCTATCTGGTGAAACAAGGTGTGCGCGCGATGATGTCGGGCACCGTGCACTGGTGGCGGCCGGACCGCTGGAATCTGTCGCATCCCTCATACCTGATCCTGCCCGAGGCAGGTGAGACGGTGGAGAACCTCACCGCGGTGCGTGGCAGCGGCGATCTGCGCGGTCTGGCGAACAGCGCCAAAGGCGCGGAGGGCGTGGATGTCTCGTTCTTCGAGCGGGAGTACATCCCGGTCTATCCGGCCACGGCCAAGGTGCAGAGCTGGGATGTGCTGGCCTGCGTGCGGCAGGTGCTCGACCAGCTCGATCCGATCGATGACCCACTGCCGCAGGATCTTCGCCAGGATCGCGGACTGCTCGCGGCGTCCGACGCACTGCGCCTGATCCATCTGCCCGAGCACAAGTCCGATATCGAACAGGCCAGGGAGCGCCTGCGTTTCGACGAGGCGCTGGCGTTGCAGCTGGTGCTCGCCGAGCGCAGGCACGACGCCGCGGGGCGTATCGCGCGGGCGTGCAAGCCCCGAACCGACGGTATCGCCGCGGATTTCGACGAGCGCCTGCCGTTCGAGCTGACTGCCGGGCAGAAGCAGGTGATCGCCGAAATCTCCGGGGACCTCTCACGCCCGCATCCGATGCACCGGCTGTTGCAGGGTGAGGTCGGCTCGGGCAAGACCATTGCCGCGCTGCACGCGATGCTCCAGGTAGTCGACGCCGGCCAGCAGTGCGCGTTGCTGGCACCGACCGAAGTGCTTGCCGCCCAGCACTATCGCTCGCTGTCCGGCATGCTCGGCGACCTGGGCGCCGCCGGGGAACTGGGCGCCGCGGACAACGCCACGAAAATAGTGCTGGTGACCGGGTCGATGTCGGCGGGCGCGAAGAAGGCGGCGCTGCTGGACGCGATGACCGGCGAGGCCGGGATCGTGATCGGCACGCACGCGCTGATCCAGGACTCGGTCGAGTTCTTCGACCTGGGCATGGTGATCGTCGACGAACAGCACCGCTTCGGCGTCGAGCAACGAGACGCGTTGCGCGCCAAGGCCAAGGGCGGCGCGAGCCCGCATCTGCTGGTGATGACCGCGACCCCGATTCCACGCACCATCGCCATGACCACGCTCGGCGATCTGGAAACCTCGACGCTGACCGAACTGCCCCGTGGTCGCTCACCGATCGCCACCAGGGTCGTGCCCGCCAAGATGCATCCGAGCTGGGTGGACCGGGCCTGGGAGCGGATCCGCGAGGAGGTCGCCGCGGGGCGGCAGGCGTATGTGGTGTGCTCGCGCATCGGCGAGGAAGAGGAGAACGGAAAAGGCAAGGGGCGCAAGGGTAAATCGGAGGAGGAGAAGGAGGGACCGACCACCCACGCGGCCAAGGACGTCTTCGAGACGCTGAGTGCCGGTGCGCTGTCCGAGCTTCGGGTAGGGCTGCTGCACGGCCGCCTGCCCAGTGACGAGAAGGACGCGGTGATGCGCGCGTTCAACGCCGGCGAGATCGACGTGCTGATCTGCACGACGGTCGTCGAGGTCGGCGTGGATGTGCCCAATGCGACGGTCATGGTGATCGTGGACGCCGATCGCTTCGGCGTCAGCCAATTGCACCAGCTGCGTGGGCGGGTCGGGCGCGGTAAGCATCCCGGTCTGTGCCTGCTGATCACCGAGACCTCCCCGATGGGCGGCGCGATGGCCCGGCTGGAAGCCGTCGCGGGCACCCTCGACGGCTTCGAGCTGTCGGTGCTCGATCTGCGCCAGCGCCGCGAGGGCGATGTGCTGGGCTCGGCCCAGTCCGGCACGGCCCGCAGCCTGCGCCTGCTGTCGCTGCTGGACGACCTCGAGGTGATCACCGCGGCCCAGGAACTGGCCCGGGAGGTCGTCGAGGCGGACCCGGGGCTGAAGAAGCATCCGGGCCTGGCGACGATGATGCACGCGGCGGTGGACGGCGAGCGTCTGGAGTACCTGGCCAAGTCCTAGCGGTCACATCACGCGCGCTGAGCGCCCTCCGGCCACACAATCTCCACCGGCAAACCGCGCTCCCGCGCCAACGCAACCACGCTGCCGGTGCCACTACGCTCGCCAGCCTGCCCGTCCCACACGGCGATCAACCGATCACAGGACCCGACCACAGCCTCATTCGCGGCCTCGTACGCTTCCACGCCGGCCTCGTCGAAGTCCATCACCCGCACGGTGTCCGCCCGCTTCAGCAACTCATCGAACACCGGCGCGTGATCTGGCTTCACCTTCCGCTCCCGGTAGTTCCGCGAGGGCAGCACAACTTCCAACCGGCCGCCTGCATCGAGCACGGCCTGAGCGAACACCGAATCAGCTCCCCGGGCAATGCAACTCACTCCGACCACGTCGTCGGCCTGACCCGCCGCGGTGATCTGCCGGGTGATCTCCGCGTACACCAGCGGTGCCGTATCCGCGGTGAGGTTCATGTGTCCGGTCACACCGATTCGCACGGTTTCGACTCCTCTACCTCGTTGCGTCAACCATTGGCCGGATCCGTTCGCGCATTTCCGCGACCTTGCCGACCTGTGCCAGCTGCCCGGTCCGGTCGTACACCTTCCGGAGCTTCTTACGTACCCGGTCGGTCTTGCCGACCGTATCCAACGCGTCGAACTGGAAACTTGTCGGTGGTCGGTGGGATCCTGCTTCGGGATCTCGATTCGGCGGGGGCGAACGGCAGTGAGTGTGAAGGAGCGTGGGAGTTCCGTGGTTGCGATTGATTTCGGACGGGCGCGCAGGGTGTCGCTGCCGTGGGTTTTCGCGCGGGTGCCGGTCTGGCAGGGGGTCGGCGGGATGCCGCCGACGCTGCTGGTGCTGGCGGGGATCGTCAGCGTGCAGATCGGCGCGGCGCTGGCTACCGAGCTGTTCGCGGCGACCGGGCCCGCCGGGGCGGTGAGCCTGCGGCTGTTCTTCTCCGGCGGTGTGCTGCTGGTGCTGTGGCGGTCCTCCCTGCGGATCGAGCGCCGGGCGTTGCCGGTGGTGCTCGGCTACGGGGCGGTTCTGTCGCTGATGAATCTGTCCTTCTACGAGGCGATCGACCGGATCCCGCTCGGTATGGCGGTGACGATCGAATTCCTCGGCCCGCTGGCGGTCGCGCTGGCCGGTTCGCGGCGGTGGGTCGACCCGGTCTGGGCGGTGCTGGCCGGTGGTGGCGTTTTACTGCTGACCAGGTCCGCGGGGCATGTGCCGTGGACGGGGGTGCTGTTCGCGCTCGGTGCGGCGGTGGGCTGGGCCTTGTACATCCTGTTGGGTGCGCGCCTCGGCGAGAAGACCAGCGGTGGTGGCGGACTGGCGCTGGGCATGGCCTTCGGCGGGGTGCTCATGGCCCCGGTCGGCATTGCGGGTGCGGGCACGGCCCTGTTGCATCCGGGGGTGCTGGCGGCCGGATTCGGCGTCGCGATGCTGTCCTCGGTGGTGCCGTACTCCGTCGAGCTGGAGGCGCTGCGCCGGATCCCGCCCCGGGTGTTCGGGGTGCTCATGAGCCTCGAACCCGCCGTCGCGGCCGTCGCCGGGCTGACCGTGCTGAGCCAGGCGATGAATCTGCCGCAGTGGGCGGGGATCGCCTGTGTGGTCGCGGCCTCGGCCGGTGCGACCCGGACCGGCCGGGTCGAACCCTGACGGGTTCGCCCAGGTAACGCAGCGGCGTTGTGAATGATCTATGCAATATCTGGAAATGCCATTCTCATGAGGAGGTAACCGAGTTACTCTCGGTGGTACCCAGAGTTGAGGAAGGCATCCACGATGGCACTGCAGTCGGTATTGGACGAGATTCGCAAGCGCCCCGGCAAGGGCGAGGTCATTCCGGTCATCGATCCGGTGACGGAGGAGCAGATCACCGAATTCACCGATTGCGGGGAGCAGGCCGTCGACGACGCCGTGGCGCGCGCACGGTCGTCCTTCGAGGCGGGAGCCTGGCACGGCATGGCCGCGCGCGAGCGAGCGAAGATCATGTGGCGCATCGCCGATCTGATGGACGAGCACACCGACGAGCTGGCCCAGCTCGATTCGCTGAATACCGGGATGCCGCTGGCACAGGCCAAGATGATCGTCCCCAGCTGCGCCGAATTCTTCCGCTACTACGCCGGGTGGTGCACCAAACTCAACGGCACCGCGCACGAGGTGCAGATGCAGGGCGGGGTGTCGGGCACGTTCGCCGAGATGCACGCCTACACCCTCAAGGAGCCATACGGCGTTGTGGGGCTGATCTTCCCGTGGAACGGGCCGGTCTTCAACGCGTGCGGCAAGATCGCGCCCGCCCTGGCCGCGGGATGCAGCAGTGTCGTCAAACCGGCCGAGGAAACGCCGCTGTCGGCCGTGCTCCTCGAGAAGATCATCGCCGAGGCCGGCGTGCCCGACGGTGTGGTGAACCTCCTGCTCGGATACGGCCACACCGCAGGGGCCGCGCTGACCGCGCATCCTGATGTGGAGAAGATCGCCTTCACCGGCTCGACCGAGGTCGGTAAGCACATCGTGCAGGCCGCGTCCGGGAATCTGAAGAAGGTCATGCTGGAACTCGGCGGGAAGTCGCCGGTGCTGATCTACGACGACGCCGATCTGAACATGGCGATCATGATGGCGGCGATGGGCATCTTCGTGCACTCCGGCCAGGGCTGCGTGTGCGGCTCGCGGATCTTCGTCCAGCGCGGTGTCTACGACCAGGTCGTGGAAGGTATCGCGACGATCGCGAATTCGCTGAAGCTGGGCGGCCCGCAGGAGGAGGGCAGCAATATCGGCCCGCTCATCAGCCAGAAGCAGCTCACGCGCGTGATGGGCTTCATCGACGAGGGTAAGCGGGACGGCGTCGAGGTGGTCACCGGTGGCCATCGGCTCGACCGGCGCGGATATTTCGTCCACCCGACCGTGCTCACCAACGTCGATCCGGCCATGCGGCTCTACCAGCAGGAGATCTTCGGCCCGGTGGTGACGATCCTGCCGTTCGATGACGACGACGAGGCCGTGGCAATGGCCAACGACTCGACCTACGGGCTGGCCGCCACGGTCTGGACCACGAACCTCGCCCGCGCGCATCGCCTCGCGAAGCGACTGCAGGCAGGGACGGTAACACTCAACTGCCAGTTGGTCTTCGATCACGACGTGCCGTTCGGCGGGTACAAGCAGTCCGGCTGGGGCCACGAGTTCGGTCACTCGGGCGTCGACGCCTACCTGCAGACGAAATCGGTGTGGGCTCAGCTCTAGTCGGCTAGCCCGTCGCGCGCGGGTAAGGGAGGTCGATCGAGGTGGTTTCGGTGACCGCCAGGGGCCGGCCGATCTGCGGGAAGGCGCGTTGCGGACAGGAGGAGCGCTCGCAGACCTTGCAGCCCGCCCCGATCGGGACCGCGGCGGTAGGGTCGTCCAGCTGTAGGCCGCTCGAATACGCCAGGCGGTCGGCGTATTCGATATCGCAGCCCAGCCCGATCGCGAATTCCTTGCTCGCCGTGCCGAACCCGCGCGACGACGGGGTGGTGGTGCGCGCGACCCACAGGTAGCGGCGCCCGTCCGGCATGGACGCGACCTGGGTCAGCACCCGGCCGGGATTCGCGAACGCCTCGTGCACCACCCACAGCGGGCAGCTGCCGCCGACGCGGGAGAAGTGGAATGCGGTGGCGGACTGGCGTTTGGAGATATTGCCCGCGCGGTCGGTGCGCACGAAGAAGAAGGGAACCCCGCGCTGCCCCTGCCGCTGCAACGTGCTCAGGCGGTGGCACACGGTCTCGAAACCCACCTCGAAACGCAGGCCGAGCAGGTCGATGTCGTAGTGCAACTCCTCGGCCGAGCGCAGGAACTTCCCGTACGGCAGGACCAGCGCGCCGGCGAAGTAGTTGGCCAGCCCGACCCGCGCCAGCGCGCGCGATTCACCGGAGAGGGATGGCGTCCCGGCCAGTATCTCGTCCAGCATCGGGCCGTACAGCAGAAAGCCCAGCGTGGTGGCGATCTGGAAGGCGCGCTGCCCGGGCCGCAGCCGCCGGGCCAGGGTGAGGGTGCGGGTCTCGGGATCGTAGTGGCGCTTGGGGATTCCCGGATCGGCGCCGTCGCCGCGCACCAGTACGGTCACCCGTGCTCGCTCCTCTGCGACCCGGGCCAGTTGACGGTCCAGTGAGCCGATGGTCAGGCCGGACTCCTCGAACAGGTGCTCGGCGGCCAGGTCCAGCTGCGCGATGTGATTGTGGTGATCGTAGAAGAAGTCGCGCACATCCTCGTACGGCATCGGCACGCCGGGCGCGCCGGTCGGCGTGGCGACCTTGGAGGACAACAGATCCAACTGGTCGGTGGCCGCGCGCAGGCGCCGGTGCATGCCGACGATGGTCTTGGCGACCTCGGGCAGCCGCGTGGCCAGATCCTCCACCTCGGCGGCCGGGGGCGCGGTGCCGCCCGCGGCCTCGACCAGCACCTCGTGCAGGTCCGATACCAGGCGCGCGTCGGAATCGGCGGCGAAGAACTGCACGTCCAGGTCGAAGGTCGAATTCAGCTTCAGCAGAACCGGAATGGTCAGGGGGCGCTGATCACGCTCGAGCTGGTTGAGATAGCTGGGCGACAACTCGAGGGACTTGGCCAGGGCTGCCTGGGTCATCCGACGTTCCTCGCGCAATCGCCGTAGTCGGGCACCCGCATACATCTTGCGCACGTGGTGATGGTACCCACAGGGCTTCGCAATCATTGCAGTACGGTCGTTGCTGTCGTGAAAAATCTGATACTGCGAGGTACTTCGGGTAGTGCTACCGATGCGTAGCATGCGAAGGATGATCATGTTGGACGGGTCTGCCGCATGTCGGAGCGGCGGTGGCGGCCGACTCGTCGCGCGAGGTTTCCGGGGAAGTAGCGGAGATCAACTCTGGGCACCCGGGTTGACGTCTGCGCGGCAATGGCAATCTCACCATTGCACGCTATGGTTGGTGAGCGGGTGGGCGCTGATCTCACCGAACGCGGTGTCGTCCGGTGATCACTCCAGACCCGTTCGCCGGGAACGGTTTTCGGCCCGCTGCCAGGGGATCTGCAACTGGACAAACGGCCAAAAGTATGCAGGGATCATAAAAGCGCATGCCCGGAGCCGAAAGTGAAAGAAATACGCAAAATTCGCAGTCCGGCAGGTATGTATTGGCAATTGAGTGTAAATTCGCATTCGATTTTCGACCGCCCCTGACCGGCATGTACGGTTATCGAATGTTCTCCAAAGTACTGGTCGCCAATCGCGGGGAAATCGCCATCCGAGCGTTCCGTGCCGCCTACGAACTCGGTGTCGGGACAGTCGCGGTGTTCCCCTACGAGGATCGTAACTCGGTGCATCGGCTCAAGGCCGACGAGGCATACCAGATCGGTGTTCCCGGCCACCCGGTGCGGGCGTATCTGTCGATCGAGGAGATCATCAAGGCCGCCAGGACCGCCGGCGCCGACGCGGTATACCCCGGCTACGGCTTCCTGTCGGAGAACCCGGATCTGGCCGCGGCGTGCGCCCGCGAGGGCATCACTTTCATCGGCCCCGCGTCCGACGTGCTGGAACTGACCGGTAACAAGGCGCGCGCGATCGCGGCCGCCCGCGAGGCCGGGCTGCCCGTGCTGAACTCCAGCGCGCCCTCGGCGGACGTGGACGAGTTGGTGGCAGCCTCCGAGGCGATGCACTTCCCGGTCTTCGTCAAGGCCGTCGCGGGTGGCGGCGGGCGCGGAATGCGCCGGGTCGCCGAGCCCGCGCAGCTGCGTGAGTCGATCGAGGCCGCGATGCGTGAGGCGGAGTCGGCGTTCGGGGATGCGACGGTGTTCCTGGAGCAGGCGGTGATCAATCCTCGTCATATCGAGGTGCAGATCCTGGCTGATCAACAGGGCAACGTCATGCATTTGTTCGAGCGGGATTGTTCGTTGCAGCGGCGGCATCAGAAGGTGATCGAGTTGGCGCCGGCGCCGAATCTGGATCCCGCGCTGCGGGAGCGGATTTGTGGCGACGCGGTGGCTTTTGCCCGCCAGATCGGGTACAGCTGCGCGGGCACCGTGGAATTCCTGCTGGACGAGCGCGGCAATCACGTGTTCATCGAGATGAATCCGCGAATCCAGGTGGAGCACACGGTGACCGAGGAGATCACCGATGTGGATCTGGTGCAGGCGCAGCTGCGGATCGCGGCCGGTGAGACCCTGGACGATCTGGGCCTGAGCCAGGAATCGGTCAGCATCCGGGGCGCGGCCCTGCAGTGCCGGATCACCACCGAGGATCCGGCCAACGGCTTCCGGCCCGACACCGGCCGCATCACCGCCTACCGCAGCCCGGGCGGCAGCGGCATCCGCCTGGACGGCGGAGCCAACCTCGGTGCGGAGGTCGCCGCGCACTTCGACTCGATGCTCGTCAAACTCACCTGCCGCGGGCGGGATTTCGACGCCGCCGTGGCGCGGGCCCGGCGTGCGGTGGCGGAGTTCCGGATTCGCGGCGTGTCGACGAATATCCCGTTCCTGCAAGCGGTACTGGACGATCCGGATTTCCGGGCCGGGCGGATCACCACCTCGTTCATCGACGAGCGCCCACATCTGATGACCCAGCGCGGCTCCGCGGACCGCGGCACCAAGATCCTGAGCTACCTGGCCGATATCACGGTCAACAAGCCGCACGGTGCGCGGCCGACCGCGGTCTACCCGCACGACAAGCTGCCCGCGCTGGACCTGAGCACGCAGCCGCCCGACGGTTCGCGCCAGCGGCTGTTGCGTTCGGGCCCAGAGGCTTTCGCGCAGGCGCTGCGGCAGCAGCGGGCGATCGCCGTCACCGACACCACCTTCCGTGACGCGCATCAGTCGCTGCTGGCGACCCGCGTGCGGACCGACAGTCTGCTGCAGGTCGCCGGGCATGTGGCGCGGATGACGCCGGAGCTGCTGTCGATCGAATGCTGGGGCGGCGCGACGTACGATGTGGCGCTGCGGTTCCTGCACGAGGATCCGTGGGAGCGCCTGGCCGCGCTGCGCGAGGCGGTTCCCAACATCTGTCTGCAGATGCTGCTGCGCGGGCGCAACACTGTCGGGTACACGCCGTATCCGGAACAGGTCACGCGCGCGTTCGTCGCCGAGGCGACCGCGACAGGTATCGATATCTTCCGCATCTTCGACGCGCTCAACAATGTCGACCAGATGCGGCCGGCCATCGATGCGGTGCGCGAAACGGGTACGGCCGTGGCCGAAGTCGCGATGAGCTACACCGGTGATCTGTCCAACCCGGACGAGAACCTCTACACGCTGGACTACTACCTCAAGCTCGCCGAGCAGATCGTCGACGCGGGCGCGCACGTCATCGGCATCAAGGATATGGCCGGGCTGCTGCGCGCACCCGCGGCGCACACCCTGGTGACCGCGCTGCGTGAGAACTTCGATCTGCCCGTGCACGTGCATACCCACGATACTCCGGGCGGGCAGTTGGCTACGTATTTGGCTGCGTGGCAGGCCGGAGCGGATGCGGTGGACGGTGCGTCGGCGCCGATGGCGGGCACCACCTCTCAGCCCGCGCTGTCGGCGATTGTTGCGGCGGCGGCGAATTCACCGTACGACAGCGGTTTGAACCTGCGGAACGTCTGCGATCTGGAGCCGTACTGGGAGGCGTTGCGGAAGGTGTACGCGCCGTTCGAGTCCGGGCTGCCGGGGCCGACGGGGCGGGTGTACGAGCACGAGATTCCGGGTGGGCAGTTGTCGAATCTGCGGCAGCAGGCCATTGCTTTGGGGCTGGGTGACCGGTTCGAAGAGGTCGAGGCGAAGTACGCGGCGGCGGATCGGTTGCTGGGCCGGCTGGTGAAGGTGACGCCGTCCTCGAAGGTGGTCGGCGATCTAGCGTTGTCGTTGGTGGGTTCGGGTATTTCGGTGGATGATTTCGCTGCGGATCCGGCTCGTTTCGACATTCCGGACTCGGTGATCGGTTTCCTGCGTGGGGAACTGGGCACACCAGCGGGTGGCTGGCCCGAACCGTTCCGTACCCGGGCGCTGGAGGGTCGCGGTCCGGCCAAGCCCGAGACGTCGCTGTCCGCAAAGGAATCCGCGGCGCTGAACGGCGACCCCGCGCAGCGGCGGGATACGCTGAACCGCTTGCTGTTCCCCGGTCCGACCGCTGAATTCACCGCGCACCAGGAGAAATTCGGCGACACCTCGGGTCTGTCGGCCAACCAGTTCTTCTACGGCCTGCGGCACGGCGAGGAACATCGAGTACAGCTCGAGAAGGGCGTCACGCTGCTGATCGGGCTAGAGGCCATCTCCGAGCCCGACGAGCGCGGTATGCGCACGGTGATGTGCATCCTGAACGGCCAGCTGCGGCCGATCACGGTGCGCGACCGCTCGATCGCCAGCGAGGTCCCCACCGCTGAGAAGGCCGATCGCTCCAATCCCGGTCATATCGCCGCGCCATTTGCGGGTGCGGTGACGCTGTCCGTGTCCGAGGGCGACACCATCGCCGCCGGCGACACCATCGGCACCATCGAGGCGATGAAGATGGAGGCCGCCATCACCGCGCCCCGCGCCGGAACCGTCGCGCGCATCGCGATCGGCAAGGTACAGCAGGTCGAGGGTGGAGATCTGCTGGTGGACGTGCGTCTGAACGAGACCGCGGCGGAGTGAACGGAACACAGTCGGTCCTGCGGACAGTGTTGGCCGGGACGCTCCGGTCCAGGGTGGGCGCGCTGGTGCGTCCCGTAGGTACGAGCAGATGACCCGTATCGTCGCCGGGGTCGTGGGCGGGCGGCGGCTGCGGGTGCCGCCCGCCGGGACTCGCCCCACGTCGGACCGGGTGCGTGAGGCGCTGTTCAGCATGCTGTGCGCCCGAATGGATTTCGGTGGCATCCGGGTGCTCGACCTGTACGCGGGATCGGGTGCGCTCGGCCTCGAGGCGTTGTCCCGCGGGGCAGCCCACGCCCTGCTGGTCGAATCCGATCGCAAGGCCGCCGCGGTGGTGCGTGGCAATATCACCGATCTCGCGCTGCCCGGCGCCGAATTGCGGCTGGGCACGGTGTCTTCCACGCTTGCCGGTGGGACGGGTGAACCCTACGACCTGGTGCTCTCCGATCCGCCGTACGCCCTGGATGGCGCCGATATCGTCGCCGACCTGAACGCCATGGCCGGTAACGGCTGGCTGCATCGGGGCGCGCTGGTCGTCCTCGAGCGATCTACCCGCTCTCCAGAAACCGACTGGCCCAAGGAGTTTTCCCCGGACAAGCCGCGCCGCTACGGCGAAACCCGCATCGAGACGGCCGACTACGAATCGTGAGCGAAATTCCGATGCGCAGGCCCCTGGGCCTGGTCGGGCTCGCCCTGGCGATCGTGGGCTGCGTCGGACATCGGCGGGGTAAACCGCTGGCCGTGATAGGTGTGGTTCCGTCGGTCCTCGTGACGCTGTTCGGCCTGGCCATACTCGTGAATATGGCGACACGATGACAGCGAAACTCCCGGCGTGGACAACCCTCAGCGCAGTGCGGCTGCGGCGGTCGCCGCGATGGTCTCGGCGACCGCGGTGAGGGCAGGGGAGTCCAGTCGCCACTGTTGCCAATACAGGGCGACATCGATATACAGGGCCTCGTCGATGCGGACCAATTCTTGGGCGTACCGGGCCGTCTCGGACTGCAGGTCGGGCAGCATGCCCCAGCCCAGACCCAGGCGTACAGCCTCGGCGTAGCCGGAGGTCGCCGGGATGTAGTGGCGGGGCGGGTTCACCGGGCGGCGGGTGCGGTGGCGCATCAGGCGGTCCTGCAACTCGTCCTTGCGGTCGAACATCACTACCGGGGCCGCCGCGAAGGCCCGCGCGGTCGCGCCGTCCGGGAACCAGGTGTGGACGAACTTCGCAGCGCCCATCGGCCGGTACCGCATCGCGCCCAGACGTCGCACCGAGCAGCCGGGTACCGGCTCGGCGGTGGCGGTGATCGCCGCCATGACCGTGCCGTCGCGCAGCAGCCGGGTGGTGTATTCCTCGTCCTCGCGGTGAATTTCGTAGCAGACGCCGGCCGCGCCGCGACCCAGCGCGGGCATCACCCAGGTCTCCAGTGAGTCGGCGTTGACGGCGATCGGAATGCGCACGGGCCTGCGGTCCACGGCGTCGGCGTCATCGGATTCCGCTGTGCCGAAGCCGAGTTCGCGCGCGGTATCGCCGGTGAGCAACTCGATCTGCCGGGCCAGCCGCAGCACGGCCAGTCCGGATTCGGTGGGCCGCACCGGTTTCGTGCGTTGCAGCAGAATCCGGCCCACCGCGCCCTCGAGCGCCTTGATCCGCTGGCTGACCGCCGAGGGGGTGACGCGCAGATGCCGGGCCGCGGCCTCGAGGGTGCCCTCGGCCACCGCGGCGTCGAGCGCGCGAAGCTGATCCAGCTGGAGATCCATATTAAGAGATTATAATGATAGTTGAAAAACATTAGCTGGTCTGCTTCGGGATGCCGTCCTAGCGTTGATCCCGTGAATGTGGAATCGGCCGCGGTGGCGGCCCTGTCCGGCCTGGGTTTCGGGTTCTCTCTGATTGTGGTGATCGGTGCGCAGAATGCGTTCGTGCTGCGGCAGGGGATCCGCCGGGAGCATGTGCTGGCCGTCGTCGCGGTGTGCGCGCTGTCGGACGTGGTGCTGATCACGGCGGGCGTGGCCGGGCTCGGCGTGGTGATTCACTCGGCCCCTATGGTTCTGGTGGTGGCCCGCTACGCCGGGGCCGCGTTCCTGCTCGGGTACGGGGTATTGGCAGCGCGCCGGGCGGCCGCACCTACGGCCCTCGCCGATAAGTCGGGCGAGGCCTCGGTGGCGCTCGGTGCGACCGTGCTCACCTGTCTGGCTCTGACCTGGCTGAACCCGCACGTATACCTGGACACCGTGGTCCTGCTGGGCTCGTTCGCCAGCACCTACGCGGGTCCGAACCGCTGGTTCCTGGCACTGGGCGCGATGACGGGCAGCATCGCGTGGTTCTTCACCCTCGGCTACGGCGCTCGCCTGCTCGGCCCGCTGTTCGCTCGCCGAACCGCCTGGCGGGTACTGGATTCCGGCATCGCGCTGATCATGCTTACGCTCGGACTGGTGCTGCTGCTGAAGTCCTGACGGGCGCGCCGACACGCGCTCAGGACTGGGCGAAGGCGAGTAACCGTTCCAGGGGCCAGGTGTTGATGACGCGGTCCGGGTCGACTCCGTTCGCCAGGGCGCGGGCGCATCCGTAACTCTGCCAATCCAATTGGCCGGGGGCGTGGGCGTCGGTGTCGATGGAGAAGTGGCAGTCCATGTCGACGGCCAGGCGAATCAGGCGGCTGGGTGGGTCGCGGCGTTCGGGGCGGCTGTTGATCTCAACGGCGGTGCCGTAGCGGCGGCAGGCTTCGAAGACCACCTCGGCGTCGAATTCCGATTCCGGGCGGGTGCCGCGTTCACCCTCCACGAGCCGTCCGGTGCAGTGGCCGAGGATGTCCACGTGTGGGTTCGCCACCGCGTACACCATGCGCTTGGTCATCGTCGCGCTGTCGGCCCGTAGATGCGAATGGACGCTGGCCACAACGATATCCAGCTCGGCCAGCAGATCCTCGCGCTGATCGAGGGCGCCGTCGTCGAGGATGTCGACCTCGATGGCGGTGAGGATCCGGAACGGCGCCAACTGCTCGTTCAGCTCGGCGACCAGGTCCAGCTGGCGGCGCAGCCGGTCGGCGGACAGGCCGTTGGCGACGGTCAGGCGCGGCGAATGATCGGTCAGCGCACAGTATTCGTGGCCCAGCACCATCGCGGTGCGCATCATCTCCTCGATCGGCGCACCGCCGTCGGACCAGTTCGAGTGGGTGTGCAGATCGCCGCGCAGCAGGGTGCGCAGTGCGGCGCCCTCCGGCGCGATCGGCTGTGCGGCCGAACGCAGTTCGCTCAACTTCTCGGGCACCTGCCCGGCGCAGGCCTGCGCGATGACGGCGGCGGTCTTCGGGCCGATGCCCGAAATATCCTGCCATTTCCCGGATTCGCGGATTTCGGCGTACCGCTCGTCGGACAGGGCGGCCACGGCGTCGGCGGCCCGTCGATAGGCCTTGACCCGATGCGACTGCGCCCGCTGGCGTTCCATCCAGAACGCGATCTCCCGCAGTGCCGCAACCGGATCCGTCATCGCTACGGTCGCGGTCTGGGCTGACAGCGGGGACAGGAGTAGGACGAGCGGTTCATGAACTTCTCCCGGCGGATCGGCGCGCCGCAGCGGCGGCACGGTTCGTCCTCACGACCGTAGGCGGCCAAGGAGCGCTCGAAATAGCCGGATTGGCCGTTCACATTGACGTACAGCGCGTCGAAGGAGGTACCGCCCGCGCTCAGCGCCTCCGACATCACCGTGCGCACCCCGCCGAGCAGACCGTGCAGGGCCGGGCGGGTGAGCTTGGCGGCGAGGCGCTCACCGTGGATCCGCGCACGCCACAGGGCCTCGTCGGCGTAGATGTTGCCGATACCCGAGACCACGGTCTGGTCCAGCAGGACGCGCTTGATATCCGTCTGCTTGGCGCGCAACACCCGCACCACGGCGTCGGCGTCGAAACGCGGGTCCAGGGGATCGCGGGCGATATGCGCGACGGCCAGGGGCACCTCGGTACCGTCGACCTCGACGAGCGGATACAGCGCCCACCCGCCGAAGGTGCGTTGATCGACGAAGCGCAGCTGCGCGCCGGTATCGAGGGTGGCGACGATATGCGCGTGCTTCTCCAGTGGCGCGTCGCCGGGCTGCACCAGCATCTGCCCGCTCATGCCGAGGTGGACCACCAGCGAGGTGCCGGGATCGTCGAAGGTCAGCCAGAGGAATTTGCCGCGCCGCTGGGCGGACTCGACCCGCAGCCCGGAGAGCTGTGCGGACAGATCATCCCCGCCGGGCACATGTCGACGCACCGAGCGGGGATGTTTCACCGTGACGGATTCGATTGTGCGGCCGACCACATGCTCGGCCAGGCCGCGCCTGACGACCTCGACCTCGGGAAGTTCGGGCATTACCCCTCGTTCAGGGCTTGCCAGGCGGCGCCGGCTGCCTTCTGTTCGGCTTCCTTCTTCGACCGGCCGATACCCTTGCCGTAGGCCTGACCACCGATCACCGCTGTCGCGGTGAACTCCTTGTCGTGGTCGGGGCCGGTCGAGGTGATCTCGTAGGCGGGCACGCCGATGCCACGCTCGGCGGTCAGCTCCTGCAGACTCGTCTTCCAGTCCAGTCCGGCGCCCATGCGGGGACCGCGCTCGAGCAGGTCGGCGAACAGGCGCAGCACGACGCCGCGCGCGACCTCGATGCCGTGCTCGAGATGGACCGCGCCGAGCAGAGACTCCATGCCGTCGGCCAGAATGCTCGGCTTGTCGCGGCCGCCCGTCATCTCCTCGCCCTTGCCGAGCAGCAGATGACGGCCCAGACCGCCCTCACCGAGTTTGCGGGCGACCTCGGCCAGGGCATGCATATTGACCACGCTGGCGCGCAGCTTGGCCAGCTCACCCTCGGACTTGTGCGGATGCTCGAGATACAGGCGTTCGGTGATGCTCAGACCGAGCACCGAATCACCCAGGAACTCCAGGCGTTCGTTGGTGGGCAGGCCACCGTTCTCGTACGCGAAAGACCGATGGGTGAGGGCCAGCCGTAGCAGATCCTTGTTCACATCGACGCCCAGCGCCCCGAGCAGGCTCGTATGGTCGGCGAACTCACCCACTGCGGGTGCGTCCGCGCCGTCCTTACCGGCGGTCACGGTTGCCCTGCCCTGCTCATCAGACTGCGGCTGTGACCTGGCGGCCCTTGTACGTACCGCAGCTCGGGCACGCGATGTGCGGCAGGGTCTTCTGGCCGCACGCCCGGTTGGGGCAGGTGATCAGGGTCGGCGCGGTGGCCTTCCACTGGCTGCGCCGCGAGCGGGTGTTGGCACGAGACATCCGGCGCTTCGGAACGGCCACGACTACTTCTCCTCTGTTTTCGGACTTGCCGGGCCAGTCGGCCCACAAGAAACCTGTCTACGTCTAATTGAGCTCGGCGGCGGTGCCACCGGTGCCAGGGGACTCGACCGAAAATTTGGCAAGCCCGGCCCAGCGAGGGTCCAGTATCTCATGCCCGTGATCGGAACCCGCAATCGCCATCCGCACACCGCATTCGGAGCACAATCCGGGGCAGTCCGGCTCACAGAGCGGCTGCAGCGGAAGTTCCAGGCCGATGGCGTCCACGATCACCGGTTCCAGGTCGATCATGTCGTCGATCAGGCGGTGGATCTCGTCCTCGTCGGTGGTCTGCTCGGTGGCGCTGTCCGGATAGGCGAACAGCTCCGTGATCTGTAACTCGATCTCGTCGGTGAACGATTCGAGGCAGCGCGAGCATTCCCCCGCCACCGGCGCGGTCGCCGATCCGATGACCAGCACCCCCTCCGACACCGACTGCAACGTGAGATCCAGCCGGACCTCGGAACCGGCCGGGACGGCGATCAAGTCCAGCCCGATCTTGTCCGGCACGGTCACCGTGCGCTGCAGGGTTTTCATCGACCCCGGCTTGCGACCGAGGCTGCGGGTGTCCAGCACGAAGCCCGCGTCGATCAGGCGACGACGCGAACCGGAACCGGAGTCGGCGGGCATGAATGAACTCACTTCACGTGTAGGGGCTGGACGGGCAACCACTCTACGATACGCGACCTGCGGAGACGATTCAAAATGGAGGGTCTACCGGCGGAATTCGCCCGCGTAGTCCGGCACGCCCGTGCCCGTGCGCAGTTGGTGACGGCCCCGGCCTACCGTGCGCAGGGCGTTGTGCAGGGTCTCCTCGAAGTCGGCGAGTTTTCCGTCGACGTACCGGTCGCAGTCCTCGCGTAGCCGGTCGGCGTCGGCCTGGGCGGAGTCGATCAGCCGCGCCGACTCGGCGTGTGCGGCCCGCACCACCTCGGTCTGCTGCACCAGCCGGTCCTGTTCGGACAGGCCCTCGGCGACCGACCGTTCGTAGGAGGACTGACCGGCCGCGATCATCCGCTCCGAGTCGCTGCGGGCCCGCCCTGTCAGCGCCTCGTATTCGGCCTTGCCCTCGGCGACGACGCGGTCGGCCTCGGCGGTGGCGGTGGCGACGAGGTGGTCGGCGTGGGCGCGGGCCTCGGCCACCATGCGGTCGGCGTGGGCCTTGGCGTCGGCCAGCAGGCGGTCGGCCTCGTCGCGGGCGGCGGTGACGGTCTGCTCGGCCTGGGCGTTCGCGCCGTTCACCGTGGTGTCGGCGGCGCCACGGGCATCGTCGACGATCTTGTCGCGCAGGTCGAGCACATCTTGCGCGTCGTCCAGTTCGCCCGGGATGGCCTCGCGCACGTCGTCCAGGAGTTCGAGCACCTCGCCACGCGGAATGATGCAGTTGCGGGTCGGGGGGATGCCGCGCGCCTCTTCGACGATCGCGACCATCTCGTCCAGGGCTTCGAATACGCGGTACATCTGGTTACCCCACTTTCCTGCCGACCTGCCACGGCGAACACATGCCGTTGTTAGCCAGTGTGCCTCTCGGTACCGCGTACCCGGGGTTCACACACGGTGTGTCGGGCGGGTGTTTCCAATGCCACACAATCAAGTGGAGGAAATCTCTCCGGTTGGTGATAGATTTGTCTACCGAGCGGTAAATTGGCCGGACTGTGTGTTCGGGGTGTTGATCGGATATGTGCATGGTGTCGTATATGGCCCATCCGGGCGGGGAGGTGAATCCCGAGTCCGAGTCCGATGGCACCACCGCTCCCCGGATCCCGGTGGCCGGGGTGCGTGGCGCCCTCGGACGTCTCGGCGTCTACTTGCGCGGAGATCGCTGGCTCGCCCAGTTGATCCGGTTCGCCCTGGTCGGCGGTTTCAGCAACATCGGCTACTTCCTGTTGTTCATGGCCTTCTATGGCAGCGGCCCGCAACTGGCCAATCTCACCGGTTCGGTGGTGAGCACCGCCCTGGCAAACGAACTGCATCGTCGCCTGACCTTCCATGCCGCGGATCGGGTCGGTTGGTTCACCGCGCAGATCGAGGGCGGCGGGCTGGCCCTGGCAGGGCTGGGCATCACGTCGGCCGCGCTGGCGCTGCTCGACGTCCTCGTCCCGCATATCGGCGGCGCTCCGGACGCGATCGCGGTCATCCTCGTCACCGCCGTCGTCGGCACCTTCCGGTTTCTCGGCTTGCGCCTGTGGGTGTTTCAGTCCGGTCATACTGTTAGCGTTCGATCATGGCTGGTGCACTCTGCCCGGGATCGTTCGATCCGGTAACCAATGGTCATCTCGACGTCTTCACGCGCGTAGCGGCGCAATTCGACGAGGTCGTGGTGACAGTGATGGTCAACAAGAACAAGCAGGGCATGTTCAGCGTGGACGAGCGCATCGAGATGTTGCGTGAGGTCACCGCGGATCTGCCCAACGTGCGCGTGGAATCCTGGTACGGGCTGACGGTCGACTTCGCCCGGGAGCAGGGGATCACCGCCATCGTCAAGGGGGTGCGCGATGTCGGCGACCTCGGCTACGAGATGCAGATGGCGCAGATGAACAACAAGCTGTCGGGCGTCGACACGTACTTCATCGCCACCAATCCGGTGTACAGCTATCTGTCCAGCTCCCTGGTCAAGGAGGTCGCGACGTTCGGTGGCGATGTCACCGGCATGCTCCCGCCCACGGTGCACAAGCGACTGCTGGAGCGCATCGCGGAACGCCGGGCCTAATCGCCTGTCGCCGGAATCCGATGGGGCACGAAAGTCGAGCTGTCGTCGGTGATCAGGCCGGGGGTCTCGCGGATGCCCAAGCCCGCGGCGGCATCACCGACGATCCACGCGCCCAGTACCGGGCGCATGCCGTCGAAATCCGGTAGGGGATCGAGCAACTGGTAGACGTAGCCCTCCTCGCCGTAGACGCCGCCGGTGGCGGTTTCCAGGCCCGCGCCGACGATCGTCATATTGGCGCCCTCGCGGCCGAGCTTGGGCTTGCGGATGTACTCGGTCAGCTCGTGCGGGTCATCGATGTAGGCGGGCAACAGATTCGGGTGGCCGGGGTACATCTCCCACAGCACCGCGAGCAGGGCCTTGTTCGACAGCAACGCCTTCCACAGCGGTTCGATCCACATCGTCTGCGGCAGTGAGCCGACGACCTGCTTGCCGAAATCGTCGTCCAGGGCCCATTCCCAGGGGTACAGCTTGAAGATCGCGTCGATCGGCGCCTCGGCCAGATCCACGAAGCGTTCGAGTTCGGTATCCCAGCCGATCTCCTCGATCGGCAGTGCGACCGTGTCGAATCCGGCCTCGGCGGCGGTCTCCTGCATATAGGCGGTGGTGACGTTGTCCTCACCGCTGGCGTCGGCCGAGGACCAGCTGAAGTGCAGGTCGCTCGTCGGCAGGTTCTTGCGAATCTCACCCCAGCGTTCGACGAGTTTCTCGTGCAACGAATTCCATTGATCGTCGCCGGAGTGCGCATCGGTGAGCCAGTGCCACTGCACGATCGCCGCCTCCAGCAGCGAGGTCGGCGTATCGGCGTTGTACTCCAGCAGTTTCGCCGGGCCGCTCCCGTCGTAGCGCAGATCGAAGCGCCCGTATACATACGGGTCGTTACGACGCCACGATTCGGTGATCGGGCCCCAACTCCATTGTGGCAGGCCGAAATCGGCGAATCGCTCGGTCAGCACGACCTGTTCGGCCGCGTGCAGGCACATGGTGTGCAGCACCTCGACCTGTGCCTCCAGCGCGAGGATCTCGTCCAGATCGAAGGTGTAGTGCACCGATTCGTCCCAGTACGGCCGCGGGCGCCCGTCGACCTCGCGCCCGGGTGAGCCGAACACCAGGCCCTGATCGGCGATGGTCCGCTGCCAGTTCGCTCGCGGAGTGCCGCGTACTCGGCGCATCCTAGGACCGCCCCGAGTGTCCGCCGCTGTGCGAGCCGAGCCCGCCGCGAATCACGGTGCCGCTCCTGGTCGATACGCGTGCGTGCGACGGCTCGGAGAAGCTGCCGCCGACCGGCGTGCGGCCCATGCTGTTGGTGCCGCCGTAGTAGTACCGGTACTGGTGGCCGTTGAAGAAGAAGATGGCCGGCAGCCCGCTGTGGAACACGCCGGTACGGGTGGCGTAATCCTGCGCGGCCACACAGTCGTTGTCGTTGACGACGGTCTGCTGATTGTTGTCGTCGGTGACGCAGTAGGCCGTGACGTCCTGGGCGGTGTTTTCGTATGCCAGATATCCCGCGCCCACCACCGCGGCAACCCCGACGACCGCCGCGCCGCCGATGAGCGTGCGCTTGCGTCGCTTGCGCTTGGCCTCGTACGCCGCCGCGGCGGCCTGCTCGGCTTCCTCGGCACGCTTGCGGGCCTTGTCCCTGGCCCGCGCCTCGGCCACCGTCGGCGGGCGGGGCTGGGTGACGCCGGGTTCCTGGAACCGGATGCTGCCCTGGGGGTGATCGGCAGGGGGATAGACCGTGCCGCCGACATCCGGGGTCTGGGGCTCCGGATAGCCTAGACCTCCCAGCGGGCTCGGCGGGATGATGGGATCGGCCTGCTCCGATGGTTGCTGCCCCGGCATGGGCAGCGTCGGATTGGGTTGCGCGGTGAATTCACCTGCGCCGCCGGGGTTCTCGTCCTTGTTCATGCGGGTGGTCGGCTCATCGCCCTCGGGCCCGCCCGTCTCGTCGGGGTGGTAGGACCCCATACCCGGATGCTCCGTTGCCAACCGACCGACTCCTGCTAACGTTCCTCGAATCCCGAGAGCCCACCCTGGGCGGCCCCCCAGTCTTCCACAACCAGCTCTACCCGACCCGGTGTCGTACCGGAACGCAGCAGCCCGAGCAATTTCTCGCAACCCTCGCGCGGACCCTCCGCTATGACATGGACCCGGCCGTCGCGAGCGTTACGCGCCGAGCCGACCAGACCCAGTTCGAGCGCCCGGGACCGGGTCCACCAGCGAAAGCCCACACCCTGCACCTGCCCGTGCACCCACGCGCCGAGCCGGACGGTTTCGCTCACGAATCGACCTGGAACGACAAATTCACCGCCGACCCCGCCTTCAGCGTGCGCCCCACGGTGCACACCTTGTCGATGGCCCGCTGCACGGTCACCAGCAGCCGCTGTCGCCCGGCCTCGTCGAGCTCGGACAGGTCCAGTTCGATGATCTCGTTCAGCTCCGGGTAAACCTCGCTCTCCCGATCGGCGTCCCCGGACACACGAATGGTGGCGTCGTAGGTCTCACCCAGCCGGTTCGACAGTGGGAAATCGGAGCTCATCCCGGTGCAGGCGGCCAGTGCGATCTTGAGCAACTCACCGGGAGTGAACACCCCCGGCACCCCATCCGAGCCGATCAGCACCTCCGCCCCACGCGAACTGCGCCCGGTATAGCGCCGTGTCCCGGTCCGCTCGACCCACAGCGTGGTCGGCGCCTTCCCGGACGAGGAGGTTTGCCCAGCGGCGGCAGTAGAGGTCTTGTCAGCCATGTCTAAATCCTGCCATCAGCACATGCGCAGCGGCCAGGTGAGCCAGGCCACCACCCCGTGCGATGCCCGCCAACGTAACCACCGACGCGCCCAGCGGCGAACCGTCTCCGTACGCCGGAACCCCTAGGCGAAGGCAATAACAATGAGGTTTTCGGCGCGGCGCGTCGGTCGGGTACCGCTGCGTAGGCGACGAAGGAGCAAGCAGCGG
>NZ_JAGPOX010000002.1 GCF_019038435.1 Nocardia alni
CTATTCGTCGGCAGCGTCAGATGTGTATAAGGGACAGATCCTGTATCGCCCGGCGGGGGTGATCGAGCCGGGGGCGACGATGTAGCCGCCGTCGCCGCGAGAGTCGATCCCGGGCGCGATTCGTCCGACGGTGCACCGCCGCAACTCGGGTTCGGCGGGGGCACGGAAATACAGGTGCTTGCCGTGTGGGGTTCGCACGGTGAACGTGGCCGGCAGTGGTGCGCCTGTCTGATGGGCAAGGCGGGCAAGGGGATCGGGTTCGTCATGGGTGTCGATGTCGATCACGTACAGGCCGCTGGGACCGGTCGCGATACCGATATTGCGGCGTGGCTGGCTCGCCCACCAGCGGCAGATACGGTGAGGGTCGGTGGTGGCGAACTGCGGCCACGCGGCGACGGCGGGAGTCTTCCTCCCGGGGCGCAGCGGGAATATGAACCATCCCCGGGCTGCCGCCCGCAAGGCGGCATCACGGAAATCATTGGTAGACAAGAAACACCTCCCGGTTGAAACGGGGCGATGACGGCTGGCCGAACGACAAAGGGCGGTATCGGAACCTGGGAGTCGCCTGGTTCCGATACCGCCCGGAGGGGAAGGGTTATGCGTCGGGGTCGAGGGTGGCGGGGTCGAGGTCGCCCGCGGCGGCTTGTTCGACCGCGGCCAGGTCGTAACCCAGTTCGGCGAGGAAATGCAGGTAGGCGCTGGTGCGTGGGTCGTGATGCGCCCACTCGTCCTTGGTGATACGTGCCTCGTAGGCCGCGAACACGATGGTCAGTAGCATCACCGTGCACCGGCCGGGGCGGGCTTTGACGGCGGCTTCGGCCAGACTGGGGCGGCTACCCTGGATTCTGAGCCATTGCAGGGCGGTGTGGGTGGGCTGGTAGCTGTCCAGGCTCAGAGCGTGAACGCCGGTGGCTTCCAGCAGGAACCGCTGTGCCGAGGTCGGAGCGCTCGCGCGTTCGGCGAACGTGCGGACGAAGTCCAGGCGCGCGCTGGTCGCGGCGGTGAACCTCTTGGTCAGCGCGTCGTGACGGTCCTGCAACCGCTTGGCTTCCCGGGCTGCGGCCTCCCGTTCGGCCTGCCGCTGCTCGGCGAGCGCGCGCTGCTCGGCCAGTTCGGCCTGACGTTGGGCCTCGGAGACTTCATCGCGAACAGGGGTGGACTCAGAGGCACTGACCGCGAGCGGCGGTCCGTCGACCAAGGGCCCTTCCTTGCCGATCGACTCGGAATCGGTGACAGGGCTATCGGATTGGACCTCGGCGGGTTCGGGCTCGGGGACCGGGGCGAGGCGGTAGCCACTGGTGTCGAGCAGGTCCGTGGGCAGGTAGTAGTTCGGCGCCCATACCGCGCGATGTTCGACGGAGTCCGCGTGCCGCAACCCCTCGCCGGGTTCGGCGCCGGGCTGGTCCTTGGTGGCCGGGTCGATCGTGTCGGGGTCCACCACCTCACCGGTGTCACGGTCCACGAGGATCTGGTCTGGTCCGGGCGTCACGTACACGACCCACCCGTCGGGATTCCCGCGCAGGAGTTCGGGGGTGATCTCCTGGCCGTCGCTGGTGACCAGATCCTTCGCGGGCAGGTACGGGGCGTCCTGGCCGAAGGTTTCCGGCTCCATGATCGCCACGGCGAACCCGGCGGCGGCGTACGGCAGGCTCGCGGTGAGCCGATCGCGGTCCTCCTGGCGTTCCTGGCGGATCTGGTACGCCTCGTGCACGAAGGTGGTGCGGTGAGCGCGCTGGAGTTGCTGCACCGCGGCGGTGTCGCCGATGGCGTCGAACTCGGCCAGGATCGCGGCGTGATCCAGAATGAGCTGGTTGTCATCGAGCATGGTGCGGGCGGTGCGGGAGTGGCCGACCTGCCCGGACTTGCGGACCGTATCCAGGTTGTTGATGGTCAGAGATTTGGAGATGCGGGTGAGCGAGACTCCCAAATCGAGCAACTCAGCGATCCCGCCCGCGCGGTCACCCTCGGTGAGTGCTACTCGGTGATCGTTGGCGTTGATCTGCTCGGTGATCCGGGCGACCGCGCGCTGCTTCGCGGTCACATCGGGGGCGGGTTCGATCCACACCGGAACCCGCGTGCACCCCGCCTCGAGAGCGATGAGCAGGCGCAACTGGCCCTCGATCACCATGATCCGGCCATCGGATTCGCGGTATGCCTTAATCGCGATCTTGACCCCGTTCTCCTTGATGGAGGCGATCACATCTGGGAAGTCACTGAGAGTGAAGTTCTCGCGGACATTGTCATCCAGCACAAGGGTTTTCGGATCCAGATACTTGGCCTCGGGCTGCGGGTAATCGCGGTCGGCGCCGGAGTCGTGGGCGCCGCTGTCCGGGTCGGGGGTGGTATGGGGTGTGTCGATGGTGGTTGTCATCGTGTGTTCTCCTATCGTGGAATGGCAGAACCCGGCCAGGTAACGACTGGCCGGGCTCTGCCCGAGGGGGTGAAAGAGGGGTGTTCAGGTGGCGGGGACGCTCTGGTAGCGGGGCAGGCGTCGGCGGCCGGTGACCAGGTCGGTGACGAGCTGGTCGTAGCCGGCCATCAGGTCCGCGATCGCGGTATCCAGGTCGCGGGACTCGGCGGTGGCAGGCTGAGGGTCGATGACCGCGCGGGTGATCGCGAACGTCACCAGCCGGTCGATGACCGTGGTGAGAGGCTCGGTGTGGACCAGCGCGCCGCGTCGTGCGGAGATCGGGAGTGCGGCGGTGATGAGCCGGTCGAGGGCGGCGATCAGTTCGTCGTGCTGGAACTCCACCTGTGTGCGCGAGACAGGCTCTCGGGGATCGGCGATGTGCTCGTGCATGGCCAAGGTCGCTAAATCCCTGACCGAATCGAGGATTTCGCTGTCGCCTGACGGGACGATCACCTGCGAACACGCGGCGACGATCGCCGCGGCCGACGGTAACCGGGTGCGCGGACCGCGCATCCAGGCCCGCCGCCGGACCGGCACGAGCATGGGGTCGAGATTACGCACAGCGCGGGAGGGCCGACCCGCGAGCGCCGAGGGGGTCCGGCGGCGAACCGGCGCGGCGAATGCGGCGACCATGTCGCGCCAGTGCAGGAAACCGAAAGCGTGCGAGACGATCTCGCGTTCGTCCTCGGTGATCCGGCGCGGGTCCGTGGGCACGGTCATCGCGGATCCTTACTGCGGCCGGCGACGTTGACCGGTTCGATACGCAGCAGGTCGGAGTCCTCGGTGACCGGGGCATAGCGCCAGTAGCGGCCCTTCCAATCCGCGTTGTCGTGGCGCAACCGGTGTGCGGTCGCCTCGTCGAGATCGGTGGCCGGTCCGGCGACCCCGAAGTAGTTCAGGCGGGTGTATTCGGTGTGGGAAACAGTGTCGGTCATGAGATGAACCTCCATTCGATGTGATGGGACTCGTTGCGGGGCAACGTCATAGCGGGTTACACAAGGGCCATTGCGGGCAGGGCTAGATCGTCCAAGGCATCGGCGCGGGCAGGGTCCGGCACGGTCTGCGAGTAGCTGGTGACCGCGTTGGCGATCCCGGCTGCCGAAAGCTGCCCAGCGGCGATGAAGTGCGCCAGCACGCCCGAGCGTTCGGTATCCGTGAACCCGAGCTTTTTGGACACCACCTCCAAGGTCTTCTCCGGCTCGCGCACCGGGGCCGCAGCGCGTTCCTCCAGCTCGGCGACCTGCTCGGCCAGGAAGGCGGGGGAGAGCCATTCGGTGACGGTGTCGCGGGTTTCGGCGGTGATCACGGCCAGTTTCTTGCGGTAGGTGTCCTGCGACCATCGGTGCGGGTCGTCGGTGAGGCGCTCACCCAGGTGCCGACGTGTCTGCGCGAATATCGGCAGGGTCAGGCCGTTGCCGCAGATCCGCACCACGAGTTCAGGTTTGAGGGTCAGGGCATGGTGCCCGGTTTCGGAATTGCTGAACCGGAACCCGGCGAACACCACCGGCTCGCTGCCGGGTCGGTAGCCTTGGCCCTCGCGGGCGGCGAGCGGCCGCCAGAAATCCACGGTGCTGGCCACGCGCTGGCGGTCGGCCTCCAGATCGGGGTTGGCGAAGGGGTTGCGGTATCCGGTAAGGAAATTCGGTGCCAGCGCCGACACTTTGGGGGCGTAGACCTTGCAGTGCATGGAGGTCTCGCTCAGGTCGCAGTCCCGGATCCGGGCATCGGCGTCCGCAGCGCGGATACCGTCCAGGACCGCGGTGAGCACATCGAGGTTGTCGATCATCCCGTACCGATCCGACAGAAACGCCCGCAACACCCCCTCCCCGCCGGGATCCCCGGTGAACAAGCGGAGCAGAAACGAACGCTGGTCGGCCTCGGCGATGCTTGGCAGGCCGTGCAGTAGTCCGTTGACGTTGGCGTCGTACAGATCTAGGCGCTCATCGGCGCGCAGCCGGGTCAGGTATCGGCCGGGAATCTCGAGCTTGGCCGCGATCTGGCTGTCGGCCGCACTGGTGGGCCGGTAGCGGCCGTCGACTGCGGTCACCCCGCGCTCGTCCAGCACCGGCGGCACCCCGGACAACTTGAGGAAACCCTCCCGCGCGTGGATCGCGGCGGCCGGCACAACCAGATCGACCTTCGCGGCCTGCTGCCGTTCGAGCAGCGCGACCATGTCCGACAGCTCGGCGTGGCGAATACAGGTGGGAACAGACATCGAAACAATCCTTTCGACAGGACGGAAATAGGAAATCCATTGCCGCGCAGCTGGTAACAACACGGCTGGCGATCGTGCGGACCTGGGCCGTGGCCTGCTGAATGACGGGGTTACCAGGCGTTGAGGTCGCGTCCGGCGCGCCAGTTGGCCCATCCGCGATGGATGGAGGGCCGCGAGCCGCCGGTGGCGACCAGGACCGCGAAGGCGATAGCGAACGCGATCGCCTCCCCGGATCCGACGCATCGCGCGTCGCAGTAGCCACGGGCGAACCCGAGCGCTTCGAACCCCAGATCACGGGCGGCGCGACTGTGCTGGATCGCCCGGGACCACTGCGTGTAATCGGGGTCGACGCTCACTTCTTGTCGTCCTGGCAGACCCGGCGATACACGGCGTCGGCAGTGTCGCGGACGACGCGCGCCGTCTGATACTGCTCGGCCAGGCATTGCTCGGTGAGCTGCGCTTGATCGTAAGCACGCCGCACCTGGTCGGCGCGGTCCTCGGTCATCCGGCGGTAATAATCCGTGACCCGACGGTCGGTGAGCATCTGGGTCGCCAGCACCGTGATCACCGTCTCCAGGGCCTCCTGGACATGCTCGGGTGCGACCTGGACCCGGTGCGACACCGTCGCGACCAGCCAGCCGGGCTCCCCGAAACTGATGAACGGAACACGGGCACCAGCCGATTCGGGATCTTCGGGATAGAAGGTTACCGTCGCGACCGTTTGACCGAGATCGTGCTCATAGACCGACAGATCGAAAAACCGCAACCGAACACCCGGCCACGGCGCCAGCGTCTCCCCGGTGCCGTGAACGAACAAATCGACGAACACATACCCGGTCACCGGGACATCGGGATCGGTGACGGTATACGCGAAACCTCCCGGGGTGCGATTGACGTAGTGATCTTCAGTGAACTGGACAGTCATGATCAACCTCCTGAATAGGGTTGTGCGGATAGGGATCTCGCGTGTCATACACGCATTCGCGTAGTCGTGACGGCGTGGTCGGGTCACGAGTCGAGAGATCGGAGGGGATCGGTCAGGGCACGCAGCACCGGGGAACGGCGGTGGGGCCGAAGCACGGCCGGGTCGGTGAAGTCGGCGAGCGCGACCTCGGTCGGGGGTACGCGGTGATGCCAGTCTTTGTCGCACAGCGAGGTATCGATCCCTTTAGAGGGAGCCAGCAGGATCCCGGTCCTGGCTACGAACCGCTCGTACTCCTCGTCCCTGGGGCCGGGAGCCAGATGGGGCATACCGGAATACCGGAACGGTGCCGAGGACTGCGGGATCAGGAACACCCCGTGCCGGGCGATCTGCGCAGCGAGAGCGATCGCGTGATACTCGAACCGGCGCCCGCGATACCCAGGCCCCGAGCCCGTCCGGGAGGCACGACCGTAGGGCGGGTTCGCGATGGCGGTATCGAACTGCCGCAAACCGCGCGCGGGCAACTCGAACATGTCCGCGCACACCCAGACCGCCTCGGGCACGATCTTCATCCCGACCCGGACCAGATCAGGATTAGCCTCGACACACACCAGATCCGGCGTCGGATCGCCATTGTGTCGGTGGCCGAACAGATTCCGGCACGCGAACCCCAGATGCCCGATCCCGGCACCCAGGTCGATGATGCGGGTGCCGACCACATGGATGGCCATCGCCCGCGCCAGCGCCGAGGGTATGAAGAACATTCCGTCGGTGCCCTGATCGAGATGCATCGACTCCTGGTAGTGTTCCAGCACGAACTGCTTCTCGTCCTCGGACAAATCACGAGCCAGATCGACCAAGCGACAGGCTTCCTGATGCGCCGCTGCCGCGGGCCTGCTCAGTCTGGACATAACTACTCCTTCGACAGACGAATCGGAAGATGCACGCACGGAGCAGGATTCGAGTCAGACACTGGTGACCGCGGCGTATAGATGAGTCGCGTCGAGTGACTCGGGATTCACCGCGACGATCAGGGAACCGGATCGTCTGCTGCGGAACAACTTTCAATCCGCAGTGGTGTGCTGCGGGTGGGCCGGTGGCCGCCGCACGCCCACACCGGCGGCACGCTCGTCCTGTGCCGCCGCACGCTTTTCGCGGCGGGACAGGACTGCCGCCGGTGTAGCGTCGGCGCGGCCCACCGGCCCACCCGGATGCACCGCCCCGCCTAGCCGACAAGACGAACCTGTGTAATCAAACAGGCTGTGCGGAAATGAGATACAGAACCGAGAAACCGGTAGGACCTCATGTCTGAGGGTATCCGTTTGACCGGCGGTGCAGCTGAACAGCCAGCTCGACGTCCTCGGGAGTCGGAGTCTCAGCCCCTCTCAGATCGGCCACCGTTCAGGCCACCGATAACACCGCGCACGCATCCCGCCGAGAGAACGCACCTCGCCGCACCAACTGCGACGGCCACCGAGCCAGCACGGCATCCCGGTCGAGCTGGTCGGCGAGATACGCGGAGTCATGAACCCGAGATGGTCCCGACGACGACGGTACCTATCTGCGGGAAACGGCGGGCACGAACAGGAACGGCCGGGTGAGTGATTCCCCGAGCATTCGTGCGCGGTCAGCAGCAGCTGACAGCGAGTGGGATACCGCACCAGCCCCTGCGCCCCAGCGATATGGACGACATGATCGTCCAACACCGGCCGCAGGCCTTCCCAGAACGCCCGCGACAGCAGCGGATAGTCCTCGATGACCAGCAGTCCGCCGTGGGCGCGGGTCAGCGCACCCGGCACACGCAGGTTACCGATCAATGCCGGGATCGACACCGAATGATGCAGTTCCGCGAAGGGCGCCAACCATGCCACGGAGATACCACCCCAGTAGCGTGGTCGACACCTCCGAACCGACGGTCATCGTCATCGAATGCCCACCCGCAGCGGCAATCTCGAACACACGGTGCCACACCCGCAGCACCGCGACCGCGGTCGACGGCAGCGCACCGGGCAACATGAGCGGCTGCATCCGACGGGTGCCACAAAGCTCGTCGATCAGCTCGGTCAGGCTCGCCGCTGTGTAGACCGGTACCCGGCTCTTGGTCAGCTCACCGATCACCGCGGAGGGAACCACGACCCGATCACACACCGACGGCTCCAGCGCAGCGACCGCAGCCGCGATACCGGGCACCGATCGGACGGTACCGTCCAGCCCCAGACCACCCAGAAACACGGTGCGTGCCACAACGCTGGTCGGGGCCGTGCCGTCCGCACCTGCGATCGCGACTGCCAGTGCCAGGTCACCGGCCGAGCCGCGTAGCGGGCGAGACGCAGACATGGCCACCGTGCCGCCCGGATACCGATGGCCAGCATTGCAGAGCGCAGCCCGGACACGATCGCGGGCCTCGCGCTCGATATTTGTTGTGCCCGAAAAGTTGTCGGTGATCCGAACACTGATCTCGACCGGCGCTGGAACCTCGCCGAGCGTCATCGTCAATACCTGCCCGTACCCGGCATTCATCACGACACCTCCTGGAACGGCAGACCGATCACCAGCACGGTCCGCTGCACCACCGCGGCCCCGGCATCGAACTCCTCGACAGTGCCGGTCGACACCGCGTTCCGGCGCAATGCGACGAAGGCGCGGTCGGCCTCCTCACGCTGCGACCAGATCACCGCCTCGTCATGGACGATGTTGACGTAACCACTGCGCTCGGCATGGTAGAGCTGGTTGTTGGGCAGCCGGATCGCGTACTGAACTTGACTGTGAATAGCTGTGCCGTTCAACGGATTTCGCTCCTGAGATTGTTGGTTGGATTTGCCCAGCGAGAGGTTCGCGTCATGCCGGTAGCATGGCAATGATCTCCGCCGCTGACGTAGCCAGAGTGGCTGCACCGCAACGGATCAGGTTGTTGGTGCCACGCGACGCGGGAGAGGTAACCGGCCCTGGTATCGCGAAGACCGGCCGCCCGAGTTCACGCGCGTGACTGGCGGTTCCGAGCGTGCAACCCCGGAATCCGGCCTCGACGAACACGACCGCACTAGACAGAGCCGCGCTCAACCAGCGCGTGTACCGGAGCCCTTTCTGCGACACGAGTGATTGAGGCGGGAACGCGGTGACCACGCATCCAACCTCCGCGACATCATCGAGCAGCATCTGATGCTGGAACGGGTGCGGCCGATCCAGCCCGGCAGGCTGCACCACCAGCGGCGCACCGGCACAGTCCAAGACAGCCCGGACAGCGGCGGCCCTAATCCCGAAACCGGCGGTGGACACAATCGGATAACCCCGACGCGCCATATCGCCAGCGATCTCGGCCGCGACCTGGTCCCCATACGGAGTACTGGCGGCCGATCCCAGCACTGCGATCGCTCCCTGCGCCGCCGCACGGACCGGATGCGTGCCTCGCACCCACAACACCGGTGGCGCACCATGGTCCACCTTCGGGCGCCCCCGCTGCGATGACAAATGAAGCGGGGACGCCGCGAACGGCCAGTCGTGGTCATCCGGGGTGAGCAGGCGACCGCCGAGCCGGATAAGGAGATCCAGGTCTCGTTGTGCCGTTTCGAGAGTGGCAGACGCCAAAAGTGCCGCCAACCCCGGTGGGACGTCACCGGAGGCTATCGCCTCCGCCGCATCGACCAGACCTACCTGGTCGATGAAATGTTGCAAGGATAGGTTCGGGCGATGCGCCGCACGAGCGAGCACTGCCCACGCCAGAATGCGGGCGACACTCATCGCCTCACCTCCGCAGCGAAGGAGTTGAAAGAAGAAATCTGCTGGGAGTAAACAGGATTCATCGGAAACATCCTTTGTGATCGAACACTGCCAGGCTGTGCGTCACGATGGTGAACGCGCGCGGCAGGCATATATGGATACGATCGGAATTGGATATTTCGCCAGAGAAATCGCATCGCGACGAGCTGGTGAGAGCGCGGGCACCCGATCTACTGTGTTGTGGTGTAAGTCAATTCGGAGGCGCGTGCCTTCGAGTCGGGATGGTTCGTCGGAAGATGCTGTTTCACTGCGAAAGTGGCATGCTAGTGATCCGATCTGCCGGGCAGTGTGACTTCCAGCGCGGTTGCAATTGCCCGTGCATGAGCCACAGAGGAGTTCAGGTTCGAAAACGGCAGGCCTACAGCCACTACGGTCTCCATCAGCCGGGCCAACGTATACCCGGGATCGGATTCCAGAGCCGCGATGACCGCAGCACGTGCGACAGGAACGCGGCCATGGAAGTAGGCGATGAACGCCAGAACCGCCGCAGGCCGCGCTCGTTCGGGGGCGGGCAGTGCAGCCGCGAGCCGCGCCCAAAACGCCTGCACCCCAGTGATGTCGGTACTTTCGGCTAATCCGAGCATGCAATCACGGACCGTTGGATCGCTCAGTGCCACAGTGATATCGGCCAATTGATTCGCATGCAGAGCCTGCCCGCTGTCGACGTAGGACGCCACTGTGGTGATCGCTCGTCGCGCATACGCATCCGGATCCCCGACAGCCATCCCCGCAGTGTGTGCGCGCTCAGCCGCGCGGATCGCCTCGGCCAAGTAGCCCCGGACGCGCTCGGCCAGGGACCGGTCGGGCGCGAGCATGGTAACCAAATCATCGAGTTCTCGGCTGGTCGGGAACGAGCGTGCCGCGGTGTGCGCCGCGACCGGAGAGGTGGCAGGATCGGGCAAGGTGCCGTGTTCGTCGTTGATCAGACTCCACCATGGCGAGCCGGCTGCGAGCGCGGTTGTACAGCACACCTGATCGATCCGAATTCCCGTGCTGGTGAATGCCGCGGCCAAGCGCGCGATGAATCCCCGATACTGCCTGCCCCGCTCCGCGGCACTGGCCGAGTCGTCCGGCTGTGCCTGGGCATCGACAACGAAAACGTTCACCGCGACCGCGTCACTGTCGATGCAGTACTGGACCGCCTCATGGAGCGCGTCCCCCTCGGGCTCCAAGCATCCGGCCAAATCCCGCGACAGGACCGCCCCCACAACCTGCGCTGACGAGCGACGGTGACTGGTCACCACCGTGACCGAATCCTGCGGATAGAACCCCAACATCGCCGGCACCGCCGCGAACAGATCCGACAGCGAACCGACAGTAATCTTCGGAACCGAACCCATAACGAACTCCTTCCACGTGACCAGGTATCGGCTGACCCGCGAAAGAACCTGCTGCCCAACCAGAATCGGGCGGTGGCTACGGATCAGACCCACCCCCGAACCACGCAGCTGCGCTGGCCCGGGGCGGTGGGCGCACTCGACTCACACCGGCGGCGCGCCCGCGTGGTGACGCCGCAACGCTTTACCGCGGCGTCACCACGCCGCCGCCGGTGTAGAGTGCGCCGCCCACCGCCCCGAGCCAGCGAAGAATAGGTCGCGAGTTGGTGTTTCGAGGTATGAGGGTCGGTGCCGTGTCTGTATGACCGGATAGTCTGGCGAAATCGCGAATTTTACGGTGTATCTCGACAACAGCGGTGTACCGCAGGGACTGGCCCGCAAGGAGCAGCGCCAGCAACTCCATCTCCGCTACCGGTGTAGTCGGAGTAGAAGTCGCCGAAGGTAAGAACCAGAAATTGGGGGAAGCGCTCGCCATCGTCTCGAGTCAGCAGTGACCATGGGCGACCTCCGCGGCGTGATTGGGAAAGAATCGGTGGATTCTTGTCTGCCCCTACTGAGGGTCGTGCCGAATGACACGACCCCTCGTGAATCTGTGCCATCAGCGAGGTGGGTGGACCTGCTGAATAGCATCGGCGCTATCGCGCGCGCTGCGGGCTTTCCGGTGTATCACCTGGCCGAGGGGATTGGTTTCGTGGATCTTCTGCTGGATTCAACACCCAGATGCCGTGACCACGAGTGACGGACCGCGCTCGGATGTCCGCCGAATCGCGGCCCCAGCGTGTGTCATCCGACCAGATGAGGTTCCGAATGGATTCGAGGGCGCTGAATTCGGCGTGGTCGAGGTTCGCACTGGCCAGCGTTGCACCAGTGAGGTCAGCGCCCACCAGGTTCGCACCGCGCAGATCCGCGTCCATGAGTCGCGTGCCGATCAGGAATGCGTCGGTGAGTTGTGCGCCGCGCAAGTCTGTACCGCTGAGGTTAGCGCCGCGCAGGTAGGCGCTAACGAGACGCGCGTCGACCAGGCCCGCCCCATGCAGGTTTGCGTCGCTGAGGTTTGCGTCGCTGAGGTTCGCCTCATGCAGGTCAGCGCGGTTGAGATTTGCGCCGCGCATGTTCGCGCCGCGCATGTTCGCGCGGTTGAGCACTGCGTCGCTGAGGGCCGCGCCGCGGAGGTCTGCGATAGCGAGGTCTGCGTCGCTAAGGTCTGCGTCAGTCAGGTTTGTGTCGCTGAGCCGCGCGCCGTGCAGGTTCGCGCCGTGCAGGTTCGCGCCTTGGAGATTCTCACCGCGCAGGTAGGCCATCGCCCTGATGCGGCCTCGAGAGACGCGCCGGCGGCGGCGGGGTGCCAGGTGGCCAGATTCGCGAGCCCAGTCGGTGTGCGGCTGGTACGCCCGCCAGGAATCGGCTAGCAGCGACAATAACCGCCGCCCGAATGGATCATCGGGATCCGTAACCCGGGTTGGGGGCCCTGGCTGGTATGTGGGCCAGCGGTCAGCTAGCAGCGACAACAACCGTCGTCCGAAACCTTGCTCAGTGGCGTCCATTGTCACCGCTCTGATCGCGGTCGTCGTTTGCACTCGTACCCGGCAGGCGGGACTCTGCATAAGCGGCAAGCTTTTTCACCACGATAGGCGCTGCCGCACCGGTGCCGAACGCGATCACGGGAGTGACAACGAGGTGGCTGGTGGCCAGCGCCGAGGCGGCTAGGCCAGCGATGCCGCAGTGAACGAGCAGCCACGTCGCGTACACGCCACCGCCGGGGCCACGGTTGTCTTTGCGCCACGGCCAGCCTTTCACCCGTTTGCTGACCTCCAGGAACACCACACCGCAATTGGCTGCTGCGCCACCGATCCCCCATAAGGCGTACTGCCACATGCGCACAACGTAGTCACAGCAGGGATCTTCGGCGTGCAATTGGAGGATGAACGTTGGGGGACAGGATGATTCGATGGCAATGAGCGTGGGTGCAAAGGCTTGTGTTGACGTCAGGCGAGGTCGATTGGACCGGGTGTCCGACAGATAGGTGGATGATCAGGTCTCGTTTCGAGAGGTAGATGGGTGCGCCGTCGGCACTGTTCTCCTCGTCGCGGTTCTCGAAGGACACCGCGGACTGGACGCGTGACGAAGCGGCCAAAAGAAATGGCTCTCGGGCTTCGGCTCCTCGATCAACGGTGTGGTGTCGGAGAACGATGATATGGGCCTCGGTGCTCTGCAGGCGTTGAAGGAGGTCCACCGCACCGGTGTTCCGATTGTGGGAATCGACGGGATCGAGGACGGCCTTGAACGCGGTGAGAACGTGGATTTAGGAATTGAGTCAGCTACCCATGTGGAACAACTTGGATAGGCCGGGATACGACGAGATGGGATGAGCTGATTTTTCGGTGGATAGGGGAACATAAATATCCCCCTTCGGGTCAATGGATCTCTAATCGCGATTTTCAAACTGCCATCAATGTACCGGCATCACGATCACTTCCGCCGACCTTTCGTTGGTTGACGAGGTTTTGGGGTCGTTTCCTGGGCTAGTTTCGAGATATTCTCGGCAAGGGTCTGTGCCCGTCCTGCGGCGATCTTCTGATATCGCATGGCGGCTTGTGGTGTCTTGTGTCGCAGTCGTTCCATGACCTCGGGGAGGGTGCCGCCTGCTTGGGCGGCGACAGTGCCGCCGGTATGGCGTTGTTCGCCCGGGCGGAAGTCGGGGCGGCCAATCTTGGCGCACGCTTTATCAAAGATCTTGCGGTAGATCCATTCCCGCATAGTTTTTCCTGTGTCGGGATCTGGAAACAGCAATGATTCTGGCTTTGGCCCGACATGTTTTTCGAGGTGCGTGCGTAGAGTTGAGCGGATGTGATCCGGGATCACTACCTCGCCGGATGACCCTGCTTTCGGTCGGTCGATCAGGATTTCGCCATCGCGGTAGGTCGCGGCAAAGGCCACGGACAGTATTGAACACTCTGCGTTCAGATTTCGCCGGCGGAGTTCGAAGGTTTCGGACGGGCGCAATGCGCACCATGCCGCGATCAATACGGATGCCGAGAGATCGGCGGGCATTGCGGCGGCCAGGGCTTGGATTTCGGCTGGTGTCAGGACGGTGGCGTCGTGGGCGGGTTGTACTGCGGTTGCGCCCTTGATCCGGCACGGGTTCTTGTCGATGAGGCCGTCGTCGACTGCGACATTCAGCACCATTCGCAGGACCTCGTATGCCCGCGCTCGAGCAGTTGGAACGTCAGCGGTGGGCGCCGTCTTCGGCGGTTTGTCCGGGCGGACTCTCTTTGCTGGTGGACGTGCACGAGACACCCGGCTGTACCAGTCGCGGACCGATTCGAGCGTGATGTCGGTCAGCGGGGTTGTCTCGAATGTTGGATTGATGTGCTCGCGGAGGAGGTACTTGTAGGAGTCGATTGTTCGACGTGAGAGGGGGCGGCCGCGTCTGGATACCCGGGTGGCGATGACCCGCTTGGCGTACTGGCCGAAGAGCGTGACAGGGGCTTCCTGTTCGGCTTCGATGTTACGTGTGGCTGGAGGAGTCCATATTCCGAGATCGATGAGATCGCGTTCTTTGGAGATCCATCCTTCAGCCCGTCCCTTGGTGTCGAAGGTGTGAGGTGCGTTGTGGAGTTGCAGGTCGGGCCCGATATACCCGGCCTGCATACGTCCTGATGGAAGCTTTCGGATCCGGCCGAACGAGCGGCGGTCAGCCCGCGGTTTGGCCTTCTTCGGCGACGGTGGCACTCGCCCTCCTTCTGGGATCTGTGTGCAATATACGTGCAATAGAGCAGCCTATACATGCACAAACTTGCGGCGTTTTGCTGAGGCGCCACTCTCATATAATACCAGGTAGAAGCCAATTTTGGCCGGTCACTTACTGAGTCAAAGGTATCAAGGTCGCTGGTTCGAAACCAGCTAGGACCACCATAAGCTGCTTATTCGAAACTGCGTCTGCTCGCCTGCTTTTCATCTTGTCAAGGCTCTTTGACCGGGGACGGGCTTCTGGCACCTCGATGAAGTCGTCACCGTGGAAGCGGTGCATGATCGCAGCCGTTTTGGTGGATAAGTCCTAGTCCAGCTAGTGCAGCGTCTCGTTGATTCTGTTCTCACGGGAGAATCTGGTTGAGAACGGCGGAGATGGCTGTCCGGTAGCCGGGTGATTGCCGTAGATGGGCGACGCGGGCGGTTGTGTTGACGATGGTGATGGCTGACTGCACGCGAATGCTTGCCGGAGTTCCCTGAATTCGAGGTGTTGCTTGTGAGAGTAGATGTGTCCACTCGGATAGGTAGTCCCGTTGAGTGGCAACGGCCTCTTCGAGTGCCGAAGGTGTCAGGTGTTGCGAGTCGCTGATCAGCAAGGTGACGAGATGGTAATGGGCAGAGGCGAAGTCGATGTAGGAGCGACCGAGTTTGTGCAGTGCTTCGGATGGTGTGGCGCTGTCGGTGAGTGCCGCGTCGAGCCCGAGCATGAGGTGGGCGCCCCCGCGACGGATGGCGGTCTCGAGTAGTTCGTTCTTGCTGGCGACGTGGTTGTAGACGCTGGGGCCGGTGATCCCGACCGTTTTGCCGATGTCGTCGATGCTGACCGAGCCGTATCCGCGTTCGGCGAAGAGCGCGGTCGCCGTGGTGATCAGAGCTTCTTTACGCGATAGGGGCCGAAGCCGGCTGCGATCGGGGCGGGTCGCGGGGTCGAGTTCGAACGGTGGCACCTCGGCCACGCGCAGTGCGGTATCGGCGAGGAGAGACGAGAACTCTTCGCCGGGCAACTCCTTGCGGTGAAAGGATGCGCTGAGGAAGACTGCCAGTGTTGCCCAGGCGAGCAGCTCGCACGCTCGCGACGACAGGTCGCTGCGGGCCGGTTGCAAGGATCGTGTGATCGCTTGGACGATGGCGTCGACCTGGGTCTGGAACGCCTTGCGGTGGCCGGGTGTCATGTGTCGGGCTTCGCGATGCCAGAGCACCCCGTCTCGTCGATGACTCAGTGCGTATCGGCTCAGGTCGGCGACGATTGTGGCCAAAGGCGCATAGTGATGACGATGGAGTTGATCGGCGAGCGGCTGGATGCGTTCCAGAATAACGTTCCCGAGCAGGTCCTGTTTGTTCGGGAAGTGACGGTAGAGCGCGGACCGCCCGACACCGACAGCATCGGCTAGTTCGGCGATATTGACGCCCTCGTATCCGCGTTCGTAGAACAGGTCGGCCGCCGCGGCGACGATCAGCGCGCGCCGGTTGCGCGGTCGCGTACCTCTCGGAGTCTTCGCTGACGTGCCCATCGCATCGACCACAGCTGCCTCCTCCGACTCCTGGTCGCACAGATCCATGGCCTTGGGCCACGTCCGCGCCTGTGCACCCTACCGTGACTCGACGAGTAGGCCGCTCATACCGCCGAACAGTAAGTGACGAACGGGTAGTACCTGTTCTCTGTACGAGAGATACCTGCCTTGGTGCTTGTATCTCATGTGACGCGGCGGTAGTCTCTGTGAATCGTATCACTCGGAAAGGGAGTTATGGCTGAGTGCGTGTTTGTCCTTGGTGTCGGGATGGTTCCGTTCACGACCCCGAGTCGTAGCGAGTCTTATGACGTGATGGGAGAGCGGGCGGCACGGCTGGCGGTCGAGGATGCGGGCATCGAGTACGACGATGTTCAACAAGCCTTTGCGGGCTATGTCTTCGGAGACTCGACGTATGGCCAGGCGGCCTTATACGGGCTCGGTCAGACCTCGATTCCGATAGTGAATGTCAACAACAACTGCTCGACGGGATCTTCTGCGCTCTACCTGGCTCGGCAGGCCGTGGCCGGTGGGAACGCGGATGTCGCATTGGCGCTGGGATTCGAGCAGATGCAGCGTGGTGCACTTGCCGCGCACTGGACCGACCGGCCGAGTCCCTTCTCCCGGCTCGACGAGGTCACCAACAGCCTGGTGGACAACGAGGACGGGGCGCCGATGGCTGCCCGGTATTTCGGTGGCGCCGGAGCGGCCTATGCGCGGAAATTCGGCCTCGGCGACGATACTTTCGCCAAGATCGCGGTCAAAGCGCGCACGCATGCCGCCAACAATCCGTACGCGGTGTTTCGTGACCAGCTGACGGTGGAAGAGGTTCTCGGGTCGCCCCACGTGTTCGGGCCACTGACACGACTGCAGTGTTGCCCGCCGACGTGTGGCGCCGCGGCAGCTGTGCTCTGTTCCGAGAGTTTCGCCAGGGCGCACGGACTCACGCCTGCGGTGGCGATCAAGGAACAAGTGATGACCAGCGACTCATCGTCGACCTTCACCGATCGCGACATGATGAAAGTCGCGGGCTATGACATGTCGCGACTAGCCGCCGACCGAGCGTACGACCGTTCGGGTGTGAGGCCCTCGGATATCGATGTCGTAGAACTGCACGATTGCTTCACGACGAACGAGCTGATCACCTACGAGGCGCTGGGGCTGACTCCGGTGGGCACGGCAGAGAAATTCGTGAACGACGGTGACAATACCTACGGGGGCAAGGTTGTCGTCAACCCGTCGGGTGGGCTGCTGTCCAAGGGGCATCCGCTCGGGGCGACCGGCCTTGCCCAGTGTGCTGAATTGGTCTGGCAACTACGGGGCGAGGCCGATGCCCGTCAAGTCGCCGGGGCACGGTTGGCGTTGCAGCACAACATCGGGCTCGGTGGCGCGTGTGTGGTGACGATCTACGAGAAGATCGCGTAGATAGCGTTCGAATGTATCTGACACAGACACTGCACAATTCGGTACAGCGCTCGCCGAACGCGGTCATGACTACCACCGCCGCCGGTCGGCGCCGCACCGCAAACCAGATCGCCGACCGAGTGGGGCACCTGGCGGGTGGTCTGCATTCGTTGGGTGTTGGCACCGGGGACACGGTCGCGGTCCTGAGCGCGAACTCTGACCGCTACCACGAGGCATTGCTCGCGATCCCCTGGGCCGGAGCGGTGATCAATCCGGTGAACACGCGATGGAACATCACCGAGATCGCTTACTCCCTGACCGAGTCGACCACCTCGACCATGCTCGTCGACGACACCTTCGTCACTCTGGCACCGGAGTTGCTCAGCCGATGTGGCTCGCTGCGCAACGTCGTGCACATGTCGGAGTCGCCGAGCGCTCGTGGCTCCGAACTCATCGACTACGAAGACCTCCTCGCCGCGGCGCCCGCGGTGGACGACGCTCGCCGTGGCGGCGACGACATCCTCGGGGTGTTCTACACCGGCGGCACCACGGGCGCACCGAAAGGTGTTCTCCTGAGCCATGACAATGTCCTGACCTCGTCACTGGGAAGTTTGGCCTCGGGCCACTTCCTGACCCAGGAAGGCACCGTCCTGCACTCGGCGCCGCTGTTCCACCTCGGTGGTTTCGGCTGTTGGACCGCCGCGATGATAGCCGGGTCGTCGCATGTGTTCCTGCCCGCCTTCGCGCCCGAGGCCGTCTTCGAGGCCATCGCGGCTCACCAGGTGACCGATGCGTTGCTTGTGCCGACAATGCTGCAGATCCTGCTGGACTCGCCGCATTTCGCCGAGGCCCGGTTGGGCTCGCTACGGTCGATCCTGTACTCGGGCTCGCCGATGCCACGCGCCCTACTCGATCGTGTACAGCGCGCATTTCCCGATGTCGGACTCACCCAGGCATACGGGATGACCGAACTCGGGCCGGTCGCCACATTGCTCTCGCCACGCGATCACGCCGACCCAGCGGCCCGAGAGTCTGCCGGACGGGTGGCGCCACACACCGAACTACGCATCGTGGACCCGGCAGGACACGAGGTCGGGCATGGGGACCTCGGCGAGATCGTGGTGCGCGGTGACAACGTCATGGTCGGTTACCTCGACAAACCCGAGGAGACAGCCGCCGTCCTCGATGAGGGCTGGATGCACACCGGCGACATCGGCTACCTCGATGACAACGGATATCTGTTCGTCGTCGACCGGCTCAAAGACATGATCATCACCGGCGGCGAGAACGTGTACTCGGCCGAGGTCGAAAACGTTCTCACTCAGCATCCCTCGGTCTCACAGAGCGCGGTGATCGCCCTTCCACATCCGAAGTGGGGCGAAACGGTGCACGCGGTGATCGTGCTCGAACCCGGCGTCAAGGTCACCGATCAAGCGCTGCAGACGTGGTGCCGAGGCCACATCGCGAGCTACAAGGTGCCGCGCTCGTTCGACTTCGTCACCACTCTTCCGTTGTCAGCCGCGGGCAAGGTCGTCAAGGCCCAACTGCGCCACCTCTACAACGACGACCCACACGTAGGTCCTTCCTCGATCACACCGACAAGCGGCAAGCAAGGAGCATAGCGATGCGCGCATGGGTAGCAGAACAATTCGGTCGCCCGGCCGATGTCCTGGCGATTCACGACGATATCGAGCGGCCGGTCCCCGGCGACGACGATGTACTCGTCGAAGTCGAGGCCGCAGCGATCAACAACAACGACATCGACATGATCTACGGCCGCTGGGCCAGCCTGCCGGTCCCGGCCCCGTTCGTGGCCGGAGCGGAGGTGGTCGGCACGGTCACCGACTCCGGCGCGAATGCCCGGGACTGGATCGGCCGACGCGTCGTGGGTATGCCCCGAGGCTGTCACGCCGGATTCGCCCAATACGCGGCGCTGCCCACGGCGATGGCCTTCGAAATACCTGCCGGCATGCCCATCGAACAGGCTGCGGGCATGTTCTGGCCATTTCATCTCGCCTGGCACGGATTGATGGAACGCGGCAATCTGAAAGCAGACGAAACAGTCCTCGTGCACTCCGCTGCCGGTGGTGCCGGCTCGGCGGCGGTGCAACTGGCGGTCAATGCGGGCGCGAGGGTGATCGCCACCGTCGGATCAGACGCCAAACTCGACATCTGCCGCGAGCTCGGTGCTATCGCCGCGATCAACTACACCACCACCCCAGACCTGGTCAAAGAAGTCCTCGCGGCAAACGCCGGCGCCGGTGTGGACGTCTGTTTCGACGGCACCGGCGGCGACCTCACACATCTGACATGGAGCTGTATGGCCTACGGCGGACGCCATGTCATGACCGGCTTCTCGTCGGGAATCGAGCAGACCGACAACCGCGGACTTCTCATGCGAGATCCCATCTTCGGTAATTTCTCGCTCGTCGGAGCGCTTCTGACATATGTCGATCGCAGCGACGTCGTCGAATCGACCGGCATGGTGATCAAGGAGTCCGCGTTGAACCTGCCCAGCCGCGCACACGGGCAGAAAGTGCACGATCATCTCGTCTCGCTGATCACCGAGGGCAAGGTTCGAACCGTTGTCGACCGAGTCATTCCGTTCGAGGAACTTCCCGATGCGATGAACGCCTTCGAGCGCCGCGAGATCGCTGGCCGCGTCATCGTGCGTGTCGGTGAGTAGCGCTCCAACCATCGCCCCACGAATAGGCCGATGGAATCGCCGACCAAGGCAACGGCAGGCGGCGCGTGGTGGGTTGAATTTACGGGCAGCAGAGACGTGCTTGGTCGGGCCTGGCGCGGCGCATGTTCTCGAGTGCGGCTCAGGGTTTATGCGCCACCACCGCGAACATGGTCACCGAGAAGTGATGGTCGCCGGTCTCGGCGCCGTGCTCGATATCGGCAAGGATGCGGTCGCGCTGGGCGGGGGTGATCATCCCGTCGGCGACAGCCCGTTCGCTGGCCACGGCCCACATCGCGAGCATCGACTCCAGTTCCCAGATCACAGCTTCCGACCCGATATCGTCGATCAGTAGGCCCGCCTGGACCAATCGGCCGCGTAAATGCCTGCCGGAGTTGCGATTCGGGCTGTTGGCCTCCATCCGCTGCTGCAACGCCGCGATGACCTCCGGATCGCCGGGATGGAAGATCGCGGTGGACCAGTCGCTGTCGATCAGCACCACCCGTCCGCCCGGTCGCAGCACCCGCGCGATCTCGGCGGTGGCCTTCGCCGGATCGTCGAGGTGCTGATAAACCCGCTCACAGCGAACCGCGTCGACGGACGCGTCCGGCAGCGGCAGATCGTAGGCCGATCCCTCGATGAATTCGGCCTTCACGTTCATGGCACGCTCACGCGCCACCGCGAGCATCGCCGGATTCGGATCGATACCGATGGCCCGTCCGGCCTCGCCCACCAGGGCGGCCAGTTCCACCACCTCGGTTCCCGTCCCGGAGCCCAGGTCCAGAGCTGTTTCGCCGGGGCGGACGGCCAGTGCGGCACGCGCCCACTCGCGCATCCGCACCACACCCGGTAAAGCCGCCTGGTCGTCGAGTATTCGGACGATCAGGTCCTGCTCCGGATGGTCGACCTGGTCGATATGGAAGGACGGAACGCCTCGTTGATCGCTCACCCCGTCAGTATGCTCGCGCATTCGGTCGAACAGCGGGATCGACACCGGGGGTCGATAGCGAGTCAGGGTTCATCGGGACCTTCGGCCACGTATCTGGTAACCGGCGCAGTTATCCGGACCTGCCAGGAAGGCTCGTCCGGAGAAGCATATGGTCAACTTATCTCTAGATCAATAGTTGATAGGTAGAGTAGTATCTCACCGAGCTGTCAGGAGCGGCCTCGACCAGCGGAGTGGATTGGTCGCCGCGGGGCTCGTTGTGGATGGCGAGCCGGTCGATAGCGAGACTGAGGAGAACTACTGGATGCCGAACGATACGAGTACTGGGCACGAGGGGGCGAACGACTCGGGTAGCTACCTCGCGGATATTCGGCGGCTCGGGGACATCGAGGAGATCAAGCAGCTCAAGGCGCGCTACTTTCGTTACGTCGACCTGCATTGGTGGCCTGAACTGCGCGGGCTGTTCGCCGATGACGCCGTGTTCGAGATCGGCGAATCGACTTCCTGCCCAAGGACTTCCGAGGAGTTCGTGGCGTCTGTGGGACGGCACCTGAGCGAAGCGGTGAGTGTGCACCACGGGCATATGCCGGAGATACGAATCGTCGATGCCGAGACGGCGCACGGCATTTGGGCGATGTTCGACCTCGTCGAGCCGTCTGCGGGTAGCGGGTATCCAGCGCTGACGGGGTACGGGCACTACACCGAGAGTTACCGGAAGATCGACGGGCGGTGGCGTATCACGCGGCTGCGGTTGACCAGGCTGAAGCGATCGGTGGACGGTGCCGTGGTCGAGGGAGACGGCGTCGATGGCCGTCGAGAGTTCGTGGAGCCGTGGTGACGGGCGGTGGTGCGGCAAGCGGGTATGCACGCGAAGGTCTGGAGAACGACAGATGAGAATCGGGCTGCGCTACGACATGAGAGCGCCGGATCTGGGGGCCGGATCCCCGACTCCGGAGGCTTTGTACAAGGCGGCGGTGGAGCAGTGCACGTGGGCCGACGCGCAAGGGTTCGGCACCATCTACCTCGCTGAACACCATGGGGCGGAAGACAATTACTGTCCGGCGCCGATAGTGCTCGGCTCCGCGATCGCGGGTGCGACGCGACAAATCGCAATTCACTTCTCCGCGTTGTGCATAACCATGCATCAGCCGCTCCGTCTCGCCGAGGACCTTGCCGTACTCGACCTGATCGCCGGGCCCGGCCGGGTGCTGATCACCGCCGGCATGGGCTACCGTCCGATGGAATTCGAGATGTTCGGGGTCGATTTCCCCAACCGCGCCAAGGTCTTCGAGCGAAATCTGGCGGTGCTGCGGAAGGCATGGGCGGGCGAGGATTTCGAGTTCGAGGGGAAAACGGTCCGGGTGACGCCGTCGCCCGCGACACCGGCCGGGCCGACGATCTACATCGGCGGCAACGCGAAGCCGTCGGCACGGCGTGCGGCGCGTCTGGGCCTGGGGTATCGGCCCGCGTCCAAGGAACTCTACGAGTATTACGAACAGCAGTGCGCCGAGCTGGGATACCCTGCGCCCGAGCGGTTTCCCGAGCACGGGCCCGCGTTCGTCCACATCACCGAAGACCCCGAGCACGCACTGCGGCAGCTCGCCCCACACCTGATCCACGCCAGCAATATGTACGCGGCATGGGGGAACGAACGCGGTAGCGCGACCGTGAACGGCTACTGGCAGAAGCAGGAAGGCATCGAGTCGATCAAGGCCGACCCGACCATGTGGATTCTGACGCCGGACGAAGCGGTGGCCCGGCTTCGAGAGCTGCCTTCGGACTACGAATTGCGCCTACATCCGTTGCTCGGTGGCCTTCCGCCGGAACTGTCCTGGCAGAGCCTGGAGTTGCTCGCCGACAAGGTGCTGCCGCGGATTGCGGCCTGACCCCTGTGATCTCGACTCGGAATGGAGGCGGCACATGCTGTCGATGCCCTATCACGCTGGGATCATCGTCCCGGATATAGCCCGCGCGACCCAGGAGCTGACCCGCAAGTTCGGATACACGTTCAACGCGCCGACGACCATTGCCATACCGGAAGTCGAGGATCGTGTCGGCGGTTACACGCGCGCGGTGGATTTGGTCGCGGCTTATTCCTGCGAGGGGCCCTTCCGGCTCGAGGTGATCGCCAGCCAGGGTGAGGGCGTGTATTCCGCACGACTGTCGGGGCTGCATCACCTGGGGGTCTGGGAAAGTGACCCTGCCGAGCGGCTGCGGCAGCTGGAAGCGGACGGTGAGCAGGTGGACGCCATCATCCGCAGGTCCGACGGGGGCATTTCGGCGATTTACGCCCGCGCCGGACACCTCGCCGGGACACGCGTCGAATATGTGAACGACGACCGCCGTCAGCAGCTCGAAGCATGGTTCGAGACCGGGATCATGCCGGGATAGCCTGTTCGGTGAATCAGCCTGGCCGGGCTGAGACCGGTTGCGGCGCAGAAGCAATCGATAACTTCCGCGCCGCGCCGCCGATCCCCGGCGCAACGGGCCACCGATGGAGCATCGGGTCCTGCGTCGCTGCGCGTGCTTCAGGCGGCAGGACGGTTGACGAACTCCACGAGGTTGCCGTCAGGATCGGTGACGAGCGCGATGCTGACTCCGGGGCGTACCTCTGTCGGGCCCTCGACAATCTTCTGGCCGGCGGCCTCGACCGCGGTCAGGAGTTCGTCGAGATTGGAGACCGATACGGTCCAGTAGCGCAGTCCGGTCGAGTCGCCGAGCGCGCCGGAAACCGCTCGGCCGGCCGGCTCGTCGGTGAACTGCGCGATCTTGAGAACGCAATCGCCCACCTGGAAGCGTCTGACGATGAAACCGTCCATCGGGACGTCGGACAGTGCGGGGAACCCGAGGACATTGCCGTAGAAGTCGACCATGGCGTCGGAATTGGTTGTGACGATGCCGATGTCGATCGTGGGCTTCACCAACTGGGCAGGCATTTCGGATTCCTCCAGGGTTGTGCGAGATGAGGTCCATGTCACTATAGTCGTGTTATAAATTATTTGGAACCAGAGTGTTAGAGGTGGCGCAGAGTGGATCTGGGACTGACCGGGCGACGGGCGCTGATCACCGGAGCCAGCAGGGGAATCGGACGGGTGATCGCCGACGTGTTCGCTGATGAGGGATGCGCACTGGCGTTGTGCGCCCGGACCGAGGGCTCGCTGAAGGCTGCCCGGGTCGAACTGGAGAGCCGCGGCGCCACCGTGTTCGCCGACACCGTGGACGTCACCGACAGCGACGCCGTGCGGCGCTTCGTGGCCGCCAGTGCGGATGCGCTCGGCGGCCTCGACGTCGTCGTATCCAACGCCTCACCGGGAAGCTTGAAGGGCGACGATTCATGGGTCGAAAGCGCCCGAGGGGATCTGCAGGCGTTCGCCGTTCTGGCCGAGGCGGCCCAGCCGCATCTTGCCGCATCCGCCCAGGGCGCGATCGTGGCGATCAGCTCCACCAGTGCGCTTGATGTCGAAATGCCCTCGGGGCCAACATCGTTCGGGGCGATAAAAGCGGCCGTGCTGCACCATGCGTCCGCGCTCGCGCGGGCATACGCTCCGGCGGGAATTCGGGTCAATACGGTATCTCCGGGGCCGATCGAGATCGAGGATGGCGCCTGGGGCAACGTTCGTCGGGAGCGTCCGGAGGTGTACGAGCACGTCAAGTCGAAGCTTCCGTTGGGCCGCTACGGCGACCCCGCGGATGTCGCGGCCGCGGTGGCGTTCCTCGCCAGTTTCCGGGCATCGTTCATCACCGGAGCCAATCTGGTCGTCGACGGCGGCATGCTCAGCCGCGTACAGCATTGAGTGAGGTTGCCGTGGACGTCCCCTTGCAGATCATGGCGGTGACCAAAGGTCATGCCTACGACCGCAACGCCTTCGGCGCGATGCTCGACGCGCTACCCGGCATCGAGTGCACCCAGGTCGAACAGCCCGCCGCACAGGTCCATTTCAAAGGTCAGGAACCCACCCGCTGGGACGCCTACCTGATGTACGACATGCCGGGGTTCGCGTTCAAGCCCGACCATTCGGCCCCTGATCTGTTCGAACCCCCGACGGATTTCCGCGACGATTTCACCTCGCTCGTCGATCGAGGGCACGGCTTCGTGTTCGTGCACCACGCTCTCGCCGCCTGGCCCACCTGGGACGAATACGCCGAGGTGATGGGCGGCCGCTTCAGGTTCGTCCGCGACGACGAGCATCCCGACTCGGGCTACCGGCATGCCGTCGAGCAGCGGATCGTCCCGGCCTCGGATGCGGCCGCTACGCACCCTGTACTCGACGGGCTGCAGGACGGATTCACCATTGTCGACGAGGTCTACCTGGCCGAGACCTATACCGCCGATATCACCCCGTTGCTGGTCACCGATGCCGAGTTGACCGACAGCACGGTGTGGTCGACCTGGAACGCGGTCGTGGGCAAGCGGGACACCAACGACGGCTGGCAGCATCCCGCAGGATCGGGCGTGGCGGCGTGGGTCCGCGAGCACCCCCGTAGCAGGATCGTCTACCTGCAGTTCGGCGACAGCCCCGCGGCGTTCGGAAATCCGGCCTACCGCCGCCTCCTGACCAACGCGCTCGAGTGGGTCTCCGCGAGGGCGTGAGCAGGAACGGCACGACGTCGCGTGGCCATCGGTGGATGAGAGGTTCGTCCACCGATGGCCACGCATCGTCCTCAGGTTCGCGCGGTGAACCGCAGTGGCAGGGATTCCAGGCCGCGCAGCATGAAACTGCGATGATATTCGGCCGATCGTGATGGCTCGGCCAGGGTGATGTCATCGAGCCGGGCGAGCAGGATCTCCACCGCCACACGCAGTTCCAGCTTCGCGATGTTGATGCCGAGGCAGAAGTGCTCGCCACGAGCGAAGGCGAGATGTGGTGGGCGGTCGCTGTCCAGGTCCACCGAGCCGGGTGCGGCGAAGACGCTCGGGTCGCGGTTCGCCGCCGCATAGCACAGGAATACGAGTGCGCCGGCCGGGATGGCCTGCCCGCCGAGTACGACGTCCTTGGTCGCTACGCGGAACATTCCTTGCGTCGGCGACTCGAGCCGGAGCATCTCGTCCACGAGTGACGGTATCAGCGATGGATCCGCGCGTACCCGGTCCTGCAGAGCCTTGTCACCGGCCAGCCGGAACATGATCGAGGTGATCATGTTGGTCGTGGTTTCGTTTCCGGCGACGAGGAATTGCACCAGCATCTGCAGTATCTCGTCGATCGTCAGCGGTTGCTCACCCTCCATGCGGGCCTCGACGAGGTCCGACAGCAGATCGTCGCGGGGCTGGGAGCGGCGTGCCTCGACCTGTTCGGTGAAGTAGTCGTAGAACTCGTCGACCGCGGCGAAGATCCCGGCGACCTGTTCGGGTGTCTGTTCGAGTGCGCCGACGCCGGCGGTGAAGGCGTTGGACCACTTCTTGAAGGTGTCCATGTTCTCCGGCGGAACACCGAGCATCGTGGCGATGATGGTCATCGGCAGGAGGATCGAGAACTGCGTCACGAGCTCGACCTCGCGTGCGTCGAGGAAGCCGTCGATGAGCTCGTTGGTGAGCCGGCGCACGTCGGGCTCGAGCAGGTTGATCCGACGGGGGTGGAACGCGGCGCTGACGAGCAGTCGCTGGCGTTTGTGCAGCGGTGGATCGGTGAAGAGCAACACCGGGGACTTCGAGAGCTGCACGCGCCGTGTGGCCTGCGCCCGCAAGGTCGCGGAAGTCGCCGGATCATCGAGCAGTCGCTGGGCGAGTCCGGTGACGGAACTGGGTCCGGAGGCCTGGGCGCTGGAGAACGTCTCCGGTGCGCGCAGGGCCTCGACGACGTGGTCGTGACGGGTGACCACCCAAGCGCGCAGTTGCTCGTCGTAGGTCACCGGAGCTTCGTCGCGCAGGACGTCGTAGAGCGGATAGGGACACCGCACCAGCTCCGGCTCCAGCCTGAACAACTTCGACAGGTCGGACGTGGAGTACGGGCACGATTGGACGGCTTCGGTCACTGCTGACTCCTGCGATGGTGACGAACGGTCTCGGTGGGCGCGAGCGGGCTGCCACAGCTCCGCGACGACGCTGTTCGATAAAGTCTACTGCTGGATTATTGTCTAGTCGACAATCTGCGTCATATAGTTTCTGGTGCAACGACTCGAGCGCGGCGGCCCCGGACAGTGGGCGCTGCATGAAGGAGCTGAGATGAACAGTCCGGACATCGAAGTCATCGTCATCGGATCCGGTCTCGGTGGACTCGCCGCAGCCCTCACCGCGGTCGAGAACGGCTGCGAGAACGTCCTCGTGGTCGAGTCCGAGGGTGTCCTCGGAGGATCGACCCGGCTGTGTGGTGGTGTGGTCATGGGCAGCAGAAGCCGGCTCCAGCGGGCCGCCGGCATCGAAGACGCCGACGATGACATGTTCAAGGAATACATGTCCATCAACATCTGGGACGTCGCCGCGGGACCGGTCGAGCGCTGGGCCCTGCGCAGCGGTGAAACCATCGACTGGCTGCAGGATCAGGGCGTCCCGTTCTACGAGCGTCTCATCTTCAGCGGGGACGACCGCCGTCCGCGTGGTCACTGTGTCGAAGGGGGCGGGCAGGCCATCGTCGACGCATTGGTGTCGAAGTGCCGCGCGGCGGGGATCGATTTCCTGCAGGGAAGCAGGGTCGAGCAGATTCTGCGCTCTGGCGACCGGGTCACCGGAGTACGGGCGGGTGGCGAGGAAATCCATGCTGCCGCAACGATTGTGGCGACTGGCGGCTTCGGCGCGAACCCGGAGTACATGGCCGCTCATTACCCGATAGGGTGGATTCCGGGCGAGACGTTCTACATCGGCGCCGACGGAGCTCGCGGTGATCACCTCGTCTTCGCCGACCAGATCGGCGCCCAGGTCACCGGGGAGAACCGTGGCCTGCGCATGCTCAATCCAGGCGTCGACACCCTGCACGAGGCGTTCCTGCCCGGCTGGACCGTCCTTCTCGACGAGCGCGGACAGCGATTCTGCGACGAGACCGCGCCGTACGGGATCCTGGACAGCTTGCTGAAGGCCAGGAACAACGTCGCCTATGTCGTCTTCGACGATGCCGCGCTGCGGCCGCCGGCCGACCGGAAGGCCCGCTACGCGGACGCCTACAAGCAGGAGTGGCCCAACCACGCCAAATTCAAGCCGAAGCACTACAACGCCGATGTCATGGATCAGTACAAGGATCACTCGCGGGTCCATTCGGCCGAGTCCCTCGAGGCTCTCGCGGATTCGCTGAATATCCCGGCCGCCGACTTCTGCGGTTCCATCCGCCGGTACAACCATCTCGTGGAATCCGGAAAGGACACCGATTACGGCAAGGCCGACCGCTTCCTGAACCCGATCTCGACCGCGCCGTTCTATGCGGTCGAGGTGCGGCCCACGGCGATCGCGCACACCGGCTACGGCCTGTGCATCGACGACCACGCTCGCGTGATCGGCGTCGACGGTGATGTCATCGAGGGCTTGTTCGCGGCCGGTGAGTGCACGGGAGGCATTGTCGGGCCCACCTATTCGGGTTCCGGCAGCTCCCTGGCCAGTGCCGCGGGCATCGGCCGGATGGCGGCCGAGGCCGCCGTCGACTACGTGCGTTCGGCGCGATCATGAGCAAACAGGACGCATCGACGGACCGAATGCTGTTCGCGCCGCAGGCAGAGCCCGACGACCCGCAGGAAATGCTGCGCCTGGTCTACGACCGCCAGCAGATCATCGAAGTCCTGCACCGATACGCCAGGGCGATCGATCGCTGCGATATCGAACTGCTGAAGTCGGTTTATCACGACGACGCGACCGATTCGCACGGTTCCTTCGACGGCAGTGCGCACGAGTTCGCGGAGTTCATGGTGCCGCGATTGCGGGCGCAGACCAGCTACGGAATCCACCACATCACCAACGAACTCGTCGAGGTGTCCGGGGATCGGGCGATCGCCGAGTCGTATCTGATCGCCTACCACCGGGTGCCCGGTGGACGCGAGTCGGTGGCCAGGTTCTTCGGCGAGGACTACGCGGATCGTTGCGCCGCGGAGGGGACCCTCGATTCGGAACACGAGTACATGACCGGCGGTCGCTACCTGGACAAGCTGGTGAAGCGATCGGGAATATGGCGGATTTGGCGGCGCCGGATAACCGTGGAATGGAACCAGTGCCAGCCCTCACGAATGCTGACCGAGGGCGGTCGCTCGCAATACGACATCCCGGGCGTTCGCGACGCGACCGATCCGAGCTACCGCCTGAGCTTCGATTCCTTCGAGGAATGAGCAGGGCCCTCCCGGACCGGTGCGAGTGTCCTCGTGGTCCGGGGCAGCTTATGAGTCCGCCGCGAAAAATGGTGCGCCGCAGATGATAACGCCGTGGAGTCGCGGGGGCACTCGCGTGCGGCTGCCCGCCGTCACACGATGATCGCTTGCGGTGCGGCTGCTGGGGGGATCGATTCCAGCAGCCGCACGTCGCGGTGGATGGATACCACCGCACAGTCGCTAGGGCTCCTCAGTGCACCGTGATGACTCCGGTGGTGCCGTTGACCGTGAGTTTCGCGCCGTCGGGAATGCGCTTCGTGGCGTTGGCGACGCCGAGAACGCAGGGGATGCCGAGTTCGCGGCTGACTATGGCGGCATGGGAGAGGGTGGAGCCGACGTTGACCACGACCGCTTCGGCCGAGGTGAACAGGGGAGTCCACCCGGGATCGGTGATGGGGGCGACGAGGATCTCACCGGGCGCGAGGTCGGTGGCCTCGTCTGGGCTGTTGATGACGCGGGCCGTTCCGGTCGCGGTGCCGGGGCAGGCGGGCAGACCGGTGAGTAGCTCTCCCGGTTGGGCGATATCTACTGCGGGCTCGGCCTTCTTGGCCCAACTGGTGATCGGTGGGACTTCGCCCGCGGTGACGATATAGGGGGGTTCGAGCTTTTCGAGTTCGTGGAACCACTCCCACCGTTCGGCGATCGTGGGCAGCCAGGCCCGCGGATCGGCGAGCAGCGCGTCCAGTTCGTCCTCTCGGATCATCGTGAGGTCTTCGGGGGTCGCGAAGTACCCGCGCTCGGTGTAGCGCTGCGCAAGCTCACGCAGGGCAAGCCGGGCTTCGTGCATGATCCGGATGGTGTTGGTTTTGGACAGCTCTCGCGCAGGCATGTAGATCCCGATGAGCCGGAGTGCGAGGTCGAGTTGGCCGAGTTGTTCGGGGGAGTCGGCAAGTCTTTCCCGGAGCTGCGCGGTGAGCTGTTCGCGGTCCGCGCGCAGGCGAGCCGACTGCGCTTCGGGGTCTCGATCAGCGGGTTGGTGGCGCATGCGTTCCAGCAGTCCGAGGGGGATATGTGCGTGGGTCTCCCAGGTGCGAGGCATGGCATCCCATTCCGCGGCGGAGCGGGAGCCGTAGTCGTAGACGAAGCCCTTCCACAGGGTGAGGAATTCTTCGGCGCCCGGGTCGGCTTCGGCGCGCAGGCGATCCAGGACACCGTCGACTCCGGCGTCGAAAGCGGAAGTGAGAACCGCGGACTCGTTGATCAGCCGGCTGAGCTTCCACAAGGTCGTCGTCGGCGCCGCGGATGCGATGTTGCCCCAGCCCCCGAGCAGCCGGGCAGCGAGGCTGGGATCCTCGAACGGGGCGAGTGCCTGCTCCAACAGCCCGGTCACCAGGGAGGATTCGTAGACCATCGTCAGGTGCTTGTACAGGATGCCGTAGTATTCCTCGGCCAGGATCCGCCGTTCGTGTTGCACCAGCTCCGCGTCGGACAGGGTCGCGTAGTCCGGACGAGCCGCGCGGATGCGTTCGGCGTTGGCTGCGTCGGTTGTGAAATCGTCGCGTGACTCGGTGGCGAAGACCCGCCCGACGGTCGCGAGTATCCGTTCGGTGTACTCCGGCTTCGCGTCGTCCGGATGCGGCTGGTACGCAGGGGTATCGGCGCGCTCGCCCAGGTACGTGTGGTCCATGAGCTCCGGCGACGCGCCGGGCATCCGAGCGCCGAAGACGCGCAGGTTGGACAGGTTCAGGTAGATGTAGCCGTGGACAAGGCCCTGGATATCGATTGCGTCGTCGCGGAACTCGTCCGGATCGAAGGCGCCGAAGTCGACCAGCGCCTGCTTCCACGGTTGTTCCGCGGCCGCACCACCGATCATCGACCCTCCCAACGGGGAGAAGACATGTGGTGATACCTCGCCCACGTTGGCACGGGTATACACCGGAAACCGCGTGCTCAACGGTTGGTCGACGACCCACGGGCGCGTGATGTCCACCATAATGACAACCTCCGAAACTCTAAGACTAGATAGTAGATAACTCAAACATATAGTCCGCAGCGTGTCCAGGGTCACAATGAAGTTCGTCGACCGAAAGTGTGGATGGTGCGCAGCGTCGGCGCGGCAATCGCCGTTGCGGCACGCGACCTGCGCGGATACGGGCGTGGGATCGCTGATCCCGCCAGGATGTGCCGAGGCTCGGAAAGAGGTACCGGGTCTGCGCGCCGAGGCGCGTCATGTGGGACGCGTCGCGCGGTGGGATCGCACCGGAGGTCAGTTGCTGCGCGGGGAAGTGATTGCAGTGCAACGCATTGCGCTCGGTGGTTACTCGGTGAACCGGGCTGCCGCCGGCGAGGAGGGCATCGCGACCGAGCGACAGCCGTGGGGCGTCGAGCCGGCGCGGAGACTGCGCCCGAACTCCCGAACCCAGCCTTCGCGAGTGGCAGTGGGGGTGACCCAGGGCAGGTCGGCGCATGCGGAGAGGCGGTCGGGGAGCCGGGACCGCCAAAGCACGGGATAGAACTTATGTCCACCTAGCGGTTCGGGGACAGTGGTTCGACCGTAACTGCGATACGAAACCCCTCGAAGCGTGCGGCTTCAGTTGGGGTGTTCTTTCCGTCGGAAAGCTTGGCGATCCGCGGGCGTTGCGATGTCGCCGTGAATGATACGACGACGCCGATCGATCAGCTGGCAGTCTTGGCGCGGGTACGTTTCTGGGCTGTTTGCGCGTCCCCGGCGGAGGAGCGCAGATTTGCCAGCAGATCGACCAAGCGGCTGACATCTTCGGTTGTCGCGCTGCCGAGGCCGAAACCGATCTCGGTGAGGCCGCTGTTGGCCTTGAGTACGAGCTTGCGGCCGGTCGCGGTAATGGAGATGCAGGTGGCGCGCCGATCGGTGGGGTGCGGTTTGCGGCTGATCAGACGCCGCTTCTCCAGCCGGTCGGTGGCGAGTGTGGCGGTGGTGGCATGCACCATCAGGCTGCGCGCGAGGTTACTGATGAGCCTGGTGCCGTTGTCGCTCAGTTGCAGCGTCATCAGCAGCAGATAGTCGGTCAGGTTGAGGCGCTGCTTGCGGAGCTGGGTCTCCACCGGGTCGATCACCAGGCGCTGATACCGCAGCAGTGACGAGAGCGCGAGAAAGCGTTGTTCGTCCCCCTCGAGGCCCTGTTCCTGCCAGTAGTGATGCGCCCAGCCCACCGGGTCGGTGGTATCAGGCGTCTCCGCCTTCTTCTGCTTCGCTGTGGTCATCATGTCCCCCTGATCTGGGCGCGGCGGTCTCGACGGTATTCGTTTACTCAATAGTCTAGCGGTCGTCCACTATGGTCGGCGCGCCGAAGGCTGCTGCGCCGTTGGTTCGAGTTCTGCGCAGCTTCGGCTTCCGCGCCTCCGAGGGACGATTATTTCGTCCATTCCCCGATGGTGGCGGGTGTGACCATGTCCTAATTGTCTATTAATAGACTATCTATCTATAGACTTTGTGGGCGCTCCTATCGGCCGGGCGCGGATGTGCGGCATCTCAATGCGCGACGGCGACACCGTCCCAGTTCAGCAGTTTCCATCCCGACCGGGGATTACCGACGATTTGGACGGTCGCGGTGTTACCCAGCGGATGCGTTTTCAGAAGGGTGTCGTCGGGATTTCTGACGTTCATCAGCGTCCATATCATGATGGATCCTCCGTGCGCGAACGCGATCGGGTTGCTGTCGCCACTGTCGTAGATCTGTTGAACGGCACCGTCGAAGCGGTTTTCGAATTCATTGCCGTCGATCGAGCCGGGGATGCGTGCGTCGCGCTGCCCCTGTAGCCATTCCATCGGCGCCTGGAGATAATTTCGCTCCGCGGTGGACTCCGGCTGGTGCTCATATTGGCCGGCCTCGATCTCGCGGAGACCGGGAAGTACGTGGATCGGCTTGTGGATATCATCTGCCAAGTACTGGGCGGTCTCCTGGGTTCGTACCATGGTCGAGGCGAAGATGCCATCGAAATTCGCACTACGGTGCGCGTCCGCGGCCGCCTGCGCCTCGGTCCTTCCCTTCGCGGTGAGATCGGGGCCAGGCGTCGAAGTGTCGATGAGGCCGGAGGCATTGCCCCCGGATTCCCCGTGGCGCATGAAAGTGATGGTGATGGAATGCTGTTGACTGTTCGTGCTCCGAGTCGAATGCGATCCTGATCCATCGGCACCGGCCGAGCACGAGCTCAGAGAAATTGCTGCCAAGATCGCTACGATCGGTTTCGCGAATTTCCATGTATACATCGTGATCCTTCTTGTAGTCGAGTTGGGTCCGAAAGGGGCGGTCGTGGGCGTCAGTTGCGGGAACCGAGCGACGCAGTGGCCACGATGTACTCGAGTAGGGAGACCAGCACCTGCTTGGCCGAGGCGCGCTCGCGCGCGTCGCACAGCACAACGGGGACATCGCCGGAAAGATCGAGAGCGGTGCGTATCTCGTCGTCATAATAGATATCCGCGCTGTCGAAGCCATTCACTGCGACGACGAATGGGATGGATCGTGATTCGAAAAAGTCGACCGCGGCGAAGCCATCCTGGAGTCGGCGGGTATCGAGGAGCACTATTGCGCCGACGGCTCCACGGGACAGCTCCTGCCACATGAACCAGAATCGGTCCTGACCGGGAGTGCCGAACAGGTAGAGCACGGCCTTTCCGTCGATGGTGATACGACCGAAATCGAGAGCGACCGTGGTCGTTGTCTTGGTTTCGACACCGCTGAGATCGTCGATGCCCAACCCCAGTTCCGATAGTTGCTCTTCGGTTCGAAGTGGTGCGATCTCGCTGACCGCACCGACGAATGTCGTCTTTCCGACGCCGAAGCCACCCGCTATCAGGACCTTCACGACGTTGTACGTGTCGAGAGAGTTGAGATGTTCAGAGTCTGCGTACACCATCGAGCACCGCCTGTAGAAGTGTGAGGTCGGCACCGGCGCCCGGTGGCGGCGGGGACCTGAAGATGAGGTGACCGGAGTTGATCAGATCGCTGACCAGGACCTTGACCACAACGACCAGGAGATTCATATAAGCGGCGATTTCGGCGATCGACAGCGGCCCGCCGCGGCACAAACGCACTATCTCGGTGTACTCGCGGTCCAGTGCCGACAATTCGTCTTCGGGCCGGACAGCGATGACGAGAGTGAGCATGTCGAGGTTGTGCAGGTCCTTTCCAACCCTGCCCCGGGTCATTGCGAACGGACGAACGAGTGGTCCCGGATCGTCATCGACGAACCAATGACTGTCGTCGTCGGTGCTCACCGTCGATATCGGTCAGGGATTGAGCCCGGCGCGGTGCGAGGGCCGGCGGACAGATGGTCGTGGACTTGGCCGACGATCACGTTCAATTCATAGGCGACCATGCCGAGATCGGCGTCGATGGAGGCGAGGAGGGCTAGACATGCTCCGAAACCCGCTTCGATCACCACCAAATAGCCGTGTTCGAGTTCGATTACCGTCTGCTGCAGGACGCCCTTGTCGAACCGGGTACCTACACCGCGTGCCAGGCTGTGCAGTGCCGACGCCATTGCCGCGAGATGCTCGGCCTCCTCTGTGGCGAGACTGCTGGACGCGGCGAGGGCCAGTCCATCGGCGGACAGCACCACTGCACGTTCGGCGCCGGGCAGTCGGTCGATCAGTCCATCGAGCAGCCAATTCAACGCAGATGCTGCGGGGCGAACCACCATGTCGTCACTCATCTTTCAACCGTCCGGATCCTGTCTGATCGGGCCGCTGGCGCTGAGCCCCGTGCTTGTCGTGTCCCTTGCTGGAAGGACGCCATAGAGTTGCGCACCACGTCTGCCGCGCGCCGTCGCTCGACGGATGTCTGCGGTGTCGCCTCGAGCGGTTCGGCGTCCTGGCGCAGTTGCGGTACCAAATGGGTTTGACGCCGTCGTACCGGCAAAGGTGGTCGCCCGGGTCCAGGTGTTCGTGGGATCGGAGCATCTACCTCGTCGCTGACATGATCGGAGGAAGGAGCCATGATGGCCGGTGAGGGAGGCGGCGCCTGGTGATCGTTCGAACCCATGGCGTTCCGCGGTCGGTGTGGGGGACGACCTCGGTCCGGCTTGCTGTCATCTTGTTCGGCATGGAGCAGTTCGATCCGGATCAGTACAACTGCGTTGATTCCGCCATAAGCCGATTCCTGCAGACTCACCGAAACGCCATGTCGCTGTGCCAGCCGCCCGACGACGAACAGACCGAGGTGGCGCCGTCCGGCCAGTGCCATTTCTTGGAAGTCCGGTGGGTTCCGCAGTAGTTCGTTCAATTGCTGACGTTCCTCGGGCCGGATCCCGAGTCCTTGATCCTCGACTTCGATCGCGACGCCCGTGCCGACGAAGTTTCCGCGCACCAAGATCGGCGACTGGGGCGGGGAGAAGGATGCGGCGTTGTCCACGAGTTCGGCGAGGAGGTGGATGAGGTCCGCTACGACGCTGCCGAGGATATCTGCCTGCGGTAGTCGAACCGCGCTGACTCGGGCAAAGTCCTCGGTTTCAGAAATGGCGCTTCGAACGATCTCCTCCAACGGCACCGGCCTTCGCCAACGGCGTCCCGCTTGTGCTCCGCCGAGGATGACCAGATTTTCGGCGTTTCGTCGCGCGCGGGTCGCGAGATGGTCGAGGCGGAACAGTAGTTCGAGATGCTCAGGATCGTTTTGCTTGCTCTCGGCGACGTCGAGTAGGTCCAACTGCCTGCGGACCACGGTCTGACTGCGGTGAGCGATGTCGAGAAATACCTTGTTGAACCCGTCGCGAGTGCGAGCCTCCGCTTCGGCCGCAGCTATTGCTGTTCGCTGCGCGACACCGAAAGCGTATGCCACCTCGCCGATTTCGTCGTCCCCGGTGTCCACCGCCGCGGTTTCGGCATCCAGGTCGACCTGCTCGCCGTCGTGGATTCGTTGGAGGATGGCGGGCAAGCGTTCGTATGCCAGTTCCCAACTCCTCGATCGCAGTGACCGCAGTCGCCGGACCAGTCGACCGGCCAGGATGAACGCCAGTGTGAAGGCGGCAATAGCGATGACGGCCATCCCTCCCGCGGCGGCCAAGACTTGGGTCAACGAACGTGACGCGGCGTTTTCTGCGAGGCTGGTGGCGAAGTGGCCGTGGTCGCTGAACATCGTCATGAGGCGGGTGTGCACGGCGGTCTCGTCGTCTCGCCACTCTCGATCAGGCATCGGAAGCGTTCCGATTTCGGACAGCTGATCTTCGCCCGCAAGGGCCGCCCGCCACTGGCTGCTCTGGGTGAGCTCGTGATATTCGGCTTGCTCGCTGTCTGTGAGGCTCGGGGCGATGCTGTCGAGTTCGTGGCGATACGCTCCGGCGAACTGGCTTATGCCCCGTCGCTCCCCGGGAGTTGCGACGCCTCCGGCCAGGGCGGACAAGCCGGCTGCCGCCGCCCGCGACTGCAGGTCGGATGCCTGCACCAGATTGGCGGTGGTCATCAGCTCTGCCGCCGCGACGGAGTCCGGCGTGTGGCGGGCCGAACCCTGCAGCCCCACAACGACAATACTGGCCAGTGCTGCGAAATAGGCGTCTACTTCGGGCGCGTTGGCCTGTCTGGTGTCGATCGTGTTGCGGATGTGCGGTAGCCGGGTGGCGACGTCGGTGAAGAGGGGGGTCGACTTCGCGACGGCGTCCGGGTTGAGATTATTCATTTCCCGTGCGACCTGCGAGAGGTCGGCGAAGACACGGTCGGTTTCGTCTCGTCGCATCGTGAGTTCCACACTGGCCTGGGAGTTGCCCGCCAGTGCGAGCAGGCTGGTTGTTCGCTCGCTCTGTGCGGCAGAGGTGAGGCGAACGGCCATGTCCATCTGCCGTCCCAGATACTCCGACCACGCGTGAGAAGCATGAGCGCCTTCGGCCAGCTGCGTCACCACGATCCCGCCGATGACCAGCAGCGCTACGCATGGAATGAGCGCGATGGACAGTACGCGAGTGCGAATGCTCCGCGTGTGCAATAGACCGCCCGCGAAACCGCTGGCACGCGGCCCGGACGTCGGACCTTCCGGTGCGACTGTCGTCCTGGGTGATGGCGGCTCCGATTTCGGAGGCTCGATGATCATGCGTTGACGTTCCCGTCGACACCGCTGTCGCGCGGCGGGGTTCCCATGTCCGAAGACGGTAAAAGAAGCCCCACCAGTTTGTCTAGCAAATGATTATTTTTCTATAGAGTTTATCCTGCGGTACTCTACTCATAGAGTAATCGGGTCAGGTCGATCCGGATATGAGATGTTGAGGAGGTGCCGTGCTCGCAGAGGCCGATACCGTCGACGCCACGGCGACGGTGAGCGCAGTCCATCGGGCGCTCGATCTCGAACTCGAAGGGGCGCAGGCCGATCGAGCCCAGGTGTCTCATGTTCTCGGCGTAGCGGACGCCCTGTTTCATCGCGCCGTTCTCGCGGATCTGTTGCCCGATCGGCGCGACGGCGCGCGCGATGAGCTACAGGAGGCGCTGTCCTCGATCGCACCGTCCGAGCCGGATCCGCGAAAGGATCCATACAGAACTGTCGCGGAGAATGCGGGGGCGCTGGTGGCGGGAGATCTCGTGCCGCCGGAGGTCGTCGAGCGGGTCCTGCGGGCGGTAGCGCGCACCGATCTACCCGAACTGGGCGTGTCGGCACCCGCGGAGCGCCTGGCGAGCGAGGCGGTCGTCATGAACTGGCTGGGCAAACAGGCGCCTGCCACGCTGAGCATTGCCCAGGTGGAGGATCACCTGTCCGCGAGGTCGGGGCAGCGCGTGCGAGCACAGTCGGTGGCTCAGTTGTCCGGTGGTTTCTCCAAGACCACGATCGCGGTGTGCCTGCGGCGTCCGGATAGCGACCCGGAAGAGATCGTGCTGCGGCAGGTCACACCTGGACGCGAGGCTCACACGCTGGTCGGGGAGTATGACGTCTTACGTTTCGTGTGGGAACGAGGCATCGATGTCGCCGAGCCGCTGTGGATCGAACCGCGGGACAATCCGCTCGGCGGCCCGTACTTCGCTTCTCGCCGGGTATCGGGTGGCAATCTCGGCGACGTATTCGGCCCGGACGAGGGAACCGATCCCAAGGCCGGGCTCGAACTGGCACGAGCCCTCGCCAAACTGCACGCGGTCGCGCTGGACGGATTGCCGGGCACTCCGGTCCCGCCGATGTCCACTCGCGCCGAGGTGCTTGCCGCCATCGATGAGCAGGAAGAATCGGTCGCGGCGGCGGACCCGGCGGCGGGGCGGTTGGCGCGCCCGTTGCACACCCTGCTGTTCGCTTGGCTGCGGGCACACGCGCCGACCGAGATCGACAGGCCGGTGCTGCTGCACGGCGATCCGGGATTCCACAACATTCTGGTGAACGACGGATCCCTATCGGCCCTGCTGGACTGGGAACGCGCCCGTGTCGGTGATGCCGCGCAGGACCTCGCCTATGTTCGCCCGCACGTTACCCGGGTACAGCCGTGGGAAGAATTCCTCCAGGCGTACCAGGACGCGGGCGGTGAACCGCCGGACGAGGATCGACTGCATTTCTACGAGGTCTGGCACGACGCGTGGCGCTTCGCCGGTGGATACCGCGGCCTGGGCCGGCTGGTGTCCCAGCCGCGGACATTGCTCGACGGCGTTCTGGGGTTGCTGCACGCCCCGCGATTCCTGCTCAGCGGCCTACAGGTCGCATTCGAGGTGACACTGTGAGCACCAGGGCGCTGCACTCGCTGGACGAGACACTGATGCACCAGACGCCGTGGCCCTTCCGGTTCGCCGGTACCTCGGATCACCGCTTCTACGACCGGCATTGGTTCGCCGGCGTCGACCCGGCAGGCGAGGCGGGCTTCCTGTCCGGCATGGCTATCTACAAGAACATGCATGTCTGCGACGGGTACGGCGCCGTCCAGCGAAATCGGCGCCAGCACAACGCCCGATGGTCGCGGCCGTTGGCGGCCGATCCGGAGTCCACCGCGGTCGGGGACCTGTCGGTGGAGATTCTCGAGCCGTTTCGACGGCTGCGGGTGCGCTGGTCGGGCGCCGGCGCGCCGCTGTCGGCGGATCTCGAGTACACCTCGTCGTTCGACCCGTACACCGAAGAGCACTATCTCGACGCCAGTACCGGCCGGATCACGCAAGAGGTGACCCGATACAACCAGATCGGACGCTGGAACGGCTCGCTGTGCCTGGAGGACCAGCGAATCGAGGTCAGCGATTGGTGGGGTGTGCGCGACCACTCGTGGGGAGTTCGCCCGGGTGTGGGCGGCATGGACCGCTCGGTCGCGGACCCCGCGGCCGTGCGTGCAGCGCCGATGATGCACTCGGTCCTGTACTGCGCCACCGAGAGCACGTCGATCTGCATATCGCGGCGGGAGGACTCCGCCGGGCGGGTGACCTACCTCGACGGTGAGGTGATCGGCGCGGACGGTACCCACACGACCGTGATCCGCGCCGATGTGACACCGCGATTCGTCAGTGGTGCAAGGACTTACGAGTCCGTGTCGCTGCATGCTGTGTGCGCCGACGGGCGGTCGTTCGATATCGAGGCCAGGCCGTTGCTCGAGCCCTGGGCCTATGCCGGGACGGGATATGACGGCGGATACGCCGACGGCAAGGGGCTCGGCGTGCCGCGCGGGGAGATCGTCGAGCACGATGTGTACGACCTCGTGCCGACGGAACAGGTGCTCCTGGACGGGAACCCCACCCCCAGCGGCCACCGAGAGCAGTTCGCCCGGGTGGTCATCGATGGTGTCGAGACGACCGGGTACTGCACGGTGATGACCCGGGGCGCTCTTCCGCACTACGGACTGGAATAGCGGTCCGCGGCGGCGGGGCGTGCGATGCTCTCCCCGCAGCCGCGGCCGCGATCACTGCTCGGTATCCGCTTGCGGGAGTTGCGGGCGAGGCGTCTGCCAGGGCATCAGTGATCGAGCTCCGAGACCGCCGTCGACGGGGAGAACCACACCGTTGATATAGGCGCCGGAAGGCGCGGCCAGGAACAGAGCCGCGTTCGCGACATCGGTGGCCGCGCCCGCGGCGGGTGGTTCGGCCCGCCGCCAGGCGTCGGGTGCGGTATCGGCGGAAGGCAGCAACCTGCGGTTGCCGTCACCGTGATCGACGGCGATCGTGCCCACGCGAATCGCGTTGCAGCGCACGCCGAGGTGTGCGTACCCGATGGCTACCGAGCGTGTCATCGCTTCCAGCCCGGCCTTGCCCGCGGCATAGACGTCGAACCCCGGCATCGCCTGTGCGGCGGCGATCGAGGAGATGTTCACGATCGCCCCGTGGCCGGTTCGCACCAGCGCGTCGAGCGCGTGGTGCGTGGTGAGGTAGCTGGAGGTGAGCGTGCGGTCGATCAGCTGGTGCCACGCCTGCGGGGTAACCGTTCCGATCGGCCCGTCGACGTCGCGGGTGTGCAACAGATCGGTCGGCCCCGCGTTGTTGACCAAGACGTGGATGCCGCCATGGTTCGTCTCGCAGTTGTCGACGAGCGCGCGAACATCGTTCTCGTCGGTGACATCCGCGCGGTAGAAGGTCAGCTCGTGCTCGCGGGCGACGGGTGCGCCGGTGTCCTCGCTGCGACCGCAGATGACGACGTCGGCGCCGCGATCGCGGAAGAGGCGAGCGATCGCCAGCCCAATGCCTTTCGTGCCGCCGGTGATCAGTGCGGTTCTGCCGTCGAGCCGGAACGGGTCGGTCATGTGCCCTCCTGAAAGGTCTACATATCAATAGTCGCACTACCTGATAACCGCGAGGCGCGGGCGTCACCGGGACATGGGATGCTCGCGATTGCCGGAGCCTCGGCCCGGCGCCCGCGTGAATCAGCGGACGTTGCCGGGTCGAGGGGCGGGTGTGCGGCGGCTATCGTGCGGCCGCGATCTGAATTGGCTTGCGCCAGCGGAAGATTGCCAGTACCGCGAGAGCTATGCCGATGACGAGCAGGACGATGGGAAGCCATACGCCCAGCAGGGACAGCATCGTCGTGTTCTTCGACAGCGTGTGGGCCGTGGAGACGACGTCGGAATCGGAGGTGTGCATCTTGACGATCGACAGCGGCAGTGTCGGGATGTTCTTTCCGTCGACCGGGACGGTGACGTACATACCCTGGGTTTGATCGACCTTCAACGGCGCGCCGAATTGTTTGTCCACGGCGGCATTGATCACGTTGGTGCTGCCGAATCCGATCTCCAGTGTGTCGGGCATGGTCGGCAGGGCGGCACTCAGGGCGGCGCGCGACTGCTCCGGGACGATGCCCGCCTGCAACAGTCCGGCCACGGCGGCCTTCGGCAGCTGCTTCGGGAAGCTCTTGAACTGGGCCAGGTCGGCCGGGCTCGTGATCGGTCCGGCGGCATCGACCTTGTAGTCGTAGACCTGGCGGCCGTCGAGTGAGCTTTGGTCGGCGAAGGTCGCGGGCTGCGCCGTTCGAGTCACCGGGTCGTAGAGGGCGGTGCCGTCCTTGGGCGGATCCATCGGCCAGCTGAACGCCAGACCCGTGTGGTCCTCGAATGACGCCTGGTCGTTCGCGGGAACCAGTGACTTCTCCTGTCCCTGACCGATGGCGACCGGAGAGTAGTCGACCCGGCTGACGGCGTAGGTGTGGATGTCGGGCATTGTCGACCCGTTCGGGAGCTTCAGCAGCGCTTTGCTCGTGACGATCGCGGTGTCACCGTCGACGGCGTCGACCTTCAGTGATCGGTCGGCGGTGATAGGCATTTCCGGGGTCAGCAGGTGTGCGAGGTCGTTGGACGCGAAGGCTTGCGGATTGACCGCCTGCATCGTGCCCACGTACTTCTGTGACTGATCGAGGTGGGCCGGAAGTTTCGTCAGGGACGGCAGTGCGACGAACCTGATGATCGCCGCCGCGGCGATGAGGATGACTCCCAGTACCAGCCATAGCACTGAGGATTTTCGGACAGACATCGATGAGCTCCCGCAGTTCGAGGCCTTACCCGCATGCCATGGATCGGTATGGGATGTGGCCGGCGATTCAATGTTGTGAGTTGTCGCCGCGCGAAGAGGGGGCGTAATGCCACCCTGCTGTAGTGGTGCGCGCCGGACAGGTGATATGACGCCGGTCACTTTATCTTACAGTGGACTATTTAATGTTAGATAATATGAAAGTCGCTGTGCAAGAAGCTGTTCCAGCGCGGTTGAGCTCCGATTGCTGCCGAATAGCGTGCGGTGTTGTGTGGGGAGTGCCGCGGCGGACGCGGCTTTCCTTGACTCGGCCGCGGTCCGAGCGCGACGGTACGCGGATGCCCGCTGCCTGAAAAGGCGGATTTTCAGATCGCCGCGAGGGGTCGTCTCGACGATCGGCACTCCGATCGGAGGTGGGGGATCCCGACGAGGAGGCGGCTCTCCGGGCTGGGGCAGGAGAACGCCCTCCCCGCCGCGCTGATGTCGTGCATGTCGCGTGGTCGACCGGGATTTGTGAACTACGCCGTGGAATCAGGCGTCGCCGAGGGAATGGCGCATCGTGGTCAGCAGGTTCCGCAGTCGGTTGATGTTCGCGTCGCTGCTGCCCTGCATGCCGAAGTCGATTCCGGTGAGCCCTCGGGTCGCTTTGTCCGCGGTTTTCCGACCCAGGTCGCTGATGGTGACGCAGGTGGCCCGCCGGTCGGTCGGGTGCGGGCTGCGTTGCAGCATCCCTCGCTGTTCCAGGCGGTCGGTAGCCAACGTGGCCGTGGTCGCGTGCACCAGGAGATTGCGCGCCAGGCTCGAGATCAGACGCGTGCCGGTCTCGGAGAGTTGCAGCGTCATCAGGAGCAGATAGTCGGTCATGTTGAGGCCGTGCGTCCTGAGTTCGGCGTCGACGGCGTCGGTCACGATCCGTTGGTAGCGCAACAGCGACGTCAGTGCGAGGAATCGCTGTTCGTCACCGTCGAGCCCCTGCTGTTCCCAGTAGTGTCTGGCCCAATCGACCGGGTCGGACGCGGTGTCGGGCAGCTTGGGTGCCTCTGTCACGCTTGGCCTCCTTGGCTTCGGTCGGACCATCAAAAGTCTACCCGCAAATTATTTGAGTAGCGTGCAGTCGCTCGAGGAGATGGGGGAGTGTCGATGCGGCCGGCATGTCAACGGCTGATTTCGGGATCGCTGTGACCCGGGGCCGACGGTGGTGTGAGGGTCGGCTGGGGGTGGGGTGAACGGCCACGTCGCGGGCGCGATCTGTATCCGAAGCATGTGACGCTTTCATGGCGAAACCGGGTCGTCTATTGCAAAATAGTCTATACATAGAGTGTAATTGTGCTGTCCGTCACAGATTCACGCTGACGTGGCGCGAACCGCCCGGTCTCGGGTCGTTCGTGGAGTCGACAGCGAGTCCGAGGCGCGCCGCGCCCGAGCAAGGAGAAGGTTCGTGTACAACGCCGTCACAGACCCGATTCGAGGCACTTCCGAGCCGGATCGGTACTGGACCAGTACCAATCTGGGTGAGGCTTGTCCCGAGGTGATGACCCCGATGTGCTGGAGCGTCTGGGAGGGCTCCGCCGAACTCGGCTGGCTGTATTCGATGTCGGCCTTCGGCGTCATCCCCCGCAAGAAGGTCGTCGTATCGCCGGACGTCAACAAGCGGGGACTGTCGTGTTTCTACGGCAGGCAGGCGCTCAACGTCGATGCGATCAAGCAGATCATGTCGGCGTTGCCCGGCGTCGACGGCGACGACTTCGAACGAGACCTGATGGGCAGCGTCCGGTCCGACGCGCCGACGTTCGACGGCAGTTTCAGGCGGGTTCCGGTGCTGATGTTCAAGGCTCCGATCGCGTTGTCGCGCACCGGCAAGCGGTTGCGCAAGGCGCACGACGAGATGTACGTCAAGTGGCTCACGACCGTCTACGAGTCCGAGGGTGGCAACGCGCCGCAGGGTATTCAGCCGATCGATCGTTTGGTCGCGGCCCGTGAGGATTTCGTCAGGATTTTCTCGCTGCACTGCGTCGTGCGGTTCATGTTCCAAGGCGGGCAGAGCGCGGTGACGGGCGCGGCGGAGCAGGCGGGTGATCCGGCACTGGCGGTCCAGTTGCTGTCGGGAGTCGGTGACGTCAACGAGACGCGTATGGCCGACGACCTGTGGCGGCTCGGACGAGGCGAGTTGACCGAAGACGAGTTCCTGCGGGCCTGGGGCTATCACGGTCCGAACGAGGGAAATCCGTTCACCACCGTGTGGCGGGAGAATCCGGCGCCCATTCGGTCCCTGGCCGCGGCCAGTGCGGCGCGGGAGCGCCCCGCCGCGCGCGCCGCGCGGGCCCAGGTCGCGGGCGCCGAGGCCGAGAGCAGGCTGCTGGCCGCGACGCCCGCGCTGAAGCGTCCGGCGATGCGGTGGCTGATGCGCCGGATGCGCAATATCGTGCGGACGTTGCAGGTCGGCAAGGCGGCCTACCTCATGGCTATCGACGAATGCCGATGGGCGGCAAGGAATTTCGGTGATCAGCAGGTCGCGCTCGGAAGATTGCAGCAGACCGACGACGTCTTCTTCTTCACCATCGAGGAGTGCCGGCAACTCGCCGTCGGCGAGTTGGACAATCCGCAGGAGATCGTGGATGTCCGCCGGGCGACGAGGGCCGAGTACAAGGCGATGGTCTTGCCGCTGGCATTTCGCGGCATGCCCGAGCCGATCACGATCGCTGCCGACATCGGGGGCAGCGGTGTCACCGAACTGAACGGCGCGGCCAGCGGCGGCGGGACCGCCGAGGGGCGCGCGCGGATCGTGACCGACCCCGAGCAGGAGGTGGATCTCGACCCCGGCGACATCCTCGTCTGCCGGTTCACCGATCCCAGTTGGGCGCCGCTGATGGCGCTGGCCGATGCGCTGGTGATCGATATCGGTGGTTCGGCGAGCCACGGCGCCGTCGTCGCCCGAGAACTCGGCATTCCCTACGTGATCGGAACCGAGAGCGGTACCCGCGCCCTGCGCGAGGGCGATCGGATCTTTGTCGACGGTACGAACAACCTGGTGCGAGTGCTCGAACGCGCCGATAAGGCGGGTTCCGCGTCCGTCTGACGAAACGAGAACTCCGGGCTCGGGCACCGATGAGGTGTTCGAGCCCGGAGTGGTTTCGTGCGCCGGCAGTCAGGCGGGCACGTGCCTTTCGACTATGGTGACCACGCCCGAGGACCCGTCGACCCGGATGAGGTCGCCCGTGCGTATCGTCCGCGAACCCGATCCGGTGTTGATGACACAGGGAATGCCGAGTTCACGGGCGACGATCGCACCGTGACTGGCGGTACTGCCGATATCGATGACGACTGCGTCCACCAACGTGAACAACGGCGTCCAACTGGGATTCGTCGTCCGGCACACCAATATGTCGCCGCTTTCGAACAGTTCGTCGTCCACCGCATCCTGCACGACCCTCGCGCGGCCTTGGACAACGCCGTTACTCGCGCCGATACCCGTGATCTCGGTGGTGGCGGCGTCGAGCGCGGCTTCGCCGAGCGGCTCCGGAACACCGTAGAAGGTCATGGGGAGATCGATGCCGGTGTATTCCTTGCGGCGCTGACGCCTGAAGGCGATGAGCTCGTGGAGATTGCCCGGCGCGGTGTCGATTTCCTCGATCGTCATGAAGAAGACGTCTTCAGGATTGCCGAGTACTCCGCGTTGGTGGAGCTCCGCCCCGATACGGCGTGCGGCCGCCCGGCATCCATCGAGCGCGATGTGATAGGTCGCCTTTCCCAGCTCGAGATTGCGGACCTGAACCGCGGCCTGCCGGAACAGGAACCGGGCCAGCCGCCGCCGAATCGGCGACAGGGCGGCGAGCAGTTCCCGCTCGGCTTCCTCGCGCGCGACCCTCGCGGCCTGCGGACCGGTCCGGACCTCATCGGCCGAGCGCGCGGCGACCGACCGCACCAGCGTACGCAGGGGCGTCTGGTCCTCCCGCCACGACGACGTCCACACCATCCCCTCGTTCGGCCCGTAGTACCCGTGCTGTTCGAGGAAGCCCCGCATGCCGAGGCTGCCGTTGCCCAGCGCCCAAATGTCTTCGGCCAGAACGGATTCACTGACATCGCCGAATCCGGAGAACACCGTCAGGGCGAGTTCGGGGCGACCGCACGAGCGGGCCAGATCCGTCAGCGCGCCCTGTACGCCCTGAAGGAAGGTGCGCACCCGAATGTGCACACTCATCGTCTCGCGGAACCGTTGGGCGGACGAACGGAGGTCGGCCAGCGAATCGCCACTGCCGCAGCCGTCCAGCACCTCCTTTCGCCACCATTCGAGAGTCTCCTGATGGCGTGTGCGCAGTTCGGTGTTCGTGCGCCGGTACGCGACAGGCAATTTCGCGAGCATCGCCGGCACTCGGCGGTTCGATCCCTTCTCGTCGGGCATTCCGGCACGCACCGTGCCGCATACATCCCTTTCGAAGTCGTTCGGCGAGGCGCCGGGCACCGAGCCCATGAAGTTGCGCACGTAGTCGACGTTGAGCGCATGGCGGCCGTAGAACGGAAACGTCTGGCGCAGATTGGGATCCGAGGGCAGGTAGACGTCCGTCTTGCGCATGATCCCGAGGTCGCACCACGCTTGCCGGACGGCGAGCTCGAAATTGTCCCAAACGCTCCAGTCCAGGGCGGCCAGAATGCCCGGCGTCACTTCGCTGGTGTTGGCCAAGGTCCAGAAACGGCCGGGCTCGGAGCCCCCGTGAACCGGATCGAACAGCTGGTCGGTGGCTGAGGTCAGCGCACTCATGCCGGCCTGCCGTCCGGCCCGATCCGATCGGTGAAGCCCTCGTTCCACGTGAGCCCGTCCGCGAGCGTCCGGGTATCGCCCACCAACCGGCTCTGACCCAGCTGCGCCCGGTAGTTCGCCCAGCGCGACTCGGAGAACTCGGTCATCCGGCCGTTCTCCGGGCCCGCGAACTGGTAGGTCTTGTCGCCGACACCCCACTTCGCCTCCGTCGGCCACGCGCCGGCATCGAGCGTGAAGACGGGATCGGTGCAGTTGGTCATCGCGACGTCGCCATTGCTCTGCACCACCACGCCCGGGCTGAACCCCTCGCGTCCGCTGACCAGGTGGCCCCACTCGAAGCTGCCGTCGTCGAACTTGTTGCAGAACACGTGCCACATGATCTGGTAGTCGGTGAAGTAGCCGTATTCCTTCCACTCGAGGCCGTGACGCCAGAAGGCGTTGTCGAACCAGATCGGCCCCGAGACCCGCTTGCCCTGGAACAGGCCCTCCATCCAGAAACACGTCGAGGTGTACATCAACGGCCGGTCGAGCGACGGGATGTAGAACTGCACGCCGAGCCCGACCGAGGGGCCTTCCAGCGACAGGATGTCTCCCTCGTTGTAGACCAGTCGCTCCCGGGTGAATTCGAGATCGACCGGCTGCTCACCGGCCGGCAACGTGTCCTTGGGCAGCCGCTGGAAGACCGGATCGAACCAGCGGCGCGACTTGCCGTCCAGCACGCGACGCAATTCGCCGCGTGCGCTTCGCCCGGAATCCTTGTGCACGTTGAGTTCTGCGGATGCGTCGCCGTGCTGTGTCATGACGAAACAACCCGAGGTCAACGAACCGACGAACTTGCGTTCGCTGCAGTAGGTCAGCCCGTCTTCGTCACGGAAGAAGCCGTAGAGCCACGTCGTCTGCAGGCCGATGCCGTGTTTGCTCGTCAGTAGCGCCATGTCCTCGGGGCTCGGGTCGAACGTTCCGACAACCGGCTGTGTACCGAAATCGCCTAGCTTGTGCGAAGCCATCATCACTCCTGATACGTAGGGCGGCTCCATGTATCGAGCCGATGTGATGTTAGTCTCTCCGCGACAGATAGTCTAGTAGGCGAATATCTATGGATAAATGTTCTGGATTGCGACCACATATCGCCGTCCGGGGTGATACAAATATTGCAGAAGGTATCGCCGGGCCCTCGCCGGCGGGACGAGCGTCGAAGGTCGGATCGGTACCTTCCTTGTAGTGCAAGGGATTTCGGGCAACGTGCACCATGGAGGCGATGCCTCCGCAGCGACCGCGCGGACAATCGCGATACGCCCACGGCTTCATGTATCGCGCTGTCGCGGCGGGCCGCCGCTGGCAGATCGGCCCGCCGCTTGCCTGCCACCTCGGAAAGATCAATAGCCGATGAACATTACTGGAAGGTTTCGACATGCGAATCCGGAACCATGAGAGGTCGCGATGACGAACGGTGAAGCGGGCGCACCCGAGTTCGGCGAATTCGACTTCCGCACGATCGTCGGCGTCTTCCGGCCTCGAGTGGCAACCATGCAGCCGACGTCGATGTACCACGGTATGGGCATGCAGGTGCAGTACACCTACGCCTACCTCGGTGACGACCAGGGCAACTCGTACGTCGTCGAGCGCAAGTACATCGGCTCGATGACCGGCGGGCTCTACCTCATGTGCGACGAAAACGGCGCGCTGAGCCTGCGCCCGGAGACCAGGCTCAGTGCGCGAGGTGAACTGCGCCGATTCAGTTCACCGGAGATTCGTCGATGGTCCGAGCCGGTTCTGCAGCGCACCCGTCGTGAAATCGCGCCCCACGACGAGCGGCCGCTGACCGTGGAGTTGACCGACAGCTCCGTACTGTGGGATGAGGGAGATCTCCTCCATCTCGAAGGAACACCGGGCGCACTCGGAGTGCAGGGCTATGCGCCGATGCCATCGGACCCCTGGTTCTATTCCGAATACCCGTGCCGGGTAACAGGGACGGTCGTCGGGCGGCCGTGTTGCGGAATCATGGTGGTCGAGACCGGCTACTGGAAGCACGGGGTGGAACCCAAGGAGGCGCGGTTCTTCCAGGAGATCGAACACAGCTTCAACGCATTCGGCAATCTGCTGGACGACGGCACGATGCAGTGGGGAACACTCGTACGCGGCGGGCGGGGGATGGGCGTCGCCGCGGTGGTCGAAGACTCGAGCGGAATCGGCAAGGTCGTCCTCGCGAGCAGCGACCTCGACTGCCGCTACCGTATCGAGGATTCCGGTCAGATCCATTATGCCGAACAGGAATCCGCGGGCCAGATCTGGGAATTCCGATCCGACGCGACCGGCCATATGGACGACTTCGAAGCCTCGCGGTGGGATGGCTACGGGTCGATGGCGGGCATCAGCACCCTGCGTGGCGACAGCCGCGAAGTCGAATTCGGGTACGGATGGTTCGAGTACTTCGGCGACCGTATTCCAGCGGGCAAGCGAATAGAGGCCTGAGATGTCCACCCCGGACACCCGCTCCAGCCGGCGCCGCGCGATCATCGAAGCGGCACGAGTAACATTGCGGGACAAGGGTTTCGATGGCACCCGGATGGAAGACATCGCCGGTCAGGTGGGGATCGCGCGCCCCAACCTGTACCGATACTTCTCCAACAAGGAAGATCTGGTACGCGCCCTGCTCGAAACCGAGATCGTATCGGTCAATAATCAGCGGCGACACCTGATCCCGCTCAGTGGCTCTGTTCGCGACCTCATTGTCGAGTCGTTGGTGATCGGCGCGGAACTGTCCGCCTGCAACGAATTGCTCGCGGTTGTCTTCGACGAAGATCTGGGCCGGGTCGCCGCGCGGTTGGTCGCGGTAGACAGCGATCTGATGTCGATGGAATGCGACTATTGGAAACCGATACTCGAGTACGGCCGAGGTCGCGGCGAGTTGATGGCCGGCCTCTCCGATGAACGGATTCTGCACTGGTTCATGTCCAATCACTACGTGTTCATGGCCCGGCGTGAATTGGTCAGCGGCAGCATGCGCTCGTGGATCGAGGACTTCGTGGTGCCACCGGTCTTGGCCGCCCCTGCGGGCAATGCGACAGTACGAGATCGAAGGAAGCCATTATGACCGACCGTGCCACAACCGCCGCCTACGATCCGGTCCGTGGCGATAGCGAACCCGGACGCTACTGGTCCACAACGAATACCGCCGAGGCCACTCCGTTGATACTCAGTCCCTTGTGCTGGAGCGTGTGGGGCGACGGGCTGGAGACTGCGTGGCTACGTTCGATGGGCCAGTTCGGCGTACTCTCGCGGCGAGAACAGATCATGTCCGACGATATGAATCGTCGCTCCACCGCCGCGATCTACGGTCATCAAGCGGTGAATGTCGATGTATTGCGTGTAGTCCTCGCGAGACTTCCCGGCGTCTCGCCCGATGACGTCGAACGTGACCTTCTCGGTAGTGTCCGACCGGATTTGCCGCGGGAACCGATCGCGCGGCACCGGCTTCCGATAATCATGGCGAAATTGCCTGTGGCATTGCTCCGACTCGATTCTCGGCACGCCGCGCTCTGCGCCGATCAGAGTCAGTGGTGGAAACGGGAAGTGTTCGATCCGACCGCGGGTGGGATCGCGCCGCGTACAGACGCACTGGATCGGCTGAGCAGCGCAGCCGCACGATTCGGCAGCGCCATGCAACTTCATGCCACAGTTCGATTCTTGATCCCCGCGGCCGAAGGCGCCGTCATCGCTGCGGCCGAGAAGGCCGGGGTGCCGACCCTCGCCGGCGCCGCGTTGCGCGGATACGGAAGTATCACCGAGACTCGAATGGCCGAGGCCTTGTGGAAGGTGGCTCACGAGGGCGGCGATCTCAGCGCGTTTCTCGCCGTATACGGTTTTCACGGCCCGAATGAGGGGAACGTATACACCAGATCATGGCGCGAGGACCCATCGCCGGTCCACAAACTTGTAGATTCCTTTCGTGCTCGACCCGGCCTCATTTCTCCCAGGTCTCGTGAATCGCAGACTATGCAGGCACGGGTCGCGGCCGAGCGCGAGTTGCTGTCCGCGGTACCGAAACTCAACCGGCCCACCACCCGCTTCATGCTGCGGCGAGCCGCAGGACTGACTCGCAAGCTCGAACTCACCAAGGCCGCTTACCTGATGGCGTTGGACGGCTGTCGTGCGGCCGCCAGAGACCTGGGCGCGCAACACGTTTCGGACGGGCGCCTGGCCGATGTCGAGGATGTCTTCTTCCTGACCGTCGCCGAACTCGAAGCTATGCGAGACGACAGTTCGGTGCGGGTCGAGGACCGCATTGCCTACCGGCGCGCGCAACGCGCGATTTACGAAGAACTATCCCTTCCGACCACTTTCACCGGGATGCCCAGCGCCACAAGCGAAGTCACCGCCGCCGAATACCCCGATCGACGGGTACTCGAAGGGAAGGCATCCGGCGGCAGCCGCCGAGAGGGCCGAGCCCGCGTGCTCACCGATCCCGACGCGGACGCCGACCTGGAGGAGGGTGACATTCTCGTCTGCCGATTCACCGATCCGAGCTGGACGCCATTGATGATGCTGGCCTCAGCGCTCGTGATCGATATCGGTAGTCAGTCGAGTCATGGCGCGGTGGTGGCTCGCGAGCTCGGTATTCCGTATGTCATCGGTACCGATATCGGAACCCGGGTGATCCGCGATGGCGACCACCTGGTGGTCGATGGTGGAGCGAACACCGTGACGATCGCGCATCGTCGGGGTCAGGACCGGCCGTTCGTTCGGTCCGAATCGGTATGAGCGTCATACCAGGTCGATATCCACTGGTCGAACGCTGATTCGTAGGCCAGATCCGAGCCGTTCCGGGTTCCGTTGACGAATGTGGCTCGCTCGCCCTCGGCGGCCGCCGAGGCCTCCGAGGACAGCGGGTCCCGCGCCGACCAGTCCCGGACCAGGACCCGTCGGCTGATCGCCCACTGTCCGTCCGCCCGAATGAATCGGTCGATGTACCGGCCCCCGAAGCGGTAGGTGTGGCGATCCGGGTCCGTGGCACGGCTCTCGTGGTGAGCGACGAAATACGTCTCCACGTGCGCGGTGTCTCCGGTGATCTCGATCAGGCAGTTGTGGACGGCGTGCGATGTCACTTCGTAACGTTCGGTGAGGACGGTGACGGCGTGTTCGGCGAAGCCGTGCGCGTCGCCGCGGTACCGGCCGTGTACGTCCAGCGCGTCCGGGTGGTAGCAGGACCGGACCAGCTCGACATCGCCCCGATCGATCCCCCGGCAGTAGCGCAGAATCACGCGCCGGATGGCTCGCTCGTCGAGTAGCAACTGCAGGTCATCGTGCTGCGGCATTCGTACTCCTAGTGGATCGTGACCTGGCCGGTGTTACCGTCGACGGTCACCGAGGCTCCGTCCCTGATGCGCTTCGTGGCATTGGCCAGCCCCACCACGCACGGGATCCCGAGTTCGCGGCTGACGATGGCCGCATGGCTGAGCTGCGAGCCGACGTCCACCACGATCGCGGCCGCCGACGCGAACAGTGGTGTCCATCCCGGATCGGTCATCGGCGCGATCAACACCTCCCCGATCTGCAGCTCACGCGCATCGCCGGGGTCGGATATAACCCGCGCCGGGCCGGTGGCCACCCCCGGGCAGGCGGGTAATCCGGACAGCACGGTGCCGGGCGAGGTGGGCTGTACCGCCGACTCGTCGCCGCGCTTGCGCGCCCAGGTGCTCGGCGGCGGTACGCTGCCGTGGACGACGTACGGGGGCTCGAGCTGCTGGAGCGCGGTCGACCAGGAGTGCCGCGCCCGGACCACGTCGGCGAAGGCACTCGGGTCTGTTGTCAACGCGTCCAGTTCGTCATTACGAAGCATGTTGATGTCGTCCCAGGCCGTGAACCACCCGCGATCGACCATGCGCAGGCCCAGCTCCCGGATCGCCACCCGCGCCTCTTGCAGGACGCGCACGGCGTTCGTCTTGTTCCGCTCCCGCGCCACCATGTACACCAGCGTCGCTTGGAGAATTCCGTCGAAGGCGGCGAGCGCCGCGGGATCTGCGGCGAGCGCCGCCCGCACGGACGCGGTCGCTCGCTCCCGCTCTTCGGCCAGGCGCTGCCGGTGGCCGGTCGGCGACTGGTCATCGGGTTGCAGTCGCATCCGCTCGAGCATCGCCAGCGGCACGTCGGGATGGGTCTCCCAGGTGGTTGTGCATACGTCCCACTCGTTGATCCCCCGCGAGCCGTAGTCGTACAGGAACTCCTCGAACCGCCGTGCGAGGTCCGCGATCTCAGGGTCGGTGCTCTCGGCGAGCCTGGCAGGCAGTCCGTCGGTGCTCTCGTCGAACAGTGCGGTGAGCGCGGGTGATCGGCGAATGGCCCGGCTCAGTTCCCACAGGGCGCGCGTCGGTTCTGCCGAGTCGATGTCGCCGAGACCGCTCACCAGGGAGACCAGCGGCGGGGCGTCGGGGATCGCGGCCAGGATCGCGTGCAGCGCGGCGACCGGGATGGACGACTCGTGGACGAGTTCGTAGACCTTCTCGTGATGATGCGCGAAGGGACCGTTGGTGATGTCCCGGAAGTAGGCCACCAGTTCCTGATCGGTCAGGCGCTTCAGGTCCGGCCGGGCCCGCCGGATCTCCGCGGCCGCCACGCGATCGTTGTCGAGATCGGGCCTGGCACGGGTGGCGAGGACCCGGTCGATACTGGCCTTCACCCGCGCCTCGTACTTCGGATCGTCGTCGCCCGGTCTCGGCTCGTAGCGGGGCACGTCCGGATTCTCGCCGAAGAAGGCGACGTCCATGGCGTGGGCGTCGACGCCGGGTGACCGGACGCCGAGTACCCGCTGCACCGAGACGTTCAGATAGTGATAGCCGAAGAAGACCGGCATGATGTCGGCGTCGCCGGCGCGGAATTCGCTCTCCTCGAACACTCCGAAGTTGATCAGCGCTGTGCGCCATCGGCTCTCGCCGTGCCAGCCGGCGACCGTGGTCGCGAACAGCGGTGCCGTCACGTTCGGAGCGACTTCCGACACGTTCGCCCGGGTGTACAGCGGAAAGCGGGAATTCGGGGTGCTGTCGACAACCCACGGGGAGTCGATGTCGAACGTGGTACCGGGGTCGACGACGGAGTCGGTCATGGTGTGCTCCGATGAGAGAACTGGTGGATCGGGAAATGCGGTCGGGAGGGGATCAGGGGACGAGAACGACTTTGCCGCGGACGCGGCGGGATTCGAGGAGACGATGGGCCGCGGCGGCGTCCTCGAGTGCGAAGGTCGATTCGACGACGGTCCGCAGGGTGCCGGCGTTCATGTGGTCCACCAGGCGCCGCAGGTCGTCCTGAGAAGGATGCAGTCCGAAGAAGTCGTAGCGCAAACCCCGGCGCTCGGCGTCCCGCGCCACATCGCCGGGCCGCAGCGTCAGGCCCAGCACCCGCCCGCCGGGCGCCAGGACGTCGAGCGATCGCGAACCGTAATCGCCGCCGACGAGATCGAGGACCACGTCGACGCCGTCGATCGCCGTACCGAAATCGACGGTGGTGTAGTCGATCACCTGCTTCGCACCGAGGTCGGTGATCAGCTCGTGGTTGGCGGGACGAGCGGTTGCGACGACCTCGGCGCCCCTGGCGACGGCGAGTTGCACCGCGACGTGCCCGACACCGCCGGCGGCGGCGTGGATCAGAACCCGCTGCCCCGCGGAAACGTCGGCGAAGTCCAGCGCCTGCAGCGCGGTCAGCCCGACCAGCGGCAGTGCCGCCGCGTGGATCTCGTCCACCGCGGCGGGGTGCGGGACGAACGACGTCGCGGGCGCGCTCACCTTCTCCGCGTATCCTCCCTGCCCGGGCGAGAGATAGCCGATCACCGGATCCCCGACGCTCAGTCCGCCGACATCGCTACCGAGTGCCTCGACCACGCCCGAGACATCGAGTCCGGGAACGAAGGGCGGCGTGCCCCGGCCGGGGATCAATCCGTCGCGCAACTGGGCATCGACGGAGTTCAGCGCCGCTGCCCGCACGCGGACAAGGACTTCTCCGGGCGCGGGTTCGGGGTCGGACGCCGAAACACAGTGCAGCACATCGGGGGGACCGTAGGCGTCGTAACGGATCTGGCGCATGGATAACTACCTCTCAGGGGGCAGGAGTGAGGTTCAGAGGCAACTCGAGGGGAGCGTGCATCACGAAGTTCGGGCGAAACGGGATGTCCGCCACCGTATCTCGGAGTTCGATCCGTTCGAAACGGCGCAGCAGGGCCCGGATGGCGGTCACCGCTTCGAGCCGCGCGAGCGGTGCCCCGAGACAGGTGTGCTCGCCGTGGCCGAAGCTGAGGTGCGTGGACTTCTCCCGGCCGGGCCGCAGGCACTCGGCATCGGCGTAGACCGTCTCGTCGCGATTGCCGGAGGCGTACGCGATCCAGACGAACGATCCGGCCGCAATGGCGACTCCGTCGAGGACGGTGTCACGCCTGGCTGTTCTGAACAGGCCCTGGATCGGCGAGCGCAGCCGCAGGATCTCTTCGATGTACGCCGGCACGGCCTCGGGATTCGCACGCAGCTCCGCGGCTTCTCCCGGGTTCTCCGCGAGCCGCAACAGCGCGGAGGCCAGCAGCGCGGTGGTCGTCTCGTTTCCGGCCGTCAGGAATTGCGCCACCATGCCCAGGATCTCGTCCTCGTGCAACGAACGGCCGTCGTTGTCGACGGCGAGCAGGTCGGTGAGGACGTCGTCCAGGGGCCGTGCGCGCCTGTCCGCAAGCGCGTTTGCGAAGTAGACGAAGAATTCGTCCATGTCGGTGAAGATCCGGCGGATGACCTCGGGATCCTTGGGCGTCGCACCGGTCGCTCCGGTGATCGCCTCCGACCACCGGCGGAAATCGTCCATCCGGTCCTCGGGAACGCCGAGAACCCGGGCGATCATCGTCATCGGCAGCGGGCCGGCGAACGCGCGGACGAACTCGACGTCCCCGCCGCCCGCGAACTCGTCGATGAGCTGGTCTATCAGCATGGTGACGGTCTGTTCCAGCGCGAGGATGCGCGCCCGGCGGAAGACCGGATTGACCAGCCGGCGCTGGTGGCGGTGCTTGGGCGGATCGGCGTTGATCAGGACCGGGTCGTCGGCGATCCGTGCCCGGCGCGCGGCCATCCGCTTCAGGTCCGCGTCGGCGTGCGGGTCGGCGACGATGCTGCGCGCGAGCTTGCCGGTGCCGCCCGGGCCGGAGACGAACTCCGAGGAGAACACCTCCGGCGACTTCGCGACGGTGGTCACCGTCTCGTATCGGGTCACGACGAAGGCATGTAGGTCCGCGGACCAGTGCACACCTCCCTCGGACCGGAGCCGGGCGTAGGTCGCGAAGGGGCATCGGACCGTGGCAGGATCGCTTCCGACCAGGTCAGCGAGGGCAGCGTGTACCGGTTCGGGCGATTGCATGTGTCGTCCTTGTCCATCGGAGGGCGGTTCATCAGAGGGCACCCGGCCGTCCTGAATCACAGCACCGACCCACCGTCGACCAGGAGCGTCGAGCCGGTCATCATCGATGCCAGCGGGGTGCAGCAGAAGAGCACGACGCGCGCGATGTCGTCGGCGCGGGCCGCGCGCCGCAGCGGGTTCCGGCTGAGGCGTTCGTTCACGTCCACCCCGGACTCGGCGAGTCCACCGAGTTGTTCGGCGACCCCCGGTGTCTCGACGACGGTGGGGGCGACGCCCAGGACTCGAATCCCGCGATGGCCCAGCTCCAGTGCCAGGGAACGGGTGAGCCCGACCACGGCGGACTTCGAGGCGATGTAGGCGCTGGTGCCGAGATTGGTCTTGAAGGCGGCCGTCGAGGCGAGGTTGACGATCACCCCGTCTGCCGACAGCGCCCTGGCGGCTTCGCGTGCTCCCGCGTAGGTGCCGCGGACGTTCACCCGCAGCACGTGATCGACGTGTTCGTCGGTGGCGTCGAGCAGCGGGCCGGTCGTGGGAAAGATCCCGGCGTTGTTGACCCACAGGTCGAGGCCACCCCACTCGCGTACCACGGTCTCGCGAACTCGACCCAGCGACGACGACGAGGCGACGTCGAGGGCCGCCCCGATCGTCTGCCGACCGAACCTTTGTTTGATTTCGGCTGCAACGGATTTCGCGGAATCGGCGTCGATGTCGCCGACCAGCACCCGCGCACCCGCCTCGGCGAGGCGCCTCGCGATCGCGGCGCCGATGCCCCGGCCGCCGCCGGTGACCACGGCCCGCTTACCGGAGAGATCGATGAGGTCGTGCAGTGCGGGAAGGTCGCTCCTCGACGTCGTCTCGGAGCTGGTGTCTTGCGTCACACGTCCATGCAACCAGACGCCCGTTATTTTGTCTAACAATATTCTATTTACTACTAGATAAAATCTTGGCGCCTTCCCGACCACCGTGAAGCGCCGTCGAAACGATCGCGTATTCCTGCCCGAATTCGGGAGCACATAGTGCGCCGACAGCCCGGGGCCCGAGTATCCGAATGGTGCTCGGGCCCCGAGCTGTCAGAGATGAACTGTGTGGTCCTGGGTCACCCCGGGGTCTGCGCGGCGCGCAGGAAGTTGATCGTCGCCTCGGTGAGCCCGCCGTCCACGTACAGCACCTGGCCGGTGACGTACCGCGCGTCGGCGCTGAGGAAGTACGGAACGGCGTCGGCGATGTCCTCGGGCCGCGCCCGACGGCCCAGTGGCACAACGGCATTGAATCGCGCTTCGCGCTCCTCGTCGGCGGATACCGCGGCGGTGCCTTCGGTGGCCACACCGCCGGGTGCGATGGCGTTGAACCGGATTCCCAGATTCGCCAGCTCCACCGCGCACAACTTCGTCAACGAGACGACGGCGGCCTTGGACGGTGAGTACGCGGCGGTGCCCGCGGTCACGACCTTCGCGGCGATCGACGCGATATTGACCACCGCCGCGCCGGGCGCCGCGGTGAGCTGGGGGAGCATCGCCTGGGTCATGACCAGGGTGCCCACGACGTTCACGTCCATCACCTTGCGGAACTGTTCGGCGCTCACCGAGGCGATGGGCGCCGGGGGAAAGATGCCCGCGTTGTTGACCAGCGCGTCCACCCTGGGGAGCGAGGCGGACAGCTCCGCCGCCGCAGTGGCGTCGGTGATGTCCAGCTGGGCCGGGATCCCGTCGATCTCGCGGGCGATACGTTCGGCGGCCTCGCCGTCGAGATCGACCGCGACGACGGTGAATCCGTCCTTGGACAGACGCCGGCTGATCGCCGCGCCGATGCCGCGACCGGCGCCGGTGACGACGGCGACAGGAGTTTCGAGAGTCATCGCGCTGCGCTCACTTCCTTGTCCAACAGGACGAGATCGGCGGTGTCGCTGGACGGCAGCGTCCGCATGGTTCGTTTGTCGAGCTTGCCGACCGGCGTCCGCGGGAGCGCGCCGGTCAGATAGATGAGTTTGGGAATCTTGTATCCGCCCAACAGCTTTCGCGCGTGCTGTTCGATGCCGGCGCGGGTGGGCGGATTCGCCACATCCGTGGCTACGACGAACGCGACCAGAATCTCGCCCATCTCCTCGTGTGGCAGACCGAAGCAGGCGACGTCGGCGATCGCGGGGTGCGCGATCAGCGCCTGCTCGACCTCGGCCGGGTAGATGTTCACACCGCCGGAGACGACCATGTCGGTTTGCCGGTCGGTGATCCAGACGTAGCCGTCCTCGTCCATTCGGCCGATCTCGCCGAGGCTGAACTCGGGGCCGGTGTGCGCGCCGCCGATGTAGCTGATGCCGTGATCGGAGGTGTCGCGGAACCAGAGCGGTCCCTCGGTCCCCGGGGGTGCGACGGTGTCGTCGTCGGCCTTGATGAATGCCTCGAACGGGGTGATCGCCCGTCCGACCGAGCCGGGGTGTTCGAGCCATTCCGCCGCGCTGATCATGCAGGTGGTCCCCACCTCGCTGGCGCCGTAGCTCTCCCACACGATCGGCCCGAACCAGTCGATCATCGCCTGCTTCACCGGGGTGGGACATTTCGCCCCGACCTGGAGCACGTAGCGCAGCGAGGAGATATCCGCCTGCGCCCGTCGCGACTCGGGAAGAGCGAGCAGCCGCTGGAAATGGGTGGGCACCATGATCGAGGAACCGATGTGGTCGTGCTCGATCGCATTCAGCAGTGCGTCCGCGTCGAATTTGCCGAGCACGGTCACGGGCGCGCCACCGGCCAGCAGCCGGGTGGAGGTGAGCGGGCCGGAGTGATACATCGGTCCGACGACGAGGTGACGGCCGTATTGGATCATCCGGTTCTGGGCAAGTCGCTCGACGTGCTCATCGATGGTGTCCCCGCCGACCCACGAGGTGTGCGGGAGTTCGACGCCTTTGGGGCGTCCGGTCGTCCCCGAGGTGTAGACCAGGGTGCGCCGGGGTGCGATGTCGGATCGCGGCTCGGTGTCGTCGCGGCACCAATCGGCCCATGCGACAACGCCTTCCGGGACGGGGCCCGCACCCCAGGCGACCACGGTCTCGATCCCGGCCTGCCGTGCGGCCTCGGCCGCGACGACCGCTGTGCTCGTGTCGCACAGCAGTATCCGGGATTTCGAATCGGTGAGGATGTAGGCGGTTTCGGGAGCTGTCAGATGAGAGTTCACCGCCACTGCCGCGGCGCCGGCCAGCGTGCACGCGACATACCCCAGGAGTGTGTCCGCCGAGTTCGCCGCGAGTACGGCTACCCGGCCGTCGGGCCCCAGATCGGTTGCTTGCAGCGCGTTGACCGCGGGCCGCAGCAGGTCGTCGACCTGCTGCCAGGTCAGGGCCTTGTCGCGATCTCGCAGCGCGATCTCGGCGGGACGTTGTCCGGCGATCCTGGCCGCGAACGTCACGGGGTCACCTGCATCGCGTTCTCCTGGGCCCACTGCCGGAGCCGCTGCGCGGACTCCTGTTCCGCGCCATGGACATTCGCGCGCGGCAATGCTCCCTCGAACACCTCGCCGCTGGTGCCGTCGACGGTGACGATCTTGCCGATCAGAGCCTTCAGCGCACCTTGCCCGCAGCCGACCACGCAGGGGGTGCCCAGCTCCCGGCTGACCACGGCGGCGTGACTGGTCGATCCGCCGATTTCGGTGATGATCGCCGCCGACACCACCATTCCGCCGACATCGTCGGGGTCGGTGGTGGGCCGGGCCAGGATGACATCGACACCGGCGTCGGCGAGGTCCTCGGCTTCTTCGCAGGTCGCGACCACTCGGCCGGTCGCGACGCCGGGACACGCGGGCACCCCGGAGGCGAGCAGCGTGGCAGCCTTGCGAGCGACCGGATCGACGTGCGGTGCGGTCGCCGCGGCGACCTGAGCGTCGGTCACCAGCGCGACGGCCTCGTCGCGGCCGATGATGCCTTCCTCCGCGAGCCGGACCGCGATGCGGACCGCCGCCTGCGGTGAGCGTTTGGCCGCTCGCGTCTGCAGGAGCCACAGCCGGCCGGCTTCCACCGTGAACTCGATGTCCTGTGCGTCTCGGCAGTGCTGTTCGAGTTGGGTGGCGAGTTCGAGAAGCTGCGCGTGCACGTCCGGCATCCGCACTTCGAGTTCGTCGAGATGCATGGCGTCGAATCGACCGGATACCACGTCCTCGCCCTGCCCGCGGGCAAGCCACTCACCGTAGGGAGCCGGGTCCCCGGTCAGGGGGTTGCGGGTGAACAGGACACCGGTGCCGGAGTTGTCGTCGAAATTGCCGAACACCATGGCCTGCACGGTGACCGCTGTTCCGCCGTCGTGGCCGATGTGGTGATGGTTGCGATATGCCTTGGCGCGCGGGGAGTTCCAGGACGCGAAGACCGCCTCCGCGGCCAGGACCAGATCCTTCCAAGGGTCGCCGGTCGCCGGGAGGCCCACCACCCGTTCGAATTGTTCGCGGAACCGCCGGTGTGTGTCGGCGGCGAATGCGGCATCACCGGTGATCTCGGCCAGCCGCGCCTCCACGGTCTCGTTCATGCCCAGGTTCAGCACCGTATCCATCATTCCGGGCATGCTCTTGGCGCCACCGGAACGGACCGCGACGAGCATCGGGCGCTCGGCGCCGCCGAGCCGCCGATCGAGGGTGCTTTCGAGTCGGGCGAGACCTTCGCGCAAACATCCGAGGACCGGCTCGTTCAGCCGGCCGTCATTGCCGTTGACCGCCGCGCAGAAGTCGGTGGAAAGCACGAATGCGGGCGGTACCGGCATTCCGAGCGCGCGCATCCGGTTGATACTGCGTGCTTTGCCGCCTACGAGGGTTGGGTCGAGGTCGGGAGTGTCTCCCAGCCAGATCAGCGTCATGAACAACTTCCTCCTAAACGGCGCGGCCCGCGGCCGCTTCTTCCTCGCGGGTCAGGCCCAGCAGGCCGATGAGCTCCTCGTGGAATTCGAACCAGACAGTGTGGTAGCTGTCGGCTATCGGGCGCGCGACAAAGCTGGTGTCGCCCGCCTGGACTCGTTCCAGCGCGTTGTCGAAACGGCGTGAGTAGTTTTCCAGTCGCGGCGCGAGCTTCGCGATCTGCTCCACCAGCGGACCGAAGGCGCGATGCAGATCCGCGAGCCGGGCGATGACCGACTGGTCGTACGCCTGGTCGGTGTGGTCGTTGGGAGCGCCGGCCTTGAGCTGCCAATCGCTGATGATCTGCTTGAGATCGGTGTTGTGGTGGTCGAATTCCTCGTAGCGGCCGGTCAATGCGTCCTGATCGATGTCGGTGCGCTCCGCGGCGACCAGCGCGGCGAGCTGGGCCCGTCCTTCCGGCGTGAGACGCACGCTCGGTTCCCCCTTGACATACCCGGCCTCACGAAGCGCGCTGAACTCGGCGAGCGTCGTGTCGGCATCGATCCCGCAGGATTCGGCAGCGAGGTCGGGAGACAGGCGTCCCTTGAGACGCGCCGCTTGCAGGATGGCGAACTCGTGAGCCACGGAATTCCCCTCTTCTCTCTGTCGTCGCAACTTTTATCTAACACCCGATCGTCTAGTGGTAGACTAAATCGAGCTTAGCTGAGAGGTCGATCACATGTCTACCAAGGGAGTGAGCCGGGGATGCATCTGGTCCTGATGCGGCACGGTGAACCGGTCCGTGACGCCGCGGATGCCCTCGATCCGGCGCTGTCCGGGCGCGGTGCGGATCAGGTATCGGCCGCCGTGCCGTATGTCCTGGCGGCGGGGATCGAGGTCATCTACAGTTCGCCGCAAATGCGAGCCAGGCAGACGGCGGAGATGGTTGCCGAGCCGCTCGGGCTGCCGATCGTGTTCGATGACGCGCTCGTCGAATTCGACCATGGTGCACCTTACGTCCACTACGACGACGCGCAGGCCGATGTGTGGCGGCACTACCTGGCAGGGGACCTCACCCCCTGGGGCACGACCGCCGCGCAGTTCCATGACCGGGTCTCACTCGTCATGAATCGGATTGCGACCGAACAGGCCGGTCGGCGCGTGCTGGTGGTGTGCCATGGCGGCGTGATCAATGTCTGGACGTGTCAACTCTTCGGTGTCCCGGATCGGCTTCGGGTCATGGAGCCGGGGTACGCCTCGCTGCATCGTTACGAGCGCGAGGACGACGTCTGGTCCGTGCGGAGCTTGAACGAGGTCGCGCCGGTCCGGGTCTCGACACTCAAATAGTCTAACGATAGAGTAATGATGGCGCGACCTTCCCGCGTGACGGTTTCCGAGGAGTGGCAATGGAGTTGGCGGTGATCAGTATCGACGCCGGGCAGAGTCAGTTCGATGCCGGCGCGATCGAGGCACTCGCAACACGGTTGAGCGATACGTCGTGGTCGGCCGTGTATGTGTCCGCCGACCTGGCGGGGACTGTACGCGGCCTGGATGGTTTTCCCGGCCCGTCCCCGGACGTCGTCACCACGCTCGACCTGGAGCGAGTGATCTCCGATCACTCGGGCGGACATGTTCTCGCGGTGGCGGATCCACAGTCGATCCGTGCGCTCGCGGCTGGAACGTATGACGTCGCCGTGGAGGTCGTCCCGCTTCCCGAACCCGGTTCCCTTACTTGTTTTCGTGCCAGTCGCAGCGGCGTCCGGAGCGTGATCTGTGTCAACGACACACTTCATCTCTCGGCAGCGGCCGCTGATGCCACATCGCGAGAGGATGCGCAAATCTCATGACCGACTTCGAAGGGCAGCCCGTGACACCAGAGGAGGTCGGTGCATGACCAGCGCGACCCGAGCGGTGACAACCGGGGCGAATGTGCCGGACGTCGAGGCGCTGAGCCGTATGTACACGCTGATGTGCACTACCGCGCTCGCCGATCAGAAATCGGTTGCCGAGTCCAAGGCAGGCCGCCTGCAGGCCGCGTTCTATCCGATCCGCGGTATGGAAGCGGTATGCGCCGCGCTGGGCGAGGTTCTCGGACCGCGCGATCGATTGGTGTCGACCTATCGGAACCTCGGCGACGCCCTGGCGAAGGGCGCCTCGTTGCGGTCCATCATGGCCGAGCTCTACGGCCGTCGCGCCGGTCTGTCCCGGGGTAAGGGCGGCCCGATGCATTTGCAGGACCCGGCGATCGGCTTCACCGCGACCACCGGGGTCGTGGGTTCCGGCCTGCCGATCGCGGTCGGCCTGGCGATGGCGGCGCAACTCGATGACGACCACTCCGCGACGGTGGTGACCTTCGGCGACGGCGCGACCTCGATCGGGGCCTGGCACGAAGCGATGAATTTCGCTGGTCTGTGGCAGTTGCCCATCGTGTTCGTGTGCCAGAACAACCAGTGGGGTGAACACACGCCGATCGCACGCTACGCCGCGAACACGGACCTCGCGGCGCGAGCGGCTGCGTATTCGATCCCCGCGCAGAAGGTCGACGGCTTCGATCCGATGGCTGCTCTCGGTGCGCTTCGCGCGGCCGTCACCCGCGTGCGGGCGGGCGAGGGGCCGGTCTTCCTGGAATTCCTCCACTACCGATTGACCGGGCATACCGGCACCGCCGATTTCAGCTATGTCCCGCAGGACGAGCTGAAGGCCGCGATGGAACGCGACCCGGCGCCCGCGTTCCGCGCGTGGCTGCTGGCACAGGGGCACTTGAACGAGCGGCAGATCGCCGACATCGAGGAGCAGGCGCGGCTGACGGTCGAGGACGCGTTCAGCTACGCGGCGGGGTGCGAGCTGCCCGCCGCGTCCGATATCTACACCGACGTCTTCGCCGACGACACCTGGGTGAGGAGCCTGCACAATGACTGACGCCACCGTGGCCGCCGACAGCGAGCCGAACCCCACGATGACGATGGCCGCGGCGCTGAACTCGGCGTTCCACCTCGCCATGGAGAACAACGACAAGATCGTGGTACTCGGCGAGGACGTCGCCGACCCGATCGGCGGGGTGTTCAAGACGAGCAAGGGGTTGTCGACGAAGTTCGGCGAACTCCGGGTGCGGGCGACTCCGATCTCCGAACAGGCGATCGCGGGCGCCGCGGTGGGTCTGGCGCTGGGTGGATACCGGCCGATCGCGGAGATCATGTTCTTCGACTTCATCACCCTGGCGATGGATCAGATCCTCAACCACGCCGCCAAATTCCGTTATATGACCGGTGGTACCACTCCGGCGCCGATCACGGTGACCACGACGATCGGCAGCAGCCACTTCGGTGCGCAGCACGCGCAGTCGCTCGAGGCGTGGTTCATGCACACACCCGGCATCAACGTGCTGTATCCGGCCACGCCCGCCGATGCGAAGGGATTGATCACCTCCGCACTCGAATCTCCGGATCCGAGCCTGCTCATCCAGCATTCCGCGCTGCTCTACAGCGTCAAGGAGCCGGTTCCGGCCGGAGTGCACCGAGTGCCGCTGGGAGTCGCGAACACGGTCCGTACCGGTTCGGATGTCACGCTGGTGACCTATGGAACGCAGCTGAGCGTGTGCCTTCAGGCCGCGGAAGTGCTCGCGGAATCCGGTGTGCAGGCCGAGGTCATCGATCTGCGGACGCTGATTCCGCTGGACTTCGCCACGGTCGAGGCGTCGGTGGAGCGAACTCGTCGTGCGGTGGTCGTCCACGAGGCGACCGAATTCCTCGGTCCCGGTGCGGAAATCGCCGCACGGCTGAACGAGCGACTGTTCGGCGAATTACTCGCCCCGGCAGTCCGGGTAGGGTCGGCCTACACGCCGGTGCCGTTCTCGAAATCGCTGTCCGGATATCCGACGGTCGAGAAGGTCGTCGCCAAGGTGCGGGGTCTGCTGTGATCATGTCTCGGATCGGGGCAGAGTTGAAATCGTGTGAGATGAGGAGTTCATAGTGGGCGAACGACTCGACGTCGGCGACCGCCGCGTCACATATCAGGATGTGCTCGCATTGGATACCCGTACGGTTCCCAAGCACCTCCTGCGATCCGCGCCGGGGAGTTTCGATTTCCAAGAGGCATCGATCGATCGCTATATCTCGCGCGAGTGGCACGAGGCGGAGAAGAAATATCTCTGGAGTCGCGTGTGGCAATTCGCCTGCCGGGAGGAACATATCCCGGAGGTGGGTGACCATGTCGTCTACGAGATCGCGGGCACCTCGTATGTGGTGATTCGCTCGGCGCCGGATACCATCCGCGCGTATCCCAACGCGTGCTTGCATCGTGGCCGCGCGCTGAAGGAGCACGCCGGCAGTTGTAGTGAGATCCGATGCCCATTCCATGGCATCAGCTGGACGATCGAGGGCGATCTGAAGCGAATTCCCGCACCGTGGGAGTTCGAGCATGTCGATCCGGAGAACTTCAAGCTGCCGCAATGCAGTGTGGGAGTGTGGGCCGGTTACGTATTCATCAATCCCGACCCCGACGCCGAACCGCTCGAGACATATCTGGGCGAGCTGACCGATCAGTTCGCGCTGTGGTACGGGCACGAGCGGTATGTCGAGGCCCACGTGTCCAAGATCATCCGGGCGAACTGGAAGGTCGCTCAGGAAGCGTTCATGGAATGCTGGCACGCCTCGACCACACATCCGCAAACCGTGCCGTACGCCGCCTTCGGTGCGTGCCAGGTGGATGTCTACGACAATTTCGCGCGGTTCATCACGCCGTCGGAGGTGGTCGGTCCGATGATGCCGTGGGATCCGACCACCGAGGAGATGCTGCGGTCGACCATGGACGTCCGCGTCGACGAGGAGCTTCCGATCGAGCCGGAGCCCGGCGAGACCGCACGTTCCTACATCGTGCGCACGACGCGCGAGAAGTGGCGGGCGTTGATCGGTGAACAGGTGGAGCAGTGGTCCGACGCGGAACTGGTCGACAACTTCACCTACACCGTGTTCCCCAACCTGATGCCGTGGGGTGGGGTGCACAAGATCGTCTACCGGTTCCGGCCCAATGGCGATGATCATCGCAGCTGCATCATGGAAGTTTTCATGATCGCACCCGTCGTCGGCGAACACCGCACTCCGGCAACGGAAATCGCCCTCGACGCCGACACGCCGTTCAGCAGTTCGCCGCTCGGTATTCTCGGCAACGTCCTGGATCAGGACTGTGCCAACATGGAGAAGGTGCAACAGGGTTTGGAGAGTGCCCGCAAGAAGACCGTCACCTTCGCCTCCTATCAGGAAGACAACCTGAAGTGGATGCATCAGCTGATGGACCGCTATCTGGAAGCGGCGGGCGAATGAACGGAATCAATCATCCTTACAGCAAGGATCTCTACGAGCGTGACGAAGCCGAAGATCGAGTGAAGATCACCCGGCAGAACGGCGAGGTCGGCTATTTCGCCGCTGATGGACGCTGGCTCGAGGGCGCGCGGTTCGAGGCGGATCTGCATCTGTGCGGCTGGATCATGTCGCCACGCCATGCCCATCGCCTCGCAGCCAAGCCCGCATCGAATTGATGAGAAGGAGACCGACCGCGTGCTGAAGACGCGTTTCACCGAGGAGTTCGGAGTCGAACACCCCATCGTCTGCGGCGGTATGACAGCTGTCGGCAGAGCCGAGCTGATCGCCGCCGTCGCGAACGCCGGCGCACTGGGGTTCTTGACGGCGCTGACTCAGCCGACGCCGGAGGAGTTGTCCAGAGAGATCGCCAAGGTGCGAACTCTCACCGATCGGCCGTTCGGCGTCAATCTCACCATTCTGCCCACGCTGACTCCGGTTCCCTACGATGAATACCGCGATGCGATCATCGACGGCGGGGTCAAGATCGTCGAGACTGCCGGCGCAAATCCGGAGCCGCATCTGCCGGCATTCAAGGCCGCCGGAGTCAAGGTCGTGCATAAAGCCGTGGCGGTGCGGCACGCACTCAAGGCTGAGAAACTGGGGGTCGACGCGATCAGTATCGACGGGTTCGAATGTGCCGGTCATCCCGGTGAGGATGACGTCCCCGGGCTGATTCTCATCAATGCCGCCGCGCGTAAGCTGAGCATTCCGATCATTGCCTCCGGTGGTTTCGCCGATGGCGCCGGATTGGTCGCGGCGCTCGCGCTGGGCGCGGACGCGATCAATATGGGCACCAGGTTCGTCGCCACCACCGAGGCCCCGGTGCACGACAACGTGAAGCGGCAAATTGTCGCCAATGACGAGCGATCGACCAAGATCGTGTTCCGTGAGTTCCGGAATACCGCGCGGGTCGCGCGTAACGCCGTGTCCGAGGAGATCGCGAATATCTCGCGACAGGTCGGGGCGACGTTCGAGGACGTGGCACACCTCGCCTCCGGCGAACGCGGCCGCCGCGAAGTCCTCGGCAACGGCGATATGGACGGCGGACTGTGGTGGGCGGGCCAGTCACAGGGTCTCATCGACGAGGTGTTGTCGTGTCGGGAAGTTGTCGACAGAATCATGGCCGACGCCGAGGAACTCATCGATAAGCGGCTGGCGGACATGCGAATACCGGCCTGATCGAAAATTACGAGCGGAATCGATCCCCTCGGTCCTCTTTCGCGATGAACAGGACCGAGGGGATCGGTCTATCAGCGGTCCCCGAGCGCGGCCTGCTTTCGTTCCCGCCAGGTATTCATATCGGCGTAGTCCCGGATCGCGGCGATTTTTCCGTCCGCGAGTTCGAAGACGCCGGTGCATTCGATCGCGACTTCGGTGCCGCGGAACCAGAAGCGGTCGAGTCGCTCGACCAATGCGGTGTCGGCGGTCGCGGCGAACGTCACGACATCCCATTGCACCCGTTCGGCCTCGGTGATCGCCCCGCGCAGGGCGTCGACCACGGCTTCGCGTCCGACAATCGCCGGATGCGGCATCAGCAGGTGATAGGAAATATCGTCGGTGAAATACTTGCCCGCGCCTTCGGCGTCACGGTTGTTGATCGCATCGAGAAAACCCGCGATCGGCGCCGGCAATTGGGGGGTGGCCATGATCAGATCTCCTAGAATGTCAGCGCGCCGCGGGCGCGAAGGTGGCCGACCTCGTTCATCGACTGCGGAATGAACCGGTCGTCGCCGTGGAATACGCGGTTCACCGAGGCGTGGCCGGGGAAGTAGAACATATCGGGCTCGGCGCCGATCAGTTCGGCGACGAACGCGCTGATCGCACCCGCGTGGCTCACGACCAGGACGCGTTCGTTCGGATGCTTCTCGGCGATTTCTCGCACTGCCGCGTGTATCCGCTGCCGGAAGTCGGCGCCGGCCTCGGTGTTCGGAAACGCGTCCCACCGCAGGGTTCGTCCGAACTTCTGCCCGGCTGTGGCCTGGGTTTCGGGGGAGACGTCGGCATCGCCGCTGGCACGGCCGTACATGTCGATTTCTCGCAGTGCCGGGGTCGGCTGCGGTGTGAGCCCGGGCGCGGCGGCCGACGCGATGATCCCGGCGGTCTCCACGGTGCGATTGAGATCGCTGCAGTACACGGCCGATATCGGCGCGGTCGCGTCCGCGTCGGCGGCCAGGTATTGGCCGGTCAGTCGTGCCTGAGCCTGGCCGAGTTCGGACAGGCCGGGGCCGCCCTGCCGGCGCGCCGCCGCCATGGTGCGGATCTGCTGTGCGTGCCTGACCAGGATCAGTTCGGTGCGCTCTCCGATGACCAGCAGACCCCGTTCCATCGCGTAGCGAGTCGGGGTGAGCTCGTTCAGGTCGTCCTCGGTGCTCACCGACTCCGGCAGGGGAATCGGATCGGATATCGAGGTCATCGATGGTGCCTTTCGATCGGGCCCAGGTTGGGCAGTTCGCCGTCGGCGAGTCGGCGCAGCACGCGATGGCGTTCACCCGAATAGAGGTGTTCGCCTTCGATCAGGCCGGTGTCGCTGATCGGCCACAACACAGTTGTCCGATGACCGACGAGGTAGTAGTCGTCGGGCCGGACGTCCTCGCCGGCTTCGGTGGTGCTCACGCCGCCCAGGTCGCGACCAGCGATCGCGTAGTGGAAGTCGCCCTCGGTGACGACGCAGTGCTCGTCCACGACGACGCGGTGCACGAGATAGTCCAGGCGGTTACGCCCAGCGGCCTGAAGGCGCCGATACCACTCGACGACGGCGTCGTAGCCGGACGGACCGACGCTGTCGGAGGCGCCCCACACGGTGTACTCGGGATCGGGAACCAGCGTCGCCATCAATGCGGGCATATTGCCCGCGACCTCTTCCACCACGTGCCGAGCCACGATCTCGAGGTTCGCTCTGCGGGTGGGGTCGGTTTCGGCCGCGATGCGGTCCAGGAGCGGTTGCCAGCCGGGGGTAGCCATCACTCACCGTACCGTCGCGATACCGCTGGTCAGAACGTCTTTGCCGTCGCGGCCCCGCATCGTGAACCGCACGGTGTGATCGTCGGATTGCCGGACGTCGATCTCGAGGGTGTCGCCGGGCCATACCGGGCCGGCGAAGCGCGCCGACATCGAGGACAACTTCGCGTCGGCGGCCACCACGTCGAGAACAGCGCGGCCCGCGAAGCCGAAGGTGCACAGCCCGTGCAGGATCGGTCGATCCATACCGGCTCGGGCGGCGAACGCCGGATCCGAATGCAGAGGGTTGTAGTCACCGGACAGTCGATAGATCAGGGCCTGCTCGGGGCGGGTTTCGTAGGTGATCGTCTTCGTGGGGCCCGTGGCCTCGGCCTCGGTGTCCGAGGTCGAGGCAGGCCCGCGCTCACCACCCCAGCCGCCGACGCCCTTGATGAACAACCCCGCGGAACTTCGCCACAGTGGGGTGCCGTCGAGCGAGGTTCCGGTCGTGCGGGCGACGATCAGGGCGGCCTTGCCCTTGTCCCACATCTCGGTGATCTCGGTGAACGCTTCCGCCTCGCCCTCGACGGGAATGTCGGACAGGATCTCGACGCGCTGTTCGGCGTGCAGCAGTCGTGCCCAATCGAACTTGCCGGCCTGCTTGAGCACGCTGAAGTCGACACCGAGGGTGACCGGCATGGTCGGCACCATCTTCTGTGTCACACCCTTGGTGTTGTTGGTGGTGAAGGCCAGGTCCTCGGTCCCCGCACCAACTCCCAGGGCGTACAGCATGCAGTCGCGAGCGGACCACGAGACGCGTTTGGGCGTCGATCGTGCTCCGACGGCGCTGGGGTCGAAGGGCGCTGAATCGGACACGAAGCCTCCTCGGGCTCGGGCGGTGTGGTTGACACGACGCCGGGTAGCGCCGGTAGATTGTCGCAGTGTAAATACTCTAGTACTATAGCATTTTGACAGCGACCTTTAGTCGCTCTGAAACGGTTCGGAGGTTCCGATGTCGCAGACCATTCCCGCTGTCGACTATCTGGTGCTGGGGGATGACCCGCACCTGGTGGCGCAGGAGTGCCTGCAGTGCGGCGCTTTGTATTTCGATCGGCGCAATGCCTGCGCGAGATGTTCGACCACGTCGTTCACCAAGCGTCGGCTGTCCAACGAAGGTGTGGTCCGTGCCTACACGATCGTGCAGCGCGGAGCGAAGTCCGGTCCCTTCACCTCGGTTGTGGTCGACCTCGACGGCGGCGGAGCGGTGAAAGCCAACCTGCGCGAAGTCACCGACCCCGACCGGATAGTGCCGGAGATGAAAGTTCGGTTGGTGACCTTCGACGTGGGCGCCGACGACGACGGAACCGTGGCAGTCGCCTTCGGATACGAGCCGATCGGAGCATGAGTTGAGCGAGAACGTCTGGATCATCGGAACTTCCATGACGAAGTTCGGCCGGTTTCCCGACCAGGATCTGCTGGACCTGGCCGCGACCGCGACCTTGGACGCGCTGGCCGATTCCGGCCAGTCCATGACCGACATCGGACTGCTGGCACTGGGCAACGTCTACGAGGCGAACTCCCACAACGGCCAGCGGCTGCAGAAGCAGATCGGACAGACCGGCATCCCGGTCTACAACGTCGTCAACGCCTGTGCGACCGGCGCTACCGCGGTGCGCGTGGCGATGATGGGCATCAAGGCGGGCGAATGCGATATCGCGCTGGCCGTCGGTGTGGAGAAAATGGGCAAGATGGGCATGCTCGGCGGCGCCGCGAAGAAGGCCGGCGAGCGGAAGGTCTACACACCGAAGGGGCGCTACGGCGCGGTGGTGAAGACCGAGGGATTGCTGGGGACCGGGCTGATGCCGGGCGTATTCGCCCAGGCGGGAATGGAATACGCGCTGGCCAACGGCGTCGGCGCGGAGCAGTTCGCGAAGGTCGCGGTCAAGAATCACCTGCATTCGACGCTGAATCCGCTGGCGCAGTATCAGAAGGAATTCACCCTCGAGCAGGTGCTCGGCGCCGAGGTGATCAGCTACCCCAACACCCTGCCGATGTGCTGCCCGACCGGCGATGGCGCTGCCGCGGTCGTACTGGTGTCCGAGGCCAAACTCGCGACGCTCGATCCGGATGTGCGCAAGCGCGCGGTGAAGATCTCGGCCTCGGTCATGACCTCGGACCCGTGGACCGAGGCCGGCCAGGTGCAGCCCGATGTCAACACCCTCACCCGCATGGCGGCCGATCAAGCGTACGAGGCCGCCGGTATCGGCCCTGGCGACCTCGACCTGGTGGAGTTGCACGACTGCTTCGCGACCGCCGAACTCATCCACTACGACAACCTGCGGCTGTGTGAGCCCGGCGGCGCGGGCGACTTCATCGATTCCGGTGCGCCCATGCGCGACGGCAAGATCCCGGTCAACGTGTCGGGCGGTCTGCTGTCCAAGGGACATCCGATCGGTGCGACCGGCATCGCCAACCTGTACGAGGTGGCGACACATCTTCGCGGGGAGGCCGGCGCCCGGCAGATCCACGGCGCGAAGGTCGGGCTCACCCATGTGATCGGCCTGGCGTCGGCGTGTGCGGTGCACATTCTCGAGGCTCCGGTGACCAGGTGAGGGGGGAGTTCTGATGGCGGGCCCACTGGAAGGTGTGCGCGTGCTGGAAATCGCCAGTACCGCGCCGGCCCCGTTCGGGTGCATGGTCTTCGCCGATCTCGGAGCGGACGTGGTGACGGTCGATCGCGCGCCGCGTCCCGGCCGCGACCCGAGGCGTCCGAAGACGCCACTCGCTCGCGGTCGCCGTTCTGTCACTGCGGATTTGAAGTCGGAGGAGGGCGTCGCTCTGGTGCACACCTTGGCCGCACGCGCCGATGTTCTCGTGGAGGGTTTCCGGCCAGGGGTGATGGAACGACTGGGATTGGGGCCCGATGATCTGCTCGCGGCCAACCCCGGCCTGATCTACGCGCGGATGACCGGTTACGGCCAGGAAGGCCCGCTCTCGGCGAGGGCCGGGCACGACATCAATTACATCGCCGTCGCGGGAGCGCTGGAGCCGATCGGGCGTGCCGGTGAGCGACCCCTGCCGCCGTTGAACCTGGTCGGGGATTTCGGCGGTGGCGGCATGCTGCTGGCGGTGGGAGTGCTTGCGGCCCTTTATGAACGCGAGGTCTCCGGGCAGGGCCAGGTGGTCGACGCGGCCATGGTGGACGGCACCGCGCTGTTGACGGCGTTCGTGCACGGCATTCGGGCCGATGGCCACTGGTCCGATGTTCGTGGCACCAATCTCCTCGACAGCGGTGCGCCCTTCTACGACACCTATGCCACCGCCGATGGCGGCCACATGGCTGTCGGTGCGCTGGAGCGCCGGTTCTACCGCGAGTTGCTGATCGGCCTCGGCCTCGATACCGATGCCGATCTGCCCGGCCAGATGGATCGGTCGGGGTGGGACGTATTGCGCGCTCGGTTCACCGAGATCTTCGCGACCCGAACCAGGGCCGAATGGGCGGACGTCTTCGCCGAACTGGATGCCTGCGTGTCGCCGGTGCTGGCCCCCTGGGAAGTCGCCGACGCCGAACATACCCGCGCGCGTGCGGGATTCGTCGATGTCGCCGGTATCCCCCAGCCCGCGCCCGCGCCGCGGTTCAGCCGGACCCCCGCCGGCCTGCCGACCGCGCCGCGACTCCCGGGTGAGGACACCGCACAGGTACTGGCGGATTGGGAGGTCCCATCCGAACCTGCCCGCTCGGAACCAGCCGATGTGCTGCAGGGAGAGGTATTCGTGCCGTGACTACCCCGACATCGACGATTACCGTGCCCGCGACCGTCGCCGAGGCCCGGGACGGCTTCCGCGCGTGGCTGGCGGCGAACCGCGCCGACCTCGAGCAGTTTCGTGAGTCCGGTGGCGATGTCACCGAGATATTCGACCGCTTGGGGCTGCTGCAGCGCATGCTCTACGACGCGGGCTGGATTCGGCTCGGTTGGCCCGAAGCGATCGGCGGTCTGGGCGGCCGGCCGATTCTGCGCAGTGTCGTGAGCGAGGAACTCGCGCGAGCGGGTTACCCGCCGCCGTTCTCGTTCGCCACCCAGGAGGTCCTCGGACCCGCCGTCGCCGAGTTCGCCCGCCCGGAACTCGCGGCCGAGGTATTGCCCCGGCTGCTGCGCGGCGAGGAGACCTGGTGCCAGGGTTTCTCCGAGCCGGGCGCCGGCAGTGATCTCGCCGCGTTGCGGCTCAAAGCTGTTGCCGCGGAGGGTGGCTGGCGGATATCCGGGGAGAAGATCTGGACGAGCTGGGCGCAGTTCGCGGATCGGTGCGTGCTGCTGGCGCGCACGGGTGCTGCCGGTTCGGCGCACCGGGGGATCTCGGCTTTCCTGCTCGATATGGATACCGCCGGTATCGAGGTCAGTCCGTTGCGGAGCATGAACGGCGACGACGAGTTCTGCTCGCTGTACTTCGACGACGTGTTCGTCCCCGAGGACAGGCTGCTCGGCGTCGTCGACGGCGGCTGGGCGGTGGCCATGCACGTTCTCGCGGGGGAGCGAGGCGCCGCGGCGTGGCAGCGACAGATCTGGTTGCGGTCACGGTTGACCGATCTGGCGACTGCCCCGGAGCAGGTGGCGGGCGATGCCGTGGTCGGTGAGGCGTTCGAGTTGCTGATGGCGCTTCGCCTGCTCTCGCGCCGCACCGTACACGCGCTGTCGGATGGCGAGCCGGTCGGTTCCACGACGTCGCTGGACAAGCTCGCCATGTCGACGGCCGAGAAGTTCCTTTTCGACGTGGCGCTCACCGGCCTGGGCAGCGACATCGTCCTGGGCGGCGGCGAGGCGGCCGAGAGCTGGCGTAACGACTACCTCTACAGCCGAGCCTCCTCCATCTACGGCGGGGCGGCCGAGATCCAACGAAACATCATCGCCGAGCGGTTGCTCGGCCTGCCACGCTGACTGTTGAGGAGTGTGACGATATGGACGCCGCCGACGTCGCCCAGGTGGCCGACAGCCTGCGCCAGGCATTGACCTGCGCCCCCGCGGATGCCGATGAGGTGCTCACCGGCTTCGGCTGGGATGAGCTGCTCGACGACGAGCCGCGGGTTGCGGTGAGCACCCTGTTCCCGTTGTGTGGCGAGCTGCTCACGACCGGCTCGGCTCTGGACCGGGTCCTGTTGCGTGCCGCCGGGATCGAGGGCCTGCCCCCTCGTACTCATGTCGTTCTGCCCGCGTTGGGCGGTCATCGTCCGAGCGGTCGTTACGACCGTCGCGACACCGTGAACTGCGACGGTGTGGCTCAGACCGGCGAGGGCCCGTTGCTGGTGCCCTGCGTCGACCCGCAGGGTGAACTGCTCTTCGCGGTCGGTGGGCAGGTCGGGGTCGCCGAGGGAAATCCGATCGACCCCACCGCGGGCTGGGTGCGGATTCGCGGGACGATGCCCGTCCACACTGTGCTGGACGCCGACGCGCTCGGCGAGGATCCCGGACAGGTCTGGCAGCGGATGCTCGCCGCTGGACGCCGAGCCCTGGCCTACGAGCTCGTCGCCGTCGGGACGGCGATGGAGACGATGACGGTCGAGCATGTGCGCGGTCGTCACCAGTTCGGTCAGTCGCTCGGTTCGTTTCAGGCCGTGAAGCACCAGCTCGCCGATGTGCACCTGTGGCGAGCGGTCGCGCAGCTCGCCGCGGAGGCCGCCTGGGAGGACGGCGGGCCCGACAGTGCGGCACTGGCCAAGGCCGCCGCGGTGCGGTGCACCAAGACCGCACGTGCGGTGTGCCAGCAGTTGCTCGGGGGTATGGGCTTCACCTGGGAACACGACTTTCATCGCTATCTGCGCCGGGCACTGACACTCGAGCCGCTGCTCGGTGGACAAGCAGATCTGCACGCCGAACTCGGAGCTGCCCTGCGCGCCGGTTCGATCAGCGATTCGCTGGCCGCCCTCGGACAGGCGGAAGCCGTTGGGCAGCATACGGATTCGAAACTACAGGAGGAACAGCATGCGTGAAGCGTGGATCATCGACGGTGTCCGCACGCCGCGCGGCAAAGGCAAGGCATCCGGGGCGTTGCACGACGTTCACCCCCAGGAGCTGCTCGGCGGGCTGTTGCGCGCATTGGCCGATCGGGGCCTGGATCCCGCCGACGTCGACGATGTGGTGATGGGCAACGGCGAGCACGCCGGCGACCACGCCAACGACATCGCCCGGTCGGCGGTCCTGACCGCCGGGTGGCCGGTGACCGTCCCCGGTCTGACGCTGAACCGATTCTGCGGAGGCGGTCAGCAGGCGGTGATGGCGGCGGCGACCGGCGTGCTCGCCGGATGGCAGGACCTCGTCGTCGCGGGCGGTGTCGAGTCCATGTCGCGCCACAGCTACGGACAGCCTCTCGATGCGGGCAATCCACTGCTGCGTGCCAGATATCCCCTTGTCCCGCAAGGTGTCGCGGCCGATCTGATCGCGACCCTCGAAGGGTTCGACCGGGAGGCCGTCGACCGGTTCGCGGTGCGGAGCCAGGATCGCGCGGCGGCGGCGATGAAGGAGGGACGGTTCGATCGCAGCATCGTGCCGGTTCGCTCCGAATCCGGTGCGGTGCTGCTGGACCGCGACGAGCACCCGCGTCCGGGGACGACGGTGGAATCCCTGGGGCAATTGCCCGCCTCGTTCGAGCGCTCCGGCGCCAAGCCGCGCTCGGACGGCAGGTCCTACGACGAGATGTGCCGTGACACCTATCCGGAAGCAGGAGCGATCCAGCATGTCCACCATGCGGGAAACTCCTCCGGTGTGGTGGACGGCGCCGCCGCGGTCGCCGTCGCCTCCGACTCGTACGCCCGTGCGCACGGGCTGAGCCCGCGCGCGAAGATCGTGACCGGTGCGGTGCGGGGCGCGGAACCGGTCATCATGCTCACCGCACCCGGCCCCGCCGCCGAACTGTGCCTGGCCAAGGCTGGTATGACGGCGGCTGATATTGATCTCTGGGAGATCAACGAGGCGTTCGCGGCGGTGCCGCTGAAGGTGATCAAGGACTTGGCGCTCGATCCCGATCGGGTCAACGTCAATGGTGGAGCCATCGCTCTGGGACACCCGATCGGTGCTACCGGAGCGATGCTCTTCCAGACTCTGATCGATGAACTCGAGCGTCGCGACCTGAGCACCGGAATGGTCACGATGTGTACCGGCGGTGGTATGGCGACCGCGACGATCATCGAGCGTGTCTGACTGTCGAACCGAGCGATCGCGAGAGAGGAAACCATGAGCTATCGGACGGTGGAAGTCACCACCGACGAGCACGTCGCCGAACTGCGCTTGAGCAGGCCGGAGACCCTGAACGCCTTCGACAACCAGCTCGTCGACGAGCTCCCCGGGGTGCTCGTGGAGCTGGCTCGTGACACCGAGGTCCGCGCCGTGGTGTGGACCTCGACCGGAAAGCACTTCTCGGCCGGCGGTGACATGCAGACCATCCTCGACGGTCACGCCGATCTCAACGTTCTCATCCGCGGGGTCGACGACGGGCGCAGGCTCTTCCGTGCCTTCGCCGACTTCCCGAAGCCCCTGGTCACCGCGGTCCACGGCAGCAGCTTCGGCGTCGCGACCAGCCTGATCTTCACCTCGGACGCGGTGGTCACGACCCCGGCGGTGAAGCTGTCGGACCCGCATGTGCACATGGGCCTGGTGGCCGGCGACGGCGGGTGTGTGACGTGGCCGCTGAGCGCCGGACTGATGCGCGCGAAACGCAAACTCCTGTGGGGCGAGGCGCTGTCGGGGCAGGAGGCGTTCGACCTCGGCCTGGTCACGGATCTGGCGGATGACGCCGATGCGGTGCGCGATCTCGCGTTCGACCTGGCCCGGCGCGTATCGCGGATTCCACCCATCGCGACACAGCTGACCAAGCGCGCCCTGAACCGGGTGCTGGCCAGTGGCACCGAACAGGTTCTCGATACCGGCTTCTATTTGGAGGCGTTGTCGAACCGCAGCGCGGACGCGGTCGAAGCGGTCGAGGCGTTCAAGGAGAAACGAGAGGGACGATGGACGGGCGCGTGAACGAGACCGATGCACCGATCTGGGGTGACAGGGTTGTCGAGGGCAGCTATGCCGGGCATCCCGGGCTGCTGTACGAGCCCTCGCCCGTCTCGCTTCCGGCGATGCTGCTGTCCGCCCGCAGCTGGGACGGCCGCGACTACATCGTGCAGGGCGAACGCCGGATTTCGCACCCGGCGTTCCGGGCGGCCATTCCCGCCGCCGCGGAACGGCTGGCCGACGCCGGTGTCGTTCGTGGTGACCGGGTCGTGCTGCACTGCTACAACTGCCCGGAATTCGTCCTTGCGACCTGGGCGCTCTGGTGGCTCGGCGCGGTCCCCGTCTATGCGAACCGATGGTGGAGCAGCCACGAAATCGAACACGGCCTGACCCTCACGTCGCCGACGCTGGTGCTGAGCGACGGGCCCGACCTCATTTCGCCCGAACTGGCAGGCGGCGCCGAGCATGTACTGCCGATCAGCTCACTCGCGGAATTCCTGGAAGACCCGGGGGCGCGGACGGTGCCACCAGAGACCGTCGGCCTCGATGATCCGGCGCTCATCCTGTTCACCTCGGGCAGCTCCGGATCCCCCAAAGCGGTCGAATTGTCGGTCCGGTCCGTCATCGCCAACCAGCAGAATCTGCTCGTGCGATCGCGCCGGCTGCCGCAGAACCTGGACCCGGCCGTGCCGCAGACGGCCGGCCTGGTGTGCACCCCGCTATTCCATATCGGCGGTATCGCCAACGCGCTGACCAACTTGATCGTCGGCGGGCGGTTGGTCCTGACCGTCGGACGGTTCGACGCCACCGAGATCCTGCGGCTGATCGAGACCGAACGGGTGGGCGCGTGGGGCGGCGTGCCGACCATGGCCGTGCGAGTGCTCGAACATCCGAAGTTCGATTCGTACGATCTGTCGAGTCTGCGGTCCTTCCCGCTCGGCGGCGCACCACTTCCCCGGACCCTGCTGCGACGGCTGACCGCGAAACTTCCCCAGCTCGAGAAGCGCGGTCTGGCCAATACCTGGGGCATGACCGAGACCGGTGGATTCATGACCGTCGCGGGCAACGCCGACCTCGAGGCCAGGCCCGGCACCGTGGGCCGCCCGTACCCCGTGGTCGAACTGCGCATCGGCGAGCCGGACGACACCGGCTCGGGAGAAGTCCTGGTCCGTGCGCCCACGATCATGCTCGGCTACCTCGCACTCGATGATGGCACGGTGGACGCCGACGGCTGGTTGCACACCGGTGACCTGGGTCATCTCGATGAAGCGGGCTACCTGTACCTGGACGGCCGCAGCAAGGACATCGTCATCCGCGGCGGCGAGAACATCGCCTGCGCGCACGTCGAACAGGCACTGCTCGCGCACCCGTCCGTGGTCGAAGCGGCCGTCGTGGGCTTGCCGCACGAGGACCTCGGCGAGGAACTGGCCGCGGCGGTCACCTATCGAGCCGGTGAACCCGTGGACGCGGAGGAGTTGCGGGCGTACTGCAAGGGCACGCTCGCCTATTTCGAGGTGCCGGCGGTGTGGCAGATCAGCGATTCCGCGCTGCCGACCCTCGCGGGCGAGAAATTGGACAAGAAGTCGATCAAAGCCGCTCTCCTCGAGTCGCTGAGGGAAGGATGAGCATGCACCTGAGCGCCGCCGACGAATATTTCACCCACCAGACCGCGCTGACGCACGCGATGGTCGACACCAGCGACCCCTCCTGGCGCGAGCGGTACTGGGTGAGCTTCCAGGACACCGAGAGTGGCGACACCGTCTTGACCCTCGGGCTGGGGCGATATCCGAACCAGGACGTGATGGAGGCGTTCGCCTGTTTCTCGCATCAGGGCACGCAGACCAACGTCCGGTTGTCGAGAACGCTGCTGCCGGACAGCCATGACATGCGAGTCGGGCCGTTCACCTGCGAGGTTCGCGAACCCTTACGGCAATTGCGATTCGCGTTGGCCGACAACGATTCCGGGCTCGGCTTCGATGTGAGCTTCGACGCGGCCTTCGAACCCCTGCTGGAGGGCAAGTTCTTTCAGATCAGCCGAGCGCGAACGACATACGACGCCATCCGTTACGTCCAGCACGGTCGGGGATCAGGCTGGATTCGCACACCCGGCGGCGCGACGATCGAGGTGACTCCCGAACGCTGGTGGGCCGAACGCGATCATTCGTGGGGAACGCGACCGCTTCCCCGTGCCGAGGGGCAGCCGCCGGGGGAGCGGCCCGAATGGCGGATGCTGCTGTTCGCGCCCCTGCAACTGCCCGACTTCGGCGTGCACCTCTATGTGCAGGAGTCCGAGCCGGGACGGCCGGTGCATTTGTCGGCAGGGGTGGTGGGCGCACTGCGCGGGAACCCTGACACTCCGGCCATCATCGGTGTCGACCATGATCTCGAGTGGGAAAAGGGCGCTGCCGCACCGACACTCGTCGGCGGGACGGTGTCGCTGCTGCTGCACGGCGGGGACCGGATCGTTCTGGAACTCGCCGCGAAGCCGGGCCGGGCGCATCTGCGCGGCGGTGGCTACGAGGGCTGGAACGGATGGAAGCAGGGCCAGTGGCGCGGTGATCTCACCGCGGAGCACGACCAGTGGGATCTCACCGATCGCGACACGTTCTATCGCTACGCGAAGGCCGGTTCCGATCATCTCGTCGAGGTGCGGTGCGAGGGACAGGTCGGCTACGGAATCGTCGAATACATGGTGTTGCCCGGGTACGGCCGCTACGAAGAGGCGCTGCCACCGAGCCGGCCGAACAAGGGCTGAGCCGGGATGAGCGAACTACGTACCGCGCTGCTCGGCATGATCGCCGAGCTCGGTGTGCGCGAAGTCAGCGAGCCGAACAGGCTCGGCGGCGGCAGCTCCCAGGAGAACTGGGCCTTCGACGCGACGATCGACGGGCCGGAAGGTCCGGTTCTGCTGCCGATGCTGATGCGACGCGAGCCCGCGACCGGTGTCGTCGACACCCCGCGCGACGTGGAGTTCGCGTTGTTGCGGGCGCTCGGGAAGACCGATCTCCCGGTCGCCCGGGTCTACGCCCTCGACGACGGGCGCAGGCTGGGCCGCGGAGCCATGATCGTCGACCGGCTGCCCGGTCGCGCTCATCGCGGTGTGCTGCGCGATACCGATCCGCTGGGTCTCGGCGAACGGGCACGCCTCGAACTCGCCGCGGCGCTGCCGACCTTGATCGCGCGCGTGCACGGCTTGGACATCGAGTCGTTGGACTTGCGGGCGGTCCTATCGGCGCCCGCCGACCCGGCGCGGGCGGAGCTCGATCGCTGGGTGTCCGAACTGGACCGCGTGGAACTCGAACCGCACCCGGGTCTGCGCGAAGTGATCGCCTGGCTCTCGCGCCACCTTCCCGCACCTGTGCCGTGCCGACTGGTACACGGAGATTTCCGCCCGGCCAATGTCCTGGTCGACGCGGGCCGGGTATCGGCGCTGCTCGATTGGGAACTCGCGCATCTCGGGGATCCGCACGACGACCTCGGGTGGTACACGTGTTCGGTGTATCGCCGTGAGCATTTCGTGTCCGGGCGCTGGGAACTCGACGATTTCCTGCGCACCTGGTCCGCGGCGTCCGGCCTGGCCGTCGAGCCCGAACGGCTGCATTTCTGGCAGGTGATGTCCACATTTCGGCTCGCGGTCATCGCCCTGACCGGAGTTCGGGCGTTCTGCGAGGGCGCCACCGACCGCCCGGCCGCGCCGGCCGATCAGGTGGAGAAACTCGCGTTGCGAGAAACCGGACTGCTCGATGCGACCACCGCGACGGACGGGAGTTCCACATGAGACCGTCCCCTTCGGAGGTCGTCGCCGGGATTCGCGCGATTCTGGCCGAGACCATCGCACCGGAACTCACCAGCGAGCACGCGCGTTCGCGGCTCGCCGAGATCCGTGCCGTTCTGGCCCAGATCGACTGGGACGACGCCGGTTTCACGTTGGCTTCCCGTTCGGATGAGCTTGCTCGCTGTCTGGGAGCCGCAGGCGAATGCATCGACGGCGTTTCGGTGCCGGGGCGTCCGTCTGTCGCGAACTTCGAGTCGTACCAACGCCATTACGATCAGCTCGCCGGTCTCGCGGTGGAAGTTCTGCGAAGGCTCCGCGTACATCTGGACGAACGGCCGGACGACGAGGCCGCCCGCGCCGCGTATCGCACGCTGCTGACAGCGGTCTGAGCGCCGCAAGACCAGCCCGGCTCGTCCAGCGTCAGTCAGGAGGAGCCGGGCTTCGTCATGTCACCGGCCTCTCGACGAGACGCCAGGTGGGCTAGCACATCCTGGTTATCGTGTGGTAGATATTCTATACTTGGAAAGTCGACTACTAGACTATTTAAGGTGGGTGGTCCGGTGACTCCGACCCTCGAGGAGTTCGTGGCCGGCGCACGGGTGTTTCTGGAATCCGTCTCGGCGGATCGTGAGCGTGCGCGGCCCAGCGAAGGGAAATCGCGCTACGCGCTCTTCTCCGGTTCGACGCGGGAAGAGATCGACGCGGCGATCGAGTATCAGCGGGCGGCGTTCGACGCGGGCTACGGGTGGATCACCGGGCCCGTCGAGTACGGCGGTGCGGGACTGTCCGCGCGGTACGAAAAGGCTTTTGCCGCAACCGAACGCGGATATTCCATCCCGTCCAAGGGACCGCTCTCGGTCAGTCTGGGCATGGTGGCCCCGACGTTGGCCCAGTTCGGATCGGACGACGCCAAATCGCGATGGCTGCGCGGGCTACGCCGCGCGGACGTGGTCGGGTGCCAGCTGTTCAGCGAGCCCGCCGCCGGTTCGGATCTCGCGGCCGTGCGCACCAAGGCGCAACAGGAGTCCGGGAACGGCGATTGGATCCTCTCGGGACAGAAGGTGTGGACCTCGGGTGCGCATTACTCCGATGTCGGCATCGTCCTGACCCGCACATCCGACGGTCCCCGGCACCGCAACCTGACCGCGTTCGCGGTGGATATGCACGCACCCGGCGTCGAGGTCCGCCCGCTGCGCCAGATCACCGGCGAAGCCGATTTCAACGAGGTCTTCCTCACCGAGGTCCGGGTGCCCGACACGTGCCGGCTCGGTGAGATCGGACAGGGCTGGTCGGTCGCCATCGCCATGCTCATGCACGAGCGCGGCGCGATCGGCGGCTCGTCCAGCGGCGGCAGCGGACTGTTCCGGATGGCCGATCTGGCCGCGTGGGTCGCCGATCTCGGCAGACATGAGGACCCGGCGGTCGTGCAGGCGTACGCCCGCGTGTACTCCGGGGTCACCGCGGCCAAGGCGATGCGGGCCCGCGCCGACGCCAAGCTGAAGGCCAACGGTGTCCCGGGCCCCGAGATGTCGCTGGGCAAGCTGGCGTTGACCGAGAACCTGCGCGCGCTCAGCGATCTGGTGAGCCTGGTCCTCGGGCCGAAGCTGGTGGCCGACACCGGTCGCCCGCAGTCCTACGCATGGTCGGAATTCGTGCTGAGTGTTCCCGGCATGCGCATCGGTGGCGGCACCGACGAGATCCATCGCAACACGGTCGCCGAGCGCTTCCTCGGCCTGCCGAAAGACAAATCGAAAGCATGAGGGCGGGGCGCTGAGGCCGCCGCACACCTCACCCGCTCCGGCGGGATCCGACAACGAGAGAACAGGAAGAGAATCCGATGGGACATCTGGACGGTAGGACAATCATCGTGACCGGCGCGGGCCGCGGTATCGGCCGCGAACACGCGCTGTTGTTCGCCCAGGAGGGCGCCAACGTGGTCGTCAACGACCTCGGCGGTGCGCAGGACGGCAGCGGCGCCGCGGCCGGGCCGGCCCAGGATGTCGTCGACGAGATCACGGCCGCGGGCGGCAAGGCCGTCGCCAACGGCGACGACGTGGCCGACGCCGCGGGCGTCACACGCATCGTCACCACCGCGATCGATACCTTCGGCGGCATTCACGGCCTGGTCAACAACGCGGGAATCCTGCGGGACCGTGTGCTGGTCAACCTCGACGCCGAAGATTGGGATCTGGTTGTTCGGGTGAACCTGCGGGGGACCTTCCTGATGACCCGCGAGGTCGGCCGGTACTGGCGCGAACAGAGCAAGGCCGGTAACGAGCTGTCCGGCTCGGTGGTCAACACCAGTAGTGAATCGGGTGTTTTCGGAAATCCGGGGCAAGCGAACTACGCCGCGGCGAAGGCGGGCATCGCCTCGCTCACGCAGGTGGCCGGCAAGGAGTTGCAGCGGTACGGCGTGCGCGTCAACGCGATCCTGCCGCAGGCGCGAACCCGGCTGACCGAGGGAGCGTTCGGCGATGCCCTCAGCGGCAAGGAGGGCGCGTTCGATCGATTCGATCCGGCGAACGTCTCACCCTTCGTAGGTTTCCTGCTTTCGCCGAACTGCTCGCTCACCGGTGAGGTCTTCCTCGTCGGCGGCTCTCGCGTGCAGCGGATTCAGCCGTGGACCAAGGATCCGGAATGGAAGCTGATGACCGAGGGCCGGTGGACCCTGGACGGGCTGGAAAAGGCCGTCGCCGAAGCCGGCGCCCCGTCGGGCGGTAACACCTGGACCGCGAACCCCGGGAAGGCCTCGAAGTGACCACCGCCGACAAGACCACCGAGGCCAAGATGCCCGAGGCGGTGATCACCGAAGAGATGATCGCCTCGATGAAGGCTCGGGCCGGCGTCGATCTGCGCATCGATCACTCGGTGAACAACGAGGAAGCCACCCGGATCGCGGTCACCAAGTTCGCCGGTGGCGTCGGCGATATCAACACCCTGTGGTCGGATGCCGACCAGGCCACCGGCTCCGATTACGGCGCTCCGGTGGCGCCGCCGTCCTTCGTGATCGGCTGCTTCTCCGGAATCCAGTTCGGCTGGCCGGGCCTGGGCGCCTTTCACAATGCCACGCAGGCGCACTTCCACAAGCCCGTCTATTGGGGCGACAAGATCAGCGCCACGTGCCGTTACGACGGATTCACCGGCCCGCGCCCGAGCAAGTTCGCCGGACAGATGGTCACCGACCATTTCGTCAACAGCTATCGCAATCAGCACGGCGAGTTGGTCGCCGAGATCGATTGGCAGGTGGTCAATTTCGAACGCGGGTCCGCGAAGTCCCGGTCCAAGGATGCGGGCAAGCCGGAATTGACCCTGCCGCACCCCTGGACCGAGCAGCAGATCCAGGAGGTCGAGGAGCGGGTGCTCTCGGAGCAGCCTCGCGGGGCGGAACCGCGGTTCTGGGAGGACGTCCAGGTCGGCGAGTCGATCCAGTCCCTGACCAAGGGACCTATCGGTCTCACCGACGAGGTCGCGTTCATCGCCGGGGGAGGGACCCCGATTCCTCGACTGAAGGCCCATGCAGCGGCGTTGGCGGACTACCGGACCCACCCGGCCTGGTCGTTCCGCGATCCGGTGATGGGATCGAGCGAACCGATCTACGCGGTGCACTACAACAAGGCCGCGGCGAACGCGATGGGCGTCGCCTTCCAGTACGACGTGGGCTTCCAGCGGCAGTGCTGGCAGATCCAGCTGCTGACGCACTGGTGCGGCGACGCGGGCTGGATCGTGGACTGCAGTTCGCAGTACCGGGGTTTCGTTTACCTGTCCGACGTGGTGACCATGGGTGGTGAGGTGACCGGTAAGTCGGTGACCGAGACCGGCGAACATGTCGTCGAGCTGACCACGTTCGCCCGCAACCAGCGCGGCGCCGACGTCATGCCCGGTACCGCCACCGTCGCCTTGCCGACGCGCGAAGGCTCGTCGCCGGTAGCGCGTCGCGCGCGCACGAAATAGGAGGAGCCGTCATGGGTATCGATGCGCAGGAGCGCGATGCGCTGGCCGCGGCGGTTCGCGACGCGGCGTCGTCGGGCCCCCGCGAATTCCTCGACGACCACGGTAAACCGACTCGTGACGTGCGGTTGTGGAAGGTGCTGACCGAGCAGATGGGTCTGGCCGCCCTGCTGGTTCCCGAGCAGGACGGTGGTGCGGGCGCCGGAGTGGCCGAGCTGGCGCTCGTCATCGAGCAGCTCGCACACACACTGGCCGCGGTACCCGCCTTGTCCTCACTGGGCGGGGCGAGCGTACTGCTGCGCCTCACGGGGACCGACGCGTCCTCGGCGCTGCTGCAGCGCCTGGCAGGGGAGTCGATCTGCGCCACGGTGGCGTGGCCCGACCCCGCGTCGCATTCCGTCGTGCCGGTCCTCGCGGTGGATGGCACCGCGGTGGGTTCGGACGTAACGATCAGCGGCCGTGCCGAATTCGTGCTGGACGGCGCGGACGCCGATGTGATTCTCGTGCCCGCGCGAGGCGGTGAGGCCGAGGTGGTCGTCTCGGTCGACGCCGCGAACCCCGCGGTGCGCCGGACGCCGATGACCGGCCTCGATCTGACCAGAGGATTGGCCTCGATCGAGCTGGACAACGCTCCGGCCACGGTGTTGGGCAGCGGTGTGGACCTGCAGGCCGCGCTCGACGTGTTCATGGTTCTCGTCGCCGCCGAACAGGTCGGCATCGCGCAGCGATGCCACGACGCGGCGGTCGCGTGGGCGAAGGAACGTGTCCAATTCGATCGTCCGATCGGACAGTTCCAGGCGATCAAACATCAGCTGGTGGACCTGCTCATGGCGGTGGAACTGGCTCGGTCCAGCTACGACGTCGCGGTCGCGGCGGCCGACGCGTATCTGAGCGACCCCGCCGAGGTGACCGCCCGTGCGCTCGGGGTCGCGGCGAGTGCCGCCGAGGCCCGGTGCGGTGACGCGGCGGTCCTCGTGTCCGACGAGTCGCTGCACATTCTCGGCGGCATCGGTTTCACCTGGGAACACGATGCGCACCTGTACTTCCGGCGTGCCAAGACGCTGGAGCAGCTCTTCGGCTCGCCCGCTGCACACCGGAACCGTTTCGCGACCACGTTGCTGCGGGAGGCCGCTCATGGGTGACACGGCAGTGGTGATCACCGAGGTCGACGCGGCGGGCGTCGCGACGATCACCTGGAATCGACCGGAGCGCAAGAACGGGCTGAACAAGGCGATGGTCGACCAGGGTATCGCCGCCCTGGAGAAGATCGGGGCGGACGACTCCTGCCGGGTCGTGGTCGTCACCGGCGCGGGATCGTCGTTCTGCTCGGGCATGGACCTGTCCGAACGCATCGAGCCTGACGAAGTCACCTTCATGCGGCGGGTCGGGCGGTTGTGCACGCTGATCCACGACCTGCCGTTGCCGGTGATCGCCAAGGTCCGGGGTGGGGCCGTCGGCTACGGCGCCAACCTGGCGCTGTGCGCCGACCTGGTACTGGCCTCCGACGTCGCCGTATTCGGCGAGATCTTCGCCGAGCGCGGATTGTCGATCGACGGCGGCGGCTCCTGGCTGGTGCCGCGGCTGGTCGGCCTCGGCCGAGCCAAGGAGATCATGTTCCTCGCCTCCCGCGTCACCGCACCCGAGGCCGCTGAGATGGGGCTGGTGAACCGATGCGTACCGGATGCGGATCTCGATCAGCTGACCGATGACTGGGCCAATCGCCTGGCCGATGGCCCCAGGCGGGCGCTGTCGGTGATCAAGGGTCAGCTCAACGCCTCGTTCGAGCGCTCGTTCGGCGACGCGATCGAGGCCGAGGTGCTCGGCCAATCGCTGGCGTTCCGCTCCAAGGAGTCGCGTGAAGGTGCCAAAGCCTTCTTCGAGAAGCGTCGACCGGATTTCCGATCATGTTGACGGACAACGACTTCGTGGCTCGATGGCTGGCGCATCGAGCGGCGGCGCTCGATCTCGACGCGTCGTCGCTGTCGGTACGCGAGGTGCGACCGATGTCGCGCGGGGTTTCCCGCCAGACCTGGTCGGTCTCGGTCGCCGACCGGTCGGGTGAGCACGCGTTGATGGTCCGGCGCGACCATGAGGTCGGCAGCGTCATCCCGACCTCGCTGGAGACCGAGTATGCCGTCTACGCGGCCCTCGCCGGCACGGATGTTCCGCATGCGCGCGCGTTGTGGTGGGAGGACGACCCGAGCTGGATGCCCGATGGGCGGCCCGCCTACCTTCGCGAATGCGTGACCGGTGACTGGCGGCTGCCCGAACTGGCACAGGCCCCCGCCGAGGTCGCCGACCGCCGGATCGCCCTTGCCCGGGAACACATCACGCAACTGGCGAAGGTGCATGCGGTGGACTGGCGGGCGCGGGGATTGGACCGGATTCTGCGTGCCCCGGACACGCCCGCACGGGCGGCGGAGATGCTCGTCGACGATCTGCTCGACCAGCTGCGTCGGTATCAGGGCGCGCCGAGCGTTCCCGCGGCCGAGGCCGTGGCGTCGTTGCGGGCGCGAGCCCCGCGTGATCTCGACGCGCTGGTTTTCTGCAAGGGGACCAACGGACACGGCGAGGAGGTCTGGCGCGACGGGCGGATCGTCGCCATGAGCGACTGGGAACTGGCGGCGATCGGTGACCCGGCCTACGACTTCGCACAATGCCAGGAACTCGTCGCCGACGTGGTGGTGGACGGCCGCCGAGTCTGGGGCATGCCGGAGGCGCTGGAGTTCTATCGCGACCTGACCGGGAGCACGGTGACCATGGACAGGGTGGACTACTACCGCGACGTCATGGCCCTCCTGCAACACGTGTACACCCAGCACGCCGCATGGGTGGTTCGCCGGCACGAGGTCCCGCCGCTGCGATTCGTGTGGACCGCCACGGAGGTGGCCTTCCGCAGCGAACTGCGGCTGGCGGCCGATTACACCGGAAACCTGCTCACCGAGCTGGTGGCATGAGGCGCCGATGCGAGGAGCGCGATGAGTAACCCACCCGACCCGCACACGCTCATCGCCGCCGTGATCGGGGCGTTGGAGCACGAGATCGAACCCGCGGTCGCCGACGAGTACGCGGCCAGCCTGTGCCGGACGGCGGCGCAGATGCTGCGGCAGCTCGACGTGCGGCTGCGCGACGAGTTGCCGGCCTTGGTCCGCGAGTCCGCGGATCTGCGCGACGTGCTGCGCGAACTCGGTGAGCAGGTCCCGGATTCACCCGCGCCGCGCTGGCCCGCAATCGACGAAGCCCGCGCCGACGTCACGGCGCTGGAGGCACGGCTGGCGGAGTTGGTGGCCGCCGAACTCGACGAGAACTCGCCGGTTCGGGTGGCCGCGCGAGCGTTCGTCACCCGCCAGTTGCGTGGCCGGCTGTCGTGGGAGCGTGACGCGTATACCGGACCGCGTCGCTGAGTTTACCTCTCTCGCAACAAGTTCCAGCAAAAGGCAGGTGGCCGGACGTCCGGCCCACCTGCCTTTCGTGATGCTCCGACGCTATGCGTGCGTCATGCGACCGAGACGAGCAGCGAGCCCATGCCGTGCAGTACGAAACTGCGGTGGAACACGAGGTCGTCGTCCGATTGGGCCAGGGTGATATTCGGGCAGCGCTCGAGCAGAAGGCCCAGCGCCACCTTCGCCTCGAGCTTGGCGAGATTCATGCCCAGACACGCGTGTTCGCCTCGGCCGAAGGACAAATGGCGCGCGCGGGTCTGCTCGACATCCAACTCGTCCGGCTCGTTGTAGACCTCGGGATCGCGATTGGCCGACCCGGTGACCAGATAGATCAGGCTGTCCGCAGGGACCGTGGTTCCGCCGATCTCGACATCGGTGACCGCGACCCGCCAGATGCCCTGCACCGGTGATTCGAGCCGCAGCACCTCGTCGACGAAGTTCGCGATCGCGTCGGGGTCGTCCCGAAGCTGTTGTTGCAGTTCAGGTTCGGTGGCGAGCTTCCATACGCAGGAGGTCAGCAGGTTCGTGGTGGTCTCGTTGCCGGCGACGAGGAATTGCACCAGCATCTGCAGCAGTTCGGCCTCGCTCAACGGCTCCTCGCCGTCGAGGCGTGCGGCGAGCAGGTCGCTGAGCAGATCGTCGACGGGATTCTCCCGCCGCTTGTTCAGCTCTTCGGTGAAATAGTCGTAGAACTCGTCGACGCGATCGAACATCTCGATGATCGCGTCGTTGTCGTGATCGAGGGCGCCGACGCCGCGGGTGAACGCGTCGGACCAGCTCTTGAACACGCTCAGCTTCGAGGTCGGGACGCCGAGCATCCGCGCGATGATCGTCATCGGAATGGGATGGGTGAACGCCGGGACGATATCCACCGGTCCGTCGCTCGGGAAGCCGCTGATGAGCCCGCTCGCGAGCTCCTCGACCGTCCCGTCGAGTTCGGCCACCCGCTTGGGTGTGAAACCGGCATTGACCAGGGAACGCTGCCGCTTGTGCAACGGCGGGTCGGCGAACAGCAGAATGCGCGATTTACTCAGTTCCATCCGCCGGGCCGCGGCCTTGCGCGTGCGTTCGGGCAGCCGGTCGTCCTCGACGATCTTCTGAGCCAGGCCGGACACCGAACTCGGCCCGCTCGCCAGTCGATTGGAGAACTTCTCGGTGTCTCGCAGGACCGCCAGGATGTCGTTGTGCCGAGTGACCACCCAGCCGCCGAGTCGTTCACTGTAGGCGACGGGCGCGGTGGTGCGCTGCGTCTCGTACGCGCCGTAGGGGCAGCGAACCACATCTTCCCGTAGTGCCAGCAGATCGTCGAATGTGGCCGCCGGGCAGGTCCCGGCCCGCGCTGTGTCGGTCACCGCGTCTCCTCCAAATAGGTGAGTAATAAAACATCTATCTGTAGAGTAAATCAGTGCCGCAGATGTGTCCATCAGCACAGGAGGAACGACGTGCTCAGTCCCTACGATGAACTGCCGATTCATCAGACTTCTCATCCGCTGTCGGTGGTCGCCGACACCAGTACCGGCTTCGACGACGGCTACTACTTCGGGGCATTCTCGGCGGTAGAACGAGCTTTCTGCTTCCAAGGGCTGCGAATATCGCCGAACACCGACCTGATCGGCGGGTATGTGGGGTTGCAACGTGACGGCCGCCAGCGCACCGTCAGGTTCAGCCGGACCTGGCGCGAGAACTGTGCCACCGAGGTCGGGCCCTACCGGATCAGCGTGATCGAGCCGTACCGGCATATCCGGCTGGAGTTGTCGGCCAACGAATCGGGTCTGACCTGCGAACTCGACTGGTACGGCAGTGCGCCCGCCTACCTCGAAGCGCATCATCTCGCGACCAATCGCGGCCGCCCGACCACCGATCAGTCCCGATACTCCCAGCCGGGAACCGTCGAGGGTTGGATCGAACTGGACGGCGATCGAATCGAGGTGGGTCCACCGCACTGGTATGGCAGCCGTGATCACTCGTGGGGCGTCTACTTCGAGCGTCCCCCGCTGGCGGCGGATCCCAGGCTGCTGCCGCCGCGCGCGCCCGAGGGGGTCGGGCGGGCCATGCGGTTCTGGACTCTGTTCGGCTCGGGCGATCTCTCGGGTTTCTACGCCATCCATACCGACGCCCAGGGACGACAGGTCCCGATGAACGACACCTTCGGCACGCCGTTCGAGGGCCGATTGACGATCGGCTGGGACAAGCAGACCTACGAGCTGGTGGCCGGTCGGTGCGAGATCGAACTGGTCGAGGGGACGCGGCTGCTGCGGTCCGGCCGCGTGGTGCTCACGGATTCGGCGGGCGGCGAGTGGATTCAGGAAGTGGAACCCGCGTGTTTACCCTGGGTGACCTCGACGATCGGGTACCAGGCCGGGTCGTGGCGCGACGGCGGGTCCATGCGGACCTATCACGGGCCCGGGGTGAGTGTGGAATGGGATGACATCGACGTCAGCCGCCAGCCCTTCGACCACACCCAGCATGACGGGACCGTGCAGCGCGACCTGATCGGCAAGGAGTATCTGGTGCGAACGCGCACGATCGCGCCGGACGGGCGAGAATGGACTGGAGCCGGGCAGACCGAGCTGTTCCTCGATGGTCCGTACGCTCCGCTGGGCCTGACATAGACAATCCGGATCTACCGCGGCCCCGGGGCCGGGCTGCGGTGTGGCGTCTCTATCACACTGCAGCCCGATTCCATGCCATACCAAGGTATTACATCGAACGAGAGCCCGGCCGATAGCTTCGAATCGTCACTTCCGAACCGACGCACCGAGCAGTTCCCGCTGAATCACGGTCTCCGGTCGGCATTCAGGACGGGTGGAGGTGGCATCTCCGACCCAGCTCTCAGGAAGATTCATGACGACACCGGCCTTGGTCCCAGAGTTACTCCCACGATCATCGCGGCGCGGCGGCTCGGATGGTGATTACGCCCGTCTGTTGCGCCGGGTTACCGAGGCGGGGCTGATGAACCGGCGTCCTGTCTACTACGCGGTGCGGCTCAGCCTCGTCGGGATCGCGTTCGCGGCCGGTTGGGCGGCGTTCGTCTTCGTCGGTGACTCGTGGTGGACGCTCATGGTCGCGGCGTTCATGGCCGTGACGTTCGCTCAGGTCGCCCTGGTCATGCATGATGTCGCGCACCGCCAAGTCTGGCGGCTACGGCGGCCGACGGAGGTCGTGGGCCGACTCGTCGGCAATGCCGGCATAGGTCTGGCGTACGGCTGGTGGCAGGACAAGCACACCCGGCATCACGCCAACCCGAACCATGAGGAACTCGATCCCGATGTCGCGCCCGACATTCTCCTCTGGTCACAGCGGCAGGCGCGGGCCAGCCGTGGCCCGGCTCGTCTCATCGGGAGGGCGCAGGCATTCCTGTTCTTCCCTTTGCTGATGCTGGAGGGCCTGAACCTGCACGTGGCCGGTGCCCGTGCGCTCAGGAGCCGATCGGTCAAACACCGCGGAGTGGAAGGCACGCTGTTGTTCGGCCACTTCACCGCTTATCTGGCAGCGCTGTTCGTGGTTCTGCCCGCCGACAAGGCCTTCGTGTTCCTCGCTGTCCACCAAGCGCTGTTCGGCCTGTACATGGGCTGCGTCTTCGCCCCGAACCACAAGGGCATGCCGACTCTGACCGGCGACGACCGCCCCGACTACCTACGCCGACAGGTGCTGACCTCCCGCAACGTGCGGGGTGGCGGGTTGACCGACATCGCCCTCGGCGGGCTCAACTACCAGATCGAGCACCACTTGTTCCCCAACATGCCGACCCCGAATCTGCCTCGCGCCCAGGTGATTGTGCGCGACTACTGTTCGGAAATCGGCGTGCCGTACCACGAGACCGGGCTGATCTCCTCTTACCGCGAAGCGCTGAAGCATCTGCACCACGTCGGCGCGCCTCTGCGGACCACCCACCGACACCAGGATGCCCGATAACCCGTGCCGCCACAGCCGGTCACAGGTCGAGCACCAGGCAGGAACCCTTGCATCGGCTGACGCAGATCATCATCATGTCGCCCTGTTCCTGCTCCTGTTCGGTCAGGTAGTCGTCGCGGTGGTCGGGCTCACCGTCGAGAACGCGGGTTTCGCACTCACCGCAATAGCCCTCCTCGCAGGACGAGGGATGGTTGGGCAGCACCTTGTGGACCTCTTCGAGGATGGTGGTTCCCTCGGGGACGGTGAACGTCACCCCTGTTCGCCGCAGCTCCACCTCGAAGGAGTCGCCGCCGGTATCCACCGGTCCGCTCGCGGTGAACCGCTCGAAATGCAGTCCGCCCAAGTGGGGGTGTTTCCGGAATTCCGCGGTGACGGCATCGATCATCGCGGTAGGTCCGCAGGTGTAGACCGCGGTGCCGGTGGGTGCGGCGGCCAGGATGCTCGGCAGATCCGGGTATCCGCGATCGGCTTCGATCCATGTCTCGACCTGCGGGCTCAACGACTCCAGGGTGTCGCGATAGGCCATGGACGTCGCCGTGCGCCCGCCGTACACCAGCCGCCACTGGGCGCCGCGTCGTCGAGCCTCGCCGATCATCGGAATCAGCGGAGTGATCCCGATGCCGCCGCCGATGAACAGATAGGAGTCCGCGGGTACGAGAGGGAAGTGGTTCTTCGGTAGATTGATACCGAATTCCGCTCCGACACAGGCAATCTCGTGCAATTCTCGGGAACCGCCCCGGCCGCCTTCCTCGCGCAGCACCGCGACGGTGTAGGACGTGCGGTTCGTGGGAACCCCGCACAGCGAGTACTGCCGGGACAGGCCCGAGGGGAGTTCGAGTTCGATATGCGCACCGGGCTCCCAAGGCGGAAGTTCGTGCCCCTGCGCATGTGTGAAGGTCAACTCGAGGACGTCGTCGGCGACCGGACGCACGCTGGTGGTGTGCACGGTCAGTCGTTCGGTGGTGGTGGTGATCATCGGATCGGTCCTTCGGGTCGGCGCCGTCAGCTCTCGCGGTGTCCCCGAACGGCGTTCAGCACGGGTTCGAGATCGTTGAGAACACCCAGCCACGTTGTCGCGGAGTCGATTTCGGAGCAGAAATTGGTCTCGACGATGATGCCGTCGAGACCGGCGGCCACACACTCCTCGGCCCGGATCGTCATTTCGCCGACGGAGAGTCGTTTGCCCGCCGTCGACTGTTGTGCCATCCGATAGATGGCGTCGACGGGCGCCTTCTCGGGCGACCGGTGAGCGTTGATGCCGGCGAGGGCGGTGACCACCGCATCGATCGGGATGGAGCCCGGATTCCAGAGGTCGAAGTCCCGTGCGGTGCGAGCCAGGCCCGGTTCCGAGTACATGCCCGACATCAGCCGGGGCATTCTCGTCGGTTTGGGCTGCATGATCGCGGGGCCGATGTCGAAGAACGCCCCGTGATATTCCACGGGGTCTTCGCCCCAGCACGCACGCAGGGCCGGAACGAAGTCGTCCATGCGTTTGCCGCGCGTTGTGGGATCGACGCCGACCGCGCGATGCTCCTCCTCGGACCAGCCCACGCTCAGGCCGACGACCGAAAGGCGGCCGCCGCTGAGCTGATCGACGGTGGCGAGCCGATTCGCCAGCTGGGCCGGCCAATGATTACCGCCGACCAGGATGCTGGTGCCGAGTTCCATGCGATCGGTCCAGGTGGCCACCGCGCCGAGCAGTTCGGTCGGCGCCCACACCGATCGATACGCATCCGGTTGGGTGGTGGCGCTACCGCCGTAGACGCCGGCCTGCCGAAGCGCGTACATGAAGTGGTCCTGCACCCAGAGCGTGTCGAAGCCCATCTCGTCGGCTTGCTGCACGAAGTCACGAAGCAGTGTCGCCGAGACGATCGGCCCGAGCTGGGGGAGGCTCAATCCGATACTGGTCACTTGTCCGCTGCCTCCTCGCGTTTGGGCAGTACATTGCGCTGGATGCGGGTGAGTCGACTGCGGCAGATGCGCCACTTTCCGTCATCGCACTTGCGATACGTCTCGGTGTAGTGGCCCCAGCCCTCGTGTGACACGTAACCGCTGTCCGCGGGCGATTCCACGCGGTCGTACATCGGCCAGATCGCCGTCGCGGAGGTGTCGTCGACCACGTCTATCTCGGGAATGTGGCCGTGGTGCACCGAGTATCCCGATCGGAAGTGTCGTGCGACGCTGGCGAGGAATTCGGTCTTGCCTTTGGGATCCGAGGTCGATTCGGCGAAGTCGACCACGAGATCCTCGGTGAACAGGTCTGCGAACTCCTCCCACAGGCGCAGATCCACGCACCGGAAATACCGGGCCTTCAACTGTCTGATGTCCTCGATGGCGATGAGCCGGCGGACGGACCGCTCCAGATCGTTCTCGCTCACGATGTACCTGCCAATCGTCGCTGTCGCCGATGCTCAGTGCTGGTGCCGGGGGAATCGCTGTTTGATGGGCGAGTCGGCGTTGTAGTCGGCGTAACGGGCGATCTTCCCGTCTTCGATGTGGAAGGTGCCCATGATCGGGATCTCGATCAACACGCTGCCGTCCGCGGCGTGGACGCGGTCCACCCGCTCGGTCAATACGACGTTGTCCCGTGAGGCCAAGCTTCGTAGCTCGGCGGTGCAGTACTCCATATCGAGGGTGTCGTGCAGGGTGGTGAGGAACCGCATCGCCGCGGCCTTCCCCTTCGTCGCCGGCGAACCTGTGTTCTCCCAGGAGATTTCGTCGGTCATCCACCGGTCGTAGCAGTCCCGCATGTGCGGCCACGCGCCGGGGCCCCAGTCGTCCAGGAAGCCGACAACGGCCTTCTCCGCGCTGGTCCGCGGTTCCGCGCCCGGGTGGATGTCCATCGTATCGATCTCCCTCGCGTATGTTGCTTGTCACATAAATACTCGCATGACAAACTATCTAGCGTCAATGTAATCGACGCGGCGTCGAGCAAGGGAGTCCCATGGGTCCGAGTTCAGTGATAGTGGTCGGCGGTGGCATGTCGGGTCTGCTGGCCGCCGCGGCCGCCAGTCCGTACGTGCAGCGTGTGGTGATCGTCGAGAAGGACGAGTTCCCCGCCCAGCCGGGTCCGCGTCGGGGAGTGCCACAGGGGCGGCAGGTGCACGCGCTGCTCGGGGCCGGGCAGGATGCGATGGCGAAACTCTTGCCGGGAATCGTGGACGACTTCGAGGCGGCGGGCGCGCGGATGGTCGATTCCCCGGCCGACCTGGCTGTATTCGGACGGCAGGGCTGGGCAGGCCGGGTGCGCAGCGGCACCCGTACGGTGATGATGCGTCGCCCGCAACTCGAGCACGTGGTGCGCTCCCGGGTTCTGGCGCTGTCCACCGTGGAGTCGATGACATCGTCGGTGAGCGGATTGACTGCCACCACCGACGGTTCACGTATCACCGGTGTCCGTCTCGTGGACGGTTCCGTGCTCGAAGCGGATCTGGTCATCGATGCGACCGGGCGCGTGTCGCGATCTCCGGAGTGGCTTCGTCTGCTGGGGTACGCGGAGCCGGAAGAGAAGGAGATGCGCTCTCACATCGGTTATGCGACAGTGGAAGTGCGGCTTCCGAACGGTGTGCTCGACGGTGATGTCGCCGGAGTGCTGGCTCATCCGAACCCGGACAACTGCCGAGGCGCCGCAGTGGTACCCGCCGACAACGGTATGTATCTCATCGCGGGTCTGGGCATGATGAATCAAGATCCGCCGAAGGATCTGGACGGTTTTCTGGCTCATCTGGATTCGGCGCCGAGCCCGATCATCGGGGAGATCGCTCGCAAGGCAGAGTTCCTCGGTCCTGTTGTGCCGTACCGGATTCGAGGCAGTCGCCGACGGATGTGGGAAGAACTCGACAGCAGGCCGGAGGGTTACCTCGTCGTCGGTGACGCGGTCATGGCCTTCAACCCGCTGTACGGGCAGGGGATGTCGGTGGCCGCCTGCGAGGCGGTGTGTCTTGCGGAGACGTTGGCCGAGGATCCGGATCGTGACGGCCTCGGCCGCCGCGCGCAATCCGCGATGAAGGAGGTGATCGACACCGTTTTCGCGATGGCGGTGTCGACGGACGGCGCCTATCCCGGCGCCGAACTCATCGGCGTCGAGCCGCCCGCGGCTGCCGACATCGCGGCCGGGGCAGTGCTTTCACAGGTCGCGACCGAGGATGCGGAGGTTGCCCTGGCGGCGAAGCGGTACGCACACAATTTCGATCGCGATGCGCTCCGGACGCCCGGTATCGCCGCCAAGATCGCCGCCTGGCGCGAGCAGGGCCGCACGGTCCTCAACAACGATCCGACGGTTATTCCCGGCCTCATCGACTGATCTCCCGCTCAACCGTGTGAGGCCCGGCTCGTCCTGGCCGGGGTAGTGGTGTAACAGAGAATGCCGTTCACGCGCCGAGCAGGATGACGCGGGCGGCCCCGGTGACGTCTGCGACCGTCGGGCGGATCCCGGCGACCTGGCACAGCAACTCGATGTCATCGAGGAAACCGTCGTCGAACGCGTCTGGGTCGTCGATGCCCATCGCGGCCAGGGCCTGCTCGATCACACCCGGTTCGGCCCCCCATGCCCCGCTCAGCGCACCGTCGTTGAACGTCGCCAGCGTTTCTCCGTCCCGGCTGACCAGGAACGTCTGGTCGGCGTTGACGCTGAAGTGGCAGGAGACAGCGAAGGTGCCGCGGGACAGTTCCGGGCGTGTCGCTCCCTGGTCGCCTCCGTCCTCGACGAGCAGGGCATGTGGGCCGAGGCCGAACGCAGCCACGACCTGGCTGTCGTAGGCGCTCTCGTCACTGACCCGTCGCTGGAGCTCAGCCCATGTGGCGGTGGCGATCTGGCTGTCGTCGGCCCCGAGGCGGCGCAGGGCCTCATCCGGATCGACGTCGTGGATCACGGTCAGGCAGTAGCCGCCGTCCATGGCTCCCAGGCCCTCTTCCATCCACGGAGGCCGATCGCCGTTCTCCTCGCCATCCTCGCCATCCTCGTCATTTTCGTCGGGGGCAGCCGATACCCCCGTGGCAGGCTGCTCGACGTGGCCGAGGCCGAATTCCCAGCGCACATCATCGCCGGGGCCGACCAGCACAAGCTCCGAGCCTTCCGGGCCACGCCGCGGGAACCGCCAGGTCAACCAGGTGTCGGCCTGGTCGAGCGACCGAGCATCAACCGGTTTGATAGACCAATACCCGCCGGTCCGCTTGCTCGTGGACACCAGGGACTCACCGTCGGCACTGCGATTCACGGTGTACTTACCGTCGTCCGACATCAGGACACGGTTCCCGCGAATCTGGGCCACCGGCGCCCGCTCGCCCAGTGACTCCGGCACGATCGGGCCGTGCAGCAGGCTGTACACGGGCATCGCGGCCTCGGAGATTATTCCGTCCCCGTCGTTGGTGACATGGAGTGTCGACCAGCGGAGTTCGGGCAGGTCAGCACGCCACAAGACCTCGTTGCCCTGGTAGACCGCGAAAATCCCCTCCTGTCCGAGGCAGAGAGTGCCCGCGGCGCCTGCCGACCAGGTGACGGTGCCATCGCGATCAGCGATCACCGCACGGCCGTCGGCGTCGTAGCGCAGCGACCATTCACCCGACGGTGATAGCACCGATTTGATCAGTTTCTCGCAATGGCGTAGCACTCGACCCATCGTAAAACTTCCTGACTCGTTGAAACTGTGTGCGTCGAGCCTTCCACAAGCATGCCGTATATGCGTACGACACCATGCGAACCGATCTCACGTCGCTGCGCAGAACACCGGCCTGGCCGACAGCATCGAGATGTTCCAGATCGGCGGCTACGCCTACGACCTCGAGACCAGGACGGGTAACCACGCGACGGCACTGCGCATCCACACCACGACCCTGGGTGCAGCACCCCGGGCATCGCTGCGTCAACGCCGGATTCCGGCCGGCTGCACCGCTACCCTCTGGCCTCACACGTTCGCCAGGTTTCTTAGTCTGTTTGTCAATAGTCGCCTAGTAGACTATTGTGACGTAATGTACATCACGTGAAGGGGGCCGTGGATTGTATCGAAAATTCGATGACCAGCAGTTGCTGGAACAGGACTATCGGCCGGGCTCTCTGTAGTACCAGGCGCGAGAAGCCGAGGAAGAGAAGGAGATTCGGCATGGTGGACATCACGCGCCCCTGGGTCGTGGACAACGAACTCAGTGCCCGCTGGCCCATCTATACCCGGGGCAATGTCGGCGAAGTGTCGTCCACCGCCGCGACGCCGCTGTTCTGGAGCATGGTCGGCGGCCCGCCGGCCGAGCGGGAGTGGAAGCAGGCCCTGGCCGAGTTCGGCGCCTTCGACCTCGATGAATTTCGCTCGGACGTCATCGACATCCAGGGCCTGGTGCACGGGTACGTCTATCTGAACCTGTCCAATATGCGAACCTTCGGTGCGCGCATGCCCGGCGCCACGCCGGACCTCATGGACCGAACGTATCTGGGGGACAACGAGGCTCCGCCGTATGTGCCGCATCCGGACGACGACAGGCCCGAGTACACCGATCGGATTCTGGCGACGGTCCAGCGGGTGCTCGGTGAAACGGCGCGTCCGGACGTCGACGAACACCGCGAACTCGCCGAAAAGCTGCGGTCACAGCGGCCCGAACTGTCCGAACTGAGCGACAAGGAACTCGTCGCTCGTGAACGCGGGGTGATGTCGCTCGAGTACCCGCCGCTGCTCCGCACACATCTGCGCATGGTCTACGAGGGTTCGGTGGTGACCGGCGCGCTGGACGAGGCGCTGGCGCCGCTCGGTGACCCGGGGCTGACCGTCCGGCTGATGAGCGGACTGGGCAACATCGCGTCCGCGGCTCCCAACGAAGCCATGTGGCGGCTCGGCCGTGAGGTCGCGTCCTCCGACTCGCTCACCGCGGAATTCGACAAGGGTGTGGCCGGTCTCGATGAGCGGCTGCGCGCGTCGTCGGATCCGGCGAGCATCGCGTTCGTCGCGGGTTTCGATGAACTGCTGTACCGCTTCGGGTCCAGGTCGACCCAGGAATGGGAGGCGAACGCGAAGACGTGGGAATCGTTCCCGGCCATTCCGCTGGGCATGATCGACCGCATGCGGTTGCAGCCGGGGAGCAAGGATCCGGTGGAGCAGGGCAAGCGTCTGCGCGCGGAACGGGAGGCGCTGCTCGATGACGTCCGTGCGCGCCTGGCCGACAAGCCGGACCAGCTCGCCGCGCTCGAGAATGTGCTGCGGTCGGTCACTGTCTACTCGATCGCCCGAGAACAAAGTAAGACCAACACGATTCGCGTGCTGCACGAGGCTCGGCTGTGTCTTGTCGAACTCGGCCGTCGTTACGCCGAGCATGGGATCTTCGAGCGCCCCGATGACATCGTCATGGTGCGTGAGGACGAACTCGACGCGTTGGTGGACGACCCGGGGTCGTTCGCCGAGACGATCGCGGAACGCTGGGAATGGTGGAAGAAGCTGTCGGAGTTGGAGCCTCCGCTGATCGTCGAACGAGGCAAGGTGCCGCCGGTTACCGAGTGGTCGAAGCGCGTGAATTCGACTGCGGACGTTGCGGTCTCGGGCGAGGTGCTCACCGGGCTGTCCGCGTGCGCGGGTGTGGCGACGGGCCGGGCGCGGATCATCGAGGACCCCGAGGACGGCGTGGACCTGGAGCCCGGTGAGATCCTGGTCGCGCCGTGGACGGATCCGGGGTGGACTCCGCTGTTCACCTCGGCCGAGGCCGTGGTGGTCAACGTCGGATCGTCGATGAGTCACGCCGCCATCGTCAGCCGTGAGCTGGGTATTCCGTGTGTGCTCGGCGTGAAGGACGCGACCAAGCGCATCACGGACGGAGTCATGCTCACCGTCGACGGCGCGGCGGGGACAGTGACCGTGCACTGAACCGGCCGGGCCCCGGGAGTAATTGCGCACTGTTGCAAGGGAATTGGTGGCCCGCCGATGTCGATGACATCGGCGGGACACAGTCGGTCCGGCAGCTGCGGCCACGGTGATGCCGCCCAGGTGATGGCGGTACATCAGTTGCAGGAACAGCACCGACGCGGCTTGGCCGCGGGCGGCGGCGAGGGCGTCCAGTTCGGCCTGGGTCAGGGCGCGTCGGTTGCCCGGGCCGTGTCAGTGCACGCGGCGCAGCAGCGCGGCGAGGGCCTGCCCACCACCGATGCACATGGTGACTATGCCGAGTTCGAGATCGTCGCGCACGAGAGTCTTGGCGACCCGCAGTGTCAGGATGCCGCCGGTGGCCCCGACCGGATGCCCGAGCGCGATCGCCCCGCCGTACGGATTGGTCTTGGCCGGATCGAGCCCGGCGTCGCGGATGACCGCCACCGCCTGCGAGGCGAACGCCTCGTTCAGCTCGACGACGTCGATGTCGCCGGGGGACATCCCGGTCTGCTCGAACAGTTTGGCCAGGGCGGGCACCGGCGCGTAACCCATCAGCTCCGGCTCCATCGCCGCGGTGGCGACGGACTCGATGACCGCCAACCCGCCCAAACCCCGTTCCGCGGCAACGGATTCGCGGGCCAGAACCACGACACCGGCCCCGTCGTTGATGCCGGAGGCATTTCCCGCGGTGACCGTGCCGCCCTTTTCGAACGCCGGTCGCAGCGCCGCGAGCGTATCGACCGTGGTCTGCGGCTTGGGGTGCTCATCGGTGTCGACCGTGACGGACTTTCCGCCGCGCCCGGTGACCTCCACGGGAACGATCTCCTCGGCGAAGGCGCGGCGGGCCGCTTCGGTCGCTGCGCGGCGTTGTGATTCGGCCGCGAACTCGTCCTGTCGAGTCCGCTCGATCCCGTACTTGCGTGCGACGTTCTCGGCGGTCACGCCCATGTGGACATCGTTGAACGGGTCGGTCAACATGGCGACGGTGCCGTCGATGAGATTGCGGTCGCCGAGTTTGTACCCAGCGCGGGCGCCGAAGTCGTAGAACGGCATCCGGGACATATTCTCGTCACCACCCGCCAGGGCGAAGTCCACACCACCCCAACGCATCTGCATCGCCGCGGACCAGATGGCCTGGAGTCCGGAACCGCACAGCCGGTTGACCGTGTACGCGGGCACGGAGGTGGGCAGCCCGGCCGCCAGTGCCACCCGTCGTGCGTTGTAGGCATCGGGTCCGACCTGGCCGATGCATCCCATGACCACTTCATCGATGTCCGCGGCGGCGACTCCGGCACGGGTGAGCGCCGCCTTCGCGGCGGTGGCGCCCAGTTCGTGCGCGGGCACGTCGGTGAATGCGCCACCGAATCGTCCGATGGGTGTGCGGGCGCCGTCGACGATGACGATCCGTTCCGGTTGCGACATGGTGTTGAAACTCCAATCTGTTTCGCGGTCGCCGAAGTGTCAGCGACCGAGGATGCCTTCCTGTACGACCGTCGCCGCGAGTTCGCCGCTGCGGTTGTACAGTCGGCCCGAGGCCAGGCCGCGGCCGTTCTGAGTGCTCGGGGAATGCTGGTCGTACAGCAGCCAGTCCGAGAAGTCCGCGTCGTGGTGAAACCAGATCGCGTGGTCCAGTGACGCGATGAAGCCCGGTCCGCGTGTCGTTCGCCTGGCGGCGAGCATGACCGGGTCCAGCAGCGTCATATCGCTGAGGTAGGTGAGCATGCAGCGATTCAGGACGCTATCCTGCGGTACGGGGGCATCGGCGCGGATCCAGAGGGTATTGCGTGGGGGCGGGGGCTGCGGGTGGTCGATCGCGATGCGCGGCGGTGCGTTCACATAGCGGATGTCGAAGGCCCGTTTCCGGACCCACCAGCCGTCGTGCTCAGCGGCGTACGGAGCGAGTTGTTCCTCGATTCGACGCAGGGATTCCGGGGCCGGTGCGGCGGGAATCGGGTGCGTGTCCTGGACACCGGGGACGCGTCCGCCGAAGTGCGCCATCGCCTCGAAGATCGTGGTCTGGTCCTGGATCGCGGTCACTCGGTAGCTCGAGACAGCATCTTCCCGGAGGCGTTCGACGGCGTAATCGACGGGGATCGTCGGATTACCCTGTCGCACAAAGTAACAGTGTAGGCCGAGCGGTTCATGGCCACGGCCGGAGGCCGGCCTCGCCGCCGCCATCAGGGCTTGCGCGGCGATATGGCCCCCGAACACCCGCTGGCGCTCTTCGTCCGGTTGTGGTCCTCGATACAGGTCGGCGCCGATCTCATCGAGGTCGAGGACGCGAAGGATCTGTCCGATCGTCGTTGCCAACTGCTCTCCAGGCTGTGCGATCCACTGCACTGTCGTCGTGCGGCCGTAGGGTCCGGACCGGCGGTTATAATCCAGCCAATCACTCTTGGCATAAATAATCAACTAGTAGAGTATATTGGTCGATCGGGCTGAAGTGGACGTTCGCCGGGTGGCCCACAGCGACAAACCAGGGGCGCCGTCACCTCGGCGGGCGCCGAAGGATGAAGGGATGCACATGCGTACCTCGGGCCGCGGCGCCGATCCGATCGGAGTGGGAATCGTGGGGCTCAGCGCCTCGGGTGGTTGGGCGGCGAGCGCACACGTTCCGGCTCTTGCGAGTCTCGACGGATACGAATTGCGGGGGCTGGTGGCCAGCAGCATGACCTCCGCGCGGGCGGCCGGCGAGAAATTCGGTGTGCCGATGGTATTCGACGATGTGAGCCATCTGGTCGAACAGGACGCGATAGACCTCGTCGTGGTCACGGTCAAAGTTCCCGAGCACGGACACCTCGTGAACCGGGCCCTCGAGGCCGGCAAGGCCGTGCTCTGTGAATGGCCGCTGGGCAACGGACTGCGCGAGACCGAACGGTTGGCCGAAGCCGCCGGGAGCAGCGGGACGCCCGGCTTCGTGGGACTGCAAGCGCGGTCCGCGCCGACCGTTCAGTACCTTCGCGACCTCGTGGCCGAAGGCTATGTGGGCGAGGTTCTCTCCACCACGCTGATCGGATCCGGCGGCTCGTGGGGCGCGGCAGTACGCGGGCGGGATGCATACACCCTGGACGCGTCGAACGGTGCGACCATGCTGACGATTCCGTTCGGTCACACGATCGATGCGCTGACGATGGTTCTGGGCGAATTCGATGAGGTCGCGGCCACCACCGCGACTCGACGGCAGCGGGTGACGAACTCCGATACCGGAGAGACTGTTTCGATGACCGCCAAGGATCAGATCGCGGTCTCCGGCGTGCTCACCGGTGGCGCCGTGGCGTCGGTGCACTTTCGCGGGGGCGTGAGTTCGGGAACGAACCTGCACTGGGAGATCAACGGGACAGAGGGAGACCTGGTGCTGATCGGCAACACCGGACATCTGCAGCTGGCCGCTGTCGAGTTGCGCGGGGGTCGCGAAGGTCGTGCGCTGACGTCGTTGCCCACGCCCGCGCGATATGAGCTCGCACCACGCGCCCTGCTGAAGGATGCGCCCAGGGCTTACAACGTCGCTCAGGCGTATCTGCAGATCGAACAGGATTTGGCGACCGGTACGACCGTCGCGCCGACCTTCGCGCACGCGGCGCGGCGGCACCGGGAACTGGCGCGCGTGGAGCGCCAGGCGGAGATAACAGCAATTGATCGATAATGCATCCTTAGACTATTTATCACCATACTATTGATGCGGTAGTTCTCTCGCGGCCGAAGGTGGGGCGGGTGGCATCGGCGGCCTCGATGGATGTCTGCGCGTATCTCGGAGGTGATCAGATGGCAACTGCTACGGGTGCACAGATGGGTGCACACAGGAATTCCGTACGGTCCCTGGATAAGACGAGCAAGATCTGGTTGGGTTCGGCAGCGACTGTGTTCGTCGTCGTCTGCCTGCTGATCACGGGTCTGAAGGGGCATCACGCGGTGGCGCTGGATCCGAGATACGGCACGCCCCCTCCGCCCGACCTGCCGTATTCGGTCGGGAACAATGTCGGCTGCACGATTGTCATGACCTTGATCGGTTTGGTCGGCGTCGCACTGGGGATCTATCAATGGATACGGACGAGATCCGTGCTTCCGCTGATGATCGCGCTGAGTGGGGCGGTGATCTGTATCCCGGAGGTCTTCTTCGATGTCATGGGCGCCGTGTATTTCCCATGGAGCGCTACACAACCGCTCGGAAATGCCTACGAGATTCTGGGCCGTCATATGCCGTGGTGGATCGTGGCCGGATGGTTCGGCTACGGGGTCTTCAGCTACTTCATGTTCTCGGTGCTCGCCGCCAAGCCGAAAACCAGGACATTGTGGTTGATGCTCCTGGGCGCGGCCGTGGGTGACGTCGTCTTCGAAGAGATCTTGTTGAAGTTCGGCGTCTACCACTACTACGGCAATCAGCCGTTGATTATCGTGTCGCAACTGCCCTGGTGGTGGATTCCCTGCAACTCCATCGGAGTCTTCCTGGCCGCAGCCCTGGCATATCGTTTCCGATCGGCGCTGCACGGCTGGCGCTCGCTCCTGATGTTCATCATCACCCCTCTATCGGTCACCACGGTATACGGAGCGATCGCACTCCCCTCCTGGATAGCGGTAAACCGCGACTACCCCTGGCTGCCGACCCAACTTCTCGGCCTCGCGACAATCGGCCTGGGTATCGCCGTCTTTGCCCTGATCCTTCGACTCGTCTTGGACCGCAATCCCGCCGACCTGAATTACGCACCATCCACACAGACAGCCGAATTCAACGACCCGTTCCCACCACTCGATCAACGAACCGCCACCACTGGATGATCCGTACACGGACCTCGCCCGAGACGCCGTCGGTCCCGGCCGAGGTCCGTCGGTCGGCTGTTGCGGCAGGCGCACGGTGATGCCTGGCCTGGCGGGGTTCTCAACTACGATGACGGGGAATCCGAGCCGAAGGGTGGCCCCCTGTGTCGCATGCGTTCGACTGGTCTTCGCCGAAGACCTATAGCCAGACCGTCGACATGGACGACTATCTGGCGATGCCCGAGGAAGTGTCCCGGTCTGTCGAGGTCAAGGACGGGATGATTGTGTTCTGCGAGTCGCCGTCGCCGAACCACAATGCCGTTTCCCGCAATATAGAACGCGCCCTGGCCGATGGTGAGGCCAAGCGGACCGATCGGCAGCCGTGTCTGCGGGTGAATCGCGACATCGACATGCTCGTGTCCGAGGTCCCCTTTCACTACAAGCGGCCCGACGTGATCGTCTACCGATGCATCGAGCGGCCTCGGCACCGATGGAAGACCAAGCCGACGGTTGCCGACGCGATCCTCGTCGTCGAGGTGGTATCGCCGACCACGATAACGGCGGACACCATCGACAAACGGGCCGAGTACGCCCGGTTCGGAATCCAGCATTACTGGATCGTCCGCATGGCCAACGACGACGGCCCGGTCGTCTCCATAGAGATGCTCACGCTCAATTCCGAGGGCAGATACGTCTCCAACGGTCATCGAAACCGCGCCGACAACTTCGCCGCGGCCATCGACACTCTTACCCCGTTCCAGACCAGTCTCACCTGGGAGGAATTGGACGAGGGGCTTGATTAGGCCGCGTCGCGATCAGGCAGCTGAGTAGGTGGTTCCCCACCCCGCTCGACACGCAGACATGTGCGGAGATCGTCCAGTTGATCGAACACGACCACAGATTCCAGGCAGAACGGCGGCGCCGGTCGAGTAGATAGGTACACCGATCCGCTATCGACGGTGGACGGTGACCCGATCCCCGCATGCGCGGGGCCGACACTTCCTGAACGAGCGTGGGGTACGTGCTCGGCGGGCCCTGCACATCGCATTGATGGCGGCCGGGTTCGGACGCGGCGGCGAAGTCATGGTCCCCTCCCAAACGTTCTGCGCCACCATCCACGCCATCCGCGCCGCCGGTGGAGTGCCGCGCTTCGCCGACATCGACCCCGATACCCAATGCGTCACCCCCGAAACCATCGATGCCGCGATCACCGTCAAGACGCGCGCGGTGCTGCCGGTGTTCTACGGCGGCCGCGCGGTCGACCTGACCGAACTGCGGCTGGCTGATCGGGACATCACGGTGGTCGAAGACGCCGCCCACGCCTTCGGCTCCCATCACCGCCACGGACGCCGGGTTGGCGCGACCGGCCAGCTCACCTGCTTCTCGTTCGGCCCGATCAAGAACATCACCTCGATCGAGGGCGGCGCGGTCGTGGCCCGAAACCGCCGCGAAGCAGAACTGTTGCGCGCCATGCGGACCCTGGGCATCCGCGCCGGCCAACTGACCCGCCTCCGCGAATGAAGGTGGCCGATATCGGGGTCGGAGTCCATTATCCGCCCAACCACACCCAGCCCACCTTCGAGCGCTGGTACCGGCCTGCCCGCCACCGAACACTCCGCGCCGGAGTTGCTGTCGCTGCCGTTTCACCCCGCCATGACCGACACAGACGTCACCATCGTGGTCGCGGCACTGGCCGCCGCGCTCGACCTCGCGGCTACCTGACCGATTCATCACCGGCGGCGGTGCGCACCAGCCCGGTTAACCGCTGCCCTGCATCCGGTCGTCCCAGCCCCCGGGCGGCGTTGCCCAGCCGGGCTCGGGCGTCCGGATCGCTCAGCAACTCCGCGATGGCCGCGCCGACTCTCTCGCCGGTCACTGTGTCCGGCACCGTGATCGCAGCCCCTGCCTCGGCGAGTAGCCGTGCCGCCCGCGCCTGCTCGCCCCCGGCGGACGAGGATAGTGGGATCAACACCGCGGGCTTGCCCAACGCGGTCAGCTCCGCGATCGTCCCGGCACCGGCACGGCACACCACAATCTCGGCCAGCGCCAAAGCATCCGCCATCCCCTCACCATCGATGAAGTCGGTGACGAAATAGCGGCGAGCCAGCTCACTGGGCAACGCCGTCGCCCGGTGCTGCAACTCTGCCAGGCCCGTGGCACCGGCCTGATGAATCACGTTGGCCTGCACCAACAACGACTCCACCACCTCACCGATCGCGGTGTTGATCTGATGAGCGCCTTGGGCGCCGCCGGTGACCAGCACGGTCGGCAGCCCCGGGTCGAACCCTGGCCCGAACCGGTCCAACGCCGCAGAGCCGGCACCGGCCAGCACCGACTCACGGACCGGGTTGCCGGTGACCACCGCCCGTGCGGCAGCCCGCGTCGGCAACACCGGCACAGTCGCTTCGGAGGTCACGGCCACTGCGGTCGCAATCCGCGCCAACAACCGATTCGCCAAGCCGAGTCCGACCGTCTGCTCGTGCACCACCAACGGAATCCGCAGCACGCCTGCGGCCACGCCGACTGGCACGGCCACGTACCCGCCGGTCGTCAGCACGACATCCGGTGCGAAAGCACGCAATCCGCGTACGGCCTGGACTACACCCGCCGGCACCCGTGCCATATCGGTCGCGTTGGCCCGAGTCACCATCCGCAGCGGGTTGCGGGCGCGGCGCAGCTTCCCCACGGCCACGGCGGTGAAGGGGATGTCGTCGTCGGCAGCGGTCCGCTGCTCGAGCGAATCCGTTTGCCCGAACCACAGCAGCTGGACTAGATCTGCACCGGCCCGCAGTTCTCGCGCAACACACAGCGCGGGGAATACGTGCCCTCCGGTACCACCACCCGCTATCGCTACCCGCACGAGGCCGCCTTCCATGATCGGGCTGTCACAACGCCCTCGAGTCTGCCACCGAGCCGGACCGTTCCCGTCTTCTAGGAGCGCCGCTACTGGCACCAACTCACCGATACCGGCAACCCATCCGGGGCCGACTGTCAACAGGATCATTACCAGACCTGCAACCGCCACGATGGTCGGGACGAAGATCAACACGAGCAGTTTGCCTATCGTGGTCCAGTTACAGCGGCAGTTGAAGATCAGGCGAATCTGGCGTTCCAGAAAGTCCAGTACTTCTTGCAGCAGATCAGTGCACCGGTGGTTCGGCCCGAACCCTGAGCCAGGGTGCGAATGTTCGACCATCGCGTCATCGTAGGGAAGGGGGTATCGCCGTTTACTTGTGCTGCTGGAAGATCCAGGCCCGGATGCCTTCGATGGTGTAGGCGATGGGCCAGGTGGTGGTGTGTTCCACGCCGCCCGGGGCGGTTTCGCCGGGGGACAGGGTTGTGCCCTTCAGGAATGCGGAGTAGTTGATCGGGGCGCCTTGGGCTGCCAGGGCCGTGGCGTCGGCGGCGAATTCGGCCGTGGTGGATTGACCGTTCCATACCGCGCGGCTCACTCGGGTGCCGGTTTGTTCGATGATGTCCATGATTTCGTTCTCGCCGGGGTAGGCCTTGGTGTCGCCCTGGGAGACGGTTACCCAGAGTTTCTTCGTGGCCAGCGGAGCGCATTGGTCGGCGGGCCATTGGCCGGCGACGACCCACGAGGCCGCGAACAGGTCGGGGTATTTGATGTTGAGGCCGAGTGTCATCATCGCGCCCATGGATTGGCCGGTGGCGTATCGGCGTCCGGTATCGATGTTGTACTGCTTCGACAGATCCTCGACCAGGTGGGCTGTGGTATCGAATAATCCGGTCGGTTTGTAATCGTCGCCGATGACGATCGAGGGGTATTGGGGGGCCAGGACGAAAGCCTCGCGTTCGGCTTGGTCGTGCGCGTCGGCCCAGCAGACCGCTCCGAGACCTTGGACCAGTGTTGCGGTCGGTGTCGTACTCACGACGCTCGCATCGTGCATGAACAGCACCAGCGGATAGGATTTTCTCTTGTCGTAATTCGCGGGCGTATACAAATTGTAGGGCAGTATTTGGCCGTTCTTTGGATCCTTGTAGGTGAACTGTTTGAATTCGTCGACGACCAGGTTCACCGTTGTGCTGGTGGCGACGTTTGTACTGCTCGCGGCATAGACGGTGCCGCCAGTGGTGGTTACGGCGCCGGTCTGGGTCACGATGCCCTTGGCCGCCCGGATGATCGCCGGCCCCTGTGTCGTGCCGGCCTGTGGGCCGGAGTTGCCGCTGGGGGTGGCCGACGTGGCCGTGGTCGATGCGCTGGAAGTCTGTTGCGGAAGTGAACCGGATGGGCCTCCCCACAGCAGCGCGGAGCTGTCGTCGGGGGAGAGTTCGACGATGACGTATTTGCCGTTTCTGCCCTGCTCGGCCAGGTCGGCCGCCGTATTGCCGTAAACTTTGACGACGGTCCGGCCCTCGACCCGAAAATCAGTCTTCGACAGTTTGGAAGTATCGATATCGGAGTTGTATTCGACGGCCACCGCGATAAATTTCTGGCCGGTGCCGTAAACTTTGGTGACAGCGGCGGCACTCTTGATATTGCCACCACCCGAGCCCGAATTACATCCGGTCATGCCTGCCGCCAACAGAACAGCAGTCCCTGTCATTTGCGCGAGAAATCCGCGTCGTGTGGACATTGTGCCCTCTATTCGCGTCGCAATTCCGTCCGGTCTCGACCAACGACCTTACCCAGCCGATATGGGTGAGAGCTGGGAGCGACACCGGCGAACTCGTTCCGGTGTCACCGACCACGACCGATAAGATCGAACGTTTCCGCGACAAGACCCCGTGCACCGAACCCCGCGATCGCGCAGCGCACTCAGTGGACTCCAGCGCCTACAACAGATGGCCTCGCACGAATTCGTAGGTGTAGGACAGCAGGCCGGCACCGACCTTGCGGGTGTCGACCAGGTGCAGTGGCTTCTTGTCGGTGGTCTCGTCGAAGATACGCAGGCCGGTTCCCAGGATGACCGGGAAAACTATCAGCCGGAGTTCGTCGGCCAGGTTGTGTTCCAGCAGAGTGCGCACGAGTTGGTAGCTGCCGTAGACCAGGATTTGCCCGGCCACTTTTCGCTTCAGCTCCGAAATCTCCTTTACCGCATCGCCGCCCAGGACCGTGGTGTTGCTCCACCGAGGATCTTCGAGAGTCGATGACGCGACGTACTTGGGGATGCTGTTCATCCTGTCGGCCCACTCGCGGCTCACGCGGACTTCCGCGCCGTCGCGCATCCGGGACTCGAACCATTCGCTGCTGCGCCTGCCGAGCAGTAGCGCCTCGGCGCCGAGCAGTTCCTCCGTTTCGTTGGCGGCCCAGCCTTCGAGGTCCTCGACCCCAACGAACTGGTGGAACCAGCCGCCCAGTTCGAAGCCTTCCTGGCCGTCCGGATCCTGGACCACTCCATCGAGTGTGGCATTTGTGCTGATGACGATCTTGCCCATTTCCGTGCTCCTTTGACAGTGTTGTCGGTTAGCACTGGTTTGGACGCCGGGGCGGTGGAAAAGGGGGCGCTGCGCGACCGCCCCGTTCGCGCCTCTGCCGGCGTCTGTACAAGCATGGAATCGCATACGCGGAATGGGGTGGCGGGAGTGGGGTCGGCGAGGACGGACCTGATGTCGCGGGCGCGGGGCGGCGATGGCGAGGCATTCCGGGCGTTGACCGAGCCACATCGGCGCGAGTTGCAGGTGCACTGCTACCGGATGCTCGGATCGCTTCAGGATGCCGAGGACGTCCTGCAGGACACGATGCTCGCCGCTTGGCGAGGTCTCGAACGATTCGACGGGCGCGCCTCGCTTCGCACCTGGCTCTACCGCATCGCCACCAACCGGTGTCTCGACGCGCTGCGGTCCGCTCGCCGACGCCCTGCGAAGCAGTGGGACATCCCGGGAATCGAACCACCGGAACCCACTCGACTCGGCGAGATCCCTTGGCTCGAGCCCTATCCCGACGCCCTGCTGGACGGTGCGATCAGCGTGCCGCTCGGTCCGGAGGCGCGCTACGAGCAAACCGAATCCATTTCCCTGGCCTTCGTGACCGCTCTGCAGATCCTGCCGCCTCGCCAGCTCGCCGTCCTCATCCTGCGCGACGTGCTCGGATTCCACGCGAACGAAGTAGCCGACATGCTGGATACCACAGTCGAATCGGTCAAGAGCGCCCTCAAACGCGCCCGTTCGGGAATGCAGCGCCGACTGCCTTCGACTATTACCTCGGAGCAGCCGCCTGCGGAGGACGCCATCGTGGCGAAGTTCGTCAGCGCCTACGAATCCGCCGACATCGATGCGTTGGTGGCTCTGTTGACCGACGACGTCTTCATGTCGATGCCACCGGTGCCGCTGGAATATCAGGGCCGAGACATCGTGGCCCGCTTCTTCGCACCTATTTTCGGCGCGATCCCGGGATTCCACCTGATGCCCACACGAGCGAACGGTCAGCCGGCATTCGGGGTGTACCAACACACTCCCGCAGGCTTCCGGGGAGCCGGCCTGTTCGTCCTCACGCTCGCCGGCGACCGAATCGGTGCCATGACAGTCTTCGACAACGCCGTCCTCCCCATATTCGGTCTGCCGCAATCCCTCCCGAGTGCGATGTCGAACTACATCGGATCCCGATCTGTCGACTGTCGCTGACATTCGAGCTGAGTCAGCGTCTCCGGCGACATCGGTGTCGTCAGCATCGGTGTGACCGCATCGATCAGCTCGGCGACGAACAGCTCGGGCGGTGGTTCCTGGCCGGTCGACGCCCGGCGCTGGAACTGAGCCAAAGCCTGCACGGTGCTGGTGTACAGGAGGGTGAGACGCCGTTGAGCCACGGGCGGCGGCAAGTGTGTCAGGCACGCACCCAGCAGTTCGTTGATTTTCAGTCCGTTCGGGACCAGGTCCGGGTCGGCCAGCAGGAATATGTGCTCGCTGTAGCCGCCGTGTGGCGCGGCCAGAAGGTGGGAGATCAGCCCGACGTAGCGTTCGCCGCGGCCGATGCTGGCCGCCTGCGGCAGGATCAGCGCCTCCAGGAGGGCGCGCGGATCGCCGCCGCGGTTCTTGGTGATCAGTGTCGCCAGCAGTTCGCCGCGTTCGGCCTCGATGCGGACCAGGCGGTGCTCGATGACCGCCCGTAGCAGGTGGGATTTCGAGCCGAAGTGGTAGTTGATCGCTCCGGCATTGCTCTGCCCGGCCGCGAGGCGCACTTCGTTGAGGCTGACCGCATCGATACCTCGATCCGCGAACAGCTCCTCGGCAACCTCCAGCAGCCGAAGCCGGGTTGCCTGGCCGGCGGCATAACCCCGCGCGGGCGGTCTCGACCCGGTGGGGCGGGCGGCTTCAGGGGGCATAGCCACGCAGTTTAGCCAGTCGTTGCCAAATTAATGAGGTCTTATTAGATTGATGAGCACGCGCTGCCGAGAGGAGCACTCCGATGACCGTCTCGAGTGAGGAGACTTCGCGATGACCATGCCTCGACGCGCGCCGCAGGGGGCGCCCAACGTGGTAGTGATCTTGCTGGACGACCTGGGTTTCGCCCAGTTCGGTTGTTACGGCTCGGACATCGCGACCCCCACGGTGGATAGACTGGCCGCGAACGGCCTGCGATACAACCGGTTTCATGTCACCGCTCTGTGCTCGCCGACTCGTGCGGCCCTGTTGACCGGGCGCAATCACCACGCCGTCGGAATGGGCTTTCTGGCCGATATCCCGACCACGGCGCCGGGATATACGGCCCGGATTCCAGCGGGGGCGCCGACTCTGCCGAGGTTGCTGCGCGAGGCGGGATGGAACAGTTTCGCCGTCGGTAAATGGCATCTACTGCCGCGCGGTGAGCGCACCAGCGCGGGCCCGTTCGACCGCTGGCCACTCGGGTTGGGCTTCGAACGGTATTACGGCTTCCTGCAAGGGGATACCAACCATTGGTCGCCGAATCTGGTCCGGGACAACACCTATGTCGAGCCGCCGTCCGGTCCGAACGAGGGATATCACCTGACCGAGGATCTTGCCGACGAGGCGATCCGTATGGTCGTCAACCAGCAGGAGTCCGCCCCGGGCAAGCCGTTCTTCCTGTATTTCGCTCCCGGCGCGATGCATTCGCCGCATCATGTCGAGCGCAGCTGGGCCGACGCGTACCGCGGGCGCTTCGATGAGGGCTGGGATCGCTGGCGTGAGGATGTCTTCGCGCGCCAGTTGGCCGCCGGTGTGGTCCCGGACGGAACCACGCTGACCGAGCGCCCGGCGTGGGTGCCGGCATGGGATTCGCTCAGCGACGACGAACATCGCCTCTACGCTCGCATGCACGAGGTGTATGCGGGGTTCCTGAGCCATACCGACGCTCAGATCGGCCGGGTGGTCGACGCGCTGGACGCACTCGGGGTCATGGACAACACGCTGATCATGGTGATGTCCGACAACGGCGCCAGCGCCGAGGGCGGGGTGGCGGGCACGAGCAACGAACACCGGTTCAGCCACCGGGTGCGTGATGATCTCGCCGAAAACCTTGCGCGACTGGATGATTGGGGTGGCCAGGGAGGCTACCCGCACTACGCCTGGGGTTGGGCATGGGCCGGTAATACCCCGTTCAAGCTGTGGAAACGCTATACCTGGCTGGGTGGCACCCGCGTGCCGATGATCGTGCACTGGCCCGCGGGTACAGGGCAGGCACACGGTGTGCGCGGCCAATTCGCGCACGCGATCGACGTTCTGCCCACTGTGCTCGATGCTTGCGGTGTGCCGGTGCCCGATGAGGTCCAGGGCGCCAGCCTGCTGTCCACCTTCACCGACGCGCAGGCGCCGGCTCCGCGGTCGACCCAGTATTTCGAGATGATCGGATCGCGCTCGATCGTCTCCGACGAGTGGAAGGCCACGACCGACCATGTATCCGCCGGTGTGATGGACGAGGAATTGCTGATGAAGGGCAGTCGTGACTTCACCACCGATCGCTGGTCGCTGTTCCGGCTCGAGGACGACTTTTCCGAGGCGCACGACCTCGCCGACGACCACCCCGACGTGGTCCGCCGGCTCGAACAGCTGTGGTTCACCGAGGCCGGGCGCAACGAGGTGATGCCGCTGGCGGATTCACTCACCCAGCGGATATCGACCATCGTGCCGCCGCTCTATCCGCCCGGACAGAATCTGGTGCTGTATCCCGAGGGCGGCCCGGTGTCGGATGAGGCGTTGCCGATGCTGTTCGGTGGCGGTCGCATCGTGGCCGACGTGGAGGTGCCCGGCACCGGCGCGCGGGGAGTGCTGTTCGCGCTGGGAAATTGGACCGGCGGGTTGGCCGCGTTCGTCCAGGACGGGCTGCTCACCGTCGCTGTCGCGATGCCCGGTGACACCGTGCGGGTCACCGCCGACACACCATTGCCGGTCGGCCGCCACCGCGTCGGCTGTGTATTGCGGCCGGGCGCCGATGGTTTGACCGTCGAGGCCGTGGTCGACGACATCGTGCTGGCGGCCGGAACCGGCAGCCACACTCTTCCGGTCACCTGGCAGCACGGTGGCACCGCCCTGACCCTCGGTCATGACCGGGGCCTGCCCGTCTGCGACGCCTATGAGCCGCCGTTCCCCTGGACCGGCATACTCCACCGGATCCGCATCGATGCCGGACAGGGCTGGCCATCGGACGCCGAGCTGATCCGCATCGCACTGCAGACCGACTGAAGGTTGCGGGTCACCGGCGTGGGCAGGGCAGACTAGGCGGATGGCACATTCCGCCGGGTACCGGCCCACACCGGCAGATCTGGCCGCGGCGAACGGCGGGTCCATCCCCGATCTGCTGGCGCCGGACCTACGGGTGTTGTTCTGCGGGATCAATCCGGGACTGTGGTCGGGGGCGACCGGCCACCATTTCGCTCGGCCTGGAAACCGCTTCTGGCCCACGCTGTTCCGGTCCGGATTCACGCCGCGCCTGTTCCGGCCTGATGAGCAGCGGGAGCTGCTCGCACTCGGACTGGGCATAACCAATGTCGCGGCGCGCACGACGGCGAAGGCCGAAGAGCTGACATCCCAGGAGTTACGCGAGGGTGGTCGCATGCTCACCGACAGAGTCCGGCAGTACCGCCCGCACGTTCTGGCGGTCCTCGGCCTGGGCGCTTACCGCACCGCTTTCGGCCGGCCACGAACCACCGTCGGACGCCAATCCGAAACACTCGGCACGACCGCCATCTGGGTACTGCCCAATCCGAGCGGACTCAACGCCCATTACACGCTCGACGCTCTGGCTACCGAATTCCGGAAGCTGCGGGAGGCAACGGAACTCGCGTGACGGCGGCAGCTGGCGCCATGACACGTCAAGACGTAATGTCGAACTGCATTGTGCCGTAGGCGGTCTCGATCCGGTGGTCCCGCTGGTCCGTGGGCTGGAGAGGCTCTACTGTTGAGCGGGTTCATCTTTGGATTGCGATCCACGAGCGGTTAAGGCATGTGTATGACTTCAGCTGGTGTGCCCATCGAAGAGTTGCGCGCGAAGTATCGGCGTGACTACGACCCCTATCGTGCTGTGCCCATCGCCGAGCAGTTGGCGGAGCTGGCCGAGCGCCGGTCGGCGGCGCCGGTCAGCTATTCGGCGCGCGGCAACGGGTGCTGGGTGCTCACCCGGTACGACGACATCGCCGGGGTGTTGCGGCGCAGCAATCGGGGGTTCGTCAGCTTCCCGAACGATCCCGACGGGATCAACTCCACCGGGTCGGAGGAGGGCATGATCCCGATCGAGCTGGACGGGCCTCGGCACCGCCAGTTCCGGGCGATGCTGGATCCGGCGTTCGCGCCGAAGCATGTCGCGCAGCTGGAAGACGAACTGCGGCAATGGGCCAACCGGTTGATCGACGGCTGGATCGAGGACGGGGAGTGTGACTTCAACAAGGGGTTCGCCCTGCCGTTCCCGGGTGTCACGGTCATGAAGATCATGGGGTGGCCGGAGCAGGACCTGTCCCGTTTGTACGGCTGGGTCGATGTGGTCATGCACGGCGTGCCCGGTGTCTCGCAGGACGAGTCGAATGCCGCACGGGGCAAGGCGCACGGTGAGATTCACGAATACATGTTCGCGCTGATCGCCGAGCGGCGGGCCGCGCCGCGGCGCGAGGATGTGACGTCGGCGGCGCTGGAGGCCGAGATCGACGGCGAAAAGCTCTCCGACACAGAGTTGTTCGACCTGTTCCTGCTGATGATGCTGGCGGGTCTGGACACGGTGCAGAGCGTGCTGGGACAGGCGATGGTGTACTTCGCGCGGCATCCGCGGCAGTGGGATCGGCTGCTCGAGTCGCCGGCGCTGCTCGAGTCGGCCGTCGAGGAATTCCTGCGGTGGGCCACGCCGCCGGTCCCGACGCGCACGATCGTGCATGACGAGGTGCAGGTGGGGGAGATGACGTTGCCCAAGGGGGAGCGAGTGCACTTCCCGCTCGCGGTGGCCAATCGCGATCCGGCCTATTACGAGACCCCCGACGAGGTCGTTCTCGATCGGTTCGTCGACTCGGGTACCAAACCGCACGTCGCGTTCGGCCTGGGTCCGCACCGATGTGTGGGCGCGCCTCTGGCACAACTCGAGTTGCGTATCGCGTTCGAGGAGTTGCGGCGGCGGATCCCGACGTTCGAGCTGCGTCCGGACCGGACCCCTGCCGAACATCTCGGACTGGCCTGGGGCGTGGACAACGTGCACCTGCGATTCGAGCCCGGCACACGCGAACTCGAGGCTGCCGGTACCGAGTGAACCTATCCGGGGGCGGCGCGCCGACCGTACACGGAATCGATGCGCCGCCGCCGGGTCAGGTACGCAGCGGCTGGATGTTGAGGGGTGGGCTCGGGGGGAATACGACCGGCAGTTCGGTCATGGAGCGGTGGAAGGGACCCGGGCGCCATGTGGGCCCGTCCCCGGGGAAGTTCAATTCCAGTTCCGGCATCGCGTCGAGGAGTTGGTCGATCGCGTCCTGTGCGACGAGGTAGGCGATATCCTGCGCGGGACAGCGGTGACTACCGAGCCCCCACGACAGATGTGATCTGTTGCCGAGGATATTGCCGCGATTGATGTGAGGATCGGTGTTGCACGCGGCGATTCCGATGACCACCGGCTGGTTCGCGGGCAGCCAGAAATCGTTGATCAACATCGGCTGGCGCGGATAGGTGATCAGGAAGTTCGACATCGGAGGATCCGAGAACAGGACCTCGTCCAGCGCGTCGCGAGTGGCCATGCTACCGCCGAGCACGTTGCTGCCGAGTGTTTGTTCCGAGAGGATTCGCAGCAGGGTGTTGGCGATCAGGGTCTGCTGAATCTCGATGCCCGCACCGTACTGGCTGTTGATCTGGTGCAAGATCTCCTCGTCGGAGAGTTTGGCCGGATGCTGCAACATCGCCGTGGTGACGTCGTCGCCCGGGGTGCTTCGTTTGAGCGCGAGCAACTCCATCAACGCGGCACCGACGATCTGACTGCCCGTCTCGGCGTCGATGTTCTCGAAGATCTTCGACATGCCTTCGGCGATCCGGTCGCCGAGCTCCGGCGGACAGCCCAGCAGGATGTTGCATACGGCGAACGAGAGCGGGAACGAGTACTGCTTGATCAGGTCGGCGTGGCCGTCCGTGCAGAAGCTGTTGACCAGCTCGATGGCGAGTTTCTCGACGTGGCCGTGCATGGCGTACAGGTCGAGCGCGCGCATCGCCTCGGTATGCACATCGGCGTATCGCTGATGTTCGGGGCCCGTGGTCCGGGCCGGGACGGGGCGATACCCGATGAGGGGCAGGATCGGGCAGTCGGCGGGAACGGTGTTCTGCCAGGCCCGAGGGTCCGCGGGGAAATGTTCGGGGTCGTTGAGGATCTGCACCGCTGTGCGGTAGTCGATCACGAGGGTGGCCGATACGCCGGGCGCGAGTTCCACCGAGACCAGCTTGTGGCCGTCCTTGCGCATCCTGGCGTAGTAGCGGTGCGGATCCATCGCGAATTCCGGTTCCCATAGGAGGAACCGCTGTTCAGTGGTATCGAACGGTATGCTGTGACCGACCACGGGACATGAGGTCCGCGGATCGGGGGCGGAAGTATTCAAGCATCGACTCCAGGACGATCACCGGGCAAGGGGCAAGCGCTAATCCTAACGCCCACACATTATTTCGTGTGGGCGGAACCGGCACATCCGCGACTGCCCAGCAAACTTGACACATCCACCACGTGCTCGACGCCAATGATTGCGGAAATGTACCAGCAACTCCCCGGCTGCGGGCGGACCGATGACGGCGACGGTCGAGGGCTGTGAGTCGGTGGCCTCCGGCCGGGGACGCGGGTCCCGGGCAATATAGTTTAAGTCGTGTTCCAACTGTGATTGACAACACTTGAAACATGCTTATAGCCTGAGACGCCAACGTCTCCGGAGTGACAGGGAGGCGAATCCATCAAGCGCAATGTCGGGCTAGAGAGGTTTGTCGTATGTCTAGAAGGCGATTAGGTATCGCACTCATGTGTGCCGTGGGCGTGGCCGGTCTGTCGGCCGTGCCGGCAGCGGCGCAGGGCAATCCGGGTGACCCGGGGTCCTGCCGGCCGAGCGGGGCCGGCCACCTCGCGTACTCGACCAACTTGGACACCGACTACAACTCCGTTTCGGTCGTCGATACCAAAGATCTTCGGGTGCAACGCTATATCCCCGGCTTCCGGGTGCCCTCCAACGTCACCGTGCTCAACGACGGCTCCAAGCTGTATGTCGACCAGTGGTACACCGGCGATGCCAACACCAAGGTCGTCAATCCCTGCACGGGGCAGATCGTGAAGACGATCCCGAGGCCGGGCGGGCTGTTTCCGCTGACGAACCTGTCGCCCGACGGCCGGTGGCTGTATCTCAGCACGATCCAGGGCTTCACGATCGAGAAAATCGATACGAAGACCGATGAGGTGGTGCACACCTATTCGACCCAGCAGACCGGGGAACCGATCGGTTACGCGATTCCGAGCCCGGACGGCAAGTCCATGTGGATCGCGGGCTTGCACCACGTCTATCAAATGGACTTGGCGACAGGCCAATTCGTCGGCGATCCGATCGCGGTCGGATTGTCGCCGGAATGGCTGGCGGTGACGCCCGACGGCAAGCGGCTGCTGACATCGAATTTCGCCGATGGCACGGACTCGGTCATCGATGCGGCGTCGCGGCGGGTGACAGCCACGGTGAACACCGGTATCACCAGCTATCCGAACAGCGTCTCGTCGACTCCGGACGGTTCGCAGTTCTGGGTGGGAAATCTCGACGGGAGCGTGGCGGTCGTCGATTCGCACACCGGTGCGCTGATTCGCATGCTGAAACCGGGCAAGATCACCCTGGACGTGACGTTCTCGCCGGACGGGCGGCTCGCCTATGTGCCGACCACCCCGTTCTCCTCGCCGGCTCCGAATATCAACGGGGCCTTGACCGCGTTCGGCCCGATGGTGAGCGGTAACTACCACACGGGTCCGGGTGAGATCGTCGTCTACGACACCCGCAGCCTGAACCTGGTGAAGACCTTCCCCACGGGCGGGGTTCCCTCACCGGTGGTGATCCCCGCGGGGCCGTTCCACGACTGATCGCAACACCCGAAATCCCCGGCCTGGAAACAACTTTCAGGCCGGGGATTTCGTCATGAGAGCTCAGCGCAGGAACGAGCGCAACTCCTCGCTCGCCATCGCGTGGCTCGCGTCGTAGTCGAGCGTGCGCCCACCCGGGCTGATCACGCGCGCCACCCCGCGCCGCAGATCGTCCTGGTAACGGGCTTCGATCACGTCGAATTCGAGATTCTTGACGTAGATTCGCAGCCGGTCGCGCAGGGAGCTGTCGGAATCGGCGGCCTCGATCACATCGGGCAGCGTCTTGGTCTGCACCAGCAGCGCATGCGCGATCTTGCGGGCGCGCTCGTCGCGCAGGCCCAGCAGGATCTCACGCTCGGACGAGCGGATGATGTGGTCCTTCCACCAGTCGAAGTCCTCGGGACGGTCGATGGCCACGAGTTCGATCTGCGGCGAAGCCAGTGTGCGCGCGAGAGTTTCGGTCGCGGAGTCCAGATACACCTGCCGCTGGGTCATCGACATCGGCCGGACGGTGTCGATGAGTTCCTTGCGGGCGTCGGGCACCGAGAAGCAGTATCGGCGGATGCCGTGGATGGACGAGTCCAGCAGGCCGTACTCGTAGTTGAAGATCCGGAAGGGGTTCACCGCACTGGAGATGTCGGCCGGACGCCCGACGGCCGCGGCCGCTTCCGGCGTGAACCCCCAGACGGGCGTGCCGCGATAGTCGCCGGTCAGAATGTCGTACTGGATCGGTGCGCCGTGGAAGCGTTGCGGGAGAAGCGGTCCGGGGCCCCTGGAATAGGCGAGGCTGACGCCCGTCGACTGCGCTTGCCGTAGGAAACGGTTGTTGTCGAGGTAGGTCAGTGAGGCCGTGTATCGGGTCAGCGGTGAACGATGCAGCTCCCCGGTATAGAAGGCCGCGTCGAACAGGCGCGTCGGCCAGTCGGTGTCCCAGACTCGGCGCGCCGCCGCCGCGATCGAGCTGCCGACGGTGGCGTCGCCGCCCTGGTACTGGGAGCCGACGGTGCTCGCGCCCAGCAGTCCGAGCAGCGCGGTGACCGGGGAGTCGAAGCCCGCCGAGCCGTCCGAGCAGTACACGAGCAGGCCGAGGGAGTCGCACAGCCGTCCGAACGGTGACGAGCGATCGATCGCGAACTGCGGGCGCAGGTCGGAGAGCAATCGCACGCCGTCCGCGGTGAATTCGCGCTGCCGGGAACCGGTATCCATTGCCGCGACGACGAATTCGCGCAGCACCCGGGATTCGTCGGCGTACCTGTCGCTGGATGGTTCGTCGGCCTCGAGCGCCACGACCAGCTCGCGCGCGAACTGCCGGGTGGAGGCCTCGTCGATCAGATCGAGGAACTGCTCCAGTTCACGGCGCCGAACGGGGGAGAACACCGTCGGGGTGGCGTGCCGGTTGGCGGCGATCGCGACTTCGGACAGGGAGACCCGCACCGCGCCGCGACCGTCCCCCGACGAATAGGTCTGCAATATGCCCTTGCGTACCCACTGGTTGACAGCCTGGCGGCTGACTCCTACTGTGCGGGAGGCCTCTGCCTGAGTCACGAGATCCACCGGGACCTCGTCACTGGGTGAGGTACGAGTGCGCAACCGCTCCGCGGCGCGTTCGAGCGCACGCACCAATTCGGCGATCGGGACGGCTCCGCTCTCACCGAGGGTCAGCGCCAGACGCTCCACTGCTTCGGAGATCTGACGGCCGCTGTCTTCCATGGCGAAAATCTTATCGTGTTATTCGTCAATGGCGTCCATTGACACGAACTGATAGACGGCTTACATTCTTTGTGATCCTGCAGTCGTCTGCACTGATGCGCCCATTCATGTTGACAGCCATCATATACAGTGATGCAATAACGCTGAAGTTGTGCTCATAACATGAGTGCATACCGCATGAAGTCGACTCGTGCACCAGAGCGATGCGATACGTCGAGGGCAGGTGGGACAGTGGCTAGGGATCGAACGGCCCGTGCGCGCATCCGGGAATACTTGGCGACGACGGGGCCGCTGGAGGAGACGTCCGGACACGCCACCAGCGAGCTCATGGAGGCGATCGAGTACGAGGGTTCGCCGATCGCCTTCATCCAGCTGATCACCTCGATGGATCGGGACGGCGAGATCGAGCGCACGATCCGCGGCAAGCGCACCTACCGCATCAGCGCGAGCGACAAGGTCGTGGCCGCGGTGGCCGGTAAGCGCTCGAAGGCGGCCAAGCGTGTCGCCGTCCAGGGAAATCAGGTCGTCGAGATCGATTACCAGCGTTTGGCCCGCGCTCTGGTGCAGGAACTGCTCGGCGCCGTCGCGCCGGGCGCCGCGGTGACGCCCGACCGCGAACCCGGTGATTCGCCCGGGGAGCGGGACCGAATTCTGGCCGAGCACAACGAGTACGCCCGCCGCTTACGGATCGCCCGGGAGCGGCTGGACGAATTGCTCGGCACCGGCGAGGGGCTGGTCGAGTTGCCGGAGGGGACGATCCTCACCATCGGTTCCTGATCCCGCCTGCCGAACCATAATAGTTCTCCGCGGCGCGTCGGCAGCCCCGTCTTGTCATCTTCTATCGGTGATACTATTGTGTTCGTTATCGAGTTAGAACTCGTGTTTACGGGCCAGGCCCGCCGCCGGCCCTGTGCCGGCCCCAACCTCGAGGTGAGCACGATGGCGCAATTGCAGCGATTCAGCATGACGATCAACGGTCGATCATCGGGTACGGCGACCGTCCCGGTCCTCGATCCGGCAACCGAGTTGCCGTGGGCCGAGGTTCCGGAATGCACGGCATCCGAGCTGGACGCGGCCTTCCGCGCCGCCGTCGGCGCACAGGCCGGCTGGGCCGCGGACGACCGGGCGCGCCGCGAGGCGCTGCGCAAGGCCGCCGATGTGGTAACCGGGGCCACCGAGGAACTGGCGCGTCTGCTCAGCGCCGAACAGGGCAAATCGGTGGCCGATGCCATCGGTGAGGTGCAGGGAACCGCCGCCTGGATCGGTTTCTACGCCGATGTCGAGGTCCCCGACCTCGAGGTCGTCGTCGAGAAATCGGTGGGCACGGCGCGATTCCCGCTCGGCGTCGTCGCGGCCATCACGCCGTGGAACTATCCGCTCATTCTGTCGGCGTGGAAATTCGCTCCCGCCCTGCGCGCGGGCAATTCCGTGGTGCTCAAACCGTCGCCCTATACCCCGGCGACGGTGCTGCGGCTCGGTGAACTGCTCCAGGGCATTCTGCCGCCCGGCGTATTCAATGTGGTGTCCGGCGGTGACGAGGTGGGGGTCGCCATGACCAAACATCCGGACACCGCGATGGTCACCTTCACCGGATCTATCGCCGCGGGCAAAGCCATCGCGGCCGCGGTCGCCGACGACCTGAAACGGGTGAAACTCGAACTCGGCGGCAATGATCCGGCCATTCTGCTCGAGGACGTCGATCCGGTAGCGATCGCCGAAGATCTGTTCTGGGGCGCCTTCACCAACAATGGCCAGGTCTGCGGTGCGGCCAAACGGGTCTACGTGCCCGAGTCACTTCACGACGCGGTCTGCGACGCTCTCGTCGCGGTCGCCGAGCGAATTCGCGTGGGTGCGGGCACCGAAGAGGGTGTCCAGCTCGGGCCGATCAACAATCGCCCGCAGTACGAACGGGTCCGGAAACTGTTGAACTCGGCCGTATCCGCGGGCGCGACGGTACGGACCGGCGGCGCGGCCGAGCAGGAGCGCGGTTACTTCCTGCGCCCGACGATTCTCACCGATGTGCCTGCCGGACAACCGATCATCGACGAGGAACAGTTCGGCCCCGTGCTGCCGCTGATTCCCTATTCCGATCTCGACGCCGTCGTCCGGGAGATCAACGCGTCGAAATACGGTCTGGGCGGCTCGGTATGGAGCGCCGACCCGAACCGGGCGCTGGCGATCGGCCGCCGGCTGCGGGTCGGCATGGTCTACATCAACGGCCACGCCATCAATCACGGTCCGCACGTCCCCTTCGCCGGAGCCCGATGGAGCGGAATCGGAGTCGAGAACAGCATCGAGGGCCTGAAGGAATACAGCCAGCTTCAGGTGATCTACGCCAATGGAGCGGATCTGTGATGACGCCGGCGCGAGCGCGCCTGATCCGTGGATAACAGTTAAGGAGCATTGTTCATGTCGACCATGTTGGAACGGGCGCAGAGTGAGGGCCTACCGATTCACACGCTGAATCTGGAGGCCGATGAGCGGCTCGGTATCGACCCGTTCGGAGTCTGGGACGAGGCCACGGAAGTCGGTCCGCTGTTCTACAGCCCGGCGAATCGCGGCTTTCTCGTCGCGGCCGATTACGACACCATCAAGACCGTCCTGCGCGACAACGCCTCGTGGTCCAGCCTGCCTACGACGATCGTGTATACGAAGGAAGAAGTCAGGCTGAGCGTTCCGCCCATCAATATGGATCCGCCGATCCACACCAAATACCGGCGCGCCCTGATTCCGTTCTTCAGCCCCCAGGAGCTGACTCCGCTGGAGCCGCGAATCCACGCGCTGACCAATCAGTTGATCGACGACATCATCGCCAAGGGCGAGTGCCAGTTCACGGCCGATTTCGCCTCGCTGTTGCCGGCGCGATTCTTCCTGGGCTGGCTGGGTCTGGACGACGGCGACACCGACCACATGTTCCACCTGGCCGAGCGCGCGACATTCGAGTTCCCGACCCAGGAGGAGCGCGACAAGATCGAGAACGAGATCGACGCGATCGTCGGGGACCTGTTCGCCCGGCGCCGCAAAAACCCGAAGGACGATCTCGCGAGCAAGATGATCACGATGCAGGTCGACGGCGCTCCGATCGATGAGAAAATGCTCGTCGACATGGGGAAGCTGTGCTTCATCGCCGGTCAGGAGACCACCTCGACGCAGTTGGGCTACATCATGTGGCACCTGGCGCGCACGCCGGAGGATCGCGAGTTCCTGGTGCGCAACCCCGAGCAGACGAACGCCGCGGTGGAGGAGCTGACCCGCTACTACAACACCGGCGGGCCCGCGGGCCGGATCGCCAAGAAGGCCACCACGCTCAACGGATTCCCGATCGAGCCGGGCGACCGGATCTTCATCGCGCGCTGCGGAGCCGACCGGCTGTTCTCGCCTACGGTGCAGCTGGATCGGGAAGTGAACCGGCACACCGCATTCGGGCTGGGAATTCATCGATGCCTCGGATCGCACGTGGCCCGCATCGAGATGGAGATCGGCCTGCGGGTCTGGCACGAGCGGCTGCCGAACTACCGGATCAAGGAGGGATTCGTCCCGCGTCATCGGTACGGGGCCTTCATGCAACAGCTCACCAGCCTGCCGCTCGAATTCTTCTGACCAACAGAAAGGAACACACTATGGCTTCCGCCGAGAAGACCACCGAGAACACGGAACTGCGGTACGCAGTCGACTCCAGTATCTGCGCGGGGCACGGACGGTGTTATGCCTTGGCGCCGAAGGATTTCGACGCGGACGACATCGGCTACGGGCAGGCCCTGGACCAGGTGCATCCGGCCAGTGACCGGAAGGTCATGGAGGGCATCGCGATCGCGTGCCCGGAAGAGGCGATCAGTATCGTGCCCGCTCACCAGTAGGCCCGGATAACGACGAAGGCGGCACACGATCGATCATCGTGTGCCGCCTTCGTCGTGAGCGGCGTCAGCGCGGAGTCACCAACGCGCCGAGCTCATTCCACTTCTCCTTGATTTCGTTCACGACCTCGTCGGAGCGCAGCCAATCGTCGGAGCGCAGCAGCTGGGTGGTCTCCCGGAACTTCATGTACCGATCCTTGTCGAGGGAGACCCACGCGGCCAGGCGATCGGAGAAGTCCGCGGTTCCCGGCGAAACTTCCTGCGGCACACCGTCGACGGTGACCTCGACATCCGGAATTCGATAATCCAGCGCGGTCGAGGAACTCCAGCAGAACTTCACCAGCTCGTCGTTCTTCGCGTAGTACCGCGCGGCGAGCCCGCGCAACGATCCCGGATGTTCGCGCAGATGATCGGCGATCTCCCGGGACAGTGTCCGCGCGTCGAGGGCGGAGACGGTCATACCCTGGCCGTAGACGGGATTGAACGCCGCCCAGGCGTCGCCGATCGTCAGGAAATTCTCCGGCCGCTCGGCCATGCCCGCGTAGTCCCGCAGCCGGTTGGTGGTATCGCGCCAGATGCGAATCCGTTCGGGGAACTCGACTTCCGACAGCGCCCGATCCAGTTCGGGCGCGCCGATGGACGACACGAACTCCAGCAGGTCCTCGACCTTGCTCGGCGGATAGTCTCCGGCCGAACCCTGCACCGTCAGAACCCAGCGGCGTTCGCCCTCGACGACCCACATCGCCATCGCCCGTTTCTCGGAGGCGGGGGTCAGGGCGCCCTCGCCGAACGGAACGCAGGCCAGGGCCCGGAATCCGGGTTCCCAGTTCTCCGGGACATGAACGAATGTGCTGGCGTAGCCCCAGTGCGCGTTCACCACGGTCTCGACCGGTTGCCCGAAGCCGTTCTCCGCCAACCACTGTGGCGCCTCGGATCGCCGCCCGCTCGCATCGATCACGAGATCGGCGGCGAGCTCGCCGTCCTTGGTCCGCACGCCGGTTACGGCGCCGTCGGTGGTCAGCACTCCCGTGACCGCGCGGCCCGGCAGGAAACGGATGGTGTCGATCGCGGCGGCGCGATCGCGGATCACCCACTCGATCAGTGGGCGGCTGGCCATCAGGAACTTCAGCGACGAGGGGAACCGGGGCGACCAGCCGAGGCGGTCCAGGCGCATCACCTCGGCGGTCGAATCGAGTTCCGCGGCCCCGAGTTCCAGTGCCTGTTCGGAGAACCCGGGCAGCAGTTCGTCCATGGCCTCGCGCCCCGCGGCGAGCAGGGCATGAAAGTGCGCGCCCTGGGGGGCGCCGTTGCGCTGCTGCGGCGATTCGGGGAATTTGTCTTTGTCCAGGACGAGCACTTCGTCGAAATGCGGTGCTACCGCCGCGGCGGCCAGACAGCCCGCGATGCTCCCGCCGATGACGATTGCCGTGGAAAAACGACTCATGACAGTTCGAATCCCTTGTAGTCGGCGCTCTCGGCCTCGGTGATCTTGTCCCGGTACGTCGGCAGACCGCCCGCGTACAGCAGATAGGCGCGCTTGCGGCCCTCGACATTCGATCCGAAGGACCAGGATTCGGCGGTCTCCTGCAGCGTCCCGCGAATTCCCGAGAGCACGTGCTCGTTCCATTCCTCCTCGGCCGCGGCGGAGGTGCCGATCCGGGTGTGCCCCTGCGCGGTGAGGTGCGCGATGCATCGCGTGACCCAATCGGCTTGAACCTCGGTGAAACGCGGGATGTTGCCGGCGGTGCTCTGCGGCCCGCCGACGAAGAAGAGGTTGGGGAAGCCTTCGGCCTGCAGCCCGAGGTAGGTTCTGGGGCCGTTGTCCCAATGGTCGAGCAGGGGGCGATCATCGATACCGCGGATGTCGATCGCCCGGTAGGAGCCGGTCACGGCCTCGAAACCGGTGCCGAAGATGATCATGTCCAGTTCGTAGTGGCCCTTGGTGGTCTCGATCCCGGTCTCGGTGATGCGCACCATCGGCTCGTCGGCGAGGGAGATCAGCTCGACGTGCGGCTGGTTGAACACCTCGTAGTAGCCGTTTTCCAGGGGCGGGCGCTTCTGGCCGAAACCGTGGTCGGTCGGAATGAGCTTCTCGGCCACGGCCGGGTCGTCGACCCGGGCGCGGATCTTCTCGGCGATGTAGGCGGTGAGGTTGGCGTTGGCCGTGCGATCCAACGCGATGTCGCGGAAGTTCGCCAACGCCATCGACAGGCCGGGCGCCTGGTAGAGGCGATCGAAGTGCTCTCGCCGCTGTTCGTCCGTCAGATCCAGGGAGGACGTCATCATCGGGCGGTGCTTGCTGCCGCCCGGCGACGTGCGGCACAGCTCGTAGATCTTGTCCACGTCGTCGCGCAGCTGCTGCGCGTATTCGGGTGTGATGGCGAAGTTGTTGATGGGCGTGCACCAGTTCGGGGTGCGCTGGAAGATGGTCAGCGACGACGCGTCCTTGGCGACGAACGGGACGATCTGCACACCACTGGATCCGGTGCCGATGACCGCTACGCGCTTGCCGGTGAACTCGACGTTGGTGTGCGGCCACAGGCCCGTGTGGTACCACTCGCCCTTGAAGTCCTCGCGCCCCGGGACGTTGGGGAACGCGGGTTTGGACAGGATGCCCAGCGCCGTGATCAGGAACCGGGTGCGCACTGTCGCACCGTGTTCTGTGGTGACCGTCCACAGGCGCTCGGCCTCGCTCCACCGCGCCCCGGTCACCCGGGTCTCCAGCTGGATATCGCGACGCAGATCGAGCCGGTCGGCGACGAAGTTGAGATACCGCTCGGTCTCGGGCTGGCCCGCGAATTCCTCCGACCAGGTCCACTCGTTCACCAGTTCCCTGGGGAAGAAGTAGGCGTAGGTGTAGCTCTCGGAGTCGAATCGGGCTCCCGGATAACGGTTCCAGAACCACGTGCCGCCGACCCCCGAGCCCGCCTCGAGCAGGCGGACCTTCAGGCCCGCGGTCCGCAGGGCATACAGCTGGTACAGGCCGGAGATTCCGGCGCCTACGACCAGAGCATCCAGTGGCTCGTCGGTCGAGGTTGCGATGTTGTCGGGCATATGCACTCTTCTCGTAACGTCCGCAATCGTGGTCGATTCTAATGGTAGTACTATGAGATTTAAGTCGTCCACGGTGTCTGTTGTAGTAATGCTGAAGGCCGCGTCACCGTGCTGAGCTGCGGCTGCCGCATCAAGCAAATTATGTTCAGGAAGGGTCACGCGAGCCATGACCGTACGGGCAGAGCGCTTCACCATCGAGGCGCCCGACAACGACCTGGCCGACCTCCGGCGACGTCTTCTCGCTACGCGCTGGGCCGATGACGTCGACAACGAGGATTGGCGATACGGGACCTCGCGCGCATACCTCGAACCACTCGTCGAGTACTGGGCCCACGGGTACGACTGGCGGGCGCACGAGGCCCGGATGAACGAGTTCGAGCACTATCGCGTGGATCTCGACGGCGTGCCGATCCACTTCCTGTATCGGCGCGGCGCCGGGCCCGCGCCGGTTCCGCTACTGCTCACGCACGGCTGGCCCTGGACGTTCTGGGATTTCGAGAAGATGATCGTCCCGCTGACCGATCCGGCCGCCGTCGGCGCCGATCCCGCGGACAGCTTCGATGTCGTCATCCCCTCGCTTCCGGGTTTCGGGTTCTCCTCCCCGCTGCGCGCCGGCGGCGTCGGCTCCGCGGTGACGGCCGGTCTGTGGCGCCGGCTGATGCGTGAGGTGCTGGGCTATCGGCGCTTCGCGGCGATGGGCGCGGATTTCGGCGCGGTGGTCACCCAGCAGATGGCCTACGACTTCCCGGACGATCTGATCGGCGTCCACATGAGCCGGTACCGCCGTCCCGCCGGAGTGCCCGGCCTCGGGCTCTCGACCGCCGGACCGGACGATTACGGTCCCGACGAGGCCGGGGACTACGAACGCGACCGGGCCGGTGCGGCACTGACCGCGAGCCACCTGGCGGTGCACAGCCAGGATCCGCAGACGCTGGCCTTCGCGCTGCACGACTCGCCGGTCGGATTGGCCTCCTGGTTGCTGGAGCGGCGACGGAACTGGTCGCAATGCGGCGGGGATCTCGAATCGGTCTATTCGCGCGACGAGTTGCTGACCACGGTGACGCTCTACTGGCTGACGGGCACGATCGGCTCGTCCATGCGTTACTACTGGGAAACCAACCGGCAGAAGACATCCGCGCCCGCCGACCCGTACATCCGGGTGCCGGTGGGCATCGGGGTGCTGCCCGGCGATGTCAGCGCGCCGCCGCGGCGGCATGCCGAGCAGGACACCGATCTGCGGCAGTGGACGCGGTTCCCGTCCGGTGGCCACTTCGGGCCGGCCGAGGTGCCGGAGCTGATTGTGCGGGATCTGCGCGAGTTCCTGCGCCCGCTGCGCTGACGGCGGGGCGGATCGCCCCTGTCCGCAATGGCGCTATTGTGTTAGTTTCTTGATACGCCGACTTGTAAACACGATTACTATACGAGTTGGTCCTGATTTCATCGAAGAGAGCAAGGGTTGGTGGTCAGTGATGTCCGAGGTGGCAGTCGGCAGTGATGCTCATGGCGTCACGCAGACCGATGAGGTCGGGATGCTCGTCGTCGCGCGCAAGGAGCAGTTGGCGCCCGGAGTCGTGCTGCTCGAGCTGCGGCGCCCCGACGGCGGTGAACTGCCCGAGTGGGAACCGGGCGCGCACATCGATCTGGTGCTGCCCAACGAGGTGGTGCGTCAGTACTCGCTGTGCGGTGATCCGGCGGAGCGCGATGTCTACCAGGTCGGTGTGCTGCGCGAGGCCGAGGGCCGCGGCGGGTCCATCTATCTGCACGACGAACTGGCCGAAGGGGCCTCGCTCGAGGTGCGCGGGCCCCGGAACAACTTCCCGCTCGAGCCGGCGGGCGCCTATATCTTCGTGGCGGGCGGTATCGGCATCACGCCGATGCTGCCGATGATCCGCGCGGTGGCCGCGCGCGGTCTGCCGTGGGAACTCGTCTACGGCGGCCGGTCGCGCACGACCATGAGCTTCGTCGATCACCTGGAGACCAGCTACGGCGAGCCGGTCAGCATCCGGCCGCAGGACGAGTTCGGGCTGCTCGACCTCCAGGGTTTGCTGGGCACGGTCCGCGACGATGTCGCCGTCTACTGCTGTGGCCCCGAGCCGCTCCTGCAAGCGATGGAGAGCGCCTGCGCGCCCTGGCCGGCGGGCGCGCTGCACCTGGAGCGATTCGCGCCCAAGGAACTCGAGGACGCGGCGCTGGACGGGTCCTTCGAGGTCGAGCTGACCCTGTCGGAGCAGACACTGACCATCCCGCCGGACAAGACGATCATGCAGGTCCTGGAGGAGAACGACATCCCGGTGGTCGCGTCGTGCCTGGAGGGGACCTGCGGTTCCTGCGAGACCATGATCATCGACGGGATCGCGCAGCATCGCGATTCGATCCTGACGCCCGCCGAGCGCGAGGCGAACGAGACGATGATGGTGTGCGTGTCGCGGTCGCTGTCGCCGCGCCTGGTCCTCGAGCTCTGAGGATTCAAACCGTACTCAAGTGGTATTTAAAGTTGTGTTGCAAACATCTTATCGCTAGGGTGTAACTCGGATCACACCAGGCAACACGGCTTTCTTTACCCGGCGGTTGGAGTTGAACATGGCAACCACAGACGCACCCATCGATGAACTGCGCGTGACGCTTCGGCGTGATTACGACCCGTATCACCCGGTGCCGATCGCCGAGCAGCTCGCCGAACTGGCCGAGCGCCGGGAGGCGATGCCGGTCAGTTATTCGGCGCGCGGCAACGGCTGCTGGGTGCTGACGCGGTACGACGACATCGCCAGCGTCCTGCGCCGCAGCAACCGCGGGTTCATCAGCTTTCCCAACGACCCGGACGGTATCAACTCCACCGGTTCGGAGCAGGGAACGATCCCCCTGGAATTGGACGGCTCCCGCCACCTCCAGTTTCGCGCGATGCTCGACCCGGCCTTCTCACCCAAGCGTGTCGCCCAGCTCGAGGGCGGTCTGCGCGAATCGGCGAATCGTCTGATCGACGACTGGATCCAGGTCGGCTCCTGCGATTTCAACAAGGGTTTCGCGGTGCCGTTCCCTGGGGTCACCGTCATGAAGATCATGGGATGGCCGGAACAGGACGTGAGCCGACTCTACGGCTGGGTGGACGTCGTGATGCACGGTCTGCCCGACGCCACGCAGGAACAGGCCGACGCCGCGCGCGCGAAGGCGCACGGCGAAATTCACGAGTACATGTTCGCGTTGATCGCGCGCCGCCGATCGATGCCACGCCGTGACGACGTGACCTCCGCTGCCCTCGAGGCCGAGGTGGACGGCAAGAAACTGTCGGACTCGGAAATATTCGACATGTTTCTGCTGATGATGCTCGCGGGCCTGGACACCGTGCAGAGCGTGCTGTGCCAGGCGATGGTTCACCTGGCACGGAATCCGCGGCAATGGGACCGGATGTTCGAGTCGCCGCAACTGGTCGAGTCGGCGGTCGAGGAATTCCTGCGCTGGGCGACGCCGCCGGTGCCGACCCGCACGATCGTGAACGACGATGTGCGGGTCGGTGAGCTGGTCCTGCCGCGAGGCGAGCGGGTGCATTTCCCGCTGGCCGTCGCCAACCGCGATCCGGACTACTACGACGATCCCGACGATGTGCGGCTGGACCGCTACATCGACCTGGGGACCAAACCGCACCTGGCGTTCGGCATGGGGACGCATCGGTGCGTCGGCCTGCATCTCGCACGCCTGGAATTGCGCATCGCATTGGAAGAACTGCACCGGCGACTGCCGGCATTCGGCCTGGATCCGAACCACGAGCCTCATGAGCATCTGGGCCTGGCCTGGGGCGTGGACAACGTCCATCTCCGGTTCGAGCCCGGTGCGCGTGAATTCTGAAGAGGAAGAAAGAAATGAGCACTGACACCCCTGTGGCCGAGTTGCGCGCGAAATATCGTCGCGACTACGACCCGTACACGAGAACCATCGGCATCACCGAACAGCTCGCCGAACTCGCCGATCGCCGGGAGGCGATGCCCGTCAGCTATTCGGCGCGCGGCAACGGCTGCTGGGTTTTGACTCGCTACGACGACATCGCGGGAGTGCTGCGCCGCAGCAACCGCGGGTTCATCAGCTTTCCCAATGAACCCGACGGCGTGAATACCCAGGGTTCCGAGGTGCAGCAGATCCCCATCGAACTGGACGGATCCCGGCATCAGCAGTTCCGTGCGATGCTCGATCCGCTGTTCTCGCCCAAGCGGGTCAACGAACTCGCGGACGGATTGCGCGAGTGGGCCGTTCGCCTGATCGATGGCTGGATCGAACAGGGGTCCTGCGATTTCGTTCAGGGTTTCGCGCTGCCGTTCCCGGGTGTCACCGTCATGAAGATCATGGGGTGGCCGGAGGAGGATGTCGACCGGCTGAACAATTGGGTCGATATCGTCATGCACGGGTTGCCCGACGCCACGCAGGAGGAAACCGACGCCGCGCGCGCCAAGGCGCACGGTGAGATCCGCGAGTACATGTTCGCGCTGATCGCCCAGCGCCGCGCCGAGCCCAGGCGCGACGACGTGACCTCGGCCGCGCTCGACCTGGAACTCGACGGCGTGAAGTTGACCGACGTCGAGTTGTTCGACCTTTTCCTGTTGATGATGTTCGCGGGCCTGGACACCGTGCAGAGTGTGCTGAGTCAGGCGATGGCCTATCTGGGGCGGCATCCGGAGCAGTGGGATCACATGTTCGAATCCCCGGAAATGCTCGCCTCGGCCATCGAGGAGTTTCTGCGCTGGGGCACACCGCCGGTGCCGACCCGCACGGTCGTGTACGACGAGATCCAGGTCGGCGAGCTGATGTTGCCGAAGGGAGAGCGCGTGCACTTCCCGCTGGCCATCGCCAATCGCGATCCGGATTACTACGAGAATCCCGACGAGGTCGTGCTCGACCGTTTCGTCGCCGCGGGCGCCAAACCGCATATCGCGTTCGGGATGGGCGCGCACCGGTGTGTGGGTGTGCATCTGGCTCGCCTGGAATTGCGTATCGCGTTCGAGGAACTGCGCCGGCGGTTGCCCGCGTTCCGCTTGGACGCCGACTACGAGCCGCGCGAGCACCTGGGCCTCGCGTGGGGCATCGACAATGTGCATCTGCTGTTCGAGCCCGCCGGGGCCACGGAAGGAGCAGACGCATGACCGAACCGGGAATCGCGGACCGCCTGGCGCGGCTCGAGCGTCGATTGGCCGAGCTGGAGGACGAGAAGCAGATCCGCGAGCTGCTGTCGCGCTACGGCTACTACGCCGACGCCCGCTTGGACGAGGAGTACTTCGCCCTGTTCACCGACGATTGCGTCATGGACGTCTCGGTCGGGCGCGGCGAGGACCCCTACGAGATCGTGCGCTGGGAGGGGCTGGCGCAGATGCGCGAGTTCCTGTCGGTGCGCACCGCGGGGCACGGCGACGGGTTCGCCGGGCGCAGCCTGCACATGCAGGGAAACAACCTCAGCGTCCGGGTCGACGGGGACGACGCGGTGGCGAACAACTACTCGTTCATCCTGCACCAGGACGGGCCGGAGCTGAAGCTGGTCAGCGCCTCCCTCAACGACTGGCGGCTGGTCCGGCGCGACGGGCGGTGGCTCATCCACGAGCGGCGCCGGCGCATGGTCGGCGCGCCCGACACCGCGGACATCCTGCGCGCCACCGAGGCTCCGCAGGGCGTCGGCTAGCGAAACTCCGTGGGGCGCTTGGCGGCCGGGCAGCGGCATGAAGCAGAGTGGAGCGGGACGGACGTAATACTTCAGCGTCGGCCGGCCCGGCGTGGAGAAAGGTTTCGATGATGACGACCCCGACGTTGTCCGGTCTTCGCTGGGCAATCAAATACAGCTTCCTGGAGTACATCTCGCGGATGCCCGACGGGAAGGGGAGCGTGAGCGACGGTGCGCGGCCGGCCGAGCGCAGCGAGCTGGTCTTCGAACCCGACCCCACCCCGCATCCGGTCCCCGAGGGCGCCGACAGGCTGCTGGCGTTCCGGGGCGATGTGCGGTTCGCCGGTCACTACGGGATGTTGTTCGTGCGGATCTGTGACCCCTGGGTGGTCCTGCGCGGCACGCAGGCCGAGCTGACGGTGGTGGACCCCTATAAGCCCGAGGAGGATCCCCGGGTGCGGCTGGTGACCTTCGAACTCCCCGAGGCGAGCCGGGAGGGCGAGTTCGAGGTGTGGCGGATCCCGGATGTGCGGCTGGCCGCCGAGGGGTGCGGGTTGTTCAACGACGTGTATCCCGAGGGCGAGCCCTTCGAGCAGATCGCCATCACCCTGCCCGTCGAGGCCGAATAGGACCGCTCGGCCGCTCTCGCTGCGCCTTGACGCTCTCCATCACTGCAAATATAGTATTAGCATAATTGTAAGCTCACTACGAAAAGCCGGTGTGCGAGCAGTTCGTCATATGGGAGCCCACCGTAAGGGTGATGCCCATAATAGCGAGAAAGGGTTGTGATGCCCGCAGGTCCGCAGACCAGGATCACCGATTTCAGTCACCATGATGTGGAGTTCGCACGCGATCCGTTCAACACGCTGAACCATCTGCTGGAGGAGAAGCCGGTCGCGTGGTCGACAAAGCACGACGGCTTCTGGGTCCTGAACCGCTTCGAGGACGTCACGGCGGCATTCCGTGACTACAAGACATTCAGTTCGCGCCGGGGCGCGGCGATTCCGGCGCTGAACCTCGGCGGCGGCCACATCCCGGTGTCGCTGGATCCGCCGGCCCACGCGGCGTACCGCAATATCCTCAATCCCTGGTTCACCGCGGACGCGATCTCCAAGCGTGAGCCGGAAATCCGGACGTTCGTCCGTGGTGTCGTCGCCGCGCTGGCGGAAGCCGGCGAGTGGGATTTCGTCCGCGATGTGGCGAACGTGGTGCCGGGCACGGTCACGCTCGGGATCATCGGTCTCGGATCGGAACGCCGTAAGGAATTCCTGGAGCGTATGGAACTGGGCATGTCCCATCAGGGCTCCAGCGACCCCGAAATTCTGGCGCGGGTCCGGCAGGACAAGGAGTGGATCGATGCCGAGATCCTGTCCTGTATGCGTGCCCGGCGTGCGCATCCGCAGGACGATCTCATGTCCGTCCTGGCCAACGATCCGCTCGGCGACGGCACGGAGCTGTCCGACGAGCAGATGCTGGGTATCGGAATGCTGCTCGTGCTCGCCGGTTTCCACACGACCAGCGCGGCCTTCGCCGCCATGATGATTCACCTCGCACAGCATCCCGATCAGCGGGAGCTGCTGCGATCGGATCCGGACAGAATTCCGGCCGCGATCGAGGAGATCATCCGGGTGTATTCGCCGGCGACCGCCGAGGGACGGTACATCACGCGCGACGTAGCGGTGGGCGGTGAAACCCTGAACGAGGGGGATATGGTCCTGCTGAACATCGCCGCGGCGAACAAGGATCCGAGAAAATTCGAAGATCCGCTCCGGGTCGACTTCGATCGCGACAATCGTCGAGCCATCTCCTTCGGCTGGGGAGTGCACCGGTGCCTCGGCCAGCATCTGGCCAAGGCCATCCTGCGGATCGAGATCGAAACTGTTCTGGAGCTCATGCCCGATTTCGAGATCGACCAGGAGAACGTGGTCCGGTCCGATGCGATGGGTGTCGGCTTCGTGCACGATCGGGTGCCCGCCCGGAAGGGGAAGTGATGCGAGCAGGAATTCAGCGCGGTCTGTGCGAGAGCAACGCGGTGTGCGTCGCGTTGGCCCCCGACGTATTCGATCTGGACGAGGATGGAATCGCGGTGACCATCGTCGACGAACTCGATGAAGCTCAGGTCGATTCCGTAGAGTCGGCCATACCCAGCTGCCCGCGAGCGGCCGTATTCCTCAGAAAAGACGAATCCGACGCTTGATGGTCCACATGTTCGATCCCCGCCTTCGATTACGAAGACGGGGATCGAACTGTATGGGCGTCAGGCCGGTTCCGCCGCCTTCTTCTCCACGCTGATGCGCGGATCGAGGAGTCCCTCATCGATGGCCTTGATCATCAGCGCCAGCGGCTTGCCCAGAATGCGGGAGATTCGCAAGCCGTTGGCCACGAACCAGAGCTTCTCGTGACCCGAGTGGCGCATCGCCGTGCGTACTTCCCCGCGCTCATCGATATTCCATACGGTGGCCAGCTGATCGGTGACCTCGTCGCCCAGGATCGGCCGGACGGACTCGCGCACGTTGGTGTATCCGGTGCACAGCACGACGATATCGGCTTCCTCTTCCGTTCCGTCGGTGTAGACGACGCCGGTCGGGGTGAACCGCGCGATCTCACCGGGCTGCATGCGGACGTTTCCATCGATGATCAGTCGCGAGGCGCCCTTATCGATGTAATAGGAACCGCCGGTCGACGCGATGGGCGTCAGGCCGGCGTTCTCCGGTCCCATGGTGGTGCGGAAGCCGGCGCGCTCGAGCCCCTCGAGCAGTTCGCGATCGGTCTCGGCGATCTTCTGTGTGAGGCCCGGGCCGAGTTTCCTGGCCAGTGCCGTGGGGTTGACGCTCGCCAGCAGATCCGCGTCCTCGATGGGGAGATGGTCGTGGCTGTAGTACCGGCCGAACTGCATGGGTACGCCATTGCGCTGTGAGAACAGGTACGTGGGGCTGCGCTGCACCATGGTGACCGACGACGCCTCGTTCTCGTACGCGTCCTGGGCGATGTCGTGGGCGCTGGAGCCGGCGCCGACCACGACGACACGCTTGCCCTGCGCGACCGCTCCGCCCACGTAGGCGCTGGAATGCGTTGTGATTCCCTTGAATTCGTGCATGCCCTCGATCTCGGGCAGCTTCGGCAGGCCGTTCAGACCGGTCGAGATGACCAGATGATTGGGGTGCAGGGTCCGGGCCTCGCCGTCGCGGTTGAGCTCGACGCTCCAGCGCCCGCTGTCCCGGTCGTACTCGGCGCGGTTGACCACGGTGCTGGTCCACAGGTTCAATTCCATGTGCTCGACGTACGATTCGAGCCAGTCCGCGAGCTGATCCTTGGACAGGAAGATCGGCCATGCGGGCGGGAAGGGCATGTACGGGAACTGCACGGCCCATTTCATGTCGTGCAGCAGCAGGCCGTTGTAGCGCAGGCGCCAGTTGTCGCCGGCCCGGGCGTACGTGTCCACCAGCAGCGTCGGCACACCGAGGGTGTTCAGGTAGGCCGCGAGAAACATGCCGGAGTGGCCCGCCCCGACGATCAGGACGCTCGGATCCGAATCCCGGAACGCGCGCCGTTCCTCCTTGATCTCCTGGACGGTCTTGCGCGTTCCCGGTGCGGCCGCGTAATTGAATTCGGGATGGCCGACGTCCTCGGTCGTCACCTTGTTGAACGGAAAGTTCTTCAGGCCGGTGAGAACCGTCGAGATCACCCACGCTTTCCACGTGCCGTCCTCGCGCACGAGCCGGACCACGCCGCGGCCCGTCGCGATATCGGTGGTGAAGGTGTACACCGCTTCGATATACGTCTCGTTCTCGAAGGTGACCGGCCGGGTCTCGTCGAGTGCGATGTCGCGCAGTCCGCTGGCGGGTAGTGCCGTGGTGAGGATCTCGGCGATGTCGTCGGCGCCGTGCATTCCGGTCAAATCCCAGGTGAGCGCGTATATGTCACGCCACCAGGGGTCCGAGGAGAACAGGCGGACGATCTCGCCGACCTGTTTCTCCTCGGCCGCCCGGCCGAATTCCCCGAGCCAGCCGAGCGCTGCGTCGCGGTAGGTCTGAGAGGTGGCGTCGGCGATATCCGACGCGGGAGCGAGCTGAGTCATGGTGTGGCGGCCTCCGGTAATGCCGTGCTCTCGGCTTAATTATGTCAGTACCATAGTAATAACATAATTTCACTGGGTCGAGACGACTGTCGTCTTCAGCTGCGTGTAATGCAGCAGCGATTCGAACCCCTTCTCGCGGCCCAGACCGCTGGCCTTGTAACCGCCGAACGGCGTTTCGATGCCGGTCCGGCCGCCGTTGACCATGACCTGCCCGGCGTCGATGCGTGCCGCCACGCGCAAGGCGCGGCCGATGTCGCGCGTCCATACGCTGGCGACCAGCCCGAAGTCCGAGTCGTTCGCGAGCTCGATCGCCTCCTGCTCGTCCTCGAAGCGTGAGATGGCGAGCACCGGCCCGAAGATCTCCTCCTGGAAGATCCGCATCTCGGGGGTCACGTCCGCGTATACCGTGGGCTCCACGTATCGCCCCGCCGCCAGGGCGCCCTGTACGGCATGCCCGCCGGTGACCAGTCGCGCGCCGTCTTTCTCGGCCACCTCGAAGTACTCGAGCACCTTCTCGAACTGTCCCTCGGTGGTCATCGGCGCCAGGCGCTCGCCCGGCGTCTTCTCGGCCATCGCCGTGCCGACCCGTGCCACCAGTTCGTCGTAGACCTCGGACTGCACCAGCAGCCTGCTCAGCGCGGCGCACTGCTGCCCGGCGCCGACGGTCACCGTGAGCGCGCTGGTCACGGCCTTGTCCAGATCGGCGTCGGCGAACACGATGTTCGCCGACTTCCCGCCCAGTTCGAGGATGGTCGGGACCAGCCGGTCCGCCGCGATCCGCGCGATGAGCTGCCCGGTCTCGACCGAGCCGGTGAACGCGATCAGGCGCACGTCGGGATGCGCCACCAGGGCCGCGCCGACCTGAGATCCCTTGCCGAGCACGACATTCAGCACGCCGGGCGGGAAGCCGACCTCGGCGGCGAGCTGGGCCAGCATGACCGTCGTGCTCGAGGTGAGCTCCGAGGGTTTGATGACGACGGTATTGCCCGCCGCGAGGGCGGCGGAGATGCCGCGCGCCGCCTGGGTCAGCGGGCCGTTCCAGGGCGTGATCATGCCGACGACGCCGTAGGGCTCGCGGCTGGTGAACGCGTGGTCCCCGGCGCCGAGGCCGATGGTCTCGCCGAACAGCGCCCGGACCACACCGCCGTAGTACTCGAAGTAATCGGCCGATGTCTGCACGCCGCCGCGCATCTCGCCGACGAGTTTGCCGGTCTCGGAGACCTCCACGGCGACGAACTCCTCGGCCCGTTCCCGCAGGCGCCGTGCCAGCTCGGCGCACAGCCGGCCGCGCTGCACCGGGGCCAGCTCACGCCATCCCCGCGCGGCCGCCTTGGCCGCGGCGACGGCCTCGTCGACCTGTGCCGGGGTGCCGCCCGGCACGCGGGCGACCTCGGTGCGATCGTGCGGGCCGGTCACGGTGGTGATCTGTGCCGTGCCCACCGGTACCGACGCTCCGTTGATCCAGTGCTGGAGTTCTCGTGTCACGCTGCCCTTCCCGCCGCGGCCCCCGTGGGCGCGGAACTGAAACTACGCTCAGCATAATTGTATGCTTATTGCGGGAACGGCCGGAAGTGGTGCAGACCAATCGTGGACCGGAAAACGAGTGGGCAGCGCCTCGGACGGCGGCGACGTCAGTTCTTACCGGATGCGGAATCCATGGACGTCAGCAGCGCCACGATCTGGGTGCGGGAGGAAAATCCCAGCTTGACCAGGATGTTCTCGACGTGGGTGTCGACGGTTCGCTTCGAGATGACCAGCTCCGCGGCGATGGCGCGGTTGGTCAGGCCGGCGGCGATTCGCTCGGCTATCTCGCTCTCCCGGGGGGTGAGCGGCAGATCGAGCTTGACCGCGGGGACCGCGACCTTCTTCTGCGCCGGGCCGGTCCGGCGGGTGTCGAGGGCCATGGCGATCAGCGCGTCCACATCGAGCCGGCGTCCCTCGGATCGCTCCTCCTCGAATATCTCGGGGCCCAGCGCCGCCCGTACCTGATCCACGTAGTCCTCGTGCAGCCGGCGAAGAATCGTGAAGCCCACCAGGTAGGGGCCCGATTCGTCGGAGAGTGCCTCGCTGCCGCCGAGCAGCCGAGCGGCGCGGCGGGCGTCGCCCTCGTAGAACGCGGCCCAGCCGAGGAATTCGGTCGCCCAGATCAATCCCTGGTTGTTTCTGGGGCCCCGGACGTTGCTCGCCAGCCCGTCCGTCAGCAGCGCCGACGCCGCTTGCAACCGGCCGTCCAGCAGCGCCTCGAGCCCGAGGAAGACCAGGCTCCAGGAATGCAGGAAATCGCCACTGCTTTCCGACAGGGCGCGGGCCTGTGCCAGGACCGGAGCCGCCTCGTCGCGACGTTCGCTGAAGCACAGCGCCAGTCCGTAGCTCAGCAGGGACAACGCGAGAAAGGGATTGGGCGCCGGAGCGTCCCGTTCCAGCTTCACGCTGTGCTCCAGATAGTGCAGCGCGCTGTCGATATCGCCGTTCAGCAGTTCCGCGAAGCCGCGAGAATGCGCCGCGTTCGCCTCGATGACCGGGTCGCCGATCTCCCGGGCCAGGGCGATGGCGCGGTCGAGGCTGCGGCTACCGTGCTCGAGCTTGCCGTCGATCACCTCCAGGAAACCCATGGCCCACAGCCCCCGGGCGAGCGCCGGTCGCGGTGCGCCCGGTAATCGCGCGTCGGCGTCTATCAGCCGCGTGAGCCACATGCCACCCTCGCTCTCGAAGTTGCACGCGGACCAGAACGACCACAGTCCGGCAGCGATCCGCAGACCGGTGTCGAGCAACTCGGCCGATTCGAGGCAGTATTCCAGCGCGGCCCTGATATTCGCGCTGTTCACCTTCGCCCAGCTCAGATGCTTGGCTTGATCCTGGCCGGACCAGAACGCTTCCAGGTCGGAGGCCATGGCGGCGAAATACTCGACATGGGCGCGGCGTGCGTCGTTCGCACTGCCGAGCGAAATCAACAGCTCGGAGCCGTATTGGCGAATCGTCTCCAACATGACGTAACGGCCGCCGGTGAGCATCAGCAGTGACTTGTCGACCAGTTCGGCGAGCAGCGGCTCGACCATGCCGCTGTCCGCACTCCATACCGAACGGATCGCATCCAGTTCGGCGCTGCCTCGAAACACGGACAGCCGCGCCCACAGTGCTCGGGCTCCGGGGGAGCACAGGTCGTAGCTGTAGTCCAGCGACGCCCGCAGGGTGTGCTGGCGAACCGGGGAACTCCTGCTGGGGGACGTCACCAGAGCGAGCGGGGTCGCCGCGCCGACGGTCAGCTCGCCCAGGGGCAACCACCTCATGCTGGCAGCGGCCAGCTCGATCGCCAGCGGGAGACCGTCCAGCCGGCGGCACAGTTCGACGACCTGAGATTCGTCCTCGGGACGCAGCACGAACTCCGGTTCGACGGCCGTGGCGCGTTCCTTGAACAGCGCCACGGCGTCGAACAACACCGCGCTGCCGGATGCGATGCGTTCTCCCGCATCGGGCAGGGACAGCGGCGGCACGGTGAATATCGCTTCGCCGGCGATGCGCAGCGCCTCGCGACTGGTCATCATGAGCCGGACCTTCGGGCATCTCTCGAGGATCGCCGACGCGATTCTCGCGCACGGTTCGGCGAGGTGTTCGCAATTGTCCAGGACCAGCAGCAGCTCGAGATTCTCCAAAAAGCCGATCAGGTCGTCCACATCGGTTCTGTTGGGTCCTGCTTCGCCCATCGTGGCCATGATCGTGGAAGGGATCAGATCGGCCTGCGACAGTTCCGCGAGCGGGACCATCCATATCCCGTCCGCGAACGCGCCGCGCGAACTGTTCGCGATGTGCAAGGCCAGCCGCGTCTTGCCGACGCCGCCCGGGCCGGTCAGGGTCACCAATCGTGATGTTCGCATGATGCGTCTGATGACGGCGAGTTCTGCTCGCCGGCCTACCAGGCTCGAGGTCTCGCCGGGAACATTGCCCCGTCCTCGCTGAGATGCCTGCCGCATCGGATGACCGCCTCGTCATCGGTGTGCTGGTCGTATCCAGCGTTATCTGGTCTGCCCGCTCGGCGGGCCCGTCCGACGAGCCTACCGTTCCGGTAATACAGGCGTTCTCGAAGTGGTCTCGGTACATGTCTACGTACTTGTACGCATGCCGATTCATCCTGTGCTGCGCATCCTTGACTATTGAAGCCGACGAACACCAGGAGCGTGCAACGATGCAGCGTGCAGTACACGGCCGACGGTCCATCGGGCGCCGTGCGGGCAGCCCTTCGCCTTCCTGTGTCGAGCGGTCGTTCATCTCGCCGGCCGCCCCGGAACTTTCTGGCGCTCGTCTGGTCGTATCGCTGACCATGAGGGCCGTCGAGATCATCCCGCCGCTGGACCGGTCCGTGATATCCGCTGATCGGGGGAGCAGGGAAGCCTGGGACGACCTGGTCCGGATCGCCGCCGAGGGCCTGCGGGCCAGTGCGGGCTACGACAGGACCGTCATCGAGGCCGCGCTCTGCCTCCTCGGGCCCAGGGAGTGCTCGCTCGAGTTCAAGCTGCTGCGGCTGGCCGCCGGGATGTGCGCCTGAGACGTCGCGCGGGCGGAGCCTTAATGCTGCCGAAAACTCTATTCGTGTTGCACCCTTATGGTATGCGGGTACACTTGCTACCATTCGTACTGCTCTCGATGTCGTATGGTAGTAGCCGACAGAACCGGTCAGGGAAGCATGAGGTGGAGGAAGTGACGCGCGATCTCACGGCACGCACGAGGATCCGTCAACTACTGGAGCAGTCGGGCCCCATCGAGGACCCGTCCGGGCGTGCGACCTCGCTTCTCATGGACGCTGTCGAATACAACGGTTCCAGCGTCGCCTTCATCCAGTTGATCGCCGCCATGGACAAAGAGGGGCAGATCTCCCGGGACATCAAGGGCAAGCGGACGTATGCGATCCGGCTGGGCGAGGCCGGGCGGCTGAGTCCGACAGGCGCGCAGCCGATGTCGCTCGCCACGTCCCCGGTCGCCGAGTCGGCGCAGCAGGTGATGCCCGAGATCGACTATCGCAAGCTCGCCCGGGCGCTCGTTCAGGAGCTTTTGCTGGCCTCGCCCGAAGATCTCCAGGCGATCGGCAGGCCGTCCGAGGAAGACGTGGCGCTGCTCACCGCCGAGCGGGATCGGCTGGAGGCCGAGCGCGACGAGTTCGCGCATCGGCTGGAGGTGGCACGGTCGAAGCTGGGTGAATTGTTCGGTCAGGTCACCCAGCCGACGACGTAGCACGTACATTCAGCTCTCCGCGGCAAACGCCTGCTTTCCGGTCAGGTCGCCGTGCGCTTCGCTGGGTCGCGATGTCCGGAACACCTGCGGACCGGCGGCGTTCCGGTCGATCGCGAGCGATGTGCGGAGGCGTTCGCAGACGGCTTCCGCGGGTTCGCCTTCGGCTGACACAGAAAAGGCGATGCGATGACTGCGGTCGGGCACAACCCCTTCCGGGTACACGTCCGTGATGACGTGCTGGACGACCTGCGTCGTCGTTTGACGCGGACACGCTGGCCCGATGAGATATCCGGCGCGGGCTGGGACTACGGCGTGGCTCCGGCCTACCTGCGGGAGTTGTGCGAGTACTGGGCAACGGGTTTCGACTGGCGAGCGGCCGAGGCGCAGATGAATGCCCAGCCGCAGTTCACTACCGAGATCGACGGGCAGAAGGTGCATTTCCTGCACATCCGTTCGCCATTCGTGCAGGCTCGCCCGTTGCTCATGGTTCATGGGTGGCCGAGTACCCCACTGGAATTCGCGAAGGTGCTGGGACCGCTGACGAATCCCGTGGCATACGGGGGAACGGCGGACGATGCTTTTCACGTTGTCGCACCGTCCATTCCCGGTTATGGCTGGAGCGGTCCGACAACGGAGCGCGGCTGGCATGTCGGACGGGTGGGATCGGCTCTCGCGGAGCTGATGGGACTGCTCGGTTACCGTCGCTACGGGTATTTCGGTACAGATATGGGATCACCGATCGGTACTCAACTCGCACAGCGCTTTCCGGACCGGCTCACCGGCCTTTACCTCACACTTCTGCAAAGCGGTCTGCGCCCGCTGGACGGGGTGCTGACGGCTGCGGAGGAGGCGCAGATCGCGGCCAATGATCGGCGGCGCGCGGTGGATACGGGTTATGTCGCCATGCAGTCGACGAAACCACAGACCCTTGCGTACGGATTGCACGACTCGCCGGTCGGGCAAGCAGCGTGGATCGTCGAGAAATTGCGTAGCTGGACCGACTGTGACGGTGATCTCGAGTCGGTGATGAGCAAAGATGAGATCCTCGCGGGTGTGGCCACCTTCTGGTTCACCGGAACCGTGGGGTCGGCCGCGCGGCTCTACTACGAGACCGCCGCATTCAATGGCGGCGGCGCGGAACGGCCGCGAGTCGAGCGAGTGTCGACCCCTACCGGTATCGGCGTCTTTCCGAAAGAGCTCTATCCGACGTCCCGTCGGATAGCGAGCGATCATTATGCCGTCGAGCACTGGACGGAGTTTCCGCGCGGTGGGCACTTCGCCGCGGCCGAGCAGCCCGAATTGCTGGTCGGTGATCTCCGGACCTTCTTCCGGGGCCGCGGATGATCAGGTCAGGAGAAATGTGTCATCCATCGAGCCTTCGAGTGTTGCCGCTGTGAATGCCGCACTGGCAGTGGCCCGTAGCTTCCTGTTCGTTCCCGGAGATCGGCCGGATCGCTTCGACAAGGCGATCGCGACCGGAGCCGACGCCGTCATCATCGACCTGGAGGATGCGGTAGCCGCCGATCGTAAGGACACGGCGCGAAACTCCGCCGTCGAGTGGCTTACTCGCGGGGGTCGGGCCGTGGTGCGTGTGAACGGCGCGGATACCGCGTGGCACGCCGACGACGTCGAGGCACTGCGTTCCACCGGTGCGCCCGTCATGCTGCCCAAGGCGCAATCGGCCGATGTGCTCGCCGACGTGGCGGGCAGGCTCGGATACGGCAGCATCATCGCCCTGGTCGAGACCGCCCGGGGCATACGGGATCTCGACGCGGTGTGCGCGGTCGAGGGCGTCGTTCGTGTCGCGCTGGGCAACGTCGATCTCTCGGCGGAGCTGGGCATCGATCCCGATTCCCATACCGCGCTGGGGCATGTGCGGGGAAAGATGGTGCTGGCCTGCGCCGCGGCGGGGTTGCCCGCCCCGATCGACGGTGTCAGTACGGCTTTCGACGCACCGGAGCGCCTCGAGCACGACCTGACGCATGCCAGGGAGCTCGGTTTCGGGGCCAAATTGTGCATCCACCCTCGGCAGGTACCGGTCGTCAACGAGGGATTTCTGCCGACCGAGGCCGAAAGGGCATGGGCGGAGCGGATTCTCGCGGCGATGCGGGAACACGACGGCGTGGCCGTGGTCGACGGGGCGATGATCGACGCCCCGGTTGTCCGCCGCGCCGAGCGCCTCGCGGCACTTTCGGATACGAACCGGCAATTGAGCTGGTGACCGCGCAGCAGACACAGTGGCGCCCATCGCTTTCGGCACGGTCGCCGTCCTGAAGCCGCCAGGGGTGTCAGGGCATGCCGGTGAACACGGCGATGGGATATCTGGCCGACGGCACGCCCGGTGGCGAGCTGATGCTCGCCCTGGGACAGTATTCGCGGGCCTGGGACCTCCGGCTCGGGCCGCAGCGGTGATGACAGAGCCTCAGCAGTGATGGCAGAAGCGGTGACTATAGAGCTTGGCCCGCAACCATTTCCATGGTTGCGGGCCATTTCGTGATTACCCTACGACGCGGCGGCTTCCCACCGAGCGGCCGGTGAATCGGCCTGGGCGATCGGCGCCTCGAACCCGACCTCGGCGGCCAGCGTCGCGGTATCACGCCCCGGCACGGGCGCGGATATGGCCGGAACCGGTTCGCACACAGAGAATTTCAGGGCCGCGTTGGCGACTTCGATCCCGCCCGGCACTTCGTGGTCGGGCAGTCGCACGCGCATGGACCGCGCCAGCGCCTGCGGATGCTCGAACGCCTCGGCGAGCGTGAGCACCTTCGCGCCCGGCAATCCCTTCTCGATGTACAGCTCCTGCCATTCCGCGGCGGTTCGCCGCAGGAAGCTCGGCTCGACGAGGGCGTACAGCTCGGCCTCGTTGGCCCGGCGCAGCGGCTCGGTGACGAAGCGCGGATCCTTCTCCCATTCGGGCGCGCCCGCGGCCTGGCAGAAGCGGCTCCAGAACTGCGGGGTGATGCAGATGACGAACCAGGTGTCGTCCTTGGTCGCGAACGCGCCGAAGGGCAGCGATCCGGTTCCCCCGCGACGTGGTTCGGGCAGGAACTTCTTGCCCACCGTGACGGCCTGGGGTACGCGGTAGGACAGCAGCGCGACCTGTGAGTCGAGCAGGCTGATGTCGAGTTTGCGGCCCTGCCCGGTGGTGTGACGCTGCCGCAGCGCGGCGAGGGTGCCCAGGGTGGCGAACATCGCACCGGTCAGCCCGCCGATCGGGTTGCCCCATCGGATCGGCACATCCGGGAGTCTCGGATCCGTGGTGATACTCATGCCGCCGCCCAGCGCCTGGATCGCATTGTCGAAGGCGGGGAAGGAACTCCACGGCCCGGTGTGCCCGAAGCCGGTGATGGAGGTCGAGATGATGCGCGGATTGAGGACCCGCAGCGAGTCGTTGTCGATGCCCAGCCGCTCCAGCACGCCGGGCCGGTAGTTGTCCAGGACGACATCGGCGTGTTCCACCAGCCGGTCGAACAGCGCGTGGCCGTCGCTGTCCTTGAGATTCGCGATGACGCTGAGCTTTCCGCGGTTGAGACCGGCGCGGAAGGACGCCTCGCGGGAGTGGTCCGGATACGGCTCGACGACCTGGCCGACCGGACGGTCGACGCGGATCACGCGCGCGCCCAGATCCGCGAGGAACTGGGCGGCGAAACCCTTGCTCGGCTCGTCACCGTTGAGTTCCAGCACGGTGACGCCGTGCAGCGGCCGCTGTGCCGGCTCGCCGGTCGCGTCCCCGGGGACGAAGCGGGTGTGCGGCGCGAGCGGCGTGCCGCCGGTGGCGTCGGCCAGATGGATCACCCGCTCGTCGCGCAGCCGGTCGAGTTCGTCATCGTTCGTGCCCAGCAGCGACGAGAGCACCAGCGCGGTGTCCGCGCCGACCGCGCGCGGCGCGCACCAGGTGGAGGTGTCGCTGAACCGCAGCGAGTCGCCCGCGACCGTGCCGACGCGGTCGTACTGGTCGCGGATCTCGACCGCCATGTTCCTGGCGAGGATCTGCGGATGCTGGAAGACCTCGGCGATCCCGGTGACCTTCCCGCACACCACGCCGACGGCCATCAACTCGTGTTGCCACTCGTCGGCAGTGCGCTTGCGGAAGATTCCCTGCAAAATCGTGACGAGTTCGTCACGATGCGCGTGCCGGGCATGGCCGGTGCTGAATCGTTCGTCGGTGATCAGATCGGGCCGCCGGAACACCTCGCAGGCGTCCTTCCACATGCGCTGGCTGATGCAGGTGGCGATCCAGCCCTCGGAGCATTCGAAATTCCCGAAGGGGACCGTGCCCTGCCCGCCTTCGAAGGGCGCGGGGTCGGGCTCCTGCCCGAAGGTCAGCGCCTGCGGCACCCGGTAGGTGTTGAGCGCGAGCATCACGTCGAGCATCGAGACGTCGACATGCTGGCCGACGCCCGCGCGATCGCGGTGCATGACCGCGCCGAGTACGCCGATGGCGGCGTAGATTCCGGCGAACAGGTCCCCGATGGGAATGCCCCACCGCACCGGCGAGCCCGCGTGGTCGATCCGTGTGTAGTTCATCGTTCCGGACATGGCCTGGACGATCGGGTCGTATGCCGGGATCTTCGCCCACGGGCCGTCGGCGCCGAATCCGGTGAGCGAGCACGTGATCACCGTCGGGTTGTACGCCAGCAGAGTGTCGCGGTCGATGCCCAGGCGTGCGGTCACCCCGGGCCGGAAGTTGTCGTAGACGACGTCGGCGTCGGCGACCAGCCGGTGGAAGATCTCCTGGCCCGCAGGGGATTTGAGATCGAGGCTGATCGACTTCTTGTTCCGGTTCAGGCCCCAGTGGAACGCCTCTTCCTCGGTCAGATCGGCCGGCTCGCCGGGCTGGGCCGTACCTGCGGCGGGCAGCGGCTCGACCCGGATCACTTCGGCGCCGAGGTCGGCGAGCAGGAGTGAGCCGAACGGGCCGGAGACGACTCGGCACAGGTCGAGTACTCGCACCCCCGCGAGTGGTCCGGTTGCCGACGTGGCCGCGTTCGTCGTTTCGCTCATAGTTGTTGAACTATATTCCCCAAACCATGTACAACACAACTAGAGGGTTGTCGTGCGGGGCGCTCACCATCCGGTCCGCGCTTCGGCTACCTTGGTAAGCATAGTATGAACAGGAAAAGGTGCTTCGTGAAACCTGATAATAGAACCGAGTTCGATTACATCGTCGTCGGCGGCGGGGCGGCCGGATCCGTGCTGGCCTACCGATTGAGCGCCGACCGCGGGGTGTCGGTTCTGCTGATCGAGGCGGGCGGATCCGACTCGGCGCCGATCCATCTGGTGCCCAAGGGCTTCTACTTCACGCTCAACAACAAGAAGTATGCCAAGGACTACGAGACCGAGAAATACGGCGACGGCGCGCACGAGGTCTGGCACCGTGGCCGCGTCCTGGGCGGCTCGACCACCATCAACGGCATGGTCTGGAACCGGGGCTGGGCGCCCGACTACGACCGGTACGAGCAGATCGGCCTCACCGGCTGGAACTGGGAGCGATTCTGCGCCGCGTACCGCGGCCTGGAGCGTCACGAGCTCGGCGGGACCTATTTCCGCGGTGACAAGGGACCGATCGGCATCTCCATCGTGCGCCCGCGCGAGGAGGCCTCCGACCTGCTGATCGAATCGATGGTGAAGAACGGCATCGAGTTCGAGGACGATATGAACGGCAGCGACAACAACCGTGTGTCGTATGTCGCCTCGAGCATCTGGCACGGCCTGCGGGTGAGCGCGTCCCGCGCGCTGGTGTGGCCCGCGCGCCGGCGGCGCAATCTGACTGTGGCGTTGCACACGGAGGTCGATCGGATCCTGTTCGACGGCACCCGGGCCGTCGGCGTCTCCGCGCTGCGGGACGGCGCGACCCCGGTCACCTACAAGGCGCGTCGCGAGGTGATCCTGGCGGGCGGAGCCTTCGAATCGCCGATGCTGCTGGAGCGCTCCGGCGTCGGGCAGGCCGAACTGCTGAAGAGCCTGGGCATTCCGGTCGTGGTGGACAGCCCGCGGGTGGGCGAGGGGATGCGTGAACACCGGGGCATCCTGTTCCAGTACAGACTCCACGGCGTGCGCGGTTACAACGCGCAGGCCTCCAGCACGATCCGGCAGATGTGGACGGGCTTCAAATATCTGTTCACCCGCCAGGGTCTCATCGCGCACGGCGGCTTCGGCCTGAGCGCGATCTTCGCGTCCGATCCGGCGTCGGATCGCCCCGATACCCAGGGGTTCTTCACACCGATCTCGACGACCGCGGTGAACCCGATGAGCGGTCGGCTCGTGGTCGACAAGGAGCCGGGCGCGCGCCTGGTCGCGCTCGGTCTGCGTCCCACCAGCGAGGGATCCATCCACATCACCGGTAAGTCCCTGTCCGACGCGCCGAAGATCGTGCCGAATTTCCTTGCCACCGAGCATGATCGGGCGCTGCTGATCAACATCGTCCGCAAGGTTCGCGAGATCACCTCCAGCGCACCGTATTCGAACTATGTATCCGCGGAAATCGAACCCGGACCCGAGGTCTCGACCGACGAGCAGATCCTGTCGTACGGGCTCAACCGCGGCAACTCCGGGTATCACACGCTGGGCAGCTGCGCGATGGGACCGTCCGACACCGACGTGGTGGACGGCGAGCTGCGCGTGCGCGGAACGTCCGGTCTGCGGGTCGTGGACGCGTCGGTGCTGCGCTGGGAGCCCTCGGGCAACAGCGTCGCCCCCACGATGGCGCTCGCCTGGATCGCCGCCGATCTGATCCTGGAAGGCGCACGGGCGCGGTGAGTTTCGCTCGGGAGTAGATAGACCAACGGGTTGCCACGTCCTGGACGTGGCAACCCGTTGATCGTTCGGGGGCGCGATCGCCTAGGAGGTGATCACGAAGCCCGGGTAGCCGTTCTTGGTCAGGTTCTTGAGCCGGTCCACGTACTCGTCCAGCGCGCCGACGTAGGCGAGATAGGTACGCTTGCGCGGCTTGGCCGGATCGTCGTCGGCGAGATTGTCGCCGAAGAACGCCGACTTGGTCTGTGCCATCAGACCTTTCATCGCGCGCTCCTGCACCTCGTCGGACCATTCACGCTGGGCCGCCGGGTCGGCCTCCACGCGCACGATGGACTCGTCGAAGATGTGCTTCGCGAAATCGGTCATCCACTCCTGGACCTTCTCCGCGCAGCGCGGGCCGTTGCCGTGGCCGCCCTTGCCGTGCGGGCCGCCCATGATGAACAGGTTGGGGAAGCCGGCGACCTGGACACCCAGATAGGTGACCGGACCGTCCGACCACGCCTGCTCGAGGGTGATTCCGCCGACGCCGGTGATGTCGATCCGTTTGAGCGCACCGCTGAAGGCCTCGAAGCCGGTGGCGAAGATGATCACATCCGCGTCGATGTCACCGGTCTCGGTGCGCACGCCGGTTTCGGTGATCTCCAGGATGGGATTCTGCTTCAGCGAGATCAGATCCACGTTGTCCTGGTTGAAGACCTCGTAGTACCCGCTCTCGCAGGGCACCCGCTTGGTGCCGAAGTAGTGGTCGTTCGGCGTGAGGAGCGCGGCCGTGGCCGGGTCGGTGACCCGCTCGCGGATCCGCTCGACCAGGAAGTCACACCACTTCTGGTTGGCCTCGGCGCTGCTGGCGATATCGTTGGGCAGCCCCATCCACTTGGCGAACCCGGGCCCGTTCCACGCCTGCTGGAAGCGCTCCTGGAGTTCCTCGGGGGTGTACGCGGTCGTCGGCACCGGATCCCAGTCGTGCAGGAATCCGCTGAAGGTGTGCTGCAGATTCTCGAACATGTCGGGGTATCCGGCCCGGATTTCGGCCATCCGCTCGGGCGTCATCGCCTGATTGCGCAGCGGCACAGCCCAGTTCGCGGTGCGCTGGAAAACGGTCAGATGCCCGGCGGTCTTGGCGACCTCGGTGATGGCCTGAATTCCGGTGGCCCCGGTGCCGATGACGATGACCTTCTTGTTCTCGAGGGTCACGGTTTCCGCCGGCCACAGCGCGGTGTGGTACCGCTCGCCCTTGAACCGGTCGATGCCGGGAATGTGCGGGTAGATCGGCGCGGACAGCACACCGGTGCAGGTGATGACCAGTGGCGCGACGAAGGTCTTGCCGGTGTCGGTCGTCACGGTCCAGGTGTTCGCCTGCTCATCGAAAGCCATTGCGGTGACGCGTGTGTCGAACTCGATATCGCGACGCAGGTCGTAACGGTCGGCGACCGTCTGGTAATAGCGTTCGAGCTCCGGCTGACCCGCGAAAAGTTCGCTCCAATCCCAATCTTCGAGCATGTCGGTCGCGAACGCGTACTGATAGCTGTACGACTCGGAGTCCAAGCGGGCGCCGGGGTAGCGGTTCCAATGCCAGGTTCCGCCGACGTCGCTGCCTGCCTCGAGGACGCGGACCGAGAGCCCCTCCTCACGCAGCAGGTGCAGCTGATACATACCGGAAATTCCGGCGCCGATCACCAGGACGTCGAAGGTCGTCTTCTCCGTCGCGGTCGTCGCGGTCTCGGTAGCGGTCATCTGGGAACTCCTCGATAATCAATGGAAACGTGGTGGTATTCGGTCCGCGTCATGCGTCAGGCGGCTTCGGGCTCGAGCAGCCAGTCGAGGCCGAGTTCGCCGATCAGTTCGCGCTTGATGACCTTGCCGCTGGCCGTGCGCGGCAGGAATTCGTGCACGATCGCGATGCGCGCCGGGACCTTGAACTTCGCCAGCCGCTCGGCGGCGTACGCGCGCAACTCCTCGGCCTCGACCGCGCCGCCGGCGTGCACGTGGACGATGGCGACGAGTTCCTCGCCGAGTGTCGGATGCGGTGCGCCCAGGGTCGCGGCCTCGATCACGTGCGGATGACTCGACAGGCAGGCCTCGACCTCCGAGCAGTTGATGTTCTCCCCGCCGCGGATCACGATGTCCTTGACCCGACCCACCAGGTAGATGAACCCGTCCTCGTCGATGCGGCCGATATCGCCGGTGAAGAACCATCCGTCGCGGAAGTCGGGACTGTCGGCTATCCCCGCGTATCCCCGGATGACCTGCGGGCCGCGGAACGCGACCTCGCCTTCCTCGCCGATGCCCAGCAGCGCGCCGTCGGCGCCCATGATGCCGATCTCGGCGGTGGGGAGCGTGCGGCCGACGCTGGTCGGGCGGCGCTCGAAGTCGACGCCGGAGATCGCGACGACGCCCGAGGTCGTTTCGGTCATCCCGTATCCGGTGCGCGGAAGGATGTTGGGCCCCAGCACCTCCCGGGCCTCGGCGATCACGCCGAGCGGGGCCGCCGCGCCGCCCATGCCCAGGGTGCGCAGGGAGCTGAGGTCCTTGCCGCCCTCGCGTGCCGCGGTCAGGAAGGTCTGCACGACGAAGGGTGGCCCGGAGATCTCGTTGACCTTCTCCTGCTCGACCAGGCGGACCGCTTCGGGCGCGTCCCACTTGTACATCAGGATCAACGTGTGGCCCGCGTAGAGGCTGTTGTACATGGTGTTGATCCCCGCGATGTGGAAGAACGGGAACGTCACCAGCTTGCAGGAATGCGGTGCGGGGGAGACGCGCACCGCGCCGCCGTCGGCGGGAACGTCGAGCTTCACCGCGCGAATCAGCTTGTTCAGCAGCGAGGCCGAATGGTTGAGGTGGCTGTGCGCGGCCGCCTTCGGGCGTCCGGTGGTGCCGGAGGTGAACAGGATGGTCGAGATGTCCTCGGGCGAGACCTCGACCTCGGGTGCGTCGGACTGCTGCGCCGGGCGCCGATCGGTGAGCAGGTCGGCGTAGGCGACGACGCCGTCGGCGGCCGGGGACCGCACGCCGACCAGCGTCGTACTCGTCGCGCCGCCGGCGAATTCCAGGCGGCGCGCGAGTTCGGCGCGTTCCTGATCGGCGAACAGCACCCGGGGGGCGGACTCGAGGACCAGTTCGGCCAGTTCGTTGCCCTTGAGCCAGGCGTTGAACGGCACCGCGACCGCGCCCAGGAGCTGAACCGCCCCGAAGATCATGACGAACTCGGGATAATTGCGCATGGCGATGCCGACTCGATCACCCTTGGCGATCCCGTGCCGATCCCGCAGCGCATGGGCCAGCGCCGTCATCTCCGACCACATGTCGTCGTAGGACCAGTACTCGTCGCGGTAGCCGATCGCCCGGGCGCTTCCGTGGGTTCTCATCTCCGCGAAGGCATTTCGCAGCGTCCGAGGTTCGCGGTCGAAGACCTGGTACGTATGTCCGTCCACCGTGTGGTCCCGCAGCGGGAATGCCGCTCCGGGCGCGGTCAGGAGCTCGAGTCGTTCTTTGTCGGACAACGCCATTGCGTCATGCCTCCCTTTCGCTATTGTGTCATAGTAGCAAAGCTACACAATTAGACGATAGATAGGACTGCGCGCCGCCCCCCGGCGCCGCCGTGTCAATCGTGCCCATGACAACAATGACAAGATTGGCTGGAGGATGGCATGGAGGTGACGATCCCGCAGGGGACATTCCGCGGTGCGCGGGTAGGCGATGTGCTCACCTTCAAGGGGATCCCCTATGCGGACGCACCGGTCGGCGCGCTTCGCTTCGCCGCCCCGGAACCTCCCCCGCCGCACGAGGGGGTGCGCGACGCGACGGCCTACGGGCCGACCGTATCGGCGCCGCCTCAGCGTTCGGCGGTGATCGACGCGTTGCTTCCGGACCCGGTCCGCCCCGGATTCGACGGGCTCAACCTCAACATCTGGACTCCGGACACCGCGGGCAGCCGTCCGGTGCTGGTGTGGATCCACGGCGGTGGCTTCGTGACCGGGGCCGGCTCGACCACCGCCTTCGACGGCGCCGCGTTCGCCCGCGACGGCGTCGTGGTGGTCACCATCAACTACCGCCTTGCCGTCGAGGGCTTCCTGCTGCTGCCCGATCGGGTCGCCAATCGTGGTCTGCTCGATCAGCTCGCCGCGCTTACTTGGATACGGGACAACATCGCCGCGTTCGGCGGCGATCCCGGCCGCGTCACCGTCGCCGGTGAATCCGCCGGCGCCATGAGCGTGCTGACGCTGCTGGCCATGCCGCGCAGTGCGGGCCTGATCCGCCGGGCTATCTCGCAGAGTGGGGACGGTCATCACGTCCACACCGCGGAGGTCGCCTCGATCGTCACCCGGGAGTTGGGGGTCGAACTGGGTCTCGAGCCGACGGCGGAGTCCTTGGAGACAGTGCCGGTCGAGGCTCTCCATCAGGCCACCAACGCGGTGATCTCCCGGCTCAGTGCCGGTAAGGATCCTCGATTCGCGCCCTTTACCCGTCTGGTGCTGCAACCGGTCATCGATGGCGACACCCTGCCGCAGCATCCGGTCGAGGCCGCTCGCGCCGGTGCCGGCAGCGAGGTGGACCTGATGCTCGGGTGGAACGCGCAGGAGTACGGCCTGTTCTGCGCGCCGACCGGCCTCGTGGACACCCTGACCGACGAGGCTCTGCACGGCACGGTCGCGCGACTCGGTGTCGACGCCGGGGCCGTCATCTCCGCCTACCGCGAGCAGCTGCCGGATGCGGACCCCGCCGAACTGTTCGTCGCGATCCAGTCCGACTGGTTCTGCCGGGTGCCCTCGATGCGCTACGCCGAGGCGCGGCACGCGGCCGGAACTCCCGCGCATGTGTATGAATTCGCCTGGCAGCCGGAAACATTCGGCGGTCGGCTCGGCGCCTGCCACACCCTCGAGATCCCCTTCGTCTTCGATACCCTCGCGGATCCGTGGGGGGAGGGGCTACGAGGCCGGGGCGCGCCGCAGTCGCTGGCCGACACCGTCCACTCGACGTGGGTGCGGTTCGTGACCGAGGGCGATCCCGGCTGGCCGGTCTACGACGACGGTCGCCGGGTGTGCCGGATCGATATCGACAGTGTGACGGTCACCGATCCCGACGGCTACCGACGCCGGGTATGGGACGGGCGGCTCTGACCGGCCGCCCGTGGAATGTAATTGTGTTTACTACTATGATATAACTATCTTAGTTCATTGTTTTGGTGTTTGTCGCAACGATGTGCGCACGTCGCAACGTCGGGGGCGCGGAACGGAGACGTGGGTATGAAGCAGCCATTGCGGGTGGGAGTCATCGGTGCCGGGATGTCGGGACTGTTCCTGGGCTACCACCTGAAGCAGGCCGGCCTCGATTTCACGATCTACGAGAAGCGTGCCGCCGCGGGCGGCACCTGGGACACCAACACCTACCCGGGGCTGCACGTCGACGTGCTGACCCGCAACTACGAATTCCCGTTCGCGCGCAGCTTCCACTGGACCAAGCGTTACGCACCGGGCTCCGAGGTCCGGACCTACCTTCAGGGCTTCGCACGGAACCAGGACCTGTTGCCGCACATCCGTTTCGGCGCCGAGGTCGTCGCGGCGGTGTGGGAGGACGGCGCCTGGCAGGTCACCCTCGCCGACGGGTCGACCGCGACGTTCGACATCGTCGTCGCGGCCTCCGGATTCCTGCGGATGCCTTCGATTCCGAAGGTGCCGGGCGCGGAAACCTTCGGCGGGCGCTCCTTTCACTCCTCGCAGTGGGATCACACGATCGACCTGTCCGATCGTTCGCTGCGGTACGGGGTCGTCGGCACGGGATCCAGTGGGGTACAGATCACCTCGGCGCTGGGCAAGCTCGGCAACGAGGTCACGCACTTCATCCGGACGCCGCAATGGATGCAGGTCAAGGACAACCCGCCGTATTCGCTGTGGGAGCGGATCCAGATGCGGATACCGCGGCTGGCGGCCCGGTACGACGCGCGGATGGCGGCGGTGCGTGTGCGGACCGACGGCAACGAGACATGGCGTCTGGTTCCGGGGCCCGACCGCGAGGAGATGAAGCAGCGCTTCCTGAAGATGCTGCACGACGAGATCTCCGACCCCGAGTTGCGCGCCAAGTTCACGCCGACCGAGCCCCTGGGCGTCAAGCGCATCGCCAAGACCCCGGACTACTACCGCGTGGCGCAGCAGCCGAACGTGCACCCGATCTTCGGCGGGATCCAGCGGGTCGAGCCCACGGGGATCGTGGATGACACCGGAACCCTGCACGAACTGGACGTGATCGTCTGGGCCACGGGATTCGACGCGCACGCCTACATGCGTCCGATGAACGTCGTCGGGCCCGAGGGCCGCACGCTCGACGAGGCGTGGCGCGAGGGCGTCGCGGCGTTCCGGGCGATCGGTGTGCCGGAATTCCCGAACTTCTTCCTGCTGTGCGGGCCGTTCGCTCCGGTCAACTCCATCTCGATCCCGACCACGCTCGCTCACGAAGTCGGTTATCTGATGCGGCTTTTCGACGTGATCGCCCGTACGAAGCGCGGCTACGCGCCGACGCGCAAGGCCACCGACGCCTTCCTGCAAACAGTGCTGGACGCACTTCCGGGCACCACGTACTCCGAGGGCAAGAACTGGTACAGCCAGACCGTCGGCGTCCCGGTCATCTGGCCGTTCACCCGGGCCCAGCACGAGGCGCAGTACGCCGAGCTGGAGATGAACGACTTCGACGCGTACCCGCTGGAGACCTCTAAGCCCCGGGAACGGTCGCGCTGATGGCGGCACATCCGGTTTCGCGTGTGATCGACGCCCAGATCCATGTCTGGAAGGCGTCGACGCCCGAACGCCCCTGGCCCGCGGACGCGATCGCGCCGCAGCGTGCGGTGCCGCTCGAGGTCCCGGAGGTCAGCGAGTCGATGACGCGCGCGGGCGTGAGCGGCGCGCTGCTGCTGGCGCCCACCTGGGAGGGCTCGCGCAACGACTACGTGCTGGCGGCCGCGGCGGCCGAACCCGCGCGGTTCGGGGCGATCTGCCGTTTCGCGACCGACGACCCCGCGGCGGTCGAGCAGCTGGCGCACTGGCGAGATGTGCCCGGCCGGCTGGCCATTCGGATGTCGCTCAACCGTGGTGACGTCGCGGGCACGCTGGAACGCGCGACGTCGAGCGGATTCTTCACCGCCGCAGAAAAATTCGATGTTCCGCTCAGTATCTACGCACCCGGCCGCTACGACCTCTACGAGCAGTTGGCCCGCACGTACCCCGGGCTGCGGATCGCGGTCGACCACGCCGCCGTCGAGGACGACCGGCGGCCGCTGGTGGAGGCGATCGAACCGCTGCTCGCGCTGGCCGCCCACCCCGGGATCGCGGTAAAAGCCTCGGCACTACCGTGTTTCGTCCGGGAGTCCTATCCATTCCCGTCCATTACGTCGGCCGTCTACCGGTTGGTCGAGGCGTTCGGCGCTGAACGGGTCTTCTGGGGTTCGGATCTGTCCCGGTTACCGGTGCCCTACGAGCAACTGGTGGACGTGTTCGTGCACCACACCCCCGAGTTGACCGCTCCCGAAAGGGATCTGGTCCTCGGGGAGGCCATCGCGACATGGCTCGGCTGGCAGGAGGCGGCCTGACATGTCCCAGACCCATCACGGAGGAAGAGCATGACCTCATCAACAGCGAACGGACACGGTGGATCGCTCGCCGGGGTCCGGGTCATCGAAGTCGGTGATCAGCAAGGCGAATACTGCGGTTTGGTGCTGGCCGGGCTCGGCGCCGAAGTGATCAAGGTGGAACCGCCGGGCGGCAGCGCGACACGCGGCCTCGGGCCTTTCGTGAACGACGAGCCCGACCCCGAACGGTCGCTGCATTTCTGGGCGTACAACCGGGGCAAGCAGTCGATAGTTCTCGATCTCGACACCGCGGAGGACCGGGGTGAGTACGAACGTCTCGTCGCGGCCGCCGACATCGTGCTGGATTCGACGCCGCTGGGCTCTCTCGACGATCTCGGCCTGGGCAGCGCCGAGCTGCGCGCCCGCCACGAGCGGCTGATCTACGGCCGGATCACCCCGTTCGGCGAGACCGGGCCGCAGGCCCATCTGAAGGCTTCGGACCTGGTGCATCTCGCGCTCGGCGGCGTGGTGATGAACAACGGCTACGACCCGGACCCCAAGCTGGTCTACGACACACCGCCGATCGCACCGCAACTGGGCCATTCGTATGCCATCGCGGGCGAGCAGCTGGCGTTCACGCTCGTGGCCGCGCTGAGCGCCCGCAACCGCACCGGCCGCGGGCAGCACCTGTCGTGCGCGATCCACGAGGCGGTGGCCAAGAACACCGAGGGCGACCTGATGTCGTGGGTCGCGCTGCGCACCCCGTTCAACCGCCAGACCTGCCGCCATTCGGCGCCGAACGTCTCGCGTCATCGCACCATCTTCAGCACCAAGGACGGCCGCTGGTACCTGGCCATGACCCGAAATGCCAAGCTGCTCGGCCCATTCCTGGACGAGTGGGGTGTCGGCGGCACCATCAGCGACGGCAGCGAGGAGACCGAGAAGGATTCGCGGGTGCTGCCCGGTATGGAGGGCGGCGCGGCCAGCAATATGGACGTGGTCGAGCAGACCATGCGGCGGTACCTGTTCGACTCCGTGCCGTGGCGCCAGGCCCAGCAGGCCGGGCTGATGTGGGTTCCGGTGCGCAAACCGCACGAGAGCGCGCAGGACGAGCACTGGCTCGAGCGCGAGACCTACACCGATGTCGAACACCCCGAACTCGGCAAGTCCTTCCGCTACCCGACGAGCAAATGGGTGACCCAGGGCTCGAACTGGGTCACCGGCCGCCGCGCGCCGTTGCTCGACGAGGATCGGCGCTCGATTCTCGAGATCGCGCCGCGCACGCCCGCGAAGCCGCTGTATCTGCCGGGGGCCCAGCAAGAGCGACTCTCGCCGCACGGTCTTCCCTTTGCGCTGCAAGGGGTTCGAGTGCTCGACTTCACCTGGATGCTCGCCTCCGCGGGGGCCACCCGATTCCTGGCCGCACTCGGCGCCGACGTCATCAAGGTCGAATGGCACAAGAACCTGGACCCGCGCCGCGGCGGCGCCCCGGTCGGCGGACGGGAGGCGCGCGAACGGGCGACCGAACCGGTGCCCTCGCGCTGGCCCGCCGACCAGGGCGGTCCGGTCGGCGCCCAGTACAACAACAAAAACCCTGGCAAGCGCGGTATCTCGCTCAACGTCAAGCACCCCGAGGGTCTCAGACTCGCCAAGCGCATGGTCGCCGAATCGAGCATCGTCGCCGAGGGCTTCTCGCCGGGCGTGATGGAGGCGTGGGGCCTGGGCTACGACGTGCTGCGCGAGATCAATCCGAAGATCATCTACGCCAAGCAGTCCGGGATGGGCAGCAAGGGTGTCTACGGACGGTTCAGGACCGTCGGCCCTGTGGCACAGGCGTTCTCGGGCATCTCCGAGATGAGCGGCCTGCCGGATCCGTTCCCGCCCGCCGGCTGGGGCTATTCGTATCTGGACTGGTACGGCGCTTACAGTTTCGCGCTCGCGTTGCTCACCGCGGTCTATCACCGCGAGATGACCGGCGAAGGGCAGTGGATCGATGCCTCGCAGTGCGAGGTCGGCCTGTTCCTCGGCGCGGTGCCCCTGCTCGACCACAGCGTCAACGGCCGGGTCTACGAACGCGCCGGCAACCGGTCGCCCTATTCGACCGCGGCCCCCGAGGGCATCTATCGGTGCACGGGCGACGACAGGTGGATCGCGATCACCTGTGCGGGACAGGACGAATGGGAGAAGCTGGCCAAGGAGGCCGGTCATCCCGAATGGCTCGAGCGGACCGAGTTCGCGACATCCGAAGCACGGCAACGCAACCGGGCGGGCCTCGATGCGCTGATCGGATCGTGGACCGCGGAATGCGAACGGTACGGTCTGATGACGCGCCTGCAGGACATCGGGATCGCCGCCGGCGTCGTGCAGACCGCCGAGGATCGGGTCGAACGCGATCCGCAGTTGCGTTCGCTGAACTGGCTCACCGAACTGGAGGCGACCGACTTCGGTCGCTGGCCGGTCGCGGCGCCCTCGGTGTCGCTGAGCGACAACCCGCAATACATCGGGGGCCCGGTGGGGCGGGCCGCGCCGACCTACGGTGAGCACAACTACGACGTCTACAAGGAACTGCTCGGCCTGTCCGCGGACGAGGTCGACGGCCTGGCCGCCGAGGGGGTGATCTGAGCGCATGGCAGATTCCTCTCGCGCACCGGGCGCGGTTCGCGGTCGCGCCGCGATCGTCGCCGTCGGTAATACGCTGCAGGGCGAGCTACCGGGTATCGCACCCGACGAGGTGGCCGTCGAGGCGCTGCGCATCACCCTCGCCGACGCTGGGATCGATAAGTCCCGGATCGACGGCCTCATCACCTGTAAGTCCTACGGCGGGTTCGGAATCGACACCGAGATAGGCCGGCTCGCCGGGCTCAATCCCGCGTACAGCGCCACCCTCGACTACGGCACGTGCAATTTCTCGTTGCACCTGGCCGTCGCGGCGATCGAGGCGGGCCTGGCCTCCACGGTCGCCATCGTCTACGGGACCAACCAGCGCAGTGCCGGTAATCGGTTCGCGCATCCGCTGGGCCGCCAGGACGACGCGTCGGTCAACGGCTTCCTCAACGTGGCCGGTATCGCGGGCATGGCGTTCCGGCGGCATCAGAAGCTGTACGGCACAACTGAATCCGATCTCGGGCAGATCGCCGTCTCGCAGCGCAAGTATGCCCGGGAGAACCCGCTGGCGATCTTCCGCGATCCGTTGACGATCGATGACTACCTCGCCTCGCCCTATCTGGTCGCGCCCCTGCGCCGTGCCGATCTGTGCATGATCTCCGACGGCGGTGCGTGCCTGATCGTCGCGCGGGACGATATCGCCCGCGAGCTGACCGACAAGCCGGTCTACGTCCTCGGGATCGCCCAGCAGAGCGGCCTGCGCGACCGGCAGAACGACGATCAGTGGATGCGGCCGTGGCTGAAGCAGGTCGCCGAGCGGATCTACCCGGCGGCCGGTGTGGATCGTTCGGCGGTCGACGCGCTCTACATTCAGGATCCGACCAGCGTATGGGTCATGCAGATGCTCGAGGCATACGGTTTCGTGGAGCCCGGCGGCGTGGGCGACGCGTTCACCTCCGGTGCGATCGGATACGGCGGCAAGCTGCCGCTCAATACCAATGGCGGGCAACTGTCCGAGGCCTACATGTGGGGTTTCCTGCACCTGTGCGAGCTGGTCCGGCAGATGCGGGGTGAGGCCGGGCCGCGTCAGCTCGCGGATGTGCGAGTCGCTCAATACTGTTCGACCTTCGGGATGATGAAGGCCGCGAGCACGATCTTCGCCAAGGAGGTCGCGTGAGCAGCCAGGCGCCCTACGGTCTCAGCGGTGACGACCAGCCTTTCTGGGATGGCGCCCGGGAGGGACGGCTCGTGTTCCAGCATTGCGACGAGTGTGGCTATGTGCGTTGGCCCGCCGCCGGTGTCTGCCCCGAATGCCTTGCCCGCCAAGCCACGTGGGCGGAGGTCCAGGGGACCGGCACGCTGTGGAGTTTCGTCGTCTACCACCGTGCTTACGCTCCGGCATTGAAGGATCAGATCCCGTATCCGGTGGCCTTGGTCGAACTCGACTGCGGAGTGCGAATTCTGGGACGACTGGTCGATATGGATCCCGCCGACGCGGTCGTGGGCATGCCGCTGGCCGTGCGTTATCGGGAGGTCGGCGAGCACGGAGTTGTACCGGCATTCGGTCCGGCAGAGATAGGAGTTGATCATGGGTGACAACAGCAGGTTGGACCTGATCGCGGACAAACTCGAGCTCACCGAGCTCGTCACCCGGATCGCGCGAGCGGTCGACCGCAAGGATCGCGAAGGCATCCTCGCCTGCTATGCGGAGAAATCCTTCGACGATCACGGGCGGTTCCGGGGCGGCCGTGACGAATTCGCCGAGTTCATCTGCAACAACCCGGGATTCACCACGGCCTCGCCGTTCCTCTATCACCTGATGGGGCAGTCGCTGTTCGATGTCGAGGGCGACGAGGCGCACGGCGAGACGTACTTCGCGTACTGGATGCAGACCACCCCCGACTCGCTGTACCAGTCGATCGGTCGATACGCCGACTACTTCCAGCGCATCGATGGGCGCTGGCAGCTGGTCTACCGGCGGGTGGTGATCGAATGGGACGGAACCGTTCCCGCCACCAATGCCGTGCCGGGCGGTCACTTCCGGGGCACCCGGGACAAGAGCGATCCGAGCTACACCCGCCTCACCTGGCCGGAGCACCCGGAGTACAAGACGTCGATCGGCTGACGGCCGATCATCTCCCGCCGATCGACGTCGTCGTTCAGCGGGAGATCTCGTCCTTGACCTGCCTGCGCTCACGCCATTTCAGCGAGACCGACCGGTGGTAGACGCGCCATCCATCGCCGGTGCGGCGCAGCAGGTCGATGTACGAGCCGCCACCCGAGACGCGGATGATCTCACCGGGAGTCTCGGCGCGGCGGCCGGTCTCCATCTGGTAATCCGAGAATGCCCGGGCCTCGTCGCCGTCGATCTCGATGACGGTGTTGATCAACGGGTGCTGCGCGAACAACCAGGCCGGATCGGGCGCCGACAGCCGCGCGCTCATCTGCGCGGGGGTCTCGCGTTTGCCGCCCATCGGGGTGAAGTCGATGATCGCGTCCTCGGTGAAGACGAGATCCCATGCCTCCCATCGTCGTTCGTCGAGGCCGTAGGCGTAGCCACGCAGCGCGGCCTCGATCCCGATGCGGTCCTGGAGCTCGGTATCGGTGTCGTTCATTTCCTCCGCCTTTCCCAATAGTGTACGAACTTATCTTGTAACATTATTTGTGCACAATAGTACGACGGAAGGCGGGATCGCCATGCATCCAGAGGCGACCTCAGAACATCGAGCGAGGCAGGCCCGCCGGGTGGCGCTGTCGAGTTTTCTCGGCACGACCATGGAGTACTACGACTTCCTGCTGTACGGGTCGGCCGCGGCACTGGTGTTCGGCAAGGTGTTCTTCAGCGATCTGAGCCCCCTGGTCGGCACGATCGTGTCGCTCGCGACCCTGGCCACCGGGCATTTCGCGCGGATCGGCGGTGCGATCCTGTTCGGGCACTTCGGCGATCGTCTCGGCCGCAAGACCGTCATGGTCACCACGATGACGGTCATGGGCCTGTCCAGCGGGTTGATCGGCCTGTTGCCGACCTATGCGCAGGTCGGCGGCCTCGCACCGGTCTTGCTCGTGCTGCTGCGGGTGATCCAGGGGATCGCGGTGGGCGGGGAGTACGGCGGCGCGGTGCTCATGACCACCGAGCACGCCCGGGATGGGCAGCGCGGCCGTTTCGGCAGCGCGGCCGCGATGGGAGCGCCGAGCGGATCGGTGCTGTCGTACGGGATCATGTTCCTGGTGGCGTCGCTGCCGACGCCGGACCTGCTGAGCTGGGGCTGGCGAATTCCGTTCCTCGGGAGTTTCCTGCTGCTCGGCATCGGGTTGTACTTCCGGTCCCGCGTGCCCGAGAGCCCGCTGTTCGTCCGTCACCGGACCGAGGGCAGACCGGTCATGCCCATCGTCTCCCTGCTGCGCGGCTATCCGCGGCAGGTGGTGCTGGCCGTGTTCTTCCAGGCCGGAGCCTATTGCGGCCAAGGGGTTTTCGGCGTTTTCATCATCTCGTACGCGCCGCACGCCGGCTTCTCCGCCGGGACGGCGTTGCTGGCCATCACCTTCGCGCAGATCGCCGCCATGGCGTTGACGCCGGTGTACGCGACGCTGTCGGACCGGGTCGGGCGTAAACCCATCGTGCTGGGCGGGATCATCGCCACGGCGTTGTTCACCTACCCGTGTTTCCTGCTCGTCGACACGGGCTCGGCCGTGGCCGTCGTCGCGGCGCTGTTCGTGTATTTCGCGGCGATCAACACCTGCGTGATGGCGGTCGCTCCGGTCCTGCTGACCGAGTTGTTCCCCACCGAGATCCGGTACACCGCGGTGTCGACCACCTATCAGATCGCCCAGGTGCTGGGCAGTGGGCTGTCGCCGCTGGCCGCGGCCGCACTCTTCGCCGCGACGGGTGGCACCAGCGTGATCTGGGTGGCGGTATTCCTCATCGCGGCGACCGTGCTGAGCGGTGTGTTCTCCTGCTTCCTGCCGGAGACCCGGATGAGCGATCTCGCCTCGGCCGAACCGTCGGCGCCGGGCCCGCAGGGTATGAGCGGCCGGCTGGACCCTATCGAGAGCCCCAGCTGATTTTGCAGGCCGCGGCGGATCCGATATCGGCGCGCAGCTGCGTGGCCAGCCCGAGCAGTTCCTCGGGTGTGACCGCGCCGCGGTCCAGGTCGCGGGTCGGCGCATAGCCCGCCCGGGCCAGCGTCGCCCCGCCGATCTCGGCGATCCGCTGCGCGGTATCCCAGACCAGTTCGCGCCAGCTGAGCCAATTCAGGGCGTCACTGTTCGTCGGTGCGGCCGGAAGCAGTCCGGCGGCCTGCTGCGCCAGGTCGCGGATCTGTTCGATCTCCATGGGCGTGCTCCTCGGTCTCGCTGACGGTCACCGCCTGTGACGGTAGTCACGGTCCAAGATCGTGTCAAGTGATGCCATTGACATGCAACCCGGCGTCGGTCGCGTCCGGCCGGACTTGTATCTTGAGGCGACCATGGACAAGCAGACCGAAACAGTGGCCGTCGCGGTGGAACGTCTCGCGATCACACTCGGTGAGGTGGGCGCGGTCCCGGTCGGCGAGCTCGTGCGAGCCCTGGAGCGAGCGGCGGAGCGACTACGGCTTCGGCACGATCCCTCCGACGCGCCGCCCGACCTGGTGACGCAGGCGGAGGCATCCCGTGTGGTCGGGGTCAGCCGCCAGGCGGTCAACCAGTGGGTGCGCAAGGGGACGCTGCGGGTCTACGAGTCCGGGAGCCCCGGCGGGCGCGGCAATCCCCGGGTGTCGCTGTCCGAGGTCGCGATCGCGGCCAACCGCCGGGTGCCGGCCGCCTCCTCCCCGGCGGTGCGCCGCGAGCTGATGGAGTTCCTCGAACGCATCCGCGCTGTCGGTGCGCGCGATCTGGCTCGAGGCCTGCGCGACTGGCTGACCGAGGACGCCGCGACCGGTGAACACTCGCACGGTTCCCAGATTCTCCAGGAATTCGTCGTCGCCGCGATGGAAAGCGACGACCGCAAGCGTGAATTCACCGCCGAGGGCGTGCGGCGTCTCGCCGATCTGCGTCCCGAGTTCGTCCTGGATACCAGCACGGATTTCGGCGGGCTCGCCGAATCCCTGGGGTTGCTGGTGCATTCCTCCGGCGGTGCGTCGGGATTCGATTCCGCGACGACAGCATTGCTGGGGATTCTGGGGGTGGCCACCGGCGGCGCCCGATTCTCCGGTGACGATACGGCGGTCGCCCATGCGATCGCGGCCGCCGCCCGGGATGTCTGGGGTAAGGATTGGCCACCGCGACTCTACGACTCGATTTACAGTGTCGGCGAACTTCGCCCGCCGCCACTGGCTCGTTATACGGCGTCGTTGACATATCTGGACAACAACCGATTTCTGCGGCAGGCGCAGAGTTCCGGTGTGACGATCGCGTACGCGAGAGGTCCGGGAGTCGTACTGCCGCAACGGTTCTACGGAGCGCCGATTCACAATGACATTCTGCGTGGCAGCCGGCTCGATGACCCGGTCTGGGCCTTCACGAAGGAGGCGGCCGCCGCGGTCGGGCGGCCGTCGCGTAATCCCAGTGCGGTCAATCCCTTTCGGGTCTTCAATTACGAGTACGGTTTCCTGGACGGCTCGATATACGGGATCAGGCGATATTGCTTCTCCACGGCCGATGCCCGGCGCGAGCTGACGACGACGTGCGGCGCGCTTCCGTCGGCGCAGCGCGAACTGTATCTGAACGCCGCGGTCGAGACGTTGGCTCGCACGCTTTCCCAACCGGCGGTGGAATTGGTCGCCATCGACGCCGAAGAGGATTTCGACTGGTGGAAGGATCATCTCATTCGCGCCTCGGAGCGTGAGATTCTCATCGGGCTCCGGGACGAGGACGCTCGCCGGGTGTCCCACGCGTTGCTGGTTCAGACGAATATGCTGCCCGACGTCGTCGCGGCGGCGGACTCCGACAGCGCGTTGCGTGACCGCCTGCGTATCTACGTCAAGAATCTGGAATTCGAGGTGATCGATGCGCGCTACACCGATGATCTTCGCCGTGGCACGGCGCGCATGCTCAAAGCGGGCGGGCGGTCGCTGACCGAAGAGGAGAGCTACACGATCGCCCGGTCCGAAATCGACTCGTTCCTGGCGTGTGACGATCGAGGAAGGGACCGAGTTCTGTGATTGTCGTGGCGATCGCCGTTGGGCGGCCGAGGTGATGGACTGGCTCGATGGGAGTACCGAGTCCGTCGTGGTGGACCAGGCGCGGGTTCGGTATCGGCGTCTCGGTCGTCGCGGCGGGCCGCCTATCGTGTTACTGCACGGCAGCGCGGGGCACGCCGGATGGTGGATACACGTCGCTCCCGCCCTGGCGGTGGACCACGACGTCGTCGTCATGGAGTTGTCGGGGCACGGCGACAGCGCGCATCGGACGTCGTATTCACCACGATTGTGGGCCGATGAGGTAGCGGCGGTCATCCGCCGGGTCGGGGCCGGGCCGGTGCATTTGGTCGGGCACAGCATGGGTGGCATGGTCGCCATGCTGGCGGCCGGCGGGTATCCCGAGGCGGTGCGGTCCCTACTGGTGATCGACAGCGCCGTGGTGCGCAGAACCGTGCTACGGCCCATGTCGCATGAGGTTTTTCATTACCCCTCGCACGCGGAGGCGATCGCCAGGTTCCGGCTGCGGCCGCGAGGCACGATCGCGGACGAGCGGACGCTGGCCCGTATCGCCGACCTGGGTCTGCGGGAGGACGCCGAAGGCTGGCGGTGGAAATTCGATCCGCATGCGATGCAACAGATTCCGCGTGACGAACTCGACGCCGTGGCCTCGGGGATCCGGTGTCGCGTGGAATTTCTCTACGGTGAGCACAGCGAGCTGGTGGACCGGGCCACCGTCGAGCACCTGTCGCGGGTACTGGGCCGGGACGTGCCGTGCCGTATCGCGCCCGGCGCGTACCACCATGTACCGCTCGACGCGCCCGAGGCCACCGTGCGGGCGGTCGAGCACATCATCGGCGCCGTGGAGGCCGATCGCCGACCAGCCTAGTTGTGATACAACTATGTTGGTGTTATTTATACTGCGATATGGAAGAAGGCGAGCATGAGCGGCCGCCGATCTGAAGGACCACTCACGGGTGTGCGGGTCGTCGATGCGACGTCGGGAATCGCCGGGCCGATAGCCGCTATGATCCTGGGTGATTTCGGCGCACAGGTCATCCGCCTGGAGGACGACTCGGCCGAACTTCCCGGCTCGGTCATGTGGCACCGTAACAAGACCATTACGCCCGCGCAGCGCGGCGCCGCACTCGCGGCGGGCGCCGATGTGGTGGTCACGAGCGACGCAGGGCACGCGGCTGCCCTGGGCGTACCGCTCGCCGGGACCGACCCGACCGGCCAGGTGCACCTTCACGTACCGGGCTGGGGAGCCGGTCAGGGGCTCGATCCGCTCACCGCGGACCGGTTCGTGCAGGCCGAGTACGGCATCGCGCGGCGGCAGACGTCCTTCGGCGGAGGCCCGGTCGACTGCGTCTACCCGTTCGCGAGCTATCTGCAGGGCACGTGGGCGGCCGCGTCGGCCATCGCCGCGCTCGTCGGGCGCGAGAACACCGGCCTGGGCCAGCGGGTGGTCGTGGACCCCCTGCACGGCGCGATCGTGGCCGCGACCACGACCATGTTCGCCGACCCGCTGGTCTCACTGCCCACCACGAGCGTCGGGCCGGGCGGTCCCAACCCGGCCTTCGGCACCTACCAGTGTCGCGACGGCCAGTGGCTGTTCCTGGGCGCGCTGGGCGTCAAGTTCCAGGACATCGCCTTCGAGTTGCTCGGCACCACCGACATCACCTCCCATCCGCGGATCGCGGCCAATCGGGAGGAAATCTATGCCGTGGACCTGCGCGACCAGGTCCGAGCGCGGATCGCCGAGGGCTTCCGCGCGAAGGACCGCGACGTCTGGCTCGCCGAGTTCGCCGGCGCCGCGTGTCCGGCCAGTGCGGTGGGCGACCGTGACACCTGGCTGGATCACCCGCAGATCATCGCGCTGGGCCAGCGGATCGAGATCGACGATCCGCACGTCGGCCGGGCCGTGACGGGCGGCAACCCCGTTCGCTTCTCCGGGATGCCGGAGCCGGACTATCGGGCGCGAATCTATTCCGGCACAGTCGATTGGGAGGATGCCCGAGGCGGCACGCAGCCGCGCCGAGTCCCGCTCGACGCGAACCGTCTGCCCGGTCGCGGGCCGTTGCACGGCATGCGTGTGCTCGATCTGGGCACGGTGCTGGCCGGTCCCTACGCCGGCCAGCTGCTCGCCGGTCTCGGCGCCGATGTGATGAAGGTCGAGACGACCGGCGGCGACGAGTTCCGGGTGCGCGGTTACATGATCAATCGTGGTCAGCGCGGTCTGTCGATCGACCTGCGGGATCCGCGCGGATATGTGGCGTTCGGCGAATTGGCGGGCACCTGCCATGTGGTGCTGGACAACTTCCGTCCGGGCGTGGTCGAACGGCTGCGGATCGATCTGGAGAGTCTGCGCGCGTTCAATCCCGATATCGTGACGACCTCGATCACCGGGTACGGCGGGATAGGCCCGCTCGGCAGGCAGCCCGGCTACGATCCGGTCATCCAGGCGCTGTCGGGCATCATGCGGGGTCAGGGCGGTGCTGCCGAGCCGGTGTTCTGCACGGTGTCGGTGAACGACGTCGGTGTCGCGGCCCTGGCCGCACTGGGCACATGCGCTGCGCTCTACCAGCAGGTCAGTGGTCGGGGCGGTCAGGCGGTCGCCACCTCGCTGGTCGCGACGTCGGCCTATATGCAGAACGGCGAGCTGGTCCGCTTCGCCGGTCGTCCGCCGGCGGAGTCCGGTGGGCGCGATTACCCTGGGCCGTCGGCGATTTCGCGGTACTACGCGTGCACCGACGGCTGGGTTCGAGTGCACCTTCCGTCGGCCGAGGTGGCGTTGACAGCCGGCATGGCCGACGCCGCGGCGCTGCACAGCGACGAGTCGCTGGCGGCGGCGCTGGGCGCGGCGTGCAAGGAACTGTCCAGCAAGGAGATCGCGGACCGGCTCGAGCCGCACGGCGGTACCGTCGCGCGTGGGCGGGACAACAAGGAACTGCTCTTCGACGAGGTGACGCTGGCGGACGGTCACATCGGCATGGTGACCTGGCCCGACGGAAACCGGTCCTACATGCCGCGTCAGTACGCGGCGTTCGGCCGGCATCCGGACAATCCCATGATGGGCACCCCGGGGATGGGCGAACACAGCAGGCAGATACTCGTCGAGGCGGGTATCGAGGGCTCGAAGGTCGACGAGTTGATCGAGGCCGGCGTGGTCGTGCAGGGCGAGCCGCTGCACTCGGTCGCCGGAACCGGATACCGCTGAGCCTCACGGGTTCCCGGGCAGTGCCGTCGTGGCACTGCCCGGGTGAGTTCAGTTGTTCTCTTTCTCCGCACGGAGTTTCGCGCGAAATTCCTTGACGACCTCGGCCGGGGGCAGGGCCACCAGTTCGATCTGGTTACCGTCCGGGTCCTCGCACAGGAACAGGGTGACGGGGCCGTAGTTCTTGACGATCGTCGTCGTCGGCTCCGAATAGACCGTGTAGCCCATGCTCACGAGGCGGTCGTAGATCGTCTGGATATGTTCGGGATCGACCGGGAAGGACAATTGCCCGTATCCCATGCGCCCCGGGCATTTCGGGGCGTCGCCCTCGGGTTCGGGCAGTTCCCACTTGACCAGTTCGAGCTGACCGACCCTGGACGGACCCTGCACGAAGACCGATTGCCCGGTCGTATTCTCGGGCAGTCGCATCAGGCGCCACGTCAGATCACTGACCGCTTTTTCCAGTGTCTTACGCAGACCCAGCCCCTCGGTGTAGAACCGCAGGGACGCGTCGAGGTCGCGCACGCCGATCGCGACGTGATTGAGTTCCTTGACCGCTGCTGTCGTCACAGTGCGAAACCTTCTTCCTTGAACGGACCGTCGCGCCAGGCGAGCGCCTTTTTCAGCCCCTCGGCGGCGGCCTTGGTCTGGAATTCGCCGCCGCCCGGCCGGAAGCCGCGGGCCAGGACGTACCAGGGAACCGAGGCCTGCAACGCCGCCCGGAACCCCATCGTCTCGTAGGACTGGTTGAGCGTGAACTTGTTCGCCGCGAGCATCGCGGGATGCAGCTGCGCGAGCGGGCGCAGCTCGCGGGCCACCTGCTCGTCGAGCTCCTCGGCCGGGAAACTCTTGGCGATCCAGCCCATTTCCGCCGCGCGTGTGCCGGTGACCGAATGTCCGGTTAGCTGAAGATATTTGGCCTGCGCCATCGTCATCTTCCACGGGAAATACTCGATGTCGGGCGTCGATTGCGCGCGGGTGGGGGGATAGCCGATCAGGCAGTCGTCCGCGGCGAACACGATGTCGCACATCGACATCAGTTCCGATCCGCCCGCCAGGCAGTGGCCGTGGATCTTGGCGACGACGGGCTTCATCAGATCCCAGATCCGCAGCCAGTCACGCAGGCAACTGCGCGGGAACTGCCCGGTCCAGGACTCGTAGAGCGGGCTGTGATTCCAACCCGCGGGCCGCTCCGGGTGTTCGTCCCCGCCGGCGTAGCTGTTCATGTCGTAACCGGCGCAGAAGGACGACCCGGCGCCCTCGATGAGGACGATGGTCACATCGTCGTCCCGTTCGGCGGATTCGAGCGCCGCCAGAATGTCGCGGCGCAGGCCGGGACTGAGCGCATTGCGTTTCTCGGGCCGATTCAAGGTGATCGTTGCGATCCTGTCCTCGACCTTGTAGAGAATATTGTCGAATTCCATCGCGTTCCTTTCGTGCTTGTGGAAGTGGTTAAGGCGCAGGTGGTTTCACGATTCCCTGAGCGATCAGGTCGTCGATCTGCGCATCGGTCAGGCCCATCTCGAGCAGCACCTCGCGGGTATCTCGGCCCTGCCGGGCAGGGGGAGTGCGCAGACTGCCCGGTGTGCGGCCGAGTTTGGCGGGAATGCCGAGAACCTGGAATTCACCGACGGTCTGCACCATGCCGTTGAGCCGGACCTGGGCGTCGTCGAGCACCTCGTCCAGCGGTCGTACGACGCTGGCCGGAATTCCCTCGGCGATCATGCGGCGAACCATCGCGTCGTCCGCGGCCAGATCGGCGATGAGTTTCGCCAGCAGGTCGGTGAGTTCCGCATTGTGTTCCAGGCGGTCGTGATTGGTCCGGAATCGCGCGTCCTGCGCCAGTTCGGGCGCGTCCAGAAATTCGCACAGCAGGCGGAATTGATGGTCGGTGCCCGCCGCGACGTAGACCTCGTGACCGTCGGCGGTCCGGAAGATATCGCTCGGGGAGATACTCGGATGCGCGGCGCCCAGGCGCCGGGGCCGCTGACCGTCGAGGAAATAGGCTGCGGCCGCCGGATGCAGCAGGCTGACCGCGCTGTCGAGCAGGCTGACCTCGACGACCTGGCCCAGGTCGGACGCCGCGCGCTCGTACAGCGCCAGCAGGATGCCCGAGAACGCGTGCAGTCCGGTGGTGAGGTCGGTGATCGGCATGGGCACTCGCAGCGGTCCCCGGCCCTGCTCGCCGTTGAGATGCATGATGCCCGCATACGCCTGCATCACGGCGTCGTATCCGGGCAGCCCGCCCATCGGGCCCTCCGCGCCGAAAGCGGAGATGCGGCAATAGATCAGGCGCGGAAAGCGGCTCAGTAGATCCTCGGCGTCCAGCCCCCATCGCTCCATCGTGCCGGGCTTGAAATTCTCGATGAGGACGTCCGCGTGCTCGAGCATTCGCAGCAGTACCTCTCGCCCGCCCGAGGTCGCCAGGTCGACGCTGGTATGGCGCTTGTTGCGGTTCAGCCCGGCGTAGTAGGCGCTGATGTTCTCCGGATACGTCTGTCCCCAGGCGCGGGTGCCGTCGCCTGCGGGCGGCTCGACCTTGATGACATCGGCGCCGTGATCACCCAGCAGCTGTGCCGCGTACGGGCCGGCGAGCACTCGCGAGACGTCGACCACCCGCACGCCGGCGAGCGCACCGGCGGCAACCGGCGCTCCAGCGGTCGATGTGCCTGGTGGGCATCCTCTGGACACGACTCGGCGCTCCCAACTCCATAATTGCAGGATCAATACAACACTACAGCATGTACTATGCTGATCGTGACCACGAGTAGTCGGATCGTCCTCGCATCGCGCCCGGTGGGCGCTCCGGAACCGAGTGATTTTCGTGCGGAGGACGTGCCGGTGCCGCCGACGGGGGAGGGGGAACTGCTGCTGCGCACGATCTACCTGTCGCTGGATCCCTACGTTCGCGGCCGCCTGGGCGACGCCCACGCGTACCGGTCCGCGTCGCCCCTGCTGCCCCTCGGCGAGGTGATCCCGGGCGGTACCGTCTGCGAGGTCGTCGAGTCGCGGAGTCCGGGATTCGCCGCCGGTGACATCGTGCTGGCAGACCTGGGCTGGCAGAGCTTCGGCGTGCGAGGGGCGGCCGGGGTGCGAAGACTGGATCCCGGCGCCGCGCCGGTGAGCACCGCGCTGGGCGTGCTCGGTATGCCTGGTTTCACCGCGTACGTGGGGCTGAATCTGATCGGCCGGCCGAATCCCGGTGAGACAGTCGTCGTCGCGGCGGCCACCGGTCCCGTGGGGTCGATGGTGGGGCAACTGGCACAACTCGCGGGGTGCCGCGCGGTCGGCATCGCCGGTGGACCGGACAAGGTCGCGTGGTTGCGCGAGAACGGGTTCGCGGCGGCGCTCGACCATCGCTCACCGACCTTCGGCGACGAGTTGGCGGCGGCCGTCCCCGACGGGGTGGACATCTACTTCGAGAACGTCGGCGGCCGGGTGTTCGACGCCGTGCTACCGCATCTCAACCTGGGTGCGCGGGTGCCGGTCTGCGGCATGGTCTCCGAGTACAACGGGGACGGGCCGGCAGCGGGGCCGGACCGATTGCCCGGCCTGATGTCGCTGATTCTGTCTCGGGCGATCACCGTGCAGGGCTTCCACTTCCGGCCTTACGCGGCATCGCACGAACGCCGGTTCCTGGACGAGACGGCCGCGGCCATCCGCGCGGGGCGCGTGCACTACCGGGAAGACATCGTCGCCGGACTGGAATCCGCGCCCGCCGCGTTCGCCGGGCTCCTGCGCGGGGCCAACTTCGGGAAGCTGCTGGTGCGCGTCGGGCCGGACCCGACACAGGGCGATTCGTGATGACGGCGCCGAATGTGACGCGTCGTTTCCAGGATCGAGTCGTCCTGGTGACCGGTGCGACCAGTGGGCTCGGGCGGGCCTGCGCGCACCGGCTGGCCGCCGAGGGGGCCGCGGTCGTCGTCGCCGGCCGCCGAATAGATCTGTGCGACAAGGTGGTCGACGAGATCACCGCCGCGGCGGGCCGCGCGGTGGCGGTGCCCACCGATGTCACCGACCTCGACGCGGTGGAGCATCTCGTGGCGGTCACCATCGAGAAATTCGGGCGCTTGGACTGCGCTGTCAACAACGCCGGCATCAGTCCGCCCCCGGCTCCGGCCGCCGAGCTGAGCGATGACGTGTGGGACAGCGCCTACGAGGTCAATCTCCGCGGGAGTTTCCATTGCCTGCGTGCGGAACTGCGCGCCATGGTGCCCGCGAAGAGCGGGTCGATCGTCAACGTCGCCTCCTACGCCGGCGCTGTGGTTCGCGCGCAGGGGATCACGGCATACGCCGCCTCCAAGCACGCCGTCGTCGGGATGACCAAGGCGGCAGCCCGGGACTACGCGGATCGCGGAATCCGGATCAACGCGGTCGGCCCCGGCCACATGGACACCGCGATGATCGAGCGTCTGACGAGCGACGCCGAGCGTGAGCGCAAGCTGCGCGAGCGGATCCCGATGGGCCGGGTCGCCGCGCCGGAGGAGGTGGCCGCCGTGGTGGCCTTCCTGCTCTCCGACGAGGCGTCGTTCGTCACCGGCCAGCTGCTCGTCGCCGACGGCGGGCTCTCGCTGTGACGAGCGGAACCATCGCCGGAAGCGCTGGCGGACAACACAATCACTAGAGGAGCACGAATGCCATTGACGGGTAAGTACGAGGCCGGCACCAGTGAGTTCGCCCTCGCGCAACTCGCGGAGTACGAGGCGTCGGACGGAGCCGAGGGGGGAACGGTCAGGGGTTCTCGCGTCGTCGTCCTCACCTCGGTCGGGGTCAAGTCGGGCCTGCTGCGCAAGGCGCCGCTGATGCGGGTCGAGCACGACGGGCAATACGCGATCGTCGCGTCACTGGGCGGCGCGCCGAATCACCCGTCCTGGTATCACAACGTGCGGGCGAATTCGCTTGTCGAACTACAGGATCGCGGGGAGAAACACGACTACCGGGCCCGGGAGGTCACCGGCGAGGAGAAGGCGCTGTGGTGGGAGCGGGCGGTCGCGGCCTTCCCGGACTACGCCGGGTATCAGACGAAGACCGATCGGCCCATTCCCGTCTTCGTACTGACCCGGGTCTGACGCGCGTCGGCGGTCGGTGGGAGGCCCCGGGATCGAGCGATAGTGAGTGCTCGGCTCAGGCGAGCCACCCGCCGTCGATGACGAACTCCGCGCCCGTCACGTAGGCGGCGTCATCGCTGGCCAGATACACGACCGTCGGCGCGATCTCGGCGGGCTTGCCGATCCGGTGCAACGGAATCTGCGGTGGGACACCGGAATAGCCTGCCGTCATCGCGGTGGCGAATGTTCCCGGCACCACGGCGTTGACCCGAATTCCCTCGTCGGCCAACTCTTTCGCCGCCGATCTCGTGAGTCCGCGGATGCCGAATTTGGACGCGCTGTAGGCGCTCGATCCGGCCACGCCGCTGATCCCGGCGATGGAAGCCTGATTGATGATCGAGGGACCGTTCGCCGAACGTTTCAGGGTCGGAATGGCTGCCTGCATGCCGAGGAAGGTTCCGGTGAGATTGACGGTGATCACCCTGTTCCATGCCTCCAGGCCGAAGTCCTCGATCCGCCCTCTGTCGACGATCCCCGCGTTGTTGACCAGTACGTCGAGGCCGCCGAACTCCTGGACGGCCACGCCCACCGCGGTGGACCACTGTTCCGGCTGGGTCACATCGAGGCTGGTGAACCGCACATCGGCGCCGAGTTCGGCCGCGAGGGCGCTGCCCTCCTCGCGCAGGATGTCACCGAATACGACCTTGGCCCCCGCCGCGAGGAGATGTCTGACGTATTCGGCGCCGAGTCCTCGTGCGCCACCCGACACCAACGCGACCTTGCCTGCAAGCCTACTCATAATACAATTATCCTACTTCTATGTCTGAAGTAATGATAGACGTTGGTATGCAAGGCTGACCTCGAGTACTGGAGGACCCCATGTCCCAGCCGCCCCAGGCGTCCAACCCGTTCGGCGCCGATACGGCCGTGACCCGAGCCATATCCGCTGAACAGACGGTATCCGGCGTGCTCAGGTGCCTCGCTGCCGGCTACTTCGGCCGAACGGCTCTGTCGTGGCGGGGAGACGACGGCGGCTGGGAGTCCATGACCTATGCGGCCCTTGCGAACCGGGTCTTCGGGATAGCGTCGGCGTTCTCGGCGCGCCTGGGAGTCCGGCCCGGCGATCGTGTGGCCATGATCGGTTTCACCAGTGCGCAGTACACGCTGATAGATCTGGCTGTCATCGGTCCCCTCGCCGCGGTTTCGGTACCGCTGCAGAACAATGCGGCGCTGTCGAACTGGGAACAGATACTGCGTGAGACCGAACCGCGCGTGATCGGCGTCTCCGCGGACGAACTCACCAAACTGGCGACCGTGCTGCGCGATATGGGACCGGAAGCCCGGCCGCGGGTGGTGGTCTTCGACGTACCGTCGCCGGAAGCGCAAGCCGCTGCGAGCATTCCGGGCCTCGAGGTCGTCACGCTGGAGGAGTTGGAGCAGCTCCGCGACGAGGCGGCCTTCCAGGAATGCGACCCGGCTCAGCTATCGATGCTCATCTACACTTCCGGTAGCACCGGTACGCCCAAGGGCGCCATGTACGCGCAGCGGGCCATCGTGCGATGGCTTTTCGGCGGTTTCCCCCTGATCGGCGACGGGGAAGGCATTCGAAATTGGATCACCCTGAATTTTCTGCCGATGAGCCATGCCAGAGCGCGCAGCACCCTGTATCAAACGCTCTCGAACGGCGGCACGGCATATTTCACCCGGCACAGCGACCTTTCTTCGCTGCTCGAAGACCTCGCCGAGGTACAGCCGAACCAGTTGCATTTCGTGCCGCGTATCTGGGAGATGCTCTACCAGGAACTCCAGGCCGACCGCAGCCGCGGTATCGACGAAGCCACGGCGTTGTCCGAATTGCGCCAGCGGTATTTCGGCGATCAACCGCTCCGCGCGTTCACCGGCTCGGCTCCCACCTCGTCGGAGGTGGCGGATTTCGTCGAGCGACTCGTCCGCGCGACCCTGACCGAGGGGTACGGTTCCACCGAGGCCGGTGCGATCCTGCGCAATGGACATGTGATGAGGCCCCCGGTCAACGCCTACAAACTCCTCGACGTGCCCGAACTCGGGTATTACGGCACCGACCGCCCATTCCCGCGCGGCGAACTGCTGGTCAAGACCGAATACATGTTCATGGGCTACTACCGCCGACCCGAATTGACCGAGACGGCTTTCGACGACGACGGCTACTACCGGACCGGCGACATCATGGCCCAGGTCGGGCCGGACGAGCTTCGGTATCTGGACCGCCGCAACAACGTCATCAAACTGTCCCAGGGCGAATTCATCACGATCTCGTACGTGGAATCCACTCTGACCGTCGCGCCGATTCGTCAGATGTACGTCTATGGGAACAGCGCTCGGCCGTATCTCCTCGGCGTGGCGGTACCCACCGGGGAAGCGATCGCTCGCGCCGGTGGCGACCTGGATTCCTTGCGAACGGATATCGTCGCGGCCATTCGTGAGATCGGCGAGACCGCGGGGCTGACGTCGGCGGAGACTCCTCGCGACGTCATCGTCGAGACGACGCCCTTTTCGCTGTCCAACGGGCTGCTCACCGGAATCGGGAAATTGGCACGCCCTCAGCTCAAGCAGCATTACGGCGACCGACTGGAGTCTCTCTACGCCGACTTGGCCGGCGAGCGCGACCGAAGGCTGCGTGCCGCTCACGAAAACTCCGGGAGCAGAACGGTTCTCGACACTGTCATCGACGTGGTCGCGGCGCTGCTGGACCTTCGGGACGGTGAGATCGTCCCGGCTTCTCGATTCATCGATCTCGGCGGGGATTCGCTCAATGCGCTGACCCTCGGCTCGACGCTGCACGACATCTTCGATGTGAAAGTTCCTGTCGGGCTGATCACCTCACCCGCGACGGACCTCGGCTCACTCGCCGCATTTCTCGAAAACCCCGAACTCGCGCGGCCGACCGTCGAATCGGTGCACGGCGAGGACAGCGACAGCCTCCGCGCGAGCGACCTCACCGTCGACAAGCTCATCGACGCCGAAATACTCGCGAACGCCACCACACTGCCCGCCGCGGCGCACACGCCACGCACGGTGCTGATCACCGGATCAACCGGCTTTCTGGGCCGGTACCTCGTGCTCGAATGGCTGCGGCATGCCGACGCCGACGTCGTCTGCCTTGTCCGGGCGAGCGATGACGCGGCCGCCCAGGCCCGGCTCGAAGCGGTCTTCGGCAACGAAGGGAGCGCCCTGCGCGAGGAGTTCGATTCGCTGTCGAAAGCGCGTCTGCGGGTCGTGGCCGGCGACAAGGATGCTCCACAGCTCGGACTGGACGACGACACCTGGACCGAACTCACGCGGGACGTCGAACTCATCGTCGATTCCGGGGCGCTGGTCAACCACGTCCTGCCCTATCGAGAACTGTTCGGCCCCAACGTACTCGGCACCGCGGAGCTGATCCGTCTCGCACTCACCGGTGTCCGCAAGCGGTATGTGTACATTTCCACGGTGGGCGTCGGCAGCCAGATTCCGCGTGACTCTTTCGTCGAGGATGCCGATATTCGCGCGGTCAGCCCGGTGCGCCGGATCGAGGCCGGCTATGCCAGTGGTTACGCCAACAGTAAGTGGGCCGGTGAGGTGTTGCTCCGCGACGCACATGACCGGTTCGGGCTCCCGGTCACCGTATTCCGGTGCGACATGATCCTGGCCAATGCGCGTGACACCGGCCAGATCAACGTGCCGGACATGTTCACCCGTCTGCTGCAGAGCGTCCTGGCAACCGGCCTGGCGCCGGACTCGTTCCATCCGCTCGCCGCCGACGGTTCCCGGGCCCGCGCACATCACGACGCCCTGCCCGTCGACTTTCTGGCGTCGGCGATCCGTGCGCTGAGCCAGGCGGACGACTATCGCACCTACCATGCGATGAACCCGCACGAGGATGGCATCGGCTTCGACCGATACATCGATTGGCTTGTCGCCCATGGGGAAGCGATCACCCGGGTCGGGGATTACAAGACGTGGTTCCAGAGGTTCAGCGCCGCCGTCGAGACGTTGCCCGATCGGCGGAAGCATCACTCTGTCCTGCCATTGCTGCACAACTACGTCGAACCGATCCCACCGTCCCTCGGCGCCGGTGCGCCCGCCGATCGTTTCCGGGACGCGGTTCGCGGCGCGGAACTCGAAGGCGCGCAGGATATTCCCCACATCACCCCCGAGATCATCGATAACTACGCGCGTAGTCTTCGTGCCCTCGACCTGATCTGACGGCCGACCGAACACGAGGGCCGGGATCGATCCGATCCCGGCCCTCGTCTTCGTATTCAGGCGGGCTCAGGCCCAGCCGTAGGTCTTGATATTGGCGAACTGATCCATCCCGGATCGGCCGAGTTCGCGTCCCACGCCCGAGGCCTTCGTTCCGCCGAACGGGATTTCGATGGGTGCGCCCAGGAAGGCGTTGATTCCGACGCCGCCGGTGTCCAGGAGCCCGGCGACGCGGCGGGCCTCGTCGAGATCCTCGGAGAACACGCTGCCGCCGAGACCGAACTTCGTGTCGTTCGCCAGTGCGACCGCCGCCTCCGCGCCCGGCACACGCCAGATGATGCCCAGTGGCCCGAACGCTTCCTCGTGATAGACCCGCATCGCCGGGGTGACATCGGTGATGACCGCGGGCTGGAAGAACGCGCCGGGGCCCTCGACCCGTCCGCCCGGCACGAGCACGGTCGCGCCCTTGTCGATCGCGTCCTGGTACTGGCTCTGCAACAGCTCGGCGGCGGCCGTGCTGGACATCGGCCCGACCGTGGTCTCGGGATCGAAGGGATCGCCCAGCTTCTGGCCTCGGAAGATCTCGGTGAATTGCGCGATGAACTCGTCGGCGACCTTATCGGTCACGATGACCCGCTTCGGGAGTGCGCACGCCTGCCCCCCGATGATCAGACGGCAGGTCGCGGCGGTGGCCGCCGCCTTCGCGACGTCGGCGTCGTCGAGCACGATGAACGCGTCGGAGCCGCCGAGTTCGAGCACGACGGGTTTGATGTGGCGGCCGGCCTGCTCGCCCACGATCGATCCGGCTCGATCCGAGCCGGTCAGCGTGACCGCGCGGACCCGGTGATCGGCTAGCAGGTTCGAGATCTGCTCGGTCGAGGCCAGGAGCGTCTGGTAGGCGCCCGCCGGGAATCCGGCGCGCAGGAAGATCTCGTCGAACATCGTCGTGGAGCCCGCACATGCCTCGGCGGGTTTGACCAGCACGGTGTTGCCGAGCATGAGGTTCGGCACGGCCGCTCGCATGGCCTGGAACAGGGGTGCGTTCCAGGGTTCGATGCCGAGCACCACCCCGACCGGCTCCCGGCGCGCGATGGCCCGGGACAGACCGGGCACCTCGATCTCCTCGTCCGCGAGCAGTTCGGCGGCGTGCTTCGCGTAGTACCGGAACATATCGATGGCGCCGACTCCCTCGGCCGTCGAATGCGGCAGGATCTTGCCCATTTCGAGGGTCGCCTGCCGGGCGAGCTGGGGCAGCTCGGCCTCCATCAGATCGGCGACGACGTGGAATAGCCGAATACGCTCGTCCAGCGACACCTCTCGCCAGGCCGAGTAGGCGCTGTGGGCCGCCGCCAGTTTCGTCTCGACCTCCGTGTCGGTCAGCGGATCCCACTCGCGGATCACCTCACCGGTCGCCGGATTGATCGTCCGGTACCGGCTCGTGACGGGCCGGGATGCGGATACTACGGACATCGTTGACTCCTTGTTGCCTACACACTGTTGCAGTGGTGGCTATCACAATACTAGATTGATTAGCAGTACCATATAGAGACTCGGAAGTGGTGTTGTACATGAAAGCAGCTGTCATCAGCGCGATCGGCGAACCGTTCGTCGTCCGCGAGGATCTGACCCTCGACGATCCGCTGGGCCGGGAGATCCTGGTCGATGTGAAGGCCAGCGGCCTGTGTCACAGCGATATCTATGTGGCGACCCAGCCCGGTCTCGGCACGCCGGTGCCCATCATCCTCGGTCACGAGGTCTCGGGTGTCGTGCGGGCGATCGGGCCGGACGTCACCGAGTTCGCGGTGGGCGATCACATCGTCGCCTGCCTCGACGGCTTCTGCGGTACGTGCGACCGGTGTGTGGTCGGCGAGACGAACCTGTGCCGCAACTACCCCACCGGCACTCAGCGCACGCCCGACCAGCCGCCGCGGATGCGCCTCGGGGGTGAGCCGATCGGTCAGTTCTCGGAGATCTCGGGTTTCGCCGAACAGGTGCTGCTGCACGAGAACAACGCGGTGAAGGTGCCCGTCGAGGTGCCCTTCCCGCAGGCCGCGCTGCTCGGTTGCGGCGTCACCACCGGCGCGGGGGCCGCGATCAACTCGGCGGGTATCCGGGTCGGTGACAACGTCGCGGTGATCGGTTGCGGCGGTGTGGGTCTCAATACGATCCAGGGCGCGGCCCTGGCCGGCGCCCGCAAGATCATCGGCATCGACCTGCTGCCGGACAAGCTCGAGCTGGCCAAGAAGTTCGGCGCCACGCACGTGGTGAACCCGGCCGAGCAGGATGCGGTGGAGGCGGTGCGGGAGCTCACCGGCGGCGGTGTCGATCATTCCTTCGAGGTCATCGGCAACATCAAGAAGACGCTCCAGCAGGCGGTGGGGATGCTGGCGCAGGGCGGCACGGCGTACATCGTCGGCGCGCAGGCGCCGACGGAGGTCATGGACCTCAGCCCGGCCGATCTGCTGTTCAACAAGACGGCGGTGCGCGGCGTCTACATGGGCGGCACCAACTTCAAGCGGGACATCCCGATGTATGCAGAGCTGTATCTGCAGGGCCGTTTCAATCTCGACGACCTGCTCTCCCGCACGATCAGCATCCACGACGTCAACAAGGCGTACGAGGAACTCGCCCAGGGCGGTATCGCCCGATCGGTGATCACCTCCTTCTGAGCACCACCCACATGCCGCGGTCGGCGTGGTGCGCACGCGCGCCGCGCCGACCGTCTCCCACAACCGGCAACTCGTGTCGACGCATGCCACTGGTACGCGAATAGATGCGTCGCACAACATTATTCAGATCGCCGCCGCTTCCCGCGACCGCGATGTGCGAACAGGAGCAAGGATATGACGAGCGCGCAGTTCGATCTCGTGATCCGCGGTGGCGACGTGCACGACGGGGACGGGGGCGCCCCGATCACGGCCGATGTCGCGGTGCTGGACGGGAAGATCGCGGAGATCGGAGATGTCCGCGGGGCCGGACGGGAGGAGATCGATGCGCGCGGGCAGATCGTGACCCCGGGCTTCGTCGATATCCATACCCACTACGACGGTCAGGCGGTGTGGGACGACAGCATCGCGCCGTCGGCCTGGCACGGCGTCACCACCGTGCTGATGGGCAACTGTGGCGTCGGATTCGCACCCTGTAAGCCGGAGAACCGCAAGGGACTGATCGACCTGATGGAGGGTGTCGAGGACATCCCCGCGCCCGTCATGCACGAGGGATTGCCGTGGAACTGGGAGAGTTTCGGTGATTACCTCGACGTGCTGGAGGGCAGGAGCTGGGACATCGACGTGTGCGCGCTGCTGCCGCACGCGCCGCTGCGGGTGTACGTCATGGGCGATCGCGCGCTGCGGCTCGAGCCCGCCACCCCCGACGACGTGGCCGAAATGCGCCGGCTCGTCGCGGAGGCCGTGCGGGCCGGCGCGTTCGGAGTCTCGACCTCACGCTCGACCGCCCACCGCAATCTCGCCGGTGAGTTCACCCCCACCCTGCTGGCCCGCGAACGGGAGCTGGTCGGTCTCGCGCAGGGCATGGCCGACGGGGGACGCGGCTTCCTGGAGTTCGTCGCCGAGGTGCAGGACCCGGACGTGATCGGCGAATTCGAGATGATGCGCCGGGCGTTGCGGAAATCGGGGCGGCCGGGCGTCTACAGCCTCGTGCAGAGCGGGCAGATCGGGGCCGACGGCAAGGATCTGTGGCGGGATCTGATGGAGTACTCGGACGAGGTATCGGCACAGGGCGTCGATCTGCGGCCGGTCGTGGCCCCGCGGTCGGTGGGACTGCTGCTCGGGCTCGAGGGCAGTCAGCATCCGTTCGCCGGCACGGCCACCTATCACGGCATGGCCCACCTTCCCCTCGCCGAGCGCGTGGCGCGGATGAGTGACCCGCGGGTCAAGGAGCAGATCCTCGCCGAGGATCGTTTCGAGTTCAGCGGCTGGGCGCTGCTGAAGAACCTCACCTACGAGCGCATGTACCGGTTCGGGAACCCGCCCAACTACACCCCCGATACGGCCGACTCGCTGGCGGCGATCGCGCAGCGGGCGGGTCGTCGTCCCGAGGACGTCGCCTACGACGTGCTGCTCGAGGACGACGGCCTGGGATTCATCCACGTCCCGTTCGCGAACTACGCCAGCGGAGACCTGCGCACGTGCGAGGAGATGCTGGCCAACCCCCGCTCGATCATGGGATTGGGCGACGGTGGCGCGCACGTCGGATTCATCCTCGACGCCGGATTCCAGACCTGGATGCTGACGTACTGGGTCAAGGAGCGTGGCGTGCTGGAGGTCGGCGAGGCCGTGCGCCGGATGACCTCGGACACCGCCGATGTGATGGGACTGCGCGATCGCGGGCGGATCCGGCGCGGGCTGCGCGCGGACCTCAACGTCATCGACCTCGATCAGCTGGCGTTCGGCTCGCCGTATGCCGCCTACGACCTGCCGAAGGGTGGTCGGCGGCTGCTGCAGAAGGCGGCCGGATACACAGCTACCGTCGTCGCGGGAGAGGTCACCTACCGCGATGGCGAGGCCACCGGCGCCCGTCCCGGCAGGCTGGTTCGATCTGCCGGCTGAGGTGGAACAGGAGCTCCCTTTAATTATGTTATAACTTGCTAGTAGGATAATTGTAGGTTGATTAGCTAGCGGGACAGGTGCGGGAGACACTCATGGAGTTTGATTACATCGTCGTCGGCAGCGGCGCCGGCGGCTCGGTCGTCGCCGAACGCCTGAGTGCCGACCCGGCCGTGTCCGTGCTCGTCGTGGAGGGCGGAGGCAGCGACCGGCACCCGATCCATCTGGTGCCCAAGGGCTTCTTCTTCACGATGCAATCGCCGAAGTACACCAAGAAGTTCACCGTTCAGCCGTACGGGCCGCAGAATTCGGTGGATCAGTGGTTCCGTGGCCGGGTCATCGGCGGTTCGACGACCGTCAACGGCCTGATCTGGAATCGCGGCTGGGCGCCCGACTTCGACATGCTCGAGGCCCAGGGCAACACCGGCTGGAACTGGCAGACCTTCCTGTCGGCCTACCTGGACATCGAGCGGTTCCAGTCGGGCCCCTCGGCGATTCACGGCGGGGCCGGACCGGTCAACGTCGAGATCGGCCGTCCCGCCGAGGCGGTGTCGGAGGCGTTCATGGCCTCCTGCGTCACCGCCGGGATGACCAAGGTCGACGACGTCAACGGCTCGGATCTCGAACGCACCGGTTACACGCAGTTCTCGACCAAGCGGGGAACGCGGGTCAGCGCCTCACGTGCGTTCCTGCATCCCGCGCTGCGCCGTTCCAACCTGCGGCTGCTCACCGACGCGGAGGTCGGCCAGGTGCTGTTCTCCGGTCGTCGCGCCACCGGGGTCCGCGTACACCATCGTGGCGAGACGGCAGACATCACGGCCCGCCGCGAGGTGATCCTCTGCGCCGGCGCCCTCGATACCCCTCTGCTCCTGGAACGTTCGGGCATCGGCCAGGGAGCAGTGCTGAGCGCCAACGGAATTCAGCAGATCGTGGAGAGTCCCAATGTCGGCGAGCGGCTTTCCGAGCACCGCGGCGCGCGATTCATGTACCGCCTGCGGCGGCGCGGCGGCTACAACCACCAGGTCGACAGCCAACTCGGCCAACTGACCTCGGGCGCCCGCTATCTGTTCACCCGCGACGGCATCATCAGCCAGGGCTCGGCAAATGTGCTGGCCTACTTCACATCCGAACCGGGCGCACAGCGCCCCGACTCCATCGGCTTCTTCAACCCCATCTCGACCAAGAACACCTCCCTGCACGACAAGGCCCTGGTGGTCGACGACAAACCCGGCCTGATGATCGCGGTCTACCCGCTGCGCCCGACCAGCCGCGGCTCGATCCACCTCGGATCCGACGGTCCCGTCATCCGGCCGAACTACCTGTCCACCGAATACGACCAGCAGATGATCCGCAACATGAGCACGCGCACCGAGGAGTTGTTCGCGAAAGGCCCGGTGTCGGATCTGGTAGGGGAGCGGCTCTACCCGGGCCCCGAGATCGCCACCGAGGACGAGTTCCTGCACAACTCCCTCGTGGCCGGCGCCAGCGGCTACCACACACTCGCCACCTGCGCGATGGGCCCGAACGACGACGATGTGGTCGACCCTCAGCTACGAGTGCGCGGCGTAGAGGCGCTGCGCGTCGTGGACGCGTCCGTATTCCCGTACCAGCCCTCGGGCAACACGTCCGCCCCCACCCAGGCCCTGGCCTGGCACGCCGCCTCCCTCATCCAGGCAGCGCATTCGTAGCGAGGGAGATCCTCATGGCACAGACGACGGAACAGGCGATCCGGGAACTCCTGGACCGCCAGGAAATACTGGATTGCATCCACCGCTACTGCCGCGGAGTTGACCGCCTCGACGCAGATCTACTCGCCTCCGCCTACCACCCCGACGCGATCGACGACCACGGCCTCATCAAAGCCGGTGTAGCGGAGTTCATCACGTGGGCATTCGACGGCCACCGCCAGAACCACCGCGGCCACCACCACTACGTAATGAACCACACCTGCGAACTGGACGGCGACACCGCCCACACCGAAACGTATTACGTCATGGTCGGCCAGAACCTCAACGGCACGCCCCTGACGCTGCACGGCGGCCGGTACATCGACCGCTTCGAGCGCCGAGACGGCCGCTGGGCGATCGCACACCGGGCCTCGCTGCTGGAATGGGTTGGCGGATTAGCTGATCCCGATCTACCACCCGTCGAGCGGGTGCAGCCCGGTCCGATCGCACGCGACCGCACCGATCTGTCCTACCGACGTCCGCTCGGTCCCGAACTCGACTGATACGAAGGTGTCGGACGCCCAGTCGTAGGTGATCTCGCCGGACCCGGCCAGCTCGATACGGCCGGGCACGGCTGGCGGGACGATGCCGAAATCCAGAGGCCGAGAACTCGATTCGCGCGATGACCGGCTCGGCCGGTCGTCAATCCGCGACTATTCGTCGACCTGGTCGTCGGCCAAGTCCTCGACGCGACCGTAGAGCATGTGTTCCCGCCGTATGCCGTCGTCATCGATGTCATTGGTGAAGTCCTCCCAACCCATGTTGGCAATCGAGAGGTTGTTCTCGATCTCCTGGATCGTGTGCGGAAGCGCCCGGAACGTTCGACCGGAAGGCCCGCCCGGCCAATCGTCGCCCGGCCAATCGTCGTCCGGAGCAGGCTCCGGGACGAGATCCACGACCAGAATCGGGTGTTCGGGGGAGCGAATTGTGGTCTCGTCGACGACCAGGAGCAACGCGTGCACGCTGCCGTCGGGCAGGCGCTCCAGCAGATCGGTGACCGGCACACCGGCGAACGCCCGGTCATCGACAAAGGACACATGAGCGGTGAACTCATCCGGTGTCACCCAGCTGATCCCGGCCTTCACCCGCTCCCAGGCCCCCTGGTCGGAAAAGTCGGTACGCACCACCGGCACATCCGAGGTAACCGGCAGAGATGTTGTCATGCCCTACACCCTCGCAGTGCCGGCTCACCAGCTCAACTCAGGTCCGACAATTCAGAAACCCGCCATCGATGGCCCTGTCACCCAACCCGATTCAGCAGGCCGACCAACGCCCGCGCAGCGGCATTTGCGGATGTCGGAGATCCCGTACGCATATGTGTTTGTGCCGGTTTTCTGCCCGTCACAACACCGTCCGTCCGCGTCGTCACCGGTCGCCGGCAGGCTGAATTCGGAGCATGCGGGCGTAGGCTTTCTGGGATGCGGATCGGTGAGCTGTCCAGGCGCACGGGTGTGAGCCCGCGCTCACTGCGGTACTACGAAGAGCAGGGCCTGCTGACCAGCTCACGCTCCGACGCCGGGCAGCGTCACTATTCCGACGCCGAGGTCCAGCGCGTGTCGGTCATCCGACAGCTGTTCGACGCGGGTATGTCCAGCCGGGTGATCGCGACTGTGCTGCCGTGCGTGGAGACCCCCGACGACCCGGGTGTCGTCGAGCTCGCGTTCGCGACGATGACGCGTGAACGCGCCCGGATCGACGCCGATATCGCGCATTTGATCGAGACCCGGGATGCGCTCGACGTGCTGATCAGGGCCAACAGCCAGCACCGGGCGGAGCTGTCCACCGCCCCGGAACCGATGGCAGAGTCGGCCTGACGCTGTGACCTGTGCCTCAGCCTGTTGCCCATGACATCGGTGTGAGGGATGAGGATGGCCACAGAGCCCGGAGCCACCGGGTCGGTCACACAGGAGGCGATGAAAGATGGGGCAGGCGTGGGGTTTCGGCAGGTATGGCGGGCCCGAGGTACAGGTGTTCTTCGATCGCCCCGATCCTGCACCCGGCCGCGGCGAGGTGCTGATCCGGGTCGAGGTCGCCGGCGTGAATCCCCTCGACCACCTTCTTCGCTCGGGTCTGGTCCCCGGGCTCGACGGCGGGCGTCCGTTCCCCCGCGTGCTGGGCATGGAGGCGGCGGGAACCGTGCTCGCCCTGGGCGATGACGTCGACGGGCTCGAGGTCGGTGACGCGGTCTTCGGCTTCGCGCTCACCGGCGGCGGCACGTACGCCGAGACAACGGTGCTGTCCGCACCGAACACCGCGCGCATCCCGGCGGGTCTGTCCGCGACCGTGGCGGCGACACTGCCGGTGGCCGGGACGACCGCGGTGGACGCACTCGACCAGCTCGGCCTCCCGGCCGGTGCCACGGTCCTGGTCAACGCGGTCGGAGGCGGGGTCGGCCTCGCCGTCGCCCGGCTGGCCGCCGGGCGCGGGTTGCGTGTGGTCGGCACCGGCAGCACCGCCAAGCGCGAGCACGCCGAGACCATCGGAGTGCGGTTCATCGACTACACCGCCGGGGACGTCGTCACCACGGCACGCGAACTGGTCCCGGACGGCTTCGACGGGATCATCGACCTGGTCGGAGGCGCCTCGCTACGGACGGTCGCTCCACTGGCCCGCGATCCCCGCAACGTCATCGCCGTGGGTGATTCGTCCGTGCCCGACCTCGGCGGGCGTTTCATCGAGCGTCGCCTCGACCGCGAGAACCTGCAGCGGTCCGCCCGGCTGGCCCTCGACGGAGTCCTCGCACCCGTCATCACCGGGGTCCATCCACTCTCCGACGCCCCCGCCGCCCTCGCCACCGTCGAGAACGGTCACACCTCGGGCAAGGTTGTCATCAAAGTGACATGAGCAGCGCCCCGCAGCCCGCAACCAACCATCCGCACGTCGGCATTTCAGTGCGTTCCGCGGTGATGCCAAGCCCAACCCTGACGGATCATCGGCGTCGGCATGGACTGACCGGCAGAGCTGTTCAGGGGCGGCGGCGCCGACTTCGCGGGCGGTGTCGGCGAGCCGCGCGGCAACGGCTTTCTTGTAGTCGCGCGCGTACTGGGATGCGGGGTGCTGGGGGTCGTGGAGTTCGGCGGCGGCGGCGATGTAGGGGCACAGGGGGTAGGCCGTGCGCTTGGACACCTCGGCCGCGGCGCAAAGCATGGTCCATGCCGGTGCGGTTGATGCCCTGCTCGCGGAACAGCTGCTGGGACGCGCTGAGGATGCGCTCGCGCGCCCCGGCCGCGGCGGCGGCCCGTGGGGCCCTTCGCCAACTCCGTCACGAGTCCACCCTACCGCAGCTGGGTAACGATCGGTGTACATAGTTTGCGTATCGGCGGCCCGTTCAGTACCGTAAGCACACAGTGCGGTGTACTTAATACCGTAACCCCCTGTACACACGGCATCACCGACTCGAGGGAACGACTATGGGAAGGCTTGACGGCAAAGTCGCGGTCATCACCGGCGGCCGCCAGGACGCCCTGGACGAGGCCGTGAAGCAGATCGGCCGCAACGTCACCGGCATCCAGGGCGACGCCGCGGGCCTGGACGACCTGGACCGCTTGTACGCTCCAACGCCTCCCTCGGCGCCTTCCGCGGCTGGAGCGTCTACGCCGGCAGCAAGGCCGTGCAGCAGGCGTGGGCCCGCGTGTGGCTCAACGAGTTCGAGGACCGCCGAATCCGCGTCAACGTCCTGACCCCCGGCCAGGACGAAATCGCCGTCATCTGAACCGAACAACCACAACAAGGGCAGGCATCTCATGAGCAACATCAGCATCATCGGCACCGGGAACATGGCCCGCACCATCGGCGCGCGGGCGATAGCGGGCGGCAACACCGTCGAGGTCATGGGCCGCGATCAGTCCAAGGCCGCTGATCTGGCCAAGGCTCTCGGCGAAGGCGCCACGACGGGAGAATGGGGCACCGCCCCGGCCGGGGACATCGTCATCGTGGCCCTGTTGTACGACGGCGTCGTGCCGGTCGTCGCCCAGTACGGAGACGCTCTCGCGGGCAAGGTCATCGTCGACATCAGCAATCCCTTCAATCCCACGTTCGACGGGCTGGCTCACCGCGAGGAGACCTCGATCGCGCAGGAACTCGCCAAGGCGGCTCCGGCCAGCGCCAGCGTGGTGAAGGCGTTCAACACCATCTTCCGGCGTGTCCTGGAGGAGGGGCGGCCCGATGTCTTCATCGCTGGCGATAATGCGCAGGCCAAGGCAAGTGTGGAGGCGTTCATCGAGAGCCTCGAGCTGCGCCCGCTGGATGTCGGCGGCCTGAAAATGGCGCACTGGCTGGAAGGAGCGGGCGTGGTCACGGTGGGCCTCGCCAACCACGGGGTGGGGAACTTGGACTTCGCCCTCAGCATCACCGAACTTCCCGTCTGAGAAATGGTTGACCGAATCACCTCGCCGGTCCACGTGGTAGGCGACCGGATCACTGAACGAACCTCGAAGGTGTCGAAAGCACCGCCGAGATCGCCTCGTCCTGCCCGGTACGTCGGTGCACAACGTCTACTCGTCTCAGCCACCACATGATTCGGTGTGTCAGCGGCTTGCTTGGTGCGGAGAAGACGGCCACACCGAACCGTCCGCGCATTCCGTCGGATGTTTCCCTGTGGCGACGACAGCAGCGCCCTGGACCACCCGCCGGCACAGCGAGTTCCGGCTCCCCCACTGCTCGACACCGGCATTCAAGCGGCGTGGTCGGCCCTCACGCGACCCATACTCCTCGGATGGTACAAGTCGGTGACCGAGACTGACTGGCGCACAACGATTACCGTATGTGAAAGCGCGTGGGTCGCGGCGTGAGCGGGCGTTGATCGGGCCGGTTTGCGTTGGGCGTGCGATGTGCTGTGATTGGAGCAGTTGCACTTACTTCGAAAGGTATTGTCCTGGTGATCATTCTGCCCGAGACCGTGAAGTCGCCCCTGATGTGGGTATCGAGGTGTTCGTCGAGATAATCGATGATCCCGTCTACCGGGACGTCACCGTTGAGCAGTTTCTCGAGCTGGAGGACGCGGACACCGCGTATGTGATGCTGGCGGACCGCGAGACCATGACGGGCGCAGAGCATCCGATTCTGTTTCTCGACCTTTTCGAGGAGCAGCCCAGCCCTACCGTCCGGGTCGTGTCTTCCGAGTTGTGCGATGTTGTCACCAACGTGGATAACGCCAACATCACCATCGAGGACTACGCCAGAGCCGCAGAGGAAGCCGGTGAGGTCGGCGTGTTCAGGGGCTTCGCGTAATCCGAACGACCCACCGGCCTCGCCGGGTTTCTCCCCACATCCGACATGCGGCATGTGTGTACGGTTGCCCGGTTGAAATGATCGCGGCCAGTTGATCTTCCGGCCGTTGGACAGCGGTCCGACCGAAATACGCGCCCAGCGGCTATGAGAGCGCACCCGTGTCGACTGAAGTCAGTGGCCAGGGTGCCGACGCCGCTCGGAGTGGAACTGGCGGGACCCCGTGGTTCGGTCCGGACCGGGCCGAAATCACGGGGTCAAGTCAGAACGACTTACGCTGATAACGCTTTGGCGATGGTCACGGATGGGCCGTCGCGTGCGTCACCGATGAGTTCCACGGCCGTACACCGTCGAATCCAGTGATCGCCGACAGCCGCAGGAGGGCCACTCGTGGGCAGAGTATTCACACATATGACGATGTCGCTGGACGGGTTCATCGCGGATTCGAATGACCAGGTGGGGGAACTGTTCGAGTGGTACGAGGCAGGGGAGGTGACCGTGCCGAGTCCGAATGAGAACATTGCGTTCCGAGTCGATCGCGCCGGTGCGGAGATGCTTCGCGAACTGACCGAAAACACTGGAGCGCTCGTTGCCGGCCGACGACTGTTCGATATCGCCCAGGGTTGGGGTGACAACCACCCGGTGGGTGCTCCCGTGGTGGTGGTTACCCATCGACCACCGACAGACGCCGCCCAGCGGTGGCCGAGGACAGCGTTCGTCGACGGGTCGAGGCCGCGATTATCGAGGCCAGAAAGATCGCCGGCGACAAGGACGTCACTATCGCGAGTCCGACGATCATCCAGCAGGCACTCGGTCTCGGTCTGGTGGACGAGGTGTGTGTGAGTCTCGTACCGGTGCTGTTCGGCGCGGGAATCCCTTATTTCGCGAAGCTGGATCAGGGCCACCGGATGCTCGACGATCCCATCGTCGTTCAGGGACATCGTGCTGTGCACCTGCGATACCCGGTCCGACACTGAGCCCATACCCGGACCTACCACCACTGGGTCCAACGGCCAACTCCCGACTGCCTCTGGACCGTAGGGGAGCCATTTCCGTACGCCGCAGAGGTCGAGACCATCTCCGTGCGTTGATCTGTCGGTGCGCCGCGCGGCTCTTCCTGGATCGCCCGCCCAGCGGCAGTAGCGGGCATTCGATCGAAGTATGCGGCGGCCCGGATGTCACACTGGCGGGGTGGCAATCGACGGGGTGGAAGTTGCCCGGCAACTGGTGAATCGAGACTTTCCGCAGGCGCGGGCGGCGTGGCTGGGCGGCAGTGTTGCGCTCGGGATAGCTACCGCTACTTCAGATCTGGACATCACTGTGCTGTTGCCAGGTTCGCCGGCGCCTTATCGTGCATCGATGCACCGCGGCACGTGGCCGGTCGAACTGTTCGTCCAGACCGAAGCATCCCTCCAACACTTCCGCGCCAAGGAACACGCTGAACGGCGGCCGAGCACGCTGCGGCTGGTCGGGCACAGTTGCGTCCTTGTCGATGTCGACGGCAGCGGTGCATTCTTCCAGGAGTCATACGCGAAGCAGCTGGCCTTAGGACCTGATCCTTTGTCCGACAGCGAGTTACGATCATCCCGCTATCGCATCACCGATCTGCTCGACGATCTCATCGGATCAGAAGATCCCGCAGAGCGGCTGATGATCGCAACCACCGTGTGGCATGCCGCAGCCGATCTTCTGCTGACAGGGAACAGCCGCTGGACGGGCAGCGGCAAATGGCTGCACCGCGAACTGACCACCTTCGACCGGACCGCAGGGACCACGTATGCCCAAACCTTGGCAAATGCGGTGGAATCGGTCGCGTCGGGCGCAGTCGAACCGATGGTCAACACCGTTACCGAGGTTCTCGATCTGTTCGGCGGACGACTCTTCGATGGATACCAAGTGGGCGATCCAACCGCCGTGTAATCGGCATGAGCGAGTAACTGGCGAGATCACCTGTGGGCCAACGATCGTCAGCCGTCCGAACACGCTGAACGCGGCAATGTAGTGCGTTGCCCGGAGTCGGGATGTACTCGGTCCGCCCGCGCGGCACTGCTGTGCTCCTTCGACATCACGGTTGGTCCGCCAACCTTCCCGGCCTGCGCCCGAACACCATTGACGTAGGCCCGATCAGGTGCCGTTTCTTGACGTGGACGAAGCCTGCGTCGCTGAGCCAGCCGGCACATTGGGTGGTTGTGGCTTCGAAGCCTTCGCGCATCTCCAGCATGATGTTCAGGCTGGAGAGGAAACTGACGAGGTTGTGCCTGCGCCCGGGGTCGGTCATGGCGTCGTAGACGAGCAACGCGCCACCGGGCGGGACGGCCGCGTACGCCTTGGCGATCAATTCGCGCCGCGTGATTTCGCTGTAGCCGTGCAGCACGTGGCCGAAACAGATCACGTCGGCGGTGGGCAGTGGGCCGTCGAACATGTCGCCCGGTACGAAGCGGATTCGGTCGCTGAGTGCGAACGATGCGACGTATTCGTCGAAGATCGGCCGCACCGCGGGGAGGTCGTAGCTGACCCCTTCGACGTGGGAGTGGGTGAGCGCGATCCTCACCGGCAGCGCTCCCTGTGCCGCACCGACATCCACGAACGTCCGGAAATTCTTCCAGGGAAAGCGTGCGGCGATGAGCATCGCCTCGCCGGTCGAAATCCCGGTCATCCCGGCCAGAAAATCCCGCAGCGCTGCCTGATCGCGGTAGAGCGAGGAAAAGAACTCGTTGTCACCGTGTTCTTCTTCGGCCCCGGGACTGCCGGACTCGAGCAGATCCCCCAGGCCCGACCATAGATCGTAGAGTCGACTGCTCGACAGCTCCATCAGTCCGCCGATGTAACTGGGTTTTGCGCGGTCCAAGAACAGTGCGGCCCGGCGTGAGTTCGCATACAGCCCAGCGCGATTGCGCCGCAGCAAACCCATGTCGAGAAGAGCTCCGAGGAATGGGCCGGCAGCGCGTGGATGCCATCCGAGTCGGTTCATCAGTTCTTGTTGCGACAGCGGACTCACCGCCAGCTCGGTGAACACACCGGACTCGACCGCCGTGAGAACGACCCGTGAGGCCCAGAACGCCATCCCGGTCTGCAGGATCTGCTGTGGGTCGGCAAAGCGCCGCAGTAGCGGGCCGCCGACCCGGCTCTGAAAAGCCCGCATCAACAGCAACTCCCGGCGAATGTCGCGGGCGCGACCAGCATCGAGGGCCGGGGCGGTTTTCGGTGCTGTTGAAGGAACCGTTCCCCCTTGCGACGGTGCGTGGTCATCGGTCGGGCTCGTGGGATGTTCCATCGTGCAACTCCTCCGGTGCCGTCGTGTGAGGGGAGGGTATCCCGGGACAAGGTCGATCTGCGGGTGATCGCCCTCCCCTGCGCGCGCGGATGACCTCTGGAGCAGGGGGTCGTCGGAACGACCGGTCAGCGGTGGCTCTCCACGGCCGACCTGTGCGCGTCGAGCGTGGTTTGGTGTGGCTGGTCGAGGACGGCTTTCGACTCGTCGACCAGATCGGTCAGCTGGGCTACCTCGGCGTCGGTCAGGTCGGCCGCGAGGTCGGACGCGGCGACGTTGGCGCGTAGGTGGGCAGGGTTCTTCGTGCCGGGGATGACCACGATGGCGGGGGAACGGCGCAGTAGCCAAGCCAGCGCGATCTGGGCGGGGGTGGCGCCGAGGCGTTGCGCCGGGCCGATCAGCTCGGCGTAGCTGGTGAGCCGCCCTGATGCCAGCGGAAAGTACGGGATGAACATGATTTGCTGCTCCTCGCAGTCGGCGAGAACCTGCACGCCGCTGCGGTCGAGCAGGTTGAAACGGTTCTGCACGGCCGCGATCGGTGTTATCTGCTGTGCGCGTGCCAGCATCTGTGGTGACGCGCCGGACAGTCCGATCCGCCGGATGAGACCTTTGCCGCGCAACTCCGCCAGCACGCCGAGCGAATCCTCCAGCGGCACATCGCTCACCGGTGCCGTACCGTCGCCGCCGAGCCTGAGGTACGTCAGCTCGCTGGTGTCGGCCCCGAGGTCCGCCAGCGCTTCGTGAACCTGCCGGCGGATGGTGTCGGGGTGGTCGGTGATCAGCCACGAGCCGTCCGGACCGCGGCCCGCGCCGACTTTGTTGCCGACGATCACCCCCTCCGGGAAGGGCCGTAGTGCTTGTCCGATCAGCTGGTTGACCGAGCGCGGACCGTAGGCGTTCGCTGTGTCGAAGAACGTCACTCCCGACTCGACTGCCAGCCGTAGCAGCTGCCGCGCCGCCTCGGGATCGGCGGGTGGCCCCCACACATTGGGTCCGGCGAGCTGCATGGCGCCGTAGCCGACACGATTCACTGACTTCTCCTTGTCGTATCGACGCTACGCATAAAGTCGTAGCACTGTCCGAATCAGTGATACGCGCAATGCCGTAACATCGCAACAGTGGACGACGTGAAGACCCGAGCCCAGCGGCAGATCATCGAAGTAGCGGCTGAAATACTCGAGCGAGACGGAGCCCAGGCGGTCTCGACTCGCTCGGTCGCCTCGGCTGCCGGTATCCGCGCCGCCTCCCTCTACCAGTACTTCGGCGACAAGGACGGTCTTCTCACAGCCCTGGCCATCCACGGCTTCGAGCTCTACCTGGCCGATAAACAAGCGCTGGCCCACACCGGCGATCCGGTCGCCGACATGCGCCGCGGCTGGGACGCCCACGTCGAGTTCGGCTTGCGCCGCCCCGCCTTCTACCTGCTGATGTACGGCACCAACCGCCCCGAGCGCCGTCCACCCGCCGCCGAGGAGGCCAACGCCCTGCTCCTGCGGTTCCTCGACC